>NZ_LT009718.1:2350304-2400776 GCF_900013495.1 Agrobacterium genomosp. 2 str. CFBP 5494
GGTGGCCGAAGGTCGGATAGGGGCTGGCTCTCAGTCTATCTCTACCCTCGCCCCTCATCCCGCTGCCGCGGACTTCTCCCCCACGGGGAGAAGAAACAAGCGGCATCCAATCGCCTCACATTTAACAACAACGGCCTGAATCAACCTCTGAGCAACATCCGCCAGCCGGTTGAAGAGACTCCACTTTCCGCCCATCAACTCGCCTTGGGACGCCAGACGATATCCGCCACCTTGAGCTTCTTCGGCACGATCTTCAGATCGTAGAACTCGTCCGCAAGCGCCTGTTGATAGGCGATGGCTTCATCCGGAACCAGCGAGACCCGTCCGAGGTCGGCACCGGGGCGCGTCAGCGAAACCTTCGTGACATCCTCGGGGACACCGGTGATGGCCGACAGCGACTTGGCTGTCGCGTCGATGTTGGTCTGCGCTTTCGCACCCACATTCGCCAGTTCCTTCAGGATCAGCGGCACGAGATCGGGATTACTTTCAACAAAATCGCCATTGGCGAGGAAGTAGCTCCACGGATCGACGATGCCTTCGGCTGTCGAGAGAACCCTCGTCGTCGGCTCTTTCTCCGCCACGGCGAAATAAGGATCCCAGATCGACCAGGCATCGATGCTGCCGCTTCGGAAGGCGGCCGCCGCATCCGGCGGGGCAAGATCGACGGGCGTGATGTCGGCCAAGGTCAGCCCCGCCTTTCGCAACGCCTTGACGGTGACATTATGGGCGCTGGAGCCGCGCTTGAAGGCGACCTTTTTGCCCTTCAGGTCTTGGAGCGTCTTCAGCGGCGAATCCTTCTGCACGAGGATCGCCGATCCGCCTGCCGCCGCCTTGTAGGTGCCGACATAACGCAGATTGCCGCCGGCGGCTTGCGCGAAAAGCGGCGGCACATCGCCGGTCGGGCCTATATCCAGCGCACCGGCACCCAGCGCTTCAAGAAGCGGCGGCCCGGAGGAAAATTCAGACCACTTGACCTCGATGCCGCGATCCTTCAGCAGCGCTTCGAGCGCGCCCTGGCTCTTCGCGAGCGCTATCACGCCATTCTTCTGCCAGCCAATCCGCAACGCCGTGGTTGCGGCGCTCGCGCGCCGGATATGCGGCAGAAACACCGCCCCGGTCGCACCTGCAATCAGTCCCAATGTTCCGCGTCGTGTCAGCATATGGATATCCCTCGCTATTCCATTCTTCGACAGTAAAAGCGTAGATATTCGAGCGATTTTATCAAAATCCTGGTTTGCGCGCAGAGGGCGCTGAGAGAATTGAATGTGCGAATTTGCCGTTACCGGCGAAATAGAATTGTCGTGCCTCTGCGGCAGCTACCGGACGGACCTTCCGACAGTATCAGCCCTGGCAGGCCCGACCGACGCCCAAAAAACCACCCACGAATTAAAACGCCCTCCCCGGCGGCCGGAAAGGGCGTTGATCAAAAACTGACCGGCGACGGATCACTCTTCGCCGGATTTAGGATTATCCAGCAGCATGTAATCGAGCGGCAGTTCCGTCGTATATTTGATCTGCTCCATCGCAAAGGCGGAGGAGACGTCGCGGATTTCGATCTTGGCGATCATCCGCTTGTAGAAAGCATCATAGGCGGCGATATCGGGCACGACGACGCGCAGCAGATAGTCGACATCACCGCTCATACGGTAGAATTCGACAACCTCCGGGAATTCGGAAACCACTTCGGAGAAGCGCTTCAGCCATTCGATGGAATGGGAGGCGGTGCGGATGGAGACGAAAACCGTGACCTTGGTATTGACCTTGACCGGATCGAGCAGGGCCACGCGCCGGCGGATGACGCCGTCTTCTTCCATCTTCTGGATACGCCGCCAACAGGGCGTCGTGGAAAGGCCGACCTTCTTCGCCAGATCGGCAACAGCCAGCGTGGAATCCTCTTGCAGAATGCGCAAAATCTTACGGTCTAGGCGATCCAATGCGTCTACCCTCCTGAATTAATTTCCTTTCAATACACTAATTTTTGCGGAAAAACAGAAAATTGTTTCACCAAAGCCGCATTTCCACATGTTGTCGCAGAACCGGCAACAGTTCCTCCGTAAACCACGGGTTCTTTTTCAGCCACCCCGTGTTGCGCCAGCTCGGATGCGGCAAAGGAAGAACGCCGGGGCCGGAATTGGCGTGAAGATAGCTGCGCCAGTTTTGCACCGTTTCGGTCATGGTTTTGCATCGTCTTTCACCCAGGTGAAAAGCCTGCGCATATTGGCCGATCGCGAGGATCAGTTCCACCTGCGGCATCGCCGCCATGACCCGCGTGCGCCAGTGCGGCGCACATTCCCGCCGTGGCGGCAGGTCGCTTCCCTTGTCATCATAACCGGGAAAACAGAACCCTATGGGAACGATGGCGAAACGATCCGGATCGTAAAATGTCTCCCGGTCGACATTCAGCCACTGGCGCAGCCTGTCGCCGGAAGCATCGTTGAATGGCAGGCCCGTTTCATGCACGCGCAGCCCTGGCGCCTGCCCGGCAATCAGAATGCGTGCTCTTGCCGACATGACGACCACGGGCCGGGGTTCATGCGGCAGGCGGTCAGCCATTCCCTTGAGCGGCATGTCGCGACAGAGACGACAGCGGGCAATCTCATCGCGCAGCCCGTCCAGCCCATCATCATGCACTGGCCCAACCCTCTCCCCTTCAGCCATGATCCCACCCCAGAAGATGGCGGACGATGGTGAGGAAACCCGCCGCCGGCGTTTCCATATCCGCGGCACGGTGATCCCTCCGCCACTGCGAGGGCTTTTCGAATTCTCCCGCCCAGATGCCGAGCGCCTGCCTGCGCGCGGCTTCCTGCTCGCTCGAAAACTGGAAATATCCCGACGCGACGGCAAAACCGGCCGACACCATGTCCGACGACACATCCCTGCCGCCGGCGGAACAATAGACGAGCAGTCGCCCGTATCGATCTCTGGAACTGCCGGAGCAGGAGAAATCCGCTGGCGCGGCCAGCCGTTGCAGAACACGGCGCGCCTCCTCGCCACATGGCCAGCTTTCGCCCCCGCGCAGACATGTCTGCGCAAGCTCCGGCGCATCGATGCCGAGCAGCCGGAAACGTTCCTTGCCCTTGGAGAGCGTGTCGCCATCAATCACGAAGAAGCGGCCGCCATAGGTTTCGCTGTTGATATGATCGAGCTTGGCTGCAATCAGAACCCCTAGAAAAACCGTAGCAAGGAACAGGCCGCCGTCGCGGACTGCGGAAAAACCCCCGCGCCTGCCTCCATTTCGTCTCATGTAACAACAAACCCTTGTCAGAGATGGCAAACAAATCCTTTCACGGCAGCATCTTCTTAAGATTTTGGGCGTAGTCTGCAAGGGTTCATGTCACCCTGCGTTGTAACAATGAGTAAAAGCGTCAGCACGTCCACCGACAAGATCATCGTCGACCGCTCGAAAAAACATCGCAACAAGGCGGTTTTCGACGCGGTGAAGACGACGCGTGAACGCTTGCAGCAAGGTGCAGGCGCAAGCGACGCCTATGAACGCGAGATGCTGACCATGCACATCGCCGAGACCCTGCAGGGCGCGATGATCATGCCGCTTTTCATCGTGCTTGCCTCCATCATCGGCGTTTACATAACCCGCGATATCAGCCTCATCATCTGGTCGCTGGCTGCATTGAGTTTCCACGCCATTTCGCTGATGCTCGCCAAACGGGCTGCAAAACAGGAAATCACCGCCGAAAACCTCCTGCACTGGAAAAATCTTTTTCTCGGAATGCAGATCGTCATCGGGTGCATCTGGGCGATGTTCGCGCTGGCGGAGCCAACGCGTAATGACCCGACGCTCGTGCTTTTCTTCAAGGGCTCGACGCTGCTGATCGCGCTCTCGCTTACCGCCACGGCCAATTTCATGCTGCGGCGGGCAACCTTCATGACTTTCCTGCCGGTGCTGGCGGCTCTGTGCGTCACCTCTGTCTTCTCGCGCGATCCATTCGATGTCGGTCTTGCGCTGATGTTCGGCATGGCGATCCTGTTCTGCCACCGCATCACCAGCCGGCTTTACCAGACCAGCATCAAGCTCCTCTCCTCGCAGACGGAAAAGGACGACCTGATCGCCGAGCTCGAAGTCGCCAATTCGGTTTCCGACGAGGCGCGGCGACGCGCGGAAGAGGCCAATCTGGCCAAGTCGCGCTTTCTCGCCTCCATGTCGCACGAGCTGCGCACGCCCCTCAACGCCATTCTCGGCTTCTCCGAGGTCATGTCTTCGGAGGTGCTGGGGCCGCTCAACAATCCGCTCTACAAGGAATATTCCGGCGATATCCACCGCTCCGGCCAGCATCTGCTCGATCTCATCAACGAAATCCTCGACCTGTCGCGCATCGAGGCGGGCCGTTATGACCTGAACGAAGAAGCGATCTCGATGCTGGAAATCGCCGAAGATTGCATCGGCATGATCCAGCTTCGCGCCCGCGCCAAGAACATCAGGATCTCCCAGCAGTTTGAAAACAGCCTGCCGCAGGTCTGGGCGGACGAAAAATCGATCCGCCAGGTAGTCCTCAACCTGCTGTCCAACGCCGTCAAGTTCACCCCGCAGGGTGGAGAAATTCTCGTAAAGGCGGGCTGGACGGCCGGCGGCGGCCAATATGTGTCGATCAGGGACAATGGCCCAGGCATTCCAGAGGAGGAAATTCCGGTGGTGCTGTCAGCCTTCGGTCAGGGATCAATCGCGATCAAGAGCGCCGAGCAGGGAACAGGCCTTGGCCTGCCCATCGTTCAGGCCATCCTCGCCAAGCATGACGGCCAGTTCATTCTGAAATCCAAACTGCGTGAGGGCACGGAAGGCATCGCCATCCTGCCCGCGAAACGCGTGCTCCAGAGCCTGCCGGCGGTCGAAGAAACCCATGCCATCCAGCCACGCCGACGGTCCTTCGCTTAAGGCGCCCACAGGAAGGCGTCGCCCGGCTTTCCACCTGGAAATGCCTTGAAGCTGGCAACCTCAGAAGAACAGCGTCGTCACCAGCGAATACAGCACGAAAAATCCGTTCGCCATCAGCAGGCAGAAGACGGCAAAGGAGCCGAGATCCTTGGCGTGCCGGCCCACGGAGGAAATTTCCGGCGAAATGCGGTCCACCAGTTCCTCGATGGCGGTATTGAGCGCTTCCACCGAGAATAAAAGCAGCATCAACACCGTGAAAACGAGAAGATGCGCAAACGGCGCGCCCACGACCAGAAGCAGGCCAAGCCCGACGCAGAAGGCAAGAACTTCGTGACGAAAGGCAGCTTCCTGCCAAAGCCGACCGAGCCCCTGCAGGGAATAGCGCGCGGCAGCGAACAGATGCCGCCAGCCCTTTTCTTTACGAAAGACCGGTTCTGGCGGTGGCATGTGCGGCGTCGCGTCCATCTTCAGCCTCAATGATTGGTGGGCGCGGTGATGCGTGTGTCGACACCTGCTGCCTCAAACGTGGCCATGCCGGAATGGCAGGCGGCGGCGGCCTTGACGATGCCGGCGGCAAGGGCCGCACCGGTGCCTTCGCCAAGACGCATTCCAAGCGCCAGAAGCGGTGTCTTGCCAAGCTTTTCGATGGCTGCCAGATGGCCCGGCTCACCCGAGACATGGCCGATAAGGCAATGATCGAGCGCAGAGGAATTGGCAGCCTTCAGCAACGCCGCGGCGGCCGTTGCCACATAACCATCTATCAGCACGGGAATGCGCTGCACGCGCGCAGCAAGAATGGCACCTGCAATCGCCGCGATTTCGCGTCCGCCGAGACGACGCATGATTTCCAGCGGATCGGACAGGTGGTCCTTGTGGAACTCTACCGCCGCCTTAACCGCGGCAATCTTGCGGGCCATGACGTCACCTTCCGAACCGGTGCCCGGACCGGTCCATTCTTCCGCCGTACCGCCATAAAGCGCAAGATTGATCGCAGCCGCTATCGTGGTATTGCCGATGCCCATTTCACCGACGCAGAGAAGATCGGTGCCGCCGGCAATCGCCTCCATGCCGAAGGCCATGGTGGCGGCGCAGTCACGCTCCGAAAGCGCCGGTTCACAGGTGATATCGCCGGTCGGGTAATCCAGCGCCAGATCGAAAATCTTCAGGCCGAGATCATTGGCCACGCAGATCTGGTTGATCGCCGCGCCACCGGCGGCAAAATTTTCCACCATCTGCTGGGTCACAGACGTCGGATAGGGCGTGATGCCGTGGCGGGTCACGCCGTGATTGCCGGCGAAGATTGCCACCAGCGGACGGTTGACGGCAGGCGAACGGCCGGACCAGGCGGCAAGCCACATGGCGATTTCTTCGAGACGGCCGAGCGAACCGGCAGGTTTCGTCAGCTGCGCATTGCGCTCCTTCGCCGCAACAAGCGCGTGCGTGTCCGGGCCGGGAAGCTCGCGCAGCAGCGCGCGGAAATCATCGAAGGGCAATCCGCTCATGCTCATGATATCAGTCTCTCTCATAGCCGGTTTGGCTTTCGCATCGGCTCATGCGTCCGGAAACTTGTGTTTTCCGGCAAATCGGTCTTTGTTGCGCCTCTCATAATAGCGGATGCGCCGCGGAACAACCGGAAATGCAGCGACTGCAACGGAGAGAGCATGAAGGCCCGGGATTTTATAACAGATGTCATGCATTCCCTCGCCTTTCTGAGCCGCCTGCCCGTCCCTTCGCGATTCTTCGAAGGCGACTCGGGCGTGTCGATGGGCCGGGCCGCCCGTGCCTTCCCCGCCGCGGGACTGCTGATCGCCCTGCCCGCCGCTTTCCTGGTTGTCGTGTTTGCGCGCTTCGATGCCTCTCCGCAGCTCACCGGGTGGCTCGCCATCGGCCTGACGGCGCTCATGACAGGCGCGCTGCATGAGGACGGGCTTGCCGACACGGCCGATGGCTTCGGCAGCGGCAGGGACAAGGCGCGTATGCTTGAAATCATGAAGGACAGCCGTATCGGCAGTTATGGCACCATTGCCATGGTTCTTTCCTTCGCGCTCCGCGCCACTGCACTCGCCTCGCTGATCATAACCCTGCCGGGCAAAACCGCTGCCGCCTGTCTGATTGCAGCGCTTGTCACGAGCCGCGCGCTGATGGTGTGGCACTGGCAGTCCCTGCCCGCCGCCAAGACCTCCGGCATCGCCGTCAATGCCGGCCAGCCCGTAGAAAGCGAGCGCAACATCGCGCTGGCCGCCGGGCTTCTTCTCTTCATATTGTTCACGCTGCACGCGCTGCCACTGTTTGAGATCGCGCTTGTGCTGGCGGTGGCGGTCATCGCGGCCATGCTGTTCGGCAGGCTGTGCGAGAGGAAGATCGGCGGCCATACCGGGGATACCATTGGGGCTTGCCAGCAGATCACGGAGATCGTGATTCTCGTCGCACTTGCCCTTGCGGCATGAGGGCCTGATATAGATCACCATGGAAACACCCTGCGTCCAGATCTGTCGCCTCGACACGACCCACACTCTCTGCATCGGCTGCGGCCGCACGCTGGATGAAATCGGCGGCTGGACGGGTTATAGCGACGAGACGCGCCGCTTGATCATGCGCGCGCTGCCGCAAAGATTGGCAAATCTGTCCGAGTCCGCCAAGGAGACACATACCGCATGAACAGACTGACCATCGTTCTCCTTCTGCTGGCCGTCGGCCTTGGCCTGCTCGTCGTTAATCACAATGGTGGCCGAACGCTCGGCATCGATAATGATCAGTTTGCCCAGGTCCTTTATCTTCTGCCCATCGCAGGGCTGCTGTCGGCCGGCATTCTGGCGGGAAGACGCGGCAACTTCGGCACCGTCATCCGGCAGCTCGCCGTCTGGCTCGTCATCATCCTCGGCCTCGTCTCGCTCTATCTCTATCGCTACGACCTGCAATCCTTCGGCGACCGGCTGCTCGGCGGTCTGATGCCCGGCCGCGCCGTCGTGGTGACGACATCGGCAGGCGAGCAGGAAATCGTGCTGCACAAATCCATGAGCGGCCACTTCGAAGCGAATGTCGGGATTGAGGGCAGGACAGTCCACATGCTGGTCGATACAGGCGCCAGCTCCGTGGTGCTCGCAAATGCGGATGCGACCGCAATCGGCATCGACACCACAAATCTTCGCTATACCGTACCGGTAATGACCGCCAATGGCCGCACGGCAGCAGCACCCGTCACGCTGTCGGAAATCAGCATTGGCCCGATCGTACGACGCAACATCCCCGCCCTCGTCGCCCAGGATGGCCAATTGGGCCAGAGCCTGCTTGGCATGAGCTTTTTGTCAACGCTTGGTTCGCTGCAGATGCAGACCGACGAATTGCGGTTGCGGGATCGGTGAGCACTGCCGCCTCGAGATTCATTTCGGGGAGTTTTCTCACGTCTTGGTACCGGAAAGGAAATTCCTCGTCGCGTCTGCAATCGGGATATTCTTTTCACGCGCAAGGGCTGCGGCGGGCCATTGCCCCTTGATTCCCTCGCATTTGATAATTTAAGTTGTTGCTGTTCTCAGGGCGGGGCGCAATTCCCCACCGGCGGTATCGGGACTTTCCCGGAGCCCGCGAGCGCTTCCGGTTTCCAAAGCCGGAAGGTCAGCAGATCCGGTGAGAGGCCGGAGCCGACGGTATAGTCCGGATGGAAGAGGACAAGGCATGGGACGCCTGCGCGTTAGCGGGCTTCGTATTGCATTGTTCGCCCAAGGGATATTTGGCGCTTCTCGAAGCGCGAAAATGCCGCAAAACGGCATAACCCTTGAAAGGCTTGAAATAGAATGACAGTTGCCAGAATTGAAGACGCCATTAACGCCATTTCCCGCGGCGAGATGGTGATTGTGGTTGACGACGAAGACCGCGAAAACGAAGGCGATATCATCGCCGCCTCCGACAGCATCACCCCCCAACAGATCGCCTTCATGATGAACCATGCACGCGGGCTGATCTGCGTGGCCATGCCCGGAGAGCGCCTCGACGCGCTAGACATTCCGCTGATGGTTTCGCGCAATACCGAATCCCTCAAGACGGCCTTCACCGTGTCGGTGGATTACATTCCCGGCACCACGACGGGCATTTCCGCCGCCGACCGCGCAAAGACCGTGCGCGCGCTGGTATCGGAAGGCTCGCGCCCCGAGGATTTCGCTCGCCCGGGCCATATCTTCCCGCTGCGCGCCAACCCGCAGGGCGTTCTCGGACGCACGGGCCATACCGAAGCTGCCGTTGATCTCTGCCGTCTCGCCGGGAAGTTCCCCTCCGGCACGATATGCGAAATCGCCAATGACGACGGCACCATGGCCCGCCTGCCCCAGCTCGAGGTCTTCGCCGAGCGCCACGGCCTGCTGGTCGTGACGATCAAGGACCTCGTTTCCTATCTCGAGGGTGAGGTTGTCGAGGAAGTGGCGCAGAAGCAGGTGGCCTGACCTGCGCTCGCGTTGTGCTTTGAATACGAGAACGCCCGGCGCAGACCGGGCGTCCAATTTTCAGGAAAGCGTTTCTGGATCAGTTGCGCAGCCGATACCCTGTCTTGAACATCCAGCCGACAACACCGAGGCATAGCGTCAGAAACAGCGTGATCATAGCCAGGCTGATGACGGGATTGACGTCAGCGATCTCGTAGAAACTCCAGCGGAAGCCGCTGATGAGATAAAGCACCGGATTGAAGTGGCTGACCGTCTGCCAGAAGGGTGGCAGCATGTCGATGGAATAAAAGCTGCCGCCGAGGAAGGTCAGCGGCGGCACCACCAGCATGGGAATGAGGTTCAACTGCTCGAAATTCGTTGCCCAGATGCCGATGATGAAGCCGAACAGGCTGAAACTCACAGCCGTCAGCACAAAAAACAGGATCATCATGAACGGATGGGCGATGCTTATATCCACGAAGAACGACGCGGTTATCAGGATGATCGTACCGATCATCAGCCCCTTTGTCGCCGCCGCTCCGACATAGCCGACAAGGATTTCCGTCATCGCCACCGGTGCGGAGAGGATTTCATAGATGGTGCCGGTGAATTTCGGGAAGTAGATGCCGAAGGAGCCGTTGCCGATGCACTGCGTCAGAAGCGTCAGCATGATGAGGCCGGGCGTTATGAAAGCGCCATAGGAAACCCCACCAACCTCCTGAATCCGCGAACCGATCGCTGTGCCGAACACGATAAAATAGAGCGAGGTGGAAATGACCGGAGAGACCACGCTTTGCAGCAGGGTGCGGCGGGTGCGCGCCATTTCGAACAGGTAGATGGACTTGATGGCTTCGAAATTCATTTCTGGCCTCCCACCAGCGAAACGAAGATATCTTCGAGCGAACTCTGCCGCGTGGAAATATCCTTGAAATGGATGTTGGCGGCGAAAAGCGCGCTCAGGACATCGGCAATGCGGCCCTGCTCGCCATTATCCTCGATTTCATAGGTAATGGTGCAGCCATCTTCGGAAAGCGTGAGGCCGAAGGGCGCGAGACTTTCCGGCAAAGTCTCCACCGGCTGGGAAAGCTCAAGAAAAAGCTGCTTGCGGCCGAGTTTCTTCATCAATGCCGTCTTTTCTTCCACCAGCAGCAATTGGCCACCATTGATGACACCCACCCGGTCGGCGATTTCTTCCGCCTCCTCGATGTAATGCGTGGTGAGAATGATGGTGACACCCCTGGCGCGCAGCTCGGAGACCACATTCCACATGTCGCGGCGCAGGGTCACATCCACACCCGCCGTCGGCTCATCGAGAAACAGGACCTTCGGCTCGTGCGCCAGCGCCTTGGCAATCAGCACACGCCGCTTCATGCCGCCGGAAAGCTCCCGCAGCATGTTGTCCTTCTTGTTCCAGAGCGACAGGGATTTGAGGATGCTTTCGATCAGCTCCGGATTCTTCTTCTGTCCGTGTAGTCCGCGCGAAAAGCTGACGGTGTTCCAAACCGTCTCGAACTGGTCGGTCGTCAGTTCCTGCGGCACGAGGCCGATGAGGGCGCGGGTCTGGCGAAAATCCTTCACCACATCGTGCCCACCAACCAGCACCGAACCGTCACCCGGATTGACGAGACCGCAGATGATCGAGATCAGTGTCGTCTTGCCGGCGCCATTGGGGCCGAGAAGAGCGAGTATCTCCCCCTCCCGGATATCGAGGCTGACACCTTTGAGCGCCTGGAAGCCATTTGCGTAGGATTTGGTCAGATTCCGTATCGAAACAATGGCATTCATGGCGAATTCTTTCGAAAAACCGAGTAAGATGAACGCCATATAGACCGCAGAGGTTGCAAATGCCAGCCCGGCGGACTGAACACTGCGTTCGGCGGGAGCGGAAAATCAGCCGTAGACGCTATAGAAAAACTGCGCTGCGACGAAAACCAGAAACACGCCGAAGGCCCGCTCCAGCTGCTTCTTGCTGAGCGCATGCGCCAGCCGTGCACCATAGGGTGCGATGACAAGAGTAATGGGGATCAGGAGCACCACGGCGATCCAGTTGATGAAGCCGGTGGAAAATGGCGGCAGCCCCGCATCGCCCCAGCCGGCCCAGATGTAACCCGCAAGCCCCGGCAGCGAAATCAACACGCCGACACCGGAAGAGGTGGCAACCGCCTGATGAATGCTGCGCCCGTAAAGCGTCATGAAGGTGTTGTTCATCACCCCGCCGCCCACGCCCATCAGCCCGGAAAACAGCCCGATGCCGGTGCCCACCAGAAAACGGGCCGGGTTTGGCGGCAGATCGGAACCGAGATGCCAGCTCGCCCGGTTGAAGATCATCCGGAAGGCAAGCGCGAGCGCGATGAAGGCAAAGATCAGGCGCAGCGCCACACTCGAGGCATAGGCTGCAACGATAGAGGCGAGAACGGTGCCAAGCGGCACGGCAACGACCCAGCCTTTCAGAAGCTCGATATCGACGGCGCCCTTCTGGCGATGCGTCAGGAACGAGCGGATGGACGTCGGCACGATAATGGCGAGAGACGTTCCGAGCGAAAGATGCATGCGCACCGCCTCAGGCACATCCAGAAGTCCGAAGACCTGGTAAAAAACCGGCACCAGCACCGCGCCGCCGCCGATACCGAACAGGCCGGCCAGAAGGCCTGCAACCACACCCGCAGCAGCAAGTGCCGCAGCGAAGATCATTATCTCTGAAACTGGGGGCATGAAGGCAGCCTCCCGAAGGCCGTTGTCACAAACATGTGACGCTCATAGCGTATCAGAAAAGGGCGGCAAGCCATGTTGGCCGCAGGTCAGTACGGCGCGACGTCTTTTGCCGCAAATCCGCGCCGGATGGACCGTTCTGTGGGATCGCTTCCCATTTCATGCCCTTGCAAAGACGCCGATATCCCCCCCGATAAGGCTGTCTTCTTCAACCGGCCTTCGGGCCGGTCTTTTTTTGTGGGAATGTGGCGAGCGATTATCGAGCTAGCGGCAGCGAAACATCCTCAAGCTTCGTCATTCCGACCATATCCAAAAATCCTTCGCCTATGTCATCGGCGGCAGCCCTATGACAAGCCACACTCCGTGTTCGACGTCATCCTCGGCCTTGTGCCGAGGATCTGCCGACGTATCGCCAATAGCGGCGTTGCAGATGCTCGGGACAGGCCCGAGCATGACGGAGGAGACGCTTTCAAACTCAGCCGCCAACCTCCAACGGCGCGACTTAATCGCAATGCCTGTAACCTGACTTGCGGGTACGCAGGTCGAAGTGAAAATGGTTCCAGTGGTTGGGATCACTGCCCGGCCCGAGAACGGTGGAGAAATATTTGCAGCTATCCGATCTGACGGCCTTCAGCAGTGCCTTTTCGCGGAAAGCGAAGAAACTCTTCTTACGGACATCGATTTCCTTGCCGTTCTTCAGCGTGATGGTGCCGATATCGATGGCGTTGCCCCGCGCATGTTCCGACCACGGATTGCTGGAACGGGAATTCATCTTGCGGCAGGAATAACCACCCATCGGCGTTATGCGGCCGACGCCGGAGAGATAGCGGAAACGCGAGGACGGTACGAGTTCGAACTTCACCCATTTCGCAAAGGCAAGCGTAACCTGGCAATTGAGCTTCACCGCCGGACGAACTGCGACGCCGCTGGCGAGACCGCTGAGTTCGATCGGGTAATCGATGCCGCAGGTCGGCCCGTCGGCAATACGGGCGACGTCACGAAAAGCGACACCCATACGGCGAAGCTCGGCGCGGCAGGCAACCTCCGAAGACGGCATGATGCCGGGCGGCAGGGACCGGTCGCTCTGAAGTCCGCCGCGAACGGTCGGATCATTCGGCATGAGCATGGCCACCTCTTCCACCGGCTGGCGGCGGGAGGACGATCCGGGTGGCGGCGGCGGAATGAGCCCGGACTGGCGCCGCGCCGGAGAAACCGCAACCGGATTGTCGGTGCCGATGCCGTCCACCACCGGCTGGGCCGAAGCCCCCTCGGCAATCTCGGCATCCTGTTCCTCTGCCAGTCCCCGCACCGGCTCCACGCCGAGCATGGAATCCATGTTCACGCCGCCTTCGCCCTCGGCAATCTGGCTGCTGGCCATTTGCTGCGGGGGTATCTCCTGGCTTTGCGTCGCCTGCACCGGCAGATTGCCATGACCGCCAGCCGCCATGCGTGCCTGATGCTGTGCATCGAGGGTGGAATAACCCTGCCCTGCCTGGCGCGTTTGCAGCAGCGGATCCTGCGAAGCATAAGGCTCCGGCATCGGCTGCGATATGGCCGTGGGATAATCGTTGCTCTGTCCGGCCCGCTCAACCTGACGGAAGGCACCTGCCGGCGCGCTGTAGCCCTGTTGCCGCGACGAACGGATTGCGCTCACGCGTGTGGTGCCGTCCACCTCCGCCGGTGGCACGAGGCCCTCCGCCGAACACGACACCATGACCGTGGAAATCATCAGCAACGTCACAAGACGACGCGGAAGGGAAACATACGCCATACGAGAACCTGTACCTTCAGCGGCCGCTATCCGCGGCAATACAGGTCAAATTTTAAAGAAATGAGGTAAACGAAACCTTATTGGTTGCGGGAAATAACGAATGGCTGGTTCTGATGGCCCAAAACAAAGGGCGCAGCCGGAACCGCGCCCTTCATCAGATCGAGACGCCTGAAGTCAGGCCGCCCGCGAAACCTCGCGCTCGGCATCATGTCCAAGTTCGAAGCGCGACAGAAGCGAGCGCAACTGGCGGCTTTCCTCGGCGAGCGTCTGGCTGGCGGCGGTCGTTTCTTCCACCATGGCCGCGTTTTGCTGTGTCATCTGGTCCATGTGATTAACGGAGGTGTTGATCTCCTGGAGGCCGGTGGCCTGCTCCCGCGCCGCAGTGGCGATGGAATTCACGTGACCTTCGACCCGGTTTACGAGCGCCACGATTTCTTCCAGTGCATCGCCCGTGGAGCGGACGAGTGCGACGCCGCCGCCGACCTCCTCCGCCGAGCGATTGATAAGGGTCTTGATCTCCTTGGCGGCATTGGCGGAGCGTTGCGCCAGTTCGCGCACCTCCTGCGCCACCACGGCGAAACCACGTCCGGCCTCGCCGGCCCGCGCCGCTTCCACGCCGGCATTCAGCGCCAGCAGGTTGGTCTGGAAGGCGATCTCGTCGATGACGGAAATGATCTGTCCGATCCGCTTTGACGATTCCTCGATGCGGCCCATGGCATCGACCGCGTTGCGCACGATCTCGCCTGAGCGGCCGGCGCTGCTTTTCGTGTCCTGCACCATCTGCCGCGCCTCATTGGCCCGTTCGGATGCGGTGCGCACCGTGGCGGTAATCTCGTCAAGCGCTGCGGCCGTTTCCTCCAGCGCCGCCGCCTGCTGTTCGGTCCGGCGCGAGAGATTGCCGGTCGCGCCGCTGATATCTGCAGCACTGTCATTGACGACATGACCGGTCCGGGAAATCGCTTCGATGGCGCCATGGAGC
Organism: Agrobacterium genomosp. 2 str. CFBP 5494; assembly: GCF_900013495.1. NCBI lineage: Bacteria > Pseudomonadati > Pseudomonadota > Alphaproteobacteria > Hyphomicrobiales > Rhizobiaceae > Agrobacterium > Agrobacterium genomosp. 2. Next base: position 2,365,064 of record NZ_LT009718.1, read on the forward strand.
GCACCCACGGCCCGATTGAAGTCCGTGCGTAGCTTTTCGTAGTCGTCGCCGATATCTGTCAGCGAAACAGTCAGATCCCCATTGGCAAGCGCCTCGAGCGCCTCCCCCAGACGCTCCATGGCATGGGCCTGCCGCTCGGATGCGGAACGAAGGACCATCTCGTTGCCCCGACGCGCTTCCTCCAGTGCCCGCTGCTGGTCGGCCTCACGCGCCTGCAGGGCGCTGCGCTCATTGACGCTGTCACGCAGCACCAGCAACGTCTTGGCAATCGCGCCGATTTCGTTCCGGCGATCGGCGAAGCGGATTTCGGCGGTGCCGTCGCCGTCGGCGATCTGCTTCATGCTCTGCCGGATGAGATCGATCGGTCGAGTGACGCCACGCACGACGGCGGCGGCCACGGCAATGACGACAAGGCCGGACAAGATGCACAGGCCGATGTTGAAATACGCGTCGCTCCAGAACACCGCTTCGAGGTCGTCGACATAAACGCCCGTACCCACGATCCAGCCCCAGGGTGCGAAACCGGAGACATGGGAGAATTTTTCCACCGGCTCCGGGGCACCCGGTTTCGGCCAGTAATAATCGACAAAGCCCTGACCGCCCGCCTTGACCGTATTCACGAACTCAACGAACAGCGCCTTGCCGTTCGGGTCCTTGTTGGCGGTAAGATCGGTTCCGTTCATTTCCGGCTTGATCGGATGCATCACCATTTTGGGGTGCATATCGTTGATCCAGAAATAGCCGCTGCCGTTGCCATACCGCATGGCCGCGATTGTGACCTTGGCCTGCTGCTGTGCCGCCTCCCGCGTCAAGCTGCCGCTTTGTTCCAGGCGATAATATTGATCGAGAATAGCGACGGCCGTTTCGTTCATCGCCGCAAGCCCGGCTTTGCGCTCGCGTTCCATCTCGCCAAAGGTTTCGAACAGGCTGAATGTCAGCGCTGCGGTCAGGATTGCCAGAAACAATGCGACGAGCGCATATAGGCGCATAGATATAGTGACGTTTTTCATATTCCCCCCAACGCCGATGAGTGCACTTCGACCAGCCGATGCTAAGGGGAAAAAATTTATTATGATTAAATACGCCCATTATACGTTGGTATTATCTTCATGGGCGTCGAACACGGCCTGAAATACTCACCATCGCCATTGGCCGCCGGCGGGACAGCCAGTAATTCGATGAAAACCGCTCGAATTTAAAGGCAGCGTTAACCCTGCCTCCCTATCCTCTTTTGCCACAATACCGGTACTTGGAGGCGCGCGATGGCACGGCCGAATTTCCGCTACACGCATTATGACCTGAAGGAATTGCGGGCGGGCACGATCATTGAAGTATCTCTCTCGGCCATCAACAATGTCCGGTTGATGACGGGCGCGAATTTCCAGCGCTTCACCGAATTGCTCGATTTCAAATATCTTGGCGGCGTCGCGAAAAAGTCGCCAATCCGGATCGCCATCCCCGAAACGATGCACTGGCATCTGGTGATCGATGCCGACGGGCATAACGGCCTGGCGGAATCATCGGTCAAGATGCTGCCGGCGCAGCCGCAGGCCGCGCCTCAGCGCAAGGCATCCTGACTTATTTGAAAAAACAATGCGATAGCGCAGTTTCGCGACTCTTTTTGGCAAGCGCCTGAATCATTTTGTGAAGATGAGGGCTAACGCGATTCCCGCTCGCGACGCAGTTTCGCCCACCAGTCGAGACGTTTGCGGATTTCGCGTTCGAAACCTCTGTCCGGTGGATCGTAAAAGGTGGTCCGCCCCATTTTTTCCGGGAAGTAATCCTGACCCGAAAAAGCGTCCGGCTCGTCATGATCGTAACGGTAGCCGTCACCATATCCCTCGCCCTTCATCAGCTTGGTCGGTGCATTCAGGATGTGTTTGGGCGGAACAAGCGAGCCATTTTCCTTCGCGGCGCGCATCGCAGCCTTGAAGGCGGTATAGACGGCATTCGATTTCGGAGCGGTGGCGAGGTAGACGCAGGCCTGCGCCAGCGCAAGTTCACCCTCCGGTGAACCAAGATAATCATAGGCATCCTTGGCAGCATTGCAGACGGCGAGCGCCTGCGGATCTGCAAGGCCGATATCTTCCACCGCCATGCGCACCAGCCGCCGGCCGATATAGAGCGGGTCCTCGCCGGCATCAAACATGCGGGCGAGATAATAAAGTGCTGCATCCGGGTCCGATCCACGCACCGACTTATGCAGCGCGGAAATGAGATTGTAGTGGCCGTCCTGGCTCTTGTCGTAGACGGGCGCACGGCGTTGCACGATGCGCGTGAGCCCTTCCGTGTCGAAGGTTTCATCTTTCCGCGCCGCGCGCCAGACTTCTTCGGCAAGCGTCAACACCGCGCGACCGTCGCCATCGGCCATGCGGATCAGGCTTGCACGTGCATCCTCCGTCAGTGGCAGGGGCTTCTGCTCCGCCTCCTCCGCGCGCTTCAGAAGCTCGCTGAGACTGTCCTCGTCATGCGACCGAAATGTCAGGACACGAGCCCGCGACAACAGAGCGGCATTCAGTTCGAACGAGGGATTCTCGGTGGTCGCACCCACCAAAATAATGGTGCCGTCCTCCATGACAGGCAGAAAACTGTCCTGTTGCGCACGGTTGAAACGGTGAATTTCGTCGACGAAAAGCAGGGTCTGGCGACCGTTCATGCGCCTTGCACGCGCCGCTTCGAAAACCTTCTTGAGATCGGCGACGCCGGAAAAGATCGCTGATATCTGTTCGAAAGCCAGCCCCGCCTCGCCGGAAAGCAGTCGGGCGACCGTCGTCTTGCCAGTGCCTGGCGGCCCCCAGAAGATCATCGACCCCAGCGAGCCGCTATCGATCATGCGGCGCAGAACGCCCTCCTCGCCCGTCAGATGCGGCTGCCCGCTTACTTCCGCCAGCGTCTTCGGGCGCAGGCGATCGGCGAGAGGCCGCCGGTTGGCGACCTCCACCGGCACTTGCGGGGCGAAGAGATCGTCGCTCATCGGAGGAACTGCCGGATACGCTGCCCGTCACGCAGGATTTCCACCCGCCAGAAACCAGGATTGTCATCCAGCGCCTTTTCGACAGCGGCCGTGGAGCCGATATCTGCGCCGTTCAATGAAAGGATCACATCTTTCGGCAGAAAACCGACACGATAAGCCGGCGAGCCACGCTTCACATCGGTGATGACGACACCCGTGACCTGCGAGGGCATGCGCAATTCGTCAGCAAGCTTCGGCGAAAGATTGGCAACGGTCGCGCCGGCGAACGGATTGCGGCCTTCGATCAGCCGTTCGTCGCGGGGAGCGGTTTCGGGCGCAATGTCAAGTGCAATCGTCAGCTTCTTTTCCTTGCCCTTGTCCATGACGGTCAGTTCAGCAGATTTGCCTATGCCGGCCGTGGTCAGGCGGTAACCGAGCGCATCGGGATGCTCCACCTCCAATCCGTTGACCGCAGTCACCACCTGGCCCGGCTCTATGCCGGCCTTTTCCGCGGGGCTGCCTTTGACAACGCTGACGACCAGCGCTCCCCGGGCGCGATGCAGGCCAAGCGCCTCCGCGACATCCGAAGTGACGGGATCGAAGGTCGCGCCAATATAGGGCCGCTGGAAGTTCGCATCGCCCCGTTCAGCAGCAGCCACAAAAACCCGGACCAGATTGGCCGGAATAGCGAAACCGATGCCGTTCGAGCCGCCGCCCTTGGAGAAGATGGCAGTGTTGATGCCGATCAGCTCGCCAGCCATATTCATCAGCGCGCCGCCGGAGTTGCCCGGGTTGATGGAGGCGTCGGTCTGGATGAAGAAGCCGAAATCGCCCTGCGTCACCTGGTTGCGGGCAAGGCCCGAGACGATGCCGCTCGTCACCGTCTGACCGACCCCGAAGGGGTTACCGATCGCCAGCACCAGATCGCCGACTTCGATCTTGTCCGAATTGCCGAGCGGAAGCACCGGGAACTGCTCCTTGGCGTCGATCTGCAGCACGGCAAGATCGACCCGGTCATCTTTCATGAGAACCTTGGAGGAAAATTCGCGCCCATCCGCAAGCGCCACCTTGATGTCGTCAGCACCGTCAATGACATGATTGTTGGTCACCACGAGACCGCCGGCTGTGACGATGACGCCTGAACCGAGCGACGACTGCTTTTCCGTGCGGTTCGGCATTTGCTGCCCGAAAAACTGTTCGAAGAAGGGATCACCGGCGAAGGGCGACAACCGCCGCTGCACGATGCGTTCGGCATAGACATTCACCACCGCGCCGGCGGTGCGCTTGACCAGCGGCGCGAAGGAAAGCTGCATTTCCGTGTGGCTGGACGGCACGGTCCTGTTGTCCTGCGCCCGGGCACCCGCTGGCAGGAGAATGAGCGCGGCGAGAAAGCCGGTGGACAGATACTTCAACACGCTTCGCATGTGATTCCTCATCGTCATCAGTATGATGGAGTTATAACGTCAAAGCCTGTAAAGCAAAGAGCGGCAAGATGATGACCGTGGGTTTCAGGCACGGCGGCTTCCGCTGATGGAACCAGCAAAGGCGTATTTTGGTTTCATCCGCACCAGCAGTCCTCAACAGAGACAAGCCATGCATTTGAAAAAGCCCCTTCTCGCCTGCGGCATCCTTTTTGCTTCCTCGCTCCTCTCAACGGCCGGTGCTGCAAGTTTCGACTGCACGAAATCCGATCTCGCAGCGGATGAAAAGGCCATCTGCGACAACCGCGCCCTGAACGATCAGGACGTGAAGATGGCCACCACCTTCGATATCCTAACCCAGCTGATGGCCATGGGCGCCCGCGACACGTTGCGCGACGAGCAGAGCCAGTGGCTGAAGAAGCGCCAGGAATGTGCAGCCGACGTTGCCTGCCTTACCGGCGCCTATGAGGAGCGCATGAAACGTCTCGGAGAGGCGTTTCAGAGCATCAACCGGCCGCTCTGACCCGATCACACCGCGCGGATGACGTTCTCCATGAGGCCATGCAACTGGTCGCGATAACCGGTTCGGGCCGATGGCGCGTCTTCACGGGAGGTCATCACGACGGACAGTCGTTTTGCCGGCACGATGTACAGCATCTGCCCGCCATAACCCCAGGCATAATAGACCGTTTCGCCCGCCATCTCCCTGATGAACCAGCAATAACCGTAACCGTCGCCGTTGAAGACCGAATTGGTGCGCTGTCGCCATGATTGCTCGATCCAGTCCTGCGAAATCAACCGCTCACCACCGGGTGTCACGCCGCCCCTGCGGTAAAGCTCACCGAAGGCCAGCAGCGACCGCGCGGTCATCGCCATCTGGTTGCCGCCGAGATAGATGCCCTGCGGATCGCGCTCCCAGCCGCCGATGGAAAACCCTTCCAGGGGCCGAAACCAGTCTCGGGCGAGAGAAAGCGTCGAACGGCCGGATGCCTTCGTCAATATCGCCGACAGCAGATGTGTCGACGCCGTGGAATAAAGCATGCCGCCACCCGGCTCTCCGGCGAAACCCGACCCCAAGGCCATCCGCACCCAGTTGCGGCTGGCGACCCAACGGCCGTAATTCGGCCCGGACATGCGCTCCAGACCGGATTGCATTGACAGGAGGTTACCGACGGTGATCCGCTCCAGCCGGGGATCGGGATTTTGCGGAAATTCACCGCGCAGAATGGTCGCGATCGGCTGGTCCGCACCTTGGAGAACCTTGCGGTCGATCGCCATGCCGACCAACGCGGAGATGATCGATTTTGAGGCCGATTTGATATTGGTGGAGCCGTTCAAGCCGGCACCATGATAGGCGCGGCTAGCGATCTCCTCGCCATCGATGCTGACGATGACGGTCTTGAGGCTGGAAAGCGCATCCGCCTCCCGCAGCAACGGATCGGAACGGACGTTGTTCCCGGCGCTCTGGGCACGGGCAAGTGAGGCGAAGGGTAGCGATGCCATGAGGGCGAGTGCGGTTCGTCTTTTCATGGTGATGAAGTTAGGCATCGCTGCTTTCTGGAAAAGGGTCGCTGGACGAACATCACTCCAATGTGACCGCCAGGCAAGAAACAATCTGCAGTCAGCTCCACATTTACGATGGAAAAACAAAACGTTGAAAGGATACCAGGAATCATCCCGCGAAGTAATTGAATCTGTTTGTGAGCCGAATTCACTCCAAATTCAGACAGCAAAAAGCCGCTCAGAGAGCGGCTCAATTTAAATGGAGGTGGAGAGCTTTCTCCTCAGCCCTGCCGGACTTGATCCGGCATCAGGCACGGCGCGTCTGCGCCGTAAGAAGAGTCTCTTGCGATCGAGGACTTGATCGCGCTGGACCCCGGATCGGTTCCGGGGTGACGAAGCGTGCTTGTATTGCTCTTCGAGCACTCCGGGAAGAAAGCGACGCATCAGGCGTAACCTTCCAACCCACTCTGCGATAGGATTACTCCGGCAATATCCGCACAGCACCCTTGTCTGCGCTCGACGCAAAGGCCGCATAGGCCTTCAGCGCCGTCGTGACATTGCGCTTGCGCGGTGCTTCCGGCTTCCAGCCCTTCTCTTCCTGCTCGGCCCGGCGCGAGGCCAGTTCCGCGTCGGAAACCTTCAGGTTGATCGTGCGGTTCGGAATGTCGATCTCGATCAGGTCACCCTGACGCACGAGGCCGATGGCGCCGCCCTGTGCCGCTTCCGGCGAGGCGTGGCCGATGGAAAGGCCTGACGTGCCACCAGAGAAGCGACCGTCGGTGATCAGCGCGCAGGCTTTGCCGAGGCCCTTGGATTTCAGGTAGCTGGTCGGATAGAGCATTTCCTGCATGCCCGGGCCGCCCTTAGGACCTTCATAACGGATGACGACGACGTCGCCCGCCTTGACCTCGTTGCCCAGAATGCCCTTAACCGCCGCGTCCTGGCTTTCGTAAACGACCGCCGGGCCGTTGAATTTCAGGATGGACTCATCAACACCTGCCGTCTTCACGATACAGCCGTCGAGCGCGATGTTGCCGTAAAGCACGGCAAGACCACCATCCTTGGAGAAAGGTTTCTCGACCGAGCGAATGACGCCATTGTCGCTGTCGGTATCCAGATCGTCCCAGCGCGAGGACTGGCTGAAGGCAACCTGCGTCGGCACGCCGCCGGGGGCCGCCTTGAAGAATTCGCGCACCGTCTCGCTGTTGGTGCGGGTGATGTCCCAGCGGTCGATGGCGTCACCGAGCGTCGCTTCATGCACCGTATGGGTATCGCGGTTGATCAGACCGCCGCGCTCCAACTCGCCAAGAATGCGCATGATGCCACCCGCGCGGTGAACGTCTTCCATGTGAACGTCCTGCTTGGCGGGCGCGACTTTCGAAAGGCACGGAACCTTGCGGGAAAGACGGTCGATGTCTTCCATGGTGAAATCCACCCCGCCCTCGTGCGCGGCAGCCAGAATATGCAGCACCGTATTGGTGGAGCCGCCCATGGCGATATCCAGCGACATGGCGTTTTCAAACGCCGCCTTGTTGGCGATGGTCCGCGGCAGAACGGTTTCGTCTTCCTGCTCGTAATAACGGCGGGCCAGATCGACGATCAGATGACCGGCCTCGACGAAAAGTCGCTTGCGATCCGAATGGGTGGCAAGCGTCGAGCCGTTACCGGGCAGAGACAGGCCCAGCGCCTCGGTCAGACAGTTCATTGAATTGGCGGTGAACATGCCGGAACAGGAACCGCAGGTCGGGCAGGCCGATCGCTCGATAACCTTGACGTCCTCGTCAGAAATCTTGTCATCGGCGGCAGCGACCATGGCGTCGACCAGATCGAGCGCGACGGTTTTGCCATGCAGGACAACCTTGCCCGCTTCCATCGGACCACCGGACACGAAGACGGCGGGGATGTTGAGGCGCATGGCAGCATTCAACATGCCGGGGGTGATCTTGTCGCAGTTGGAAATGCACACCATGGCATCGGCGCAATGGGCATTGACCATATATTCGACCGAGTCAGCGATGATCTCGCGCGAGGGCAGCGAATAAAGCATGCCGTCATGGCCCATGGCGATGCCGTCATCGACCGCGATGGTGTTGAATTCCTTGGCAACACCGCCGGCCGCCTCGATTTCCCGGGCAACCAGCTGGCCGAGATCCTTGAGGTGGACGTGGCCGGGCACGAACTGCGTGAAGGAATTGACGACAGCGATGATCGGCTTGCCGAAATCGCTATCCTTCATGCCGGTGGCGCGCCAAAGGCCGCGCGCGCCCGCCATGTTGCGGCCGTGGGTTGTCGTTCTTGAGCGATAGGCTGGCATGGTGTTTTCCTCAATCTCGGGGCGAAGCGCGCCTGCCCGCAACGCGGTGGAAGCTGCCTCTGCCCTATTTTGCGGTGTTTCTAACGCAAACCGCAAGCGCTGTCACTGTCACCTTAGGGCAAAACAGTACGGTTCGGTACGGTACGCCTTTCCCTTAACGCGGGCGAGCGGACGACGGCCTATCACAAATGCGCGATTTCCGTCTGCCCGGCGCTGTTTTTCCGCAGCAGACTGAAACATATCTGTGCAGCGGCCGTATTGGCTATCATAATCGATTTATCGCCGATGCACCCGGCTTTTGTGGAGGTTCCAATGCCCGCCTATCGTCCGCCCCATATTTCGGCAAGCGAAATCACGCCGAAAAACATCTACCTTTCCAGACGCGGCTTCCTCGGCACAGCGGCGGGCCTTGCGGCAATAGGGCTTGCGGGCAGTGAGGCGGTTGCCGCTCCGCTCGCGGCGAAACCCGGCGCTTACAAGCTGGATGAAAAACTCACGCCGCTTGATGCCGTCACCAGCTACAACAACTTCTACGAATTCGGCGTCGGCAAATCCGACCCCAAGGAAAATTCCGGCAAGTTCAAACCCACACCCTGGACCGTGAAAGTGGATGGCCTCGTTTCCAAGCCACAGGAATTCGGCATCGAAGAGCTGATGAAATATCAGCTTGAGGAACGCACCTACCGCATGCGCTGCGTCGAAGGCTGGTCGATGGTCATTCCATGGATCGGCTTCCCACTTGCAAGCCTGCTCGACAAGGTCGAACCGCTGGGCAGCGCGAAATATGTTTCCTTCGAGACCGTGGTGCGGCCAGAGGAAATGCCCGGACAGAGCGGCCTGTTCCAGCCCCTGTCATGGCCCTATGTCGAAGGTTTGCGTCTCGATGAAGCCCGCCATCCCCTGACCATCCTTGCCGTCGGCCTTTATGGCGAGACGTTGCCGAACCAGAACGGCGCACCGATCCGGCTTGTCGTGCCGTGGAAGTACGGCTTCAAGGGCATCAAATCCATCGTCCGCATTTCGCTTGTCGAGAAACAGCCGGAAACGACCTGGAAAAATTCCAACGCCCGCGAATACGGCTTCTATTCCAACGTCAATCCACATGTGGACCATCCCCGCTGGAGCCAAGCGACGGAGCAGCGCATCGGCGAAGGCGGCTTCTTTGGCACCCAGAACCGCCCTACCCTGATGTTCAATGGCTACGATGAAGTAGCGAGCCTCTACGCCGGCATGGACCTGAAGGCGAATTATTGACCATGGCTTTCGCCTTCACCTTACCCTCTCTGCCGAAGCGTTACCAACCGGCGGCCATCTGGTCGCTGTATGTCATCGGCCTTGCTCCCGGCGTCTGGTATTTCTACCTCGCCGCAACCGGAGGCCTCGGCTTCAACCCGGTCAAGGATTTCGAACACCTCCTTGGCATCTGGGCGCTTCGCTTCCTCTGTCTAGGCCTGCTGGTGACGCCGCTACGCGATCTCTTCAACATCAACCTCATCGCCTATCGTCGGGCGCTGGGCCTGATTGCCTTTTATTACGTATTGGCGCACTTTACCGTCTATCTGGTGCTGGACCGTGGCCTCGTCTTCAGTTCCATTGCCGGTGATATCCTGAAACGGCCCTATATCATGTTCGGCATGGCGGGGCTCGTCATGCTCCTTCCCCTGGCGCTCACCTCCAACCGCTGGTCGATCCGCAAACTCGGCAGCCGCTGGAACACGCTGCATAAACTCGTCTATCTCGTGCTCATCGTCGGCGTCCTGCATTTCGTGCTGGCACGAAAATCGATCACGCTGGAGCCGGTGTTTTATATCAGCATGATGGTGGTGCTGTTGGGCTATCGGCTGGTACGGCCGTCGATCATGGCGCGGAAGCGGGGAAGACGCGCCGTTGGCAATGCACAGCAACGCCCGTCAAAAACATGAAACCGACGGACCAAAACCCGAAAACCTCGCAACGCCCTAAAATTGCCGGCTCCAGTCAAGCGGCTGTTTCAGAGATTTTCAGCATCATGGCAATGGGGATGGCTCTCGCCCCCACTGATATTGCCCGGACGATGAACAGCGGTCATCGGAACGCACTATCAAAGCTTCTCGAACACATTGAGAATGGCGAGATCAATGAAGAAGACCTGCAAAAGCTTTGGCTGGCCCATCATGCTTCGGACCGTGTCGCCCTGATGGCGCCACTTGCCGATCTTATTCGTCAAATCAGCCAATATTCGCCCGATCGCCAGCCTTAAACACAGAAAACAACGCAAACAAAAAAGCCGGGCGATCACTCGCCCGGCTTTTTAACTCATGACGCCTGAACGGCGTCAAACCTTATGCAGCTTCGGCAGCAGCAGCTTCAGCGGCAACGCGAGCCTTGTCGGCTGCGCCCTTGGCGTCAACGTCGCGCTCGACGAATTCGATGACGGCGAGAGCGGCATTGTCGCCCTGGCGGAAGCCTGCCTTCATGATACGCAGGTAGCCGCCGTTACGGTTTGCGTAACGTGCTGCGATCGCGTCGAACAGCTTGCGAACAGCGTCCTGATCCTTGATCTGCGAAATCGCCTGACGACGAGCGTGCAGGTCGCCGCGCTTGCCGAGAGTGACGAGCTTCTCAACGATCGGGCGAATTTCCTTCGCCTTCGGAAGCGTGGTGACGATCTGCTCATGGGTGATGAGCGAAGCAGCCATGTTGGCAAACATTGCCTTGCGGTGGCTGGCGGTTCTATTGAGCTTGCGGCCTGAATTACCGTGGCGCATTGCTATTCTCCTTCTACGCAGGTTCCTTCTTTAAGGCCTGCCGTTTCCTGGCACATGCAGGTGACTTACCTGCTGTTTGACGGGGAAAGGCAGTCTTTGAGGTCTGCCTTCTTGTTTGTTAGTACTGGTCTTCGTAACGCTTTGCGAGATCTTCGATGTTCTCAGGCGGCCATGCCGGCACTTCCATGCCGAGGTGCAGACCCATGGAAGCGAGAACTTCCTTGATTTCGTTCAGCGACTTGCGACCAAAGTTCGGCGTGCGGAGCATTTCGGCTTCGGTCTTCTGGATCAGGTCGCCGATGTAAACGATGTTGTCGTTCTTCAGGCAGTTTGCCGAACGAACCGACAGCTCGAGCTCGTCGACCTTCTTGAGAAGCGCCGGGTTGAACGCGAGTTCCGTAACCGATTCTTCTTCTGCTTCCTTCTGCGGCTCGTCGAAATTGACGAAGACGCCCAGCTGGTCCTGAAGAATGCGAGCGGCGAAGGCAACGGCGTCTTCGCCGGAAACCGAACCGTTGGTCTCGATCGTCATGATCAGCTTGTCATAGTCGAGAACCTGGCCTTCACGGGTGTTTTCAACCTTGTAGGACACTTTCTTGACCGGAGAATAGAGGCTGTCCACCGGAATGAGGCCAATCGGGGCATCTTCCGCGCGGTTGCGCTCAGCCGGTACGTAACCCTTGCCGTTGTTGACGGTGAATTCCATGCGGATTTCAGCGCCATCGTCGAGCGTGCAGATCACGTGGTCGGGGTTCAGGATCTCGATGTCGCCAACCGTCTGGATGTCACCAGCGGTTACGGCACCCGGGCCCTGCTTGCGCACGACCATGCGCTTGGAATCGTCGCCATCCATCTTGATGGCGATTTCCTTGATGTTGAGCACGATATCCGTCACATCTTCCCGGACGCCGGGGATGGAGGAGAATTCGTGCAGGACACCGTCGATCTGCACGGCCGTAACAGCGGCGCCGCGCAGAGAAGACAACAGAACGCGACGCAGCGCGTTGCCGAGGGTAAGACCGAAACCACGCTCCAGCGGCTCGGCAACGAGCGTTGCCTTGGTGCGGCTGGACGAGGTGAACTCGACCTTGTTCGGCTTGATAAGTTCCTGCCAGTTCTTCTGAATCATCTTTAAACCTTCCGTTCGCCGCCACCATCCAATCGTGACGGACCGAGCATGAAAACACCGAGAGGAACCAAATTCAGCGGTTCATCGGTGGGTTCTTGAGCGCAAGTCCGCCGATCGAAATCGACGCGCACACGCCAGATACACGAAAATTCCGCCAGACCTGAGGTAAGGCGGAATTTCCGAACCACGGTCGCGTCAGACGCGGCGCTTCTTGCGCGGACGGCAACCGTTGTGCGGGATCGGCGTCACGTCGCGAATGGAAGTGATCATGAAACCGGCAGCCTGCAGGGCGCGAAGTGCCGATTCACGGCCGGAACCCGGACCGCAAACTTCAACTTCAAGCGACTTCATGCCGTGTTCCTGAGCCTTCTTCGCGCAATCTTCAGCAGCGATCTGGGCAGCGAACGGGGTCGACTTACGCGAACCCTTGAAGCCCTTGGCACCAGCGGACGACCAGGCAATAGCATTGCCCTGTGCGTCGGTGATGGTGATCATCGTGTTGTTGAAGGTCGAATTGACGTGCGCGACGCCAGACGTGATATTTTTGCGTTCGCGACGACGGACGCGTGCGGCTTCCTTGGCCATTTTATACCTTTCATTGATCTCTTCACCGCCGTAACACCAGCGGCTACACCGGCAATCAGCCCGTAACCGAGCTTTTCGCCAAACTCAGAAAGGCTGGCGCGGACTGCACCAGCCTCCCTTTTCCGGAGAACCGGAAAATTACTTCTTCTTACCAGCGATAGCCTTCGCCGGACCCTTGCGGGTGCGGGCGTTGGTGTGCGTGCGCTGACCGCGGACCGGAAGGCCACGACGGTGACGCAGGCCGCGGTAGCAACCGAGGTCCATCAGACGCTTGATGTTCATCGACGTTTCGCGACGCAGGTCGCCTTCGACCTGGTAGTCGCGGTCGATGGCTTCGCGGATCTGAAGAACTTCAGCATCCGTCAGCTGATGAACGCGCTTGTCAGCCGGAAGACCGACCTTGTCCATGATTTCCTGCGCGAATTTCGGACCAATCCCGTGAATGTAGGTCAGCGCAATAACAACGCGCTTCGCAGTCGGGATGTTGACGCCAGCGATACGTGCCACGTCTTTTCTCCTTGGTTCCAGTTGCCATCCGGCAAGTGGTGATTCCATTCGAGCGGCCGACAAGACCGCCAGTTCAAATTGATGTCCGTGACAAGTCAAAACGACCGAACCCGGATCTCCCTTCCCTAAGGGAAATCCGCGCCAGTCGCTTGGGATGTCGCGAGTTGGCGCGGTGTTTAACGGAATCAGCGCAAAAAAGCAACCGGCTCCGCCAAGATTCTTTTGCGATCCAAGGGATCAGCCGCCTTTCGAAAAGGAAGATGGGCAAGAACGCAGTCCTCGCCCATTCATTCCTTCGATCAGGCAGAGGCTTTCTCGAGAACGCGCTCGATGGCCTCGGTGACGGCATCGACATCTGCCATGCCATCCAGCGTCACCAGTTCGCCCTGTTCGCTGTAATAAGCGGACAGCGGCGCAGTCTTTTCGCGATATTCCGTCAGGCGCTTGCGGAAAGCTTCCGGATTATCGTCAGAGCGAACAGTGCCGCCGGCGGCAATGGTTTCAGCCACGCGATTTTCGATTCGGCGAATCAAAGCCTCTTCGTCCACCTTGAGTTCGATGACGGCGTCGAGCACCAGGTTCTTCTTGCGCATGTTGTCGGCAAGCGCCTTCGCCTGCGGAACGGTGCGCGGATAACCGTCGAGAATGAAGCCCTTGGCACAGTCAGGAGCTTCGATACGTTCGGAAACGATCTGATTGACGATATCGTCGGATACCAGCCCGCCGGCGTCCATGACGGCCTTGGCGCGCTTGCCGATTTCGGTGCCCGCGCTGACCGCAGCGCGCAGCATGTCACCGGTTGAAAGCTGGGGGATCCCGTACTTGTCAGTAAGCCGCTTGGCCTGGGTTCCCTTGCCCGCACCCGGCGGACCCAAAAATATCAGTCTCATCGTCCCCTCTTTCCTCCACGCAACTTCGACTTCTTGATCAGACCTTCATACTGCTGGGCGATCAGGTGACCCTGAATCTGCGCAACCGTATCCAGAGTTACACTGACAACGATCAAAAGCGAAGTACCACCAAGGGCTAATGGAATGCCCGTACGTGCGATAAGTGTCTCAGGAAGGATACAGACGAAGACCAGATAAATCGCGCCGACCACAGTGATGCGGGTCAGAACGTAATCAATGTACTCCGCAGTGCGCTCGCCCGGACGGATGCCCGGAATGAAGCCGCCATGCTTCTTGAGATTGTCAGCCGTATCCTTCGGATTGAATACGATCGCCGTGTAGAAGAAGGCGAAGAAAGCAATCAGCAGGCCATAAAGCGCCATGAACAGCGGCTGGCCATGCTGCAGCGAGGCGATGATCGAGGTCGCCCAGGTCGGCAGGTTGGTGTTACCCGCAAAGCCTGCAGCCGTTGCCGGCAGAAGCAGCAGCGACGATGCGAAGATCGCAGGAATGACGCCGGCCGTGTTAAGCTTCAGCGGCAGGTGCGAGGTATCGCCTTGGAACATGCGGTTCCCGACCTGTCGCTTCGGATATTGGATCAACAGACGGCGCTGCGCACGCTCCACGAAGACGATGAGGGCAATGACGCCGATTGCAACGACGACGACCGTCAGGATGAGCGGGGTCGAAAGCGCACCGGTGCGGCCGAGTTCCAGCGTGCCGGCCAGGGCCTTGGGCAGACCGGCGGCAATGCCCGCGAAGATGATCAGCGAAATACCGTTGCCGATACCGCGCGAGGTGATCTGTTCGCCGAGCCACATCAGGAACATCGTGCCGCCAAGCAGCGTGATGACGGTGGAAATGCGGAAGAACCAGCCCGGATCAACGACAAGGCCGTTACCGCTTTCGAGGCCGACCGCAATGCCATAGGCCTGCAGCGTGCCGAGCAGCACCGTGCCGTAACGGGTGTACTGGTTGATGATCTTGCGGCCGGCTTCGCCTTCCTTCTTCAACGCTTCGAGCGAAGGCACGACCGAGGTCATAAGCTGCACGATGATCGAAGCGGAGATGTAAGGCATGATGCCGAGGGCGAAAATCGCCATGCGCTCGACAGCCCCACCCGCAAACATGTTGAAAAGACCGAGAATACCGTTGGCCTGGCCACGGAAGGCCTGCGCATAGGCTTCAGGGTTCAGGCCCGGAAGCGGAATATGGGTGCCGAGACGATAGACGAGAAGTGCGGCAAGAGTAAACCAGAGACGCTTTTTCAGATCCTCCGCCTTAGCGAAGGTCGAAAAATTCAGGTTCGAAGCCAGTTGTTCCGCTGCTGAAGCCATAAATTTCTCCGAATGACCCTTGCCAGCCAGCGCAACCGGCCGATGCGGAAAGGTCTAAAAGATACTGGTCAAAACCGAGCTTCGGACAAACGCGGCTCTGCGCCGCCATCATGCCTCACCCTGTTTTTTATGTCCTATCCCCTCCCCTATGGAAGTTCAAGAACTGTGAGGCTCTCCCTGCAGCACTTTCTGCCGCAAGCGGGGCCGAGGAAGCACACCGCGAAGAGATTTCCCTGATGCTCTATAAATCGATTTAGATCGAAAGCAACAGTGGCCAGGGAGCGCAAACGCCCGGAGCGACAAGCCCCGGGCGCCTGAAGTCTATATATTACTCGGCGGCTTCTGCTGCAACTGCGAGAAGCTTGATCGAGCCGCCAGCCTTTTCGATCTTTTCGATTGCGGGCTTGGAAGCACCGGCAACTTCGAAAGCGACCTTAGCCTTCAGCTCGCCGTCGGCGAGAATACGAACGCCGTCCTTGGCGCGGCGGATAACGCCGGCAGCCTTGAGAGCAGCAGCATCGATCGTTGCGGAAGCGTCAAGCTTCTTGGCGTCGATGGCGGTCTGAATGCGGCCGAGCGATACGACAACATATTCGGAAGCGAAGATGTTGTTGAAACCGCGCTTCGGCAGACGACGGTAGATGGGCATCTGACCGCCTTCGAAGCCGTTGATGGCGACGCCCGAACGAGCCTTCTGACCCTTCACACCGCGACCACCGGTCTTGCCCTTGCCGGAACCGATACCGCGACCTACGCGGATACGATCCTTGGAGGCGCCTTCGTTGTCTCTGATTTCATTGAGTTTCATGATAGGTTACTCCGTCTCACTTCTCGTCAACGACGCGAACGAGATGCTGGACCGCACGGATCATGCCGCGAACCGCCGGAGTGTCTTCCAGGGTACGCTGACGATGCATCTTGTTGAGACCCAGACCCACCAGCGTCTGACGCTGGATTGCCGGGCGGCGAATAGGGCTGCCGATCTGTTCGACCGTAACAGTCTTCTTGGCTTCAGTAGTTTTCTTGGCCATGATCCAGCTCCTTATTCTTCAGAAGCGTTGCCGGAAGCGGCACGACGAGCCTGAAGGGTCGCATACTTCAGACCGCGCTGTGCAGCGATGTCCTTCGGATGAACCTGATGCTTCAGAGCGTCGAACGTCGCGCGAACCATGTTGTACGGGTTCGAAGAACCGGTCGACTTTGCAACAACGTCATGAACGCCGAGCGTTTCGAAAACGGCGCGCATCGGACCACCGGCGATGATACCGGTACCGGCCTTGGCCGAACGCAGCAGAACCTTGCCTGCGCCGTGACGGCCATTGACGTCGTGATGCAGCGTGCGGCCATCGCGCAGCGGAACGAAGATCAGATCGCGCTTTGCGCTTTCAGTTGCCTTGCGGATCGCTTCCGGAACTTCACGAGCCTTGCCGTGACCGAAACCAACGCGGCCCTTCTGGTCGCCAACGACGACGAGAGCGGCGAAGCCGAAACGACGGCCGCCCTTAACAACCTTTGCAACGCGGTTGATCGCGACCAGCTTGTCGACGAATTCGCTATCGCGCTCTTCGCGGTTCTGACGCTCTTCGCGGGAACCTCTTTTATCCTGTGCCATTGTCCTTGTCCTTTTTCTTTTACGGGTGGAACGGCAAACGAAAAGACCAGCGGCCCCGAAGACGAGATCCGCATGGTCCGGTGAAATTCCGCCCGGATCGATGTCCGGGCGGAAAAAAATCAGAAGTTCAGGCCGCTTTCGCGGGCTGCATCTGCCAGAGCCTTGATACGGCCGTGATAGATGAACGCGCCACGGTCGAATACAACATCCTTGACGCCAGCCTTGACGCCGCGCTCGGCAACCAGCTTGCCGACAACAGCTGCTGCTGCAACGTCGGCGCCAGTCTTGAGCGAGCCGCGCAGATCGGCTTCGAGCGTGGAGGCAGACGCAAGCGTCTTGCCAGCAACGTCATCGATGATCTGGGCGTAGATGTTCTTCGACGAGCGATGAACCGACAGGCGCGGGCGGCCGTTGGCAACCGCCTTGATCTGGCGGCGCACACGGCTCGCGCGACGTGCAAGTGCTTCTTTCCTGCTAGCCATTTCGCGTGATCCTTACTTCTTCTTGCCTTCTTTGCGTACAATACGCTCTTCAGCGTACTTTACGCCCTTGCCCTTGTAGGGCTCGGGACCGCGGTATTCGCGGATTTCCGCGGCAACCTGGCCAACCTGCTGCTTGTTGATGCCGGAAACGATGATTTCCGTCGGCTTCGGAACGGCAATGGTGATGCCGACCGGAGGCTCGTACACAACGTCGTGGCTGAAACCGAGAGCCAGCTGCAGGTTCTTGCCCTGCATGGCGGCACGGTAACCAACGCCGTTGATTTCGAGCTTGCGCTCATAGCCGTCCTTAACACCCTTGAAGATGTTCTCGATCATCGTGCGGGACATGCCCCACTTCGAACGAGCTTCCTTGGTGCCGTTAGCCGGCGTTACGGAAACGCCGTTATCTTCGAGCTTCAGCTGAATGTCGTCGTTAGCGACGAAAAACAGTTCACCCTTCGGGCCCTTAGCAGTAACCTTCTGGCCGTCGACATTGGCCGTCACACCTGCGGGAACCGGAACGGGCTTTTTACCGATACGAGACATTATTCAATCCTGTCTGTTCGTTATGGAGATCCTTGCTCGGGTCTTAGAAGACCGAGCAAAGAACCTCGCCACCAACGTTCTGTTCGCGAGCCTGGTGATCGGCCATCACGCCCTTCGGGGTCGAAAGGATGGTGATGCCGAGGCCGTTCGCGACCTGCGGAATGGACTTTACCGAGACATAAACCCGGCGGCCCGGCTTGGAAACGCGGCCGATCTCACGGATCACGGACGCGCCTTCGTAGTACTTCAGCTCGATGGTGAATTCGGACTTGCCGTTTTCGAAATCGACCTTGGAATAACCGCGAATGTAGCCTTCAGACTGCAGCACGTCGAGAACGCGTGCGCGGAGGCTGGAAGCAGGCGTGCTTACCGAAGACTTACGGCGAGCAGCACCATTGCGGATGCGGGTGAGCATATCACCCAAAGGATCAGTCATGGTCATGTGCCCGTCTCCTTACCAGCTCGACTTGACAATGCCCGGCACCTTGCCGGAATTGCCCAGCTCACGAAGCGCGATACGCGACATCTTGAGCTTGCGATAGAACGCGCGCGGACGGCCCGTTACTTCGCAGCGGTTGCGGATACGCGTCTTCGAGCCGTCACGCGGCAGCGAAGCGAGCTTCAGGGTGGCCTTGAACCGCTCTTCGATCGGAAGGGACTGGTTCATCACGATCGCCTTGAGGGCCGCGCGCTTGCTGGCCTGCTGGGCGACCGACTTGCGGCGGCGCTTGTTCTTTTCAACTGCGCTTGTTTTCGCCATATCGGAGTTCCTTTTCTACGCTCGTCGTTACGGTTAGTGACGGAACGGGAAGTTGAACTCTGTCAGCAGAGCCCGAGCTTCGTCGTCCGACGTCGCCGTCGTGCAAACGATGATGTCCATGCCCCACATCTGATCAACCTTATCGTAGTTGATCTCAGGGAACACAATGTGTTCCTTGATGCCCATGGCGAAGTTGCCACGGCCGTCAAAGCTCTTCGGGTTCAGGCCCCGGAAGTCGCGAACGCGCGGCAGCGCGATGTTGACCAGACGATCAAGGAATTCGTACATGCGGGCGCCACGAAGGGTAACCTTCGCACCGATCGGCATGCCTTCGCGAACCTTGAAACCAGCGATCGAGTTGCGAGCGCGGGTAACGACCGGCTTCTGGCCGGCAATCGCAGCCAGATCACCGGCAGCGATCGTGGGCTTCTTGGAGTCGGCAGTCGCTTCGCCAACGCCCATGTTGATCACGATCTTTTCAAGCTTCGGGATCATCATGACGTTTGCGTAGGAGAACTTCTCCTGCATGGCGCCACGGATACGGGAAACGTATTCCGTCTTGAGACGCGGCTCGTACTTATCAGCCATCGATCACTTCTCCCGAACGCTTGGCCACGCGGACCTTCTTGCCATCCACAACCGAGAAGCCAACGCGGGTCGGCTTGCCATCCTTGTCGACGATGGCGATGTTGGAGATGTGCAAGGATGCTTCCTTGTTGATGATGCCGGCTTCCTGGGCCTGGGTCTGGCGCTGGTGACGCTTCACCATGTTTACGCCACGCACAACGGCCCGGTCTTCCTTCGGCAAAACCTGGATTACTTCGCCGGTACGGCCCTTGTCCTTACCGGTCAATACGACAACCTTGTCGCCTTTACGAATTTTCTGCATCGCATACGCTCCTTACAGTACTTCCGGAGCCAGCGAGATGATCTTCATGTGGTTCTTGGCGCGAAGTTCGCGCGGAACCGGTCCGAAGATACGGGTGCCGATGGGCTCTTTCTTGTTGTCGATAAGAACGGCTGCGTTGTTATCGAAACGGATGACGCTGCCGTCAGCGCGGCGGATGTCCTTGGCGGTGCGCACGACAACCGCCTTCATCACGTCGCCCTTCTTGACGCGGCCGCGCGGAATAGCTTCCTTGATGGAAACGACAATAATGTCGCCAACAGAAGCATATTTGCGCTTCGAGCCGCCCAGCACCTTGATGCACATGACACGACGTGCGCCGGAATTATCCGCCACGTCGAGGTTTGTTTGCATCTGAATCATGTCAGGTCGCCTTCTTGTTGTTACCGGAACGGTTGGGCAAACTCTCCCGAGCGAGCCCCCTGCTCCAGCTTATGAATATCTCTTTTTTTGCGCGGAAAAATCGTGACAGGGTGGTTTCCCGAAGGACCTTCCGTGCGCATCAAAGCAAAAGACGCTCGGGTCACGAGCGTCCTTGCGCTGCTTCATACAGGAATTCGCGCCAAGTGCAAGACACCTGGCGCGATTCTGATGAAATTAAGCCTGGGCGGAAACGACCGTCCAGCGCTTGTCCTTGGAGATCGGTGCGCATTCCTCGATGGAAACGACATCGCCGACCTTATACTGATTGTTTTCGTCGTGTGCCTTGTACTTCTTCGAACGACGAACGGTCTTCTGAAGCAGCGGGTGAGCGAATCGACGCTCAACACGAACTACGACAGTCTTCTCGTTCTTGTCGGACACAACGACGCCCTGCAGAATGCGTTTCGGCATATTATTCTTCCTTAGGCCTTGGCTTCTGCCGCCTTCTGGCGGGCAATGGTTTTAACGCGGGCGATATCCTTGCGGACTTCGTTGATGCGCGAGGACTTCTCCAGCTGACCAGTTGCCTTCTGGAAGCGCAGGTTGAACTGCTCCTTCTTCAGATCGGCGAGCTTGTCCTTGAGCTGGTCGGCGCTGAGGCCGCGAACTTCATCGGCTTTCATGTGCCTTGCTCCTTACTCTGCGATGCGCTGTACGAAGCGCGTCTTGACCGAGAGCTTGGCAGCGCCGAGACGAAGCGCCTCACGGGCGATCTCCTCGGACACACCGTCGATCTCGAACATCATACGACCGGGCTTGACCTTGCATGCCCAGTAATCGACCGAACCCTTGCCCTTACCCATACGAACTTCGGTCGGCTTTGCCGTAACCGGAACGTCGGGGAATACGCGGATCCACACGCGACCTGCGCGCTTCATGTAACGCGTGATCGCGCGGCGGGCCGCTTCGATCTCGCGTGCATTCACGCGGTTCGGTTCCTGCGACTTCAAGCCGAATTCACCGAATGCCAGGTCAAAGCCGCCCTTGGCGACGCCCTTGATGCGTCCCTTGAACTGCTTACGGTACTTAGTACGCTTTGGCTGCAACATTTTCTTACTTCTCCGAGCTTATCTTTCGCCAGCGTCAATCAAGCGTTTTCGCGACGACGATCGCCACGATCGCCACGCTCACGGCTTGCAGGGCCCTGTGCGTCGCCTTCGAGACCGCGACGCTCAGAAGCCATCGGATCGTGCTCAAGGATTTCGCCCTTGAAGATCCAGACCTTGATGCCGCAGATGCCGAATGCGGTTTCAGCTTCAGCCGTGCCGTAGTCGATGTCCGCACGCAGCGTGTGCAACGGAACGCGACCTTCGCGGTACCATTCGGTACGAGCGATTTCAGCACCGCCAAGACGGCCGCCGCAGGTGATCTTGATGCCTTCGGCGCCAAGACGCATTGCGGACTGAACAGCACGCTTCATCGCACGGCGGAAAGCCACGCGGCGCTCGAGCTGCTGAGCGATCGACTGGGCAACCAGCGTCGCGTCGATTTCCGGCTTGCGCACTTCAACGATGTTGAGGTGCGTTTCGGAGTTGGTCATCTCGGAAAGCTTCTTGCGAAGCTTCTCGATGTCTGCACCCTTCTTGCCGATGATCAGACCCGGACGAGCCGAGTGGATCGTGACGCGGCACTTCTTGTGCGGACGCTCGATGACGACCTTTGCGATACCGGCCTGCTTGAGTTCCTTGATCAGGTAAGCCCGGATCTTCAGGTCTTCATGCAGCAGCTTGCCGTATTCTGCGGTGTCAGCGTACCAGCGGCTATCCCAGGTACGGTTGATGCCGAGGCGGAAGCCGATCGGATTGATTTTCTGACCCATTATGCGGCCTCCCCTTTTTCCTCGACTTCACGAACAACGATCGTGAGGTGAGCGAACGGCTTTTCAATGCGGGAAGCACGACCACGGCCACGAGCGTGGAAACGCTTCATGGTGATGGACTTGCCAACATAGGCCTCGGCGACGACGAGAGCGTCGACGTCGAGGTCGTGGTTGTTTTCCGCATTGGCAATTGCAGATTCCAGCGTCTTCTTGACGGTGCCTGCAATGCGCTTGCGGGAGAATTCGAGCTCGGCGAGAGCGCGATCAACCTTCTTGCCACGGATAAGAGCGGCAACCAGGTTCAGTTTCTGGGGGCTGACGCGGAGCGTACGGGCAACGGCCTGAGCCTCGTTGTCCTTCAGCCGGCGTTCGGTCTTAGCCTTCGCCATGATTACTTCCTCTTTGCCTTCTTGTCCGCGCCGTGACCGTAATAGGTACGGGTCGGAGAGAATTCACCGAACTTGTGTCCGACCATGTCTTCGTTAACGGAGACGGGCACATGCTTGCTGCCGTTGTAGACGCCGAAGGTCAGACCAACGAACTGCGGCAGGATCGTGGAGCGACGGCTCCAGATCTTGATTACTTCGTTACGTCCGCTCTCGCGCACCTTCTCAGCCTTGGTGAGAAGATAGCCGTCAACAAACGGACCTTTCCATACTGAACGAGCCATTAGTGACTACCTCTCTTACTTCTTACGCTGATGGCGCGAGCGCATGATGAACTTGTCGGTCGACTTGTTCGAACGGGTGCGCTTGCCCTTCGTGGGCTTGCCCCACGGAGTAACCGGGTGGCGACCACCCGACGTGCGACCTTCACCACCACCGTGCGGGTGGTCGACCGGGTTCATGACGACGCCGCGAACGTGCGGACGCTTGCCGCGCCAACGGGAACGACCGGCCTTGCCGTCGTTGATGTTGGCGTGGTCAGAGTTCGAAACAGCGCCGATCGATGCGAGGCAGGAGCCGTGCACCAGACGCTGTTCGCCCGAGTTGAGACGCAGGATGGCCATGCCGGCATCGCGGCCGACGAGCTGGACATACGTACCGGCGGAGCGAGCGATCTGACCGCCCTTGCCCGGCTTCATCTCGACGTTGTGGATGATCGAACCGACCGGAATGTACTGAAGCGGCATGGTGTTGCCGGGCTTCACGTCCACTGCCTTGTCGGAGGCGATCACCTTGTCACCAGCAGCGAGACGCTGTGGCGCGAGAATGTAAGCCTGTTCGCCGTCGGTATACGTAACCAGCGCGATGAACGCGGTGCGGTTGGGGTCGTATTCCAGACGTTCAACGGTGCCTTCAACGTCGAACTTGCGACGCTTGAAGTCAACCAGACGGTAGGTCCGCTTGTGACCGCCACCCTGGAAACGGACGGTGATCCGGCCCTGGTTGTTACGGCCACCCTTGGAGCTGAGGCCCTGGGTGAGAGCCTTTACCGGCTTGCCCTTGTAGAGCGAAGCGCGGTCCACGATAACCAGCTGGCGCTGGCTCGGCGTGGTCGGATTGAAACTTTTCAATGCCATTTTATTGTTCCCTTTTGGGTCTTTGCCCGCTTGGGCCTAACCTTTAGAGTCCGGTGGACACGTCGATGGATTGACCTTCGGCGAGCGTGACGACGGCTTTCTTGACGTCCTTCAGCTTACCGGCGAACCCACGGAAACGACGGGTCTTACCCTTGCGGATAAGCGTGTTCACAGCCGTGACTTTGACGCCGAAGAGAGCTTCCACGGCAGCCTTGATTTCAGGCTTGGAAGCATTCTTGGCGACGTTGAATACGACCTGGTTCTGTTCGGATACCAGCGTCGACTTTTCCGTGATCGAAGGAGATACGATCACATCGTAGTGGCGAAGATCCGTCATTTGAACCGCTCCTCCAGAGCCTCTACAGCAGCCTTGGAAAGCACCAGCTTGCCACGGCGCAGGATGTCGTAAACATTGATGCCCTGTACCGGCAGAACGTCCACGTTCGGGATGTTCTGAGCAGCGAGCTTGAAGTTGCCATCAAGTTCGGCGCCGCCGATAACGAGAGCGTTGGTCAGGCCAAGCGAAGCGAAGCTGCCCAGCAGAGCCTTGGTCTTTGCTTCGGACGCGACGAGCTGATCGACGATGATCAGTTCTTCAGCCTTCAGCTTTGCAGACAGGGCGTGACGCAGAGCGAGCGCACGAACCTTCTTGGGAAGGTCATGGGCGTGGCTGCGAACGACCGGGCCGTGGGCCTTGCCGCCGCCGCGGAACTGCGGTGCGCGAGCCGAATGGTGACGAGCGCGGCCCGTACCCTTCTGCTTGTACATCTTCGCACCGGTGCGGGAAACTTCCGACCGGTTCTTGGACTTGTGGGTTCCCTGCTGCTTCTTTGCAAGCTGCCAGCGAACCATGCGGGCCAGAATGTCCTGGCGGGGGTCGAGGCCAAAGATCTCATCCGACAGAGAAACCTTGCCGGCGTCTTTTCCCTCGAGGGTCTTGACGTTCAATTCCATGATAAGGCTCCCTTACTTCGCAGCCGACTTGACGGCGTCGCGGACGATGATCCAGGAACCCTTCGAGCCGGGAACTGCACCCTTCACGAGGATGAGGCCACGGTCTTCATCAGTCGAAACGACTTCGAGGTTCTGGGTCGTAACGCGGGTCTGGCCCATATGACCAGCCATGCGCTTGCCCTTCCAGACGCGACCCGGATCCTGGTTGGAACCAGTCGAACCGTGTGCACGGTGCGAGATCGAGTTACCGTGCGAAGCGCGGCCACCACCGAAGTTGTGACGCTTCATAGCACCGGCGAAACCCTTACCGATCGTGGTTCCGGTGACATCGACCAGCTGGCCGGTTTGAAAATGATTTGCGGTCAGTGTTGCACCGATGTCGATCAGGTTCTCGGGGGAAACCCGGAACTCGACGAGCTTTGCCTTCGGTTCGACATTGGCAGCGGCAAAGTGACCGCGAAGCGCCTTCGTCGTGTTCTTGACCTTGGACTGGCCGGCACCGAGCTGAACTGCGGTGTAGCCATTCTTGTCTTCCGTGCGCTGGGCAACGACTTGTACGTTATCCAGTCGCAATACTGTTACAGGGATATGTTCACCTGCGTCGTTATAGACGCGTGTCATACCCACTTTCTGTGCAATCACACCTGAACGCATTGGTTCATCCTCTTGCGAGCCTTGAAGGGAAAACCCTCTCTGGCCTTTGTTAAGGAGTGCCCTTCGACATCTCACGATGTTTCCGGTCTCCGGTTTGGAAGTCGTTGGATTGCTCCACGTACCTTCCTTGTTATTTCAGCCCTTACCTTGAATGGTTCGGGCCGGGTCTTAGAGCTTGATTTCCACGTCAACGCCAGCAGCGAGGTCGAGCTTCATAAGGGCATCGACAGTCTGCGGGGTGGGGTCAACGATATCGAGAAGACGCTTGTGCGTCCGCATTTCGAACTGTTCACGGCTCTTCTTGTCAACGTGGGGAGAGCGGTTGACAGTAAACTTTTCGATGCGGGTGGGGAGCGGAACCGGGCCGCGAACGCTGGCGCCGGTGCGCTTTGCGGTCGACACGATTTCACGGGTAGAGGCATCGAGGATCCGGTGATCGAACGCCTTGAGGCGGATACGGATATTCTGGCCGTTCATTCGTCTTGTCCTTGTTCTTTGTTATTCGTTTCCGCACGCGGAAACACATGAACTTCTATTGATCGTGGCGCCGCAGATTTTCAAAAATCGAGAGGAATGCGCGTCGCACCCCAATCATTTCAGTAGTCTGTATTGCTAAAAACACCGCGTTCCGCAATCGCTTGCGAATCCAGCGGTGAATGTGAGTGCGCGTTTACGCGCTTTCACCGAATTTTTCAAGCACTAAAAATGCAACGCCGCCAGGCTTTTTACCAAAAGTCCGGCGGCGGTGCTGTTCACACCGCCGCCAGCCTGAATTTCAACGGTCGAGATTACTCGACGATCGAGGCAACGATGCCGGCGCCGACGGTACGGCCGCCTTCGCGGATAGCGAAGCGCAGCTTTTCTTCCATCGCGATCGGAACGATCAGCTCGACGTCAACCGTGACGTTGTCGCCAGGCATAACCATTTCCGTGCCTTCCGGAAGCGTAACGATGCCCGTAACGTCCGTCGTGCGGAAGTAGAACTGCGGACGGTAGTTCGTGAAGAACGGCGTATGACGGCCGCCTTCTTCCTTCGTCAGGATGTAGGCTTCTGCCTTGAACTTCTTGTGCGGCTTTACCGAACCCGGCTTGCACAGGATCTGACCACGCTCGACGCCGTCACGGTTAACACCGCGAACCAGTGCACCGATGTTGTCGCCAGCCTGGCCCTGGTCGAGCAGCTTGCGGAACATTTCAACGCCGGTAACAGTCGTCTTCGAGGTCGGACGGATGCCGACGATTTCGACTTCTTCACCAACCTTGACGATACCGCGCTCAACGCGACCCGTCACAACCGTACCACGGCCCGAGATCGAGAACACGTCTTCGATCGGCATCAGGAACGGCTGGTCAATCGGACGCTCAGGCGTCGGGATGTAGGCGTCAACCGCAGCCATCAGCTCGCGGATCGCGTCTTCACCGATCTTCTTGTCGGAATCTTCAAGAGCAGCAAGCGCGAACCCTTGATGATCGGAATATCGTCGCCCGGGAAGTCGTAGGACGACAGAAGTTCGCGAACTTCAAGCTCAACGAGCTCGAGAAGCTCGGCGTCGTCAACCTGGTCGACCTTGTTGAGGAACACGACGATGGCCGGAACGCCAACCTGACGGGCAAGCAGGATGTGCTCGCGCGTCTGCGGCATCGGGCCGTCAGCGGCGGAGCAAACCAGGATCGCGCCGTCCATCTGGGCAGCACCGGTGATCATGTTCTTCACGTAGTCGGCGTGGCCGGGGCAGTCAACGTGAGCGTAGTGACGGTTGGCCGTCTCGTACTCAACGTGTGCCGTCGAGATCGTGATACCACGAGCCTTCTCTTCAGGAGCCGCGTCGATCTGGTCATACGCCTTGAACTCGCCGAAGAACTTCGTGATTGCTGCCGTCAGCGACGTCTTGCCATGGTCAACGTGACCGATCGTGCCAATGTTGACGTGCGGCTTCGTCCGCTCAAACTTGCTCTTTGCCATTAGTGGCTCTCCATTCTTGTCCCGTGACGGGAATAATCTTCAAAATTCGGTGGGGCGTACCCCGATCACTTCTGACCGGAGTACTTTGCCTGGATTTCCTGCGCCACGTTCGACGGAACCGGCGAATAGTGATCGAACGTCATCGAGTACTGAGCGCGACCCTGCGACATGGAGCGCAGGTTATCGACGTACTTGAACATGTTCGCGAGCGGAACATGCGCGTTGATGACGACGGCGATACCACGGCTTTCCTGGCCCTGAATCTGACCACGACGGGAGTTCAGGTCGCCGATAACGTCGCCGACATAGTCTTCCGGCGTTACGACTTCGACCTTCATCATCGGCTCGAGAAGCTGTGCACCAGCCTTCTTGGCTGCTTCACGGAAGCAGGCACGCGATGCGATTTCGAAGGCGAGAACCGACGAGTCAACATCGTGGAATGCACCGTCGACCAGCGTCGCCTTGACGCCGAGCATCGGGAAGCCAGCCAGCGGACCGGAAGACAGAACGCTTTCGATACCCTTCTGAACGCCCGGGATGTATTCCTTCGGAACAGCACCACCGACGATCTTCGACTCGAACTTGAAGTCTTCGCCTTCGGGGTTCGGTTCGAAGATGATCTTCACGCGAGCGAACTGACCGGTACCACCGGACTGCTTCTTGTGCGTGTAGTCTTCTTCGTGCTGACGCGTGATCGTTTCGCGGTAGGCAACCTGCGGAGCACCGACGGTTGCTTCAACCTTGAACTCGCGACGCATACGGTCAACGATGATGTCGAGGTGAAGTTCGCCCATGCCGGCAATGATGGTCTGGCCGGATTCGTCGTCGGTCTTGACGCGGAAGGACGGATCTTCTGCAGCCAGACGGTTGAGCGCGAGGCCCATCTTTTCCTGGTCGCCCTTGGTCTTCGGCTCGATCGCGATCTGGATGACCGGCTCGGGGAATTCCATGCGCTCGAGGATAACCGGCTTCAGCGGATCGCAGAGCGTATCGCCAGTGGTGGTTTCCTTGAGGCCAGCCAGAGCAACGATGTCGCCTGCATAGGCTTCTTCGATGTCTTCACGGCTGTTGGAGTGCATCTGCAGCATACGGCCGACGCGCTCGCGCTTGTCCTTGACCGTGTTCATAACAGACGTGCCCTTTTCGAGCTTGCCCGAGTAGATGCGTGCGAACGTGAGCGAACCGACGAAGGGGTCGTTCATGATCTTGAACGCGAGCATGGAAAGCGGCTCGGAATCGTCAGCGTGACGCTCGATTTCGGCTTCCGTCTTGGCGTCGATGCCCTTGATCGCCGGGATGTCCAGCGGCGAAGGCAGATAGTCGACAACGGCGTCGAGGAGCGGCTGAACGCCCTTGTTCTTGAACGCGGTACCGCAGAACATCGGGTGGAACTTCACGTCGATGGTGCCGCGGCGAACAAGTTCACGAATCTTGTCGTTGTCCGGGTAGTTGCCTTCGAGGTAGGCTTCCATCGCTTCTTCGTCGATCTCGACAACCGTCTCGATCAGCTTTTCGCGATATTCTTCAGCCTTGGCCTTCATGTCCTCGGGGATCTCGACGACGTCCCACTGGGCGCCGAGCGACTCGTCGCGCCATACGAGAGCATTCATCTCGATCAGGTCGATAACGCCCTTGAACTCGGTCTCAGCGCCGATCGGCAGCTGCATGACAACGGCAGTGGCGCCGAGACGGGTCTTGATCATTTCTACCGAGCGGTAGAAGTCAGCACCGGTCTTGTCCATCTTGTTGCAGAAGATCATGCGCGGAACATGATACTTCTCAGCCTGACGCCAGACGGTTTCCGTCTGCGGCTCAACACCGGCGTTGGCGTCGAGCAGCGCAATGGCGCCGTCGAGAACGCGCAGCGAACGCTCGACTTCGATGGTGAAGTCAACGTGGCCGGGGGTGTCGATGATGTTGAAGCGACGGGTCTTGCCGTCACGGCCCTTCCAGAAGGTCGTGGTCGCAGCGGACGTGATGGTGATACCACGCTCCTGCTCCTGCTCCATCCAGTCCATCGTGGCTGCGCCATCGTGAACTTCGCCGATCTTGTGCGACTTACCGGTGTAATAGAGAATACGCTCGGTGGTGGTCGTCTTGCCGGCGTCGATATGCGCCATGATACCGAAATTGCGGTAGTCTTCGATTTTATATTCGCGAGCCATAATGGACTGCCTTTCGATATGCGATCGGTTAAGATTACCAGCGGTAATGCGAGAATGCGCGGTTAGCGTCGGCCATCTTGTGCGTGTCTTCACGCTTCTTGACGGCGGAGCCGCGGTTGTTCGCAGCGTCCATGAGTTCGCCGGAGAGGCGATCGATCATGGTCGTTTCGTTGCGCTTGCGCGCAGCGGTGATCAACCAGCGGATTGCGAGGGCCTGGCGACGCTCGGGACGAACATCAACCGGAACCTGGTATGTCGCACCACCAACGCGGCGCGAACGCACTTCAACATGCGGCGCAACATTGTCGAGGGCCGAATGGAACACGGCGAGCGGCTCCTGCTTCGTCTTGCCCTGAACGACGTCGAACGCGCCGTAAACGATGCTTTCTGCTACCGACTTCTTGCCGTGAAGCATGATGGCGTTCATGAACTTGGTGACGACCAGATCACCGAACTTCGGATCCGGGTTGATCTCACGCTTTTCTGCACTATGGCGACGGGACATACTTTTTGTCTCTCAATGTTATTGACGCTATACCACGCGGAGAACCTCGCGCAGCGCCGAATTGTTGTTGCCGAAATTACTTCGGACGCTTCGCACCGTACTTCGAACGGCGCTGCTTGCGGTTCTTGACGCCCTGGGTATCGAGAACACCGCGGATGATGTGGTAACGAACGCCCGGCAAGTCCTTCACGCGGCCGCCGCGGATCATGACGACAGAGTGTTCCTGAAGGTTGTGACCTTCGCCAGGAATGTAGCCGATGACTTCGAAGCCGTTGGTGAGGCGGATCTTGGCAACCTTACGCAGAGCCGAGTTCGGCTTCTTCGGGGTCGTCGTGTAAACGCGGGTGCAAACACCACGCTTCTGCGGGTTTTCCTGCAGGGCAGGAACCTTGTTGCGCTTTACCTGTGCCTGGCGAGGCTTGCGGATCAGCTGGTTTACGGTAGGCATATAACCATCCCTTGCAAAAACTACTTTAGCCACCCTCACGGGTGGCGGCTATGCCGTTGCCGGCGACGATGCACGCATATATCCTCATGCGCAAAACTTGGCCCGATCCGGTTTCACGGATGGACCACCAAGAGCAGAGGACACCGGATGAGGCGTCTTGCGTGCAACATTCGTGTCTTCTACGTGCAATGGAGACCCGTTTGAGATGATGTTCGGGAAAAAGCTTACCGAACGGCCAGCACCCACAGAGGCTCCGATGGCGGGCGTACTACTGTTTTAGCCAGCTTTCGTCAAGGGTGAATCCGCATTTTGCGCCCGCGCCCGGGACCACGAACGCCACCGCAACGCCATTTCCCCCTCCCTATACCATAAGTCGGCATCAACGGCAGCGATTTTAACCTCCGGCCTTTGGCTTTTCATAAAATCCGTCTATTGATTCCCTCAGGCTGGCCGGACATGGCCGCGCCGCGGGCGGAACCGATTCCCCCTGCCCTGATGACAGCAACGAAAGATCAAGGAAACCGCGTCATGAGCACCCTCCCCGACAACGACAACGGACGCGACGAGCCGATGGTCTTCATCGTCATCGGCAAGGCTTACGAAACCGACAACTCCGAGGGTATCGACATTCACGTCATCCTCAGGGCGCCGGATGACGACACAGCCGTTCGCGAAACGCTGAACGCGCTTTCCGAGGAAGGCTTCATCGAAGCCGATCTCGACCAGATCGGCATGCTGACCGAAATTCCCGATGAAGAGCCGCACGCCTCGGCCTATCAGGGCGCGCTCGAAGGCGAAGTCGCCATCATCCGCTTCGCCTGAAGAGCCTCGGCCATGGCGGTCAGACGTGTCGTCGCCAACATCGCTACCTCCGACCCCGCGCGGGCGCAGGTCTTTTATGGCGATATCCTCGGCATGCCGGTCGCCATGGATCACGGCTGGATCGTCACCCATGCCAGCCCGCTTGAGGCGCCGGCGCAGCTAAGCTTTGCGCGCGAAGGCGGTTCCGGCACAGATGTGCCGGACTTCTCCATAGAAGTCGACAATTTCGACGAGGTCCGCGACCGGATCGTCGCAGCCGGACTGCCGATAGAATACGGTCCCACCGTCGAGTCCTGGGGCGTACGTCGCCTGTTCGTACGCGACCCTTTTGGAAAGCTTGTCAATATATTAAGTCACTTATAGAATATACAGTCTGAATAATAGTATTGATTCTTAAAAGATTGAATGCCGCGCAAACATAGGCTTAGAATATTTCCGACGCAAAATTTCGGGGTCGGGTTGGATACTTTATCATCGTCTGACATTATCGATGACATTTATGAAGCGGCGCTTTTTCCCGACCGCTGGTCGCAGGTTCTGGCAAATGCCGGCGGCCGCCTCGGTTTTTGGGGCGGCGCCATCACCTGGGGCAAGGGGGAAGACCAGGCCTGGCTGCACACGCCCAACTTTCAAGAGCTGATGAAGGACTACATGGCGGGAGGCTGGAATCACCGCAATGATCGCCTTACGCGTACTGCCCGTGAAGGCCGGTTCGCCTTCGTGCAGGATTTCGACGTCTTCACCCCTGATGAATGGGCCGAACTGCCGATCGTCCGTGAGTTCCTCAGGCCCCGCGGCCTGGGCTATGGTGCGACGACACAGGTCGCGCCGCCCGGCCATCCGGAGATGACGGTACTGTTTGAACACAGGCTGGAAGCTGGCATAATCCGGCCTGATACGATGGCTGCACTCGCCGGACTGAGGCCACACATCGCCCGTAGCCTTGCGCTCGCAACGCGGCTGCAACGGCAGAAAGCCGACGCGATGACCTTCGGCCTCAATGCCATTGGCGCTCCGGCGGCCGTGCTGCAGGCAAACGGCCTCATTCTCTCGGCCAACGATCTCTTCCTGTCACTGCAGAAATGTTTCGCCGCCCCCACACGCGACAGTATTGCCATTGCTGACGAGAGGGTGAACCGGCTCCTGTACAAAGCGCTGGCCGGGCACGATGCCGGTTCCTTCCCTCTCCCCGCCGGTGAAGATAGACCCTGCATTCTTCACGTCATACCGCTGCGCAAGACGGCGCTCGACTTATCTCCGAAAGGCAACGCCATCGTGCTCATATCGCAGCCCACCGGCACCATTGCCGACGCAAGCGCGTTGTTGAAGGGGCTATACGACCTCACAAGAGGCGAGGCACGCGTGGCTTTGGAAATCATGAAAGGACTTTCGCTACCGGCAGTGGCGAAGCAATTGCAGATTTCCCATGAAACGGTGCGCAGCAACGCAAAGTCGATCTATGCCAAGACCGGCAGCGCAGGCCAGACCGATCTTGTTCGGCGCCTCTCTGTCCTGACCCGCTACAACATCCGGAAACAGGACTAGCCCTGTCGCATATCCAGGAATGCCGGGCGACGGTGGAGGCGCCCGGCCTCTGTCCATACAAACAAAAACGCCCGGATTGCTCCGGGCGTTTTGCTTCGAACTTTGGGGGGCTCCGCAAAGCCCCTGCCCCGTCTGACCTTACTCGGCAGCCGGAGCCTGGTCCGTCATGTCCTGCAGCATCTGGTTTGCAGAACCTGCACCGGTACCCTTGCGGCGTTCCTCGAGAATGAGGTCGTCGCGCGAGGTGGCGATGCGGCGGATCTGCGTCATGGTGCCGCCGGTACCGGCCGGGATGAGACGGCCGACAATGACGTTTTCCTTGAGGCCCTGCAGCGTGTCCGTCTTGCCAGCAATCGCAGCTTCCGTGAGAACCTTGGTGGTTTCCTGGAAGGATGCGGCCGAGATGAAGGACGGCGTCTGCAGCGAAGCCTTGGTGATGCCGAGCAGAACCGGCTCGCCATAGGCAGGCTTCTTGCCTTCTTCGATCAGGCGGTCGTTGTTGTCATCGAGCTCGATGCGATCAACGTTGTCACCCACGATGTACTGGCTATCGCCAGCATCGGTGATTTCAACCTTCTGCAGCATCTGGCGAACGATCACCTCGATGTGCTTGTCGTTGATCACAACGCCCTGCAGACGGTAGACTTCCTGGATTTCGTTCACGAGGTAGGAAGCCAGAGCTTCCACGCCCTTGATCGCCAGAATGTCGTGCGGCGCCGGGTTACCGTCGAGGATGTATTCACCCTTTTCGATATAGTCGCCTTCCTGAAGGTGGAAGGGCTTGCCCTTCGGGATCAGGTATTCGACCGGCTCGACGCCGTCTTCCGCAGGCTCGATCATCACGCGGCGCTTGTTCTTGTAGTCGCGGCCGAGGCGGATCGTACCATCGATCTCTGCGATGATGGCGTGATCCTTCGGACGACGGGCTTCGAACAGTTCCGCAACGCGCGGCAGACCACCGGTGATGTCCTTCGTCTTGGCGCTTTCCAGCGGCGAACGTGCAAGCACGTCACCCTGGGAGACCTTCGCACCCGGCTCGACCGACAGGATGGCGTCGACCGAGAGCTGGAAGCGGGCTTCGCCACCACGGGCAAGCTTCGCAACAGCGCCGGACGCGTCCTTGATGACGATCGCAGGCTTGAGATCCGAACCGCGCGGCGTCGAGCGCCAGTCAATGACCTGACGCTTGGTGATGCCGGTGGATTCGTCGGTTGCTTCCAGAACGGAGAGACCGTCGACGAGGTCTTCGAAGTGAACGGTACCTTCCACTTCCGTCATCATCGGACGGGTGTAGGGGTCCCACTCTGCAAGACGCTGGCCACGCTTTACCTTGTCGCCATCATCAACGAAGATCTTCGAACCGTAAGCCACACGCTGTGTAGAACGTTCCGCGCCGCGCTCATCAAGGATCGTAACGGACATGTTACGGCCCATGGCGATGAGAACGCCTTCGGAGTTCCGCAGGATGTTGCGGTTCTTGATCTGGATCGTGCCTTCATAAGACGCTTCGAGGAACGACTGGTCGACCACGTTTGCCGTGCCACCAAGGTGGAACGTACGCATGGTGAGCTGCGTGCCCGGTTCACCGATCGACTGAGCGGCGATAACGCCAACGGCTTCGCCCATGTTGACAGGCGTACCGCGTGCAAGGTCACGACCGTAGCAGACGCCGCAGACACCAACCTGCACTTCGCAGGTGAGCGCCGAGCGGATGCGAACGGACTGGATGCCAGCCTTCTCGATGGCAGCCACGTCGGCTTCGTCAATCAGCGTACCGGCCTTGACGATGTTCTCGCCGGTGACCGGGTTGTCGATGTCATCGAGAGCCGTACGACCGAGGATACGCGCGCCGAGCGAAGCAACCACCTGACCGGCATCAACGATGGCAGTCATGGTGAGGCCCTTGTCGGTGCCGCAATCCCTGGAGTTGACGATGCAATCCTGCGCGACGTCGACGAGACGACGGGTCAGGTAACCCGAGTTCGCGGTTTTCAGGGCGGTGTCTGCGAGACCCTTACGGGCACCGTGGGTCGAGTTGAAGTACTCGTTAACGGTCAGGCCTTCCTTGAAGTTCGAGATGATCGGCGTCTCGATGATTTCACCCGATGGCTTCGCCATCAGACCGCGCATGCCGCCCAGCTGACGCATCTGGTTCGGAGAACCACGAGCACCCGAGTGAGACATCATGTAGATGGAGTTCATCGGCTTCTGGCGGCCCGTTTCCGGATCGAACTCGACAGCCTTGATGCGTGCCATCATCTCTTCGGCGACCTTTTCGGTTGCCTTGCCCCAAGCGTCGACAACCTTGTTGTACTTTTCGCCCTGGGTGATGAGACCGTCATTGTACTGCTGTTCGTATTCCTTCACGAGAGCTTCGGTGTCGCCAACGATCTTCACCTTGCTGTCAGGAATGACCATGTCGTCCTTGCCGAACGAAATGCCGGCGCGGCAGGCATGGGCAAAGCCGAGCTGCATGATGCGGTCACAGAAGATGACCGTGTCTTTCTGGCCGCAATGACGGTAGACCGTGTCGATCATCTTGGAGATGTTCTTCTTGGTCATTTCCTGGTTGCAGACGTCGAAAGGCACGTTGACGTTCTTCGGCAGAAGTTCGCCAATCAGCATACGGCCGGGGGTCGTCTCATGGATCTTCGAAACCGGCTTGCCATCGGCATCCACGGTCTTGAAGCGACCACGGATCTTGGCATGCAGCGTCACGACCTTGTTTTCAAGTGCGTGATGCAGCTCACCGATGTCGGAGAAGGCCATGCCTTCGCCCGGCTCGTTCTGGTTCATGATCGACAGGTAATACAGGCCGAGAACCATGTCCTGCGAAGGAACGATGATCGGGTGGCCGTTTGCCGGATGCAGGATGTTGTTGGTCGACATCATCAGCACGCGCGCTTCCAGCTGGGCTTCCAGTGAAAGCGGAACGTGAACAGCCATCTGGTCACCGTCGAAGTCGGCGTTGAAGGCCGTGCAGACGAGCGGGTGCAGCTGGATGGCCTTGCCTTCAACCAGCATGGGTTCGAAAGCCTGGATACCCAGACGGTGCAGCGTCGGCGCGCGGTTCAAGAGAACCGGATGTTCGCGGATGACCTCGTCGAGGATATCCCAAACCTCAGGCTTTTCCTTTTCAACCAGCTTCTTGGCCTGCTTGACGGTCGAGGAGTAACCCTTGGCGTCGAGGCGGGCGTAGA
>NZ_LT009718.1:2401362-2725291 GCF_900013495.1 Agrobacterium genomosp. 2 str. CFBP 5494
TGGCGTCGAGGCGGGCGTAGATGAACGGCTTGAACAGTTCGAGCGCCATCTTCTTCGGCAGACCGCACTGGTGCAGCTTCAGTTCCGGACCGGTCACGATGACCGAACGGCCGGAATAGTCGACGCGCTTGCCGAGAAGGTTCTGGCGGAAACGGCCCTGCTTGCCCTTGAGCATGTCGGAGAGCGACTTCAGCGGG
Source organism: Agrobacterium genomosp. 2 str. CFBP 5494 (assembly GCF_900013495.1). Classification (NCBI taxonomy): domain Bacteria; kingdom Pseudomonadati; phylum Pseudomonadota; class Alphaproteobacteria; order Hyphomicrobiales; family Rhizobiaceae; genus Agrobacterium; species Agrobacterium genomosp. 2. Next base: position 2,401,560 of record NZ_LT009718.1, read on the forward strand.
CGCTTGTTGGCACCCGTGATGACGCGACCGCGACGGCCGTTGTCGAACAGCGCATCGACGGATTCCTGCAACATACGCTTTTCGTTGCGGATGATGATGCCAGGCGCACGAAGCTCGATCAGGCGCTTCAGACGGTTGTTACGGTTGATGACGCGGCGATAGAGATCGTTAAGGTCGGACGTCGCAAAACGGCCGCCATCCAGCGGAACCAGCGGACGCAGGTCCGGCGGAATGACCGGAACGACCTTCATGATCATCCATTCAGGACGGTTGCCCGATTCCATGAAGTTCTCGACGATCTTCAGGCGCTTCATCAGCTTCTTCTGCTTGAGATCCGACGTGGTCTCAGCAAGTTCGGCACGCAGGTCGCCGGCGATCTTTTCGAGGTTCATCGAAGCCAGCATCTCATAGATGGCTTCAGCGCCGATCATGGCGGTGAACTGGTCTTCGCCGAACTCGTCGACGGCGATCATGTACTCTTCTTCAGACAGAAGCTGGTTCTGCTTGAGCGAGGTGAGACCGGGTTCCGTGACAATGTAGTTCTCGAAATAGAGAACGCGCTCAACATCCTTCAGCGTCATGTCGAGCAGGGTCGAGATACGCGAAGGAAGCGACTTCAGGAACCAGATGTGGGCAACCGGCGCTGCGAGCTCGATATGGCCCATGCGCTCACGGCGAACGCGCGACAGCGTCACTTCGACGCCGCACTTTTCGCAGATGATGCCCTTGTACTTCATGCGCTTGTACTTGCCGCACAGGCACTCGTAGTCCTTGATCGGTCCGAAGATGCGAGCGCAGAAAAGACCGTCACGCTCAGGCTTGAACGTACGGTAGTTGATGGTTTCCGGCTTCTTGATCTCGCCGTAGGACCACGACAGGATTTTTTCCGGCGAAGCGATCGAAATCCGGATGGAATCGAAATGCTGCGCAGGCACCTGAGGATTGAAAAGATTCATGACCTCTTGGTTCATGCCTTGTCTCCTTGAGAGGCTAGCTGCTGCCCCTGTTTGCATCTGGACCGGCTTCTTCCCGGGTCGCCGTCCAGAGCTTTAAATACGGATTAACCGCATAATGCGGCGAAAGTATCCCGAACCGCAAAGACCGCTCGGGAAACCGGCAGGCGCCCTCTCAGGCGCCCGCCTCTGTCGTGTTTATTCCGCCGCGTCAGGCAGCTGGTCTTCGGGCTGGTTCTCGATCTTCGAGTTTTCCAGCTCGACGGACAGGCCGAGCGACCGCATTTCCTTGACGAGAACGTTGAAGCTCTCGGGGATACCGGCTTCGAAGGTGTCGTCGCCACGGACGATTGCTTCGTAAACCTTGGTACGGCCAGCCACGTCGTCCGACTTGACGGTGAGCATTTCCTGCAGCGTGTAAGCCGCGCCGTATGCTTCCAGAGCCCAGACTTCCATTTCCCCGAAGCGCTGACCGCCGAACTGCGCCTTGCCGCCCAGCGGCTGCTGGGTAACGAGCGAGTAAGGACCGATCGAGCGAGCGTGGATCTTGTCGTCGACAAGGTGGTTCAGCTTGATCATGTACATGTAGCCGACGGTGACCTTGCGGTCGAACGGCTCACCGGTACGGCCGTCGTAAAGAACGGACTGACCGGATTCATGCAGACCTGCCTTCTTCAGCATCGCGGCAACGTCAGGCTCGTGCGCACCGTCGAAAACCGGAGTCGCGATGGAAACACCGCGCTTGGCTTCTTCGGCGAGCTTGACGAGCGAGTCGTCGTCAAAACGCTGAACCTCGTCATTGGCTTCAGACGCGTAGATTTCCGTCAGCTCGCTGCGAAGCTCGCTGATGTCCATCGTCTTGCGATACTCTTCGAGCATCTCGCCGATCTTCTTGCCCATGCCTGCGCATGCCCATGCGAGGTGGGTTTCGAGGATCTGGCCGACGTTCATGCGCGACGGCACGCCGAGCGGGTTCAAGCAGATGTCGACATGCGTGCCGTCTTCGAGGAACGGCATGTCCTCGACGGGAACGATACGCGAGACGACGCCCTTGTTACCGTGACGGCCGGCCATCTTGTCGCCCGGCTGGATCTTGCGCTTAACGGCAACGAAGACCTTGACCATCTTCATGACGCCCGGAGGCATTTCATCGCCGCGCTGGACCTTTTCGACCTTGTCCATGAAGCGCTGCTCAAGGCGCGACTTGGATTCGTCGTACTGGCCGCGAAGTGCTTCGATCTCAGCCTGGGCCTTTTCGTCCTCGACGGCGAACATCCACCACTGCGAGCGGGGATATTCGGAGACGACGGCGTTGGAGAGCTCGACACCCTTCTTGAAGCCCTTCGGACCGGCAATCGAAACCTGGCCACGCAGCATGTCGATCAGACGGCCGTAGACGTTACGGTCGAGGATCGCCTGCTCGTCGTCACGGTCCTTCGCCAGACGCTCGATCTCTTCGCGCTCGATAGCCATCGCGCGCTCGTCCTTCTCCACACCGTGACGGTTGAAGACGCGGACTTCCACGACCGTACCGAACGTGCCCGGAGGCATGCGCATGGAGGTGTCGCGAACGTCGGAAGCCTTTTCACCGAAGATGGCGCGCAGAAGCTTTTCTTCCGGCGTCATCGGGCTTTCGCCCTTCGGCGTGATCTTGCCAACGAGGATGTCACCTGGCTGAACTTCTGCACCGATGTAGACGATACCGGCTTCGTCGAGGTTCTTCAGCGCTTCTTCCGAAACGTTCGGAATATCGCGCGTGATTTCTTCCGGACCAAGCTTCGTGTCACGCGCCATCACTTCGAACTCTTCGATGTGGATGGAGGTGAACACGTCGTCGGAAACGATACGCTCCGACATCAGGATCGAGTCTTCGTAGTTGTAGCCGTTCCAGGGCATGAACGCGACGAGCGCGTTACGGCCGAGAGCCAGGTCACCGAGGTCGGTCGACGGACCATCCGCGATGATGTCACCCTTGGAGATGATATCACCGACGGACACCAGCGGACGCTGGTTGACGCAGGTGTTCTGGTTCGAACGCTGGAACTTCTGCAGACGGTAGATGTCAACGCCGGACTTGCCTGCATCGAGATCTTCCGTGGCGCGGATAACGATACGCGTCGCGTCGACCTGGTCGACGACACCGCCGCGGCGAGCTGCGATGGCAGCGCCGGAGTCGCGAGCAACGATCGGTTCCATACCGGTGCCGACGAACGGCGCTTCCGCCCGCAGAAGCGGAACGGCCTGACGCTGCATGTTCGAGCCCATGAGAGCGCGGTTGGCGTCGTCGTTTTCCAGGAACGGTATGAGAGCCGCTGCAACCGAAACGAGCTGCTTCGGCGAAACGTCCATCAGGTTGATGTTGTCACGCGGTGCGAGCATAACTTCGCCCGAGTGACGGCAGACGACGAACTCTTCCGAGAAAGAACCGTCTTCATTGAGCGGCGCGTTGGCCTGCGCGACGTAATACTTCGCCTCTTCCATGGCGGAGAGGTAGATAACGTCGTTCGTGACCTTGCCGTCGGTGATCTTGCGGTACGGGCTCTCGATGAAGCCGTACTTGTTGACACGGGCAAAGGTTGCAAGCGAGTTGATCAGACCGATGTTCGGGCCTTCCGGCGTCTCGATCGGGCAAATACGGCCGTAGTGGGTCGGGTGAACGTCGCGGACTTCGAAGCCGGCGCGCTCGCGGGTCAGACCACCCGGTCCAAGAGCCGAAAGACGACGCTTGTGGGTGATTTCCGAAAGCGGGTTCACCTGGTCCATGAACTGCGACAGCTGCGAGGAACCGAAGAACTCGCGAACGGCAGCAGCTGCCGGCTTCGCGTTGATCAGGTCCTGCGGCATCACGGTGTCGATTTCGATCGAGGACATACGTTCCTTGATCGCACGTTCCATGCGCAGAAGGCCCAGACGATACTGGTTTTCCATCAGTTCGCCGACAGAACGCACACGGCGGTTGCCGAGGTTGTCGATGTCGTCGATTTCGCCCTTGCCGTCGCGCAGTTCGACCAGCATCTTGACGACGGCGAGGATGTCTTCCTTGCGCAGCGTGCGCACGGTGTCTTCCGCGTCGAGGTCGAGGCGCATGTTCATCTTCACGCGACCAACGGCCGAAAGATCGTAACGCTCTGCATCGAAGAACAGCGAGTTGAACATCGCTTCCGCCGAATCCATGGTCGGCGGCTCACCCGGACGCATGACGCGGTAGATGTCGAACAGGGCTTCCTGGCGGTTCTCGTTCTTGTCGGCAGACAGCGTGTTGCGGATATAGGCGCCAACATTGACGTGGTCGATGTTGAGAACCGGAATCTCGTCAAAACCGGACTGCAGGATCAGACCGAGGGTCTTCTCGTCGATTTCGTCGCCGGCCTCGAGATAGATTTCACCCGTCTCGTAGTTGACGATGTCTTCGGCCAGGTAGTTGCCGTAAAGGTCTTCGTCGGTCGCCTTCAGCGCCTTGAGGCCCTTTTCGGAGAGCTGGCGGATAAGGCGCGGCGTGAGCTTCTTGCCCGCCTCGACGACCACTTCGCCGGTATCGGCGTCGATCATGTCGGTGACGACCTTGGCGTTCTTCAGCGCTTCGGGCTGGAACGGAATACGCCAGCCGTCGCCGTCACGCTCATAGGAAGCCTTGGTGTAGAAGGTCGACAGAATGTCTTCGCCGTCCATGCCAAGCGCCATCAGCAGCGAGGTCACGGGGATCTTGCGGCGACGGTCGATACGCGCATAGACGATATCCTTGGCGTCGAACTCGATGTCGAGCCAGGAACCGCGATACGGAATGACACGGGCAGCAAAGAGCAGCTTGCCGGAAGAATGGCTCTTGCCCTTGTCGTGATCGAAGAACACGCCCGGCGAACGGTGCATCTGCGAAACGATGACGCGCTCGGTGCCGTTGACGATGAACGTGCCGTTATTGGTCATGAGCGGCATGTCGCCCATGTAGACGGACTGTTCCTTGATGTCCTTGATGGACTTCGCGCCCGTATCTTCATCGATATCGAACACGATGAGGCGCAGCGTCACCTTGAGCGGCGCTGCATAGGTCAGATCGCGCTGACGGCATTCCTCGACGTCGAACTTCGGCGCTTCGAATTCGTAGGATACGAATTCGAGCATGGAGGCGCCGGAAAAATCGGTGATCGGGAATACGGATTTGAAAACGGCATTCAATCCCTCGTCGGGACGGCCACCCTTGGGCTCGTCAACCATGAGAAACTGGTCGTACGAAGCCTTCTGAACCTCAATGAGGTTCGGCATTTCCGCTACTTCTGGAATTTTGCCGAAAAACTTGCGTACGCGCCTGCGACCGTTAAACGAAAGGGTCTGAGCCATCGTCGCTCCTTTAAAAATTGCATCCGGGCCTGCAACGGACGGGAACCGATGGCCAGTCGATCCCGTCAATCAATGGGTATCCTCAATCTCGTTCCACATCCCGGATCGATCAGGCCGGATTGCCTTGATGAGCCGGTTCGGAACCATTCTCTTGAAGAACCCATTACCCAAAAGCCATTTTCACGCGGCTTTTGGGTAATGAGTTTTAAAAACGATGACGACGGGAAGGGGCATTAAGCCCCTTCCCGCCAGCAATCGCAAGATTACTTAACGTCAACCTTGGCGCCTGCGTCTTCAAGCTTCTTCTTGAGATCAGCAGCTTCAGCCTTGGAAACGGCTTCCTTGACCGGCTTCGGAGCGCCTTCAACGAGGTCCTTGGCTTCCTTGAGGCCGAGGCCGGTGATGCCGCGAACTTCCTTGATGACGTTGATCTTGTTGGCGCCAGCGTCAACCAGGATAACGTCGAACTCGGTCTTTTCTTCTTCCGGAGCAGCAGCAGCAGCAGCGCCGCCAGCAGCAGCAACGGCCACCGGAGCAGCAGCGGAAACGCCCCACTTTTCTTCGAGAAGCTTGGACAGTTCTGCAGCTTCCAGAACGGTCAGCGAGGAGAGGTCTTCTACGATCTTTGCGAGATCAGCCATTTTGATAGTTCCTTTTGTTCAGTTCGAACCAGTTTGAATATTTACAGCGAAAAACCGCCTTAAGCGGCTTCGTCCTTCTTGGCGTAAGCCGAGAACACCCGAGCCAGCTGGCTTGCAGGTGCGGCGACAACCGTAGCGACGCGAGTTGCCGGGGCATTGAGAAGGCCCAGCAGCTTTGCGCGCAGCTCGTCCAGCGAAGGCAGGGTCGCGAGCGACTTGACTGCTTCGGCGTTGAGCGTGGTTGCGCCCATGGCGCCGCCCAAAACAACGACCTTGTCGTTTGTCTTGGCGAAATCCATGACGACTTTCGGAGCGATCATCGGGTCAGTGCTGTATGCAATCAGCGTCTGTCCCTTGAAGAGATTGGTCATCCCTTCCGACTCCGTACCCTGAAGAGCGATCTTGGCCAGGCGGTTCTTCGCGACCTTGACGGTGCCTCCGGCAGCGCGCATCTTCGAACGGAAGTCGTTCATCTGCGCAACGGTGACACCAGCATAGTGGGCCACGACAACCGAACCGGAAGCCTTGAAGACTTCGTTCAGCTCCGTGACGAATTCGCGTTTTTCCGCTCTTTCCACTGTCTGTCTCCAGTAGACGGGGCCACATGATTGTGAACCCGTCGGGTTTGCCTTTGCCCCAAGGGACCTTTTTACAAAGATCCCGAGCGACGCTCGAGGATCCTGTCCCCCGCTCTGTCGCCGCAAACGGCTTCAGGCACAGGCACACCAGGTTCGAACCGGACAGTCAGGCATCGACAGATGCCTCAAATCCAGCCTCACCCGTCTCATGCAGGCTAAATGATTAAGGCCGGGCCCCGAAGGACATGGCCACCCGCAATCTCGGACAGGAGTTCCGGGTTTCCCCGGAAATCTCCGGCTCCTGGGAGCCGGAAATTCTTTTATTCACACTTCACTCCGGAAGCGCGAGAATTGATTAAGCCGTAACCGACGAAGGGTCGATCTTGACGCCCGGACCCATGGTCGAGGAAATGGCGACGCGCTTGACATAGTTGCCCTTGGCGCCAGCCGGCTTTGCCTTGATGACCGCATCAGCGAAAGCCTTGATGTTTTCCTCAAGAGCCTTAGCGTCGAACGAAGCCTTGCCAACGCCAGCGTGTACGATACCGGCCTTTTCGACGCGGAATTCGACAGCGCCACCCTTGGATGCCTTGACAGCACCGGCAACGTCCATGGTCACGGTTCCGACCTTCGGGTTCGGCATCATGCCACGCGGGCCGAGTACCTTGCCGAGACGGCCGACGAGCGGCATCATGTCCGGGGTTGCGATGCAGCGATCGAAGTCGATCTTGCCGCCCTGAACGATTTCAACCAGTTCTTCCGCACCAACAACGTCAGCGCCGGCAGCCGTGGCTTCATCAGCCTTGGCGCCACGGGCGAAGACGGCGACGCGAACGTCACGGCCGGTGCCGTTCGGCAGGTTGACAACGCCACGAACCATCTGGTCCGCATGGCGCGGGTCAACGCCGAGGTTCATCGAAACTTCAACGGTTTCGTCGAACTTGGCGACTGCACGTTCCTTGACCATCGAAATGGCGTCGGTGAGAACGTAGAGCTTGTTCGGATCCACGCCTTCGCGGATCTTCTGAATGCGCTTTGCTACCTTGGCCATGATCAACCTACCACTTCCAGGCCCATGGCGCGGGCAGAGCCCTCAACCATTGCCATTGCGCCTTCGATGTCGGCTGCGTTCAGATCCTTCATCTTGGCTTCAGCGATCGACTTGACCTGAGCCTTGGTGATGGAGCCGACCTTGGCGCCCTTGCCAGGCGTCTTGGAACCGGAGGTGATCTTTGCTTCCTTCTTCAGCCAGTACGTCATCGGCGGCTGCTTCATGACGAAGGTGAAGGACTTGTCCTGGTAATAGGTGATGACGACCGGGATCGGCATACCCTTTTCCATTTCCTGCGTGGCGGCATTGAACGCCTTGCAGAATTCCATGATGTTAATGCCACGCTGACCAAGTGCCGGACCGATCGGCGGGGACGGATTGGCCGACCCAGCCTTTACCTGCAACTTGAGCTGGCCTGCAACTTTCTTAGCCATATCTCTCTGCCTTTCAATTCAAACCGGTTGCCCGGCTTCTCTTAAGCCGGATTTCTCCGGCGGCTGCGGTTGCGTGGTGCGGCGCCCTGCCCCGGCTTAAAGAGCCAGTTAGCCTTCCACGCGCTTGGGGCATCGCCCCGCCAATCAGACCTTCTCGACCTGATTGTATTCCAGCTCGACCGGCGTTGCGCGGCCGAAAATCGAAACTTCCACCTTCAGGCGCGAACGCTCCTCGTCCACGTCCTGAACCACGCCGTTGAATGACGCGAAAGGACCGTCGGAGACGCGAACCTGCTCGCCGATCTCGAACGAAACCGAAGACTTCGGACGCTCGACACCTTCCTGAACCTGACCAAGGATACGCTCGGCTTCATAATCCGGAATCGGAACAGGCTTGCTGTCCGAACCGAGGAAACCGGTAACCTTCGGCGTGTTCTTGATGAGGTGATAAGCCTCATCCGTCAGGTTGGCGCGCACCAGCACGTAACCCGGAAAGAACTTGCGCTCGCTATCGACCTTGCGGCCGCGGCGCACCTCGACCACCTTTTCGGTCGGCACGAGGATTTTCTCGAAAAGATGGTCCAGACCCTTCTGACGGGCCTTTTCCTCGATCGACTCAGCGACCTTCTTTTCGAAATTCGAATATGCGTGAACGATATACCAGCGCGCTGCCATCTTTACTCTCCGTTCAATCCGTTACCGGCCGACGTTCAGCACAAGGCTGAGAATCCAGCCAATGAGCTGGTCAGCAGCAAAAAAGAACAGAGCCGCGAAAATGACCATCACCAGCACCATAGCCGTCGAAATCATGGTCTCGCGGCGCGACGGCCAAGTGATCTTTGACGCTTCGGCGCGAACCTGCTGCAGAAACGTAAACGGATTGGTTTTGGATGCCATTGACTGCCCACGCAATTACGGCGCGTAAAGCCGAACTAATCAGCCCCACGCACCGCGTGTCTGTTTTGACCCTACATAAACACCGATTCCACTTTTAACAAGAGGAAATCGACATTCGGCGAAATTCGCCGGTAAACCGGCCCCATCTGCCATGCAGCGAAAACCGCGCTTGCGAATGGAAAGTGGCAGGGGCAGAGGGGCTCGAACCCCCGACCTGCGGTTTTGGAGACCGCCGCTCTACCAACTGAGCTATACCCCTTAATCACCTGAACCGGCCGCGAAATCGCTTGGCCAATTCGGTATGCGCTCCTTTAAGGTGCAGGGAAAAGAATGGCAAGTGTGTTTTTTGTTTTTTCCACTCTGCCCCCGAAAATCATGCACCCGTCAGGTTTTGACGTATTTCCGCCAGTCATGCTCTTCCTTGAAACCAAGGATCTCGCGAATCTTGCGGTTGGAGATCAATCCCTCATGCTCTCCGATCTCTCGGCGGAATTGCACCTGAGGGAAATATGTCCGGGCAAGCTCGCGCGTGGGGACCGTTGCCGTAGCTGTATCATTAACGGCATTGAAGACCTGATAACCGAGGCCATCCTTTTCGATGCAAAGATGGCAGATCTGGCCGAGATCACGTGCGTCGATGTAGCCCCAGGCGTTGCGTTTGCGTGTTTCCGGATGGGCAAAGAAATCGGGAAACTTCTCATACTCATGGGGTTCGATGACATTGCCGATTCGCAGCGCGTAAATGTCGTATCCGCTTCGCTCGGCAAAGGCCCGCGCGGTTCTTTCATTCACCACCTTCGACAGCCCGTAGGAATCCATCGGATCGACATCGTAGTCCTCTTCAAGCGGGAAGTGGTGAAAATCCTTCTCGCCCTCGGCGAAACAGACCCCGTATGTGGTCTCGCTCGATGCTATCACTACCTTTCGGATGCCAAGCTTTATCGCGGCCTCGATGACATTATAGGTTCCCATGGTGTTGATACGGAACGTCTCGTTGTCCGGCTTGATCAAAATGCGTGGAACCGCAGCAAAATGGATCACCGCATCAAAGGGCAGAACACCCTTCCCGCCTTCGAGCTCCGCGAAGTTCCGATGCATGGAAAGGGCATTAAAAACCTGCCCGCTGTCCGTGATATCGACGATGAGATTGGTCACGCCCGGCCTCTCGAGCGGAACGAGATCGATGTTGTGGACCTCATATCCCTTGTCGATGAGCCACGGGATCACATGTCGTCCGGCCTTGCCGGAACCACCGGTAAACAGAATGCGCTTCTTCATGATACTCCTCATCATCTCCCCAGCAATGAAGTAGCAGCCGGGACCGAGGAACGAAAGCTCCCATCCTCCAGGCGCAAGACACAAAACAAAAAACCCCGCTGTCTCCAGCGGGGTTTTCGTCAAGCCTTTTCAGGCCTTAAGATTACTCGACGATCGAGGCGACGATGCCGGCGCCGACGGTACGGCCGCCTTCGCGGATAGCGAAGCGCAGCTTTTCTTCCATCGCGATCGGAACGATCAGCTCGACGTCAACGGTGACGTTGTCGCCAGGCATAACCATTTCCGTGCCTTCCGGAAGCGTAACGATGCCCGTGACGTCCGTCGTACGGAAGTAGAACTGCGGACGGTAGTTCGTGAAGAACGGCGTATGACGGCCGCCTTCTTCCTTCGTCAGGATGTAGGCTTCTGCCTTGAACTTCTTGTGCGGCTTTACCGAACCCGGCTTGCACAGGATCTGACCACGCTCGACGCCGTCACGGTTAACACCGCGAACCAGTGCACCGATGTTGTCGCCAGCCTGGCCCTGGTCGAGCAGCTTGCGGAACATTTCAACGCCGGTAACAGTCGTCTTCGAGGTCGGACGGATGCCGACGATTTCGACTTCTTCACCAACCTTGACGATACCGCGCTCAACGCGACCCGTCACAACCGTACCACGGCCCGAGATCGAGAACACGTCTTCGATCGGCATCAGGAACGGCTGGTCAATCGGACGCTCAGGCGTCGGGATGTAGGCGTCAACCGCAGCCATCAGCTCGCGGATCGCGTCTTCACCGATCTTCTTGTCGGAATCTTCAAGAGCAGCAAGCGCGAACCCTTGATGATCGGAATATCGTCGCCCGGGAAGTCGTAGGACGACAGAAGTTCGCGAACTTCAAGCTCAACGAGCTCGAGAAGCTCGGCGTCGTCAACCTGGTCGACCTTGTTGAGGAACACGACGATGGCCGGAACGCCAACCTGACGGGCAAGCAGGATGTGCTCGCGCGTCTGCGGCATCGGGCCGTCAGCGGCGGAGCAAACCAGGATCGCGCCGTCCATCTGGGCAGCACCGGTGATCATGTTCTTCACGTAGTCGGCGTGGCCGGGGCAGTCAACGTGAGCGTAGTGACGGTTGGCCGTCTCGTACTCAACGTGTGCCGTCGAGATCGTGATACCACGAGCCTTCTCTTCAGGAGCCGCGTCGATCTGGTCATACGCCTTGAACTCGCCGAAGAACTTCGTGATTGCTGCCGTCAGCGACGTCTTGCCATGGTCAACGTGACCGATCGTGCCAATGTTGACGTGCGGCTTCGTCCGCTCAAACTTGCTCTTTGCCATGTGAATTGCTTCCTGTGAACGTGAAGTAGTTTCCCCGGCGAACCGGTTTGGTGTCGCCGTTTAAGGCTTTGTAAGCGAATGCGCAAGACTTAATTGTGAAAGCGCCTTCGCGCGCGCTCTAAGCGTGCCTTGTGGGGCGTATATGGTGTATGTTTTGCGACATTCAAACCCGCGCCGTGGCATCACACAGAGATAGAGACGAGCTGCCTTTTCAGTCGCAGCCGATCACTAATTAAGATATTTCCATCACAACTTCTTTACCTGGGGCGGCTCGATGGCTTAAGGACACTCATCGCCGGGGGGAGACGGGCGAGCGGAAACGGGCGCTGCCGCGCTGCCATGCATGTCTCGACCGCCGCTTTTCCCCGCGCCGCCTCTCTATCCGTTTCAGGACCAGCCAATGGAAATCTTCACAGCCGCCGGTTTCACGGCATTCTTACAGGTCATTGCGATCGATCTCGTTCTGGCAGGCGACAACGCCATCGTCATCGGCCTTGCCGCCGCCGGTCTTCCCGCGCATCTCCGCCGCAAGGCGATCCTTGTCGGCATCATCGCCGCCACGGTTCTCCGCATCGGGTTTGCCGCCGTCACCGTACAGCTTCTTGCCATCGTCGGCCTGCAACTTTTTGGCGGACTGCTGCTCGCCTGGGTCTGCTGGAAGATGTGGAGCGAACTGCGCGAAGCTTCGGGCTCCATCGAGGACGAGGTGACGGATGAAGAGGCCGACCTGACCAAGGGCCACAAGACGTTCTTCCAGGCAGCGACCCAGATCGTCATCGCCGACGTCTCCATGTCGCTGGACAATGTGCTCGCCGTCGCCGGCGCCGCGCAGGAACATGTGACTGTTCTGGTCATCGGACTCATCGTCTCGATCGCGCTGATGGGACTTGCAGCCAACTTCGTCGCCAAGCTTTTGCACCGCTACCGCTGGATTTCCTATCTCGGCCTGATGGTCATCATCTACGTGGCGCTCAACATGCTGTATCACGGCACGCTCGAAGTCCTGCCCTACATTCAGGCCTATCTCGGCTGAGCCACCTGCAGAAACACACTTTCAAAAGGCCCGGAAGCCTCGCTTTCCGGGCCTTTTGCATGACGGGGGCCAGCTCACCGACCACCCGGCCTTTGCGTTGGTGGAACGAGCAGGGAATCAGCTGTCGCCTTCGCTGCAACATCCGGAGAAGATTGGGAAATCGTGATTTGTCGCCGGTGGATTCTGGCAATTGAGGTCAGCCACGGGCAAGCCTAGGGAGCTACTTATAAGTCATAATAATAAAAAGAAAGGTAGAGCTCCCAATGGCTTATGACTGGAGCGGCGGACGTACCCGTCGTCTTCGCCGAATGAAGCTTGGCGTCGTCGCCAGTTCTCTCATTCTGCTGGCGCTTGTAGCGTCGCTTGTTCTTGGCTGAGCATGCAGCCTGACACTGACCGGCGGCATGGCACGGTTTTCAAAACCGCCCTGCCGCCGCTCCATGAATATCATGGCGATCAGGTTTTTTCTCTTCCACACAGTGAACCGGCTGTTTCATGTCCGGATCCGCCATCACATCGTAGAGATCGGCTTCGTCTCCTTTGGACCACCAGACACGAGCGCCGCCCTGGTATTTTGCTCCGGAGCCTGAAACAACATTGGCGGCGACGATAACGCCGTCCTTCAAGCCCAGCCGAACAAGACTGATGTCGCCGGCATTGTAATAAACCGCCTCCACCGTCTCGGCGCCGCACCGATAGACGGCATCGGTTTTTTCAACCGTTGTATCCCCGGGAAGCGGAATCACCAGATCCTCGGCAAGCGCGCTGGAGGCAGCCGGCAGGGACAGAGCGGCAAGATAGAGGGCTGCAACGGATTTCTTCATGATGGGCCTTCCTGGTTTGACCCCGTCATAAGGTCACGCCAGCAAAGCCAAATTGCGGCAGCTCCAGGAACCGCCGCCATATCCCCGATTCATTGCCGCTGGACGCGTGCATCATTGCAATCCACCCCAAGCGGGGGCTGGCTATCGAAACAGCCAGTAAACAATGCCGAGAATCACAGCCCACATCGCCAAGGATATGGCCAGAACTACGAGATAATTTCGAAACCGTCTGGTCATCCGCCCCCATCGCCGGACGGCCGTTGCTCGACAACCGTAACCGTTGAATTGCTGGATGCGGATAAACCGCAGGGATCAGCCTGTCTACCAAGAGGCTGAATCACAGGCTATTCGCATATTTTACCCGCCCGAAATGGGGTCGGTGGACGGAGCAGGACGCACAGATCCGCCAGCGCGAGGGTCTTCGCCTCCAGCGCTACACGCTTCATGCGATATCGGCTCGGGACAGGGCGGCGGAAACCGACCGCCGCCCCTGCCCGCCTCAGCTCTTCAGCGCCGTGTTGCACAGGCTCCAGTAGCCGCCGCCCTTCTGGATCCATTTCAGATCGCCGAGCGTACCGTCATTCTTGTTCTTGTGATAGGAGTCGACACAGGTTTTCAGGCGGGCCTTTGCCGGCGTCTCGCTTGAATATTTCTTGTCAACAGCGCTCGGGAAAGCGACGCCCTTCGGAGCCTTGATCGTCGCTTTCTCGGGTTCCTTCTCGGTTGTGGCCGCGACCTGCTTGTCGTCGGCCGCATCTTCAGCCGCCGCCTCGCTGCCGCAGAACTTGGCGCGATAATCGTTCCACTTGATGTCCTTGGCGGACCCGTCAGCTTTCGCTGCCTGATATTTTACGCTGCACTCCTTCATGGTGAGTGCCGCAGCGGGGGAGACAAACGCCGCCGATGCCAGCAGCGCAAAGGATGAGAGAATGACAACCCTGTTCAACATTGAAGACTCCCGTTTGCATGATTGCCGGTCGACTATCTGACCGGATTTTCCGCTTGTCAACGAGCAGTGCGGCATGGATACAAAGTCTGGTTGAGCGAGCATAAATCCATCCTGCCGCGCCTCGGATTCCCCATGAGGCCCGCTCCGAACCCACGCTCTCCGATCAAGCCGAAGAATCACGTCTTCGTGTGGCGTCAAGCCTCCATCGGAACGAAATTCCTAAATTTTCGTTAGCATCCCGAACGAATAATGAGGATTTATCGATGTTGAGGATGCCGAAGACCATCTCCGCGCTCGCTCTTGGCGTCGCATTATCTGCCGCTTTTGTTATGCCCGCTGAGGCATTGAGCCTCATACAGCCAGCCTATGAAACGCAGGCACAAAATTCAGGCCAGCGCGGTTATCCCGCATCCGCCTTTGCTGCGGGAACCGGGGAAGAAGCCACGCCTGACAGATACGCCCTGTCGCAGGCCGAAATAAATCACGTAAAATGGTGCGCGGCGCGTTACGCCTCCTATCATCCTACTGACAATAGCTACCTGGCGCCCGCAGGCACAAGAAGCCAGTGCCGTTCGCCTTACTGAGCGTGACTGGGGGCGCGGCATTTATGGCGTATAGGATAAATTAGAGCCCATCACCGCATCGGCTGAATGCTCACGGCACAAATACCCGGAGACGCGAAACACGTCGCGCAGCGATAAGGTGATTTACTGAGAGGAAGCTGGAGCGGGTAGCGGGAATCGAACCCGCGTATTCAGCTTGGAAGGCTGCTGCTCTACCATTGAGCTATACCCGCGGTGGCGATTTCGATCCGTGCAGAATGGTGGAGGGAGTTGGATTTGAACCAACGTAGGCGTAGCCAACGGATTTACAGTCCGTCCCCTTTAACCACTCGGGCATCCCTCCAGTTATCTGCGAGGATCAAGCGACCAAGCTCTTCAGATTTCGCTGCGGCGAAGCGCCGTTGCGTCGTCTGTGGCGCGTATATGACGGCCTCGTTCGTTTCTGTCAACACGCCCTTTCACGAATTTTCGGGAAAAAATTCAATCCCCTTTGCAGCCCTGTGGATTATCACGGGGGCTGGTGCGCGGCACGCGCCGGAGATATAAGGCGCCATGAGCAAAGACGATCCCAACAACAAATCCACCCGCGACACACATTACGCCAACCTGCGTCGTGCCGTGCGCGACGCGAAGCGCGAGCGCGGTGAAATTCCGACCCCGCAGCAGTCGAAGCGCCGGAACCGCGGCGCCGACGATTGGAAGCCGCCGCAACTTGCGCCCGACCAGGTGCACCTTTACGGCCTGCATACCGTACGCGCAGCCCTTGCCAATCCGGAGCGGCAGATTGTCAAGCTTTCTGTTACCCAGAATGCCTTTGCACGTCTCGATATCGGCGAGGCGGAGGCGCAGCCCTTCCCGGTCGAGATAGTATCCCCGCAGGATATCGACAGGGTTTTGGGGCCTGAGGCGATCCATCAGGGCGTGATGCTGGAGACCCGGCCGCTGCCGGTCAAGCGGCTGGGCGCGCTGAAGGATAGCCCACTCATTCTCGTGCTCGATCAGGTCACCGATCCGCATAATGTTGGCGCCATCATGCGCTCGGCAGTCGCCTTCAATGCGGGCGCCGTCATCACCACGATGCGCCATAGCCCGACCGAGTCGGGTGTGCTGGCGAAATCCGCCTCAGGCGCGCTGGAACTCATCCCCTATATCCAGATCACCAATCTCGCCGATGCGCTGGGTGAACTGCACAAGCTCGGCTTCTTCTCGGTCGGCCTCGATTCGGAGGGCCCCGCCCCGATTGAACGGACCTTCAGCGGCGAAAAAATCGCACTGGTGCTCGGCGCCGAAGGCAAGGGCCTGCGCCAGAAGACCCGCGAGACCGTCTCGGCGCTCGCCCGTCTCGATATGCCGGGAGCGATCAAATCGCTCAACGTGTCGAACGCGGCGGCCATCGCCCTTTACGCAACGCAGCAATTTCTGGGCAAAGCGTCGTCCTGACGCTTGCCATTCCTTGCGAAATCACAAAGCGCATCGCATGCTGCGCCTTTGTCATTCGCACGGAGCACATCTCAACATGACCGACCAGACCATCAAACCGACCGGCGAGCTGACGCTCAGAACGCTCGCCATGCCGGCCGACGCCAATCCGGCCGGCGATATTTTCGGGGGCTGGGTCATGTCACAGATGGACTTGGCGAGCGGCATTCGTGCGGCGGAACGCTCTCGCTGTCGCGTGGTCACGGCGGCAGTCAAGGAAATGGCCTTTGAACTGCCGGTGAAGATCGGCGACACGCTGTCCATCTATACCGATATTGCCCGCGTCGGCCGCACCTCCATCACGCTGACGGTAGAGGCCTGGGCGCAGCGGTCGCGTTACGACAAGCTGGAAAAGGTAACCGCCGGCACCTTCATCATGGTGGCGATGGACGAAAACGGGCAACCGACGCCCATTCCTCCGGCGGAGTAGGAGCGATGGAGGCCGCCGTCAACGCCGCAGAAGCCTATTCGCACATCCGCGCGGTCATGGGCATGGTGGTCGGCCTCAGCCTCGCCCGATTGCTGACCGGCCTTGCAGGTTTCGTGCAGCATCCCAAAAAAGAACGGATTTATCCCCTGCACATCGGCTGGGTGGCGTTCCTGTTTCTGATGCTGGTGCATTTCTGGTGGTGGGAGCACCGGCTTTCTGCCACAGGCCATGTACTGGGCTTCGGCGCGTTCCTTTTCCTGATCCTGTTCTGCTCGCTGTTTTATTTCCTGTGCGTTCTGCTCTTTCCCACGGAGATGAAGGAGTACAAGGGATATGAGGATTATTTCCTTTCCCGCAAAAGCTGGTTCTTCGCCTTTCTGGCAGCGCTTTTCGTCACCGATGTCGGGGATACTTTGCTGAAAGGCCAGGACTATCTCGCCTCACTTGGTCCGGAATACCTTATACGCACCGCCATCTACGTCATTTTGTTCACGCTGGCGATCTTCATCGAGAACCGCCGTTTCCATCGGTTTCTCGTCATCTTTGCGCTGATTTACCAGATCGCCTGGATTTTCCGTACTTACGATCTTCTGGCCTGAAGTTTACCCGTTCCGGCAAGCGGGCACGATCCCGGCGTGCCCGCCTGCCTCAAAAGTTCGTCGCCTCAGAACATCGTATTGTTGTTCGCCGCCGTCTCCGGCACGGGCTGGATTACATCCCAATGCTCGGTGATCTTGCCATCGGTCACCCGAAAAATATCGACGATGGCCCTGCCCCGGTCTCCGTCCTTTTCTGTTGAATGAATATGCAGATAGACAAGGTCGCCATCCGTGGCGCTTCTCACGATCCGCGCCTTGGACTGCGGGTTTTCCTTGAAGTGGCCGGTGAAGTAATCCACGAACGGTTTCTTGCCATCCGGCACCATGGGATTGTGCTGCTTGTAGCTGTCGACAATAACGGCAGCACCCTTTTCCACTTCGTGCTTGTTGAAGACGGTATCGTAAAACTCGATCACCAGCTTGCGATTGGCCTCTTCCCGGGCGAAATCCCGCCCGGCGGTTTCGGCCAGCACCGGAACGGCTGTCAATGCGGGCGCAAGAGCGAGAGCGGCGATGGCGAGACGACGTGTCATGACATTCATGGGTGATACCTCTCAATAACCGACGGTGAAGCGCTGGCGGGAATGCTGCGGCTTCTCGATTTCATCGACAAGCGCAATCGCGTAGTCTTCGAAGGAAATGCGGCTACCCTCTTCATTGCTCAGAAGATTGTCCTTGCCGATGCGGAATTTGCCCGTTCTTTCACCCGGCACGAACTCGGCGGAAGGCGAAAGGAAGGTCCAGTCGAGCTGCTTTTCCTGTTTCAGCAAATCAAGAAACTCCGCACCCTTGGTGGCCTCGGCCTTGTAAGCGGCAGGAAAATCCGGCAGGTCGACGACACGCTGGCCGGGCGCGATTTCAAGACTGCCGGCGCCACCAACCACGAGGTAGCGTGGAACGCCGGAGGCACGCACGGCCTCGATCAGCGTCACCGGGTCGCTCGCCGTGAAATGCACCGAACTGATCACGGCATCGTGACCTGCAAGCAGTTTTGAAAGTCCGGTTTGATCGAAGACATCGCCTTTCTTTGCAACGACGTTCGGCAGGGCGGCAATCCTTTCGGGGCTGCGGGCAATGGCCGTAACATGATGCCCCCGGTCGGAAAGTTCCTTGAGAATACGGGACCCGGCATTGCCGGAAGCACCGATGAGCGCGATTTTAGCCATGGCTTCTTCCTTTTGTTGCTATTGTCGTTGGTCTAAATAATAGACCGAAAGAAAGAGCTATGGTATCGCGTCCCCGGCCGCAAGAAGTCAGCAGCCGGTGATCTGGTCACATGGCGATGACCTGCAAGGATATGGGGTAATCGAAATGTCGGATACGCAGACGAAAGAAATCTTCGACTTCGAGCAGCCCTGCCCCATTCGGGATGTGCTGGACCGCATCGGAGACCAATGGAGCCTTCTGGTTCTCGAAGCGCTGCAGGGCGGCGTGCTGCGCTTCAACGAGTTGAACCGCAGGATTGACGACATTTCCAAGCAGATGTTGTCCCGTACGCTGAAGCGGCTGGAGGAGGATGGATTCATCCGGCGCACGCTTTATGCCGAGGTGCCGCCGCGCGTGGAGTATGAGCTGACAGGTCTTGGCCGCTCGTTTCTGGTACCGATGCAATTGCTGGTCCAATGGGCCGACGAAAACCACGTCCGCATCTGCAAGGCCCGCCTGCAATATTCCGAAAACGACAATCGCAGCTGACCATCAGAGCAATACCTGACCGGCAGCGGCACGCCGCATCTAGTCCAGTCGGTAAACCTTGCAGACCAACCCTTCCGGCTGGCGGTAGGTCATGAAGCCCATGGCATCATAATAACTCTGCCCGAGCGCATTGTCCGCGCCGATGCTGGCGTCGATATTCTTGAGGCCCCGCGCCTCCGCCGCCCTGCGCGTCACGGCGAAGAGGGCGGATCCAACGCCTCTTCGCGCCGCCTGCGGACTGACATGGGTGCCGATGATGCCCCACCCTTCCGCCACGCCATAGGGATTGTCCGCCCGTGCATAACGCAGCGACTGGAAGCCCAGGATATGCCCGTCTTCATCCTCCGCGACCGAACACTCGATACGGTCGGCGTGCTGGATGTAATTCTCCAGCACCGCCGCGACGTCCGTCGGCGCTTTTCGAAGGCCGGCCGCGAATATCTCGTTTTGAACCGCTGCCATTCCCTTTGCATCGTCAAGTCTCGCAGGCCGTATTTTCATCGATACATCACCTCTTGTCCGTTGCGATGGTTCTGGGCAGGCAAAGCGCGGGTCTCCTCCTATTCAGGACCGGAAAATGAAGGAAGCACCGAAAGCGATCAGCGCAAAGCCGATGACATGGTTGATGGTGATGCTTTCCTTCAGCCAGAAGATCGAAAACAGCGCGAAGACCGCGAGCGTGATGACCTCCTGAATGGTCTTGAGCTGCGCGGTGGAGTAAACCTCCGACCCGATGCGGTTCGCGGGAACGGCGAGCACATACTCGAAAAAGGCGATGCCCCAGCTGGCGACAATCGCCAGAAAGAGCGCGCTGCCCTTGTGCTTGAGGTGGCCGTACCAGGCGAAGGTCATGAAAACATTGGAGGCGATGAGCATCAGGACAGGCCAGATGTGGGCAGGGCTGATTGAGAACGGCATGATGGGTCCTGGAAAAAAGAGGGATGTTGAAAATGCAGCGGAAGAAGGCAGTCTGAGGGGATCCCTCATCCCGCCGTAATGGATTTGCTCTAGCGCATCCGACCGAAAACCGGAATCGATTTCTACGGATCGCGGCAAGGCCGTGTTCAGCCGCTACGCAACGCATCCGGCGGAATTTTGTTCCGCATGCTCCGTTTCCTTTTTGTACTCATTTTTTCACTGTCTCCCCTTCCCTTTGCGCGTGACTCTCTCCATATTTCGCCCATGGCCAGATCACAGAAAAACTCCACCTCCTCGCCCTCGGGCTTCGAGGAAGCTCCGCAATCGTCATTCGAAGGCGCGCCGCTCGGCGGCAGCGTTGCCGATTGGGTCAAGCAACTTGAGGCGGAAGCGGAAGCATCCTCCGTGGAGACCCAGCGCGAAATCGCTTCGAAGGCGGGCAAGCACCGCAAGAAGATCGAAATAGAAGCGCGCAAGGAAGCGGAAAAAGCCGCCACAAAGACGGCGAAAAAGACCACCGCGTCAAAAACGGCACGCGGCGTTTCGATCGGCGCGTCGAGCGATCCGAAAACGCGCGCCGCCGCGGGTCTCAATCCTGTGGCAGGGCTCGATGTCTCCTTGGAGGATGCCCAGTCCCTGGCACCGGGCGCGGTGACGGCGACGGTGGACGCGCTTTCCAAACTGATTGAAAGCGGCAACCCGCTCTTCAAGGATGGCAAGCTGTGGACACCCCACAGGCCGGCCCGTCCGCCGAAATCGGAAGGCGGCATCGCCATCGAGATGGTGACGGACTACAAGCCATCCGGCGATCAGCCGACCGCCATTGCCGATCTCGTCGAAGGCCTCAATTCCGGCGACCGCTCGCAGGTGCTGCTCGGCGTCACCGGCTCCGGCAAGACCTTCACCATGGCCAAGGTGATCGAGGCCACACAGCGCCCGGCCGTCATTCTGGCGCCCAACAAGACGCTAGCGGCCCAGCTCTATTCCGAATTCAAAAACTTCTTTCCAAACAATGCGGTGGAGTATTTCGTTTCCTATTACGATTATTACCAGCCGGAAGCCTATGTGCCGCGTTCCGACACCTATATCGAGAAGGAATCGTCGATCAACGAGCAGATCGACCGCATGCGCCACGCCGCAACCCGCGCCATTCTCGAACGTGACGACTGTATCATCGTCGCTTCGGTTTCCTGTATCTATGGTATCGGTTCGGTCGAGACCTATACGGCCATGACCTTCCAGATGCAGGTGGGCGACAAGCTGGATCAACGCCAGCTTCTTGCCGACCTCGTGGCCCAGCAATACAAGCGGCAGGACATCAACTTCGTGCGCGGCTCCTTCCGCGTGCGCGGTGATACGATCGAAATCTTCCCCGCCCACCTTGAAGATGCGGCCTGGCGCATTTCCATGTGGGGTGACGAGATTGAATCCATCACCGAATTCGACCCGCTGACCGGCCATAAGACCGGCGACCTGCAATCAGTGAAGATTTACGCCAATTCGCACTATGTGACACCGCGCCCGACGCTGAACGGCGCGATCAAGTCGATCAAGGAAGAGCTGAAGCTGCGCCTCGCCGAGCTTGAAAAAGCCGGCCGCCTGCTGGAAGCCCAGCGTCTGGAACAGCGCACGCGCTACGATGTGGAGATGCTGGAGGCCACGGGCTCCTGCGCCGGCATCGAAAACTATTCACGCTATCTCACCGGCCGCAATCCGGGCGAGCCGCCGCCGACCCTGTTCGAGTATATTCCCGACAACGCGCTGATCTTCATCGACGAAAGCCACGTCACCGTTCCTCAGATCGGCGGCATGTATCGCGGCGACTTCCGCCGCAAGGCAACGCTGGCCGAATATGGCTTCCGCCTGCCCTCGTGCATGGACAACCGTCCCCTGCGCTTCGAGGAATGGGACGCCATGCGCCCTCAGACCATTTCCGTCTCCGCCACCCCCGGAGGCTGGGAAATGGAGCAATCCGGCGGCGTTTTTGCCGAACAGGTCATCCGTCCGACCGGCCTCATCGATCCTCCGGTCGAAGTCCGCTCCGCCCGCACCCAGGTGGACGATGTTCTCGGCGAAATCCGCGAGACCGCCGCCAAGGGCTACCGCACGCTCTGCACCGTGCTGACCAAGCGGATGGCCGAAGACCTCACCGAATATCTGCATGAACAGGGTGTCCGCGTTCGTTACATGCACTCCGATATCGACACGCTGGAGCGCATCGAGATCATCCGCGACCTGCGCCTCGGCGCTTTCGACGTGCTCGTCGGCATCAACCTGCTGCGCGAGGGTCTCGATATTCCGGAATGTGGTTTCGTAGCCATCCTCGACGCAGACAAAGAAGGCTTCCTGCGCTCGGAGACCTCGCTGATCCAGACCATCGGCCGCGCCGCGCGTAACGTCGATGGCAAGGTCATCCTTTATGCCGACAATATCACCGGTTCGATGAAGCGGGCGATGGAGGAAACCTCCCGCCGCCGTGAAAAGCAGATGGCCTATAACCAGGAACATGGCATCACGCCGGAATCGGTCAAGGCGAGGATCTCCGACATTCTTGATTCCGTATATGAACGCGACCACGTAAGAGCCGATATTTCAGGCGTTTCCGGCAAGGGCTTCGCCGATGGCGGTCATCTGGTCGGCAACAATCTCCAGGCGCATCTCAACGCGCTGGAAAAATCCATGCGCGACGCCGCAGCGGACCTCGACTTTGAAAAGGCAGCCCGCTTGCGCGACGAAATCAAACGCCTCAAGGCAGCCGAACTTGCCACCATGGACGACCCCATGGCCAAGGAAGAAGCACGTGCGGTCGAAGGCGGCGGGAAAAACAACAGACGGAGCCACTTGTCGATTTCCTCCCCTGAGGGGGAGACATCCGGCAGGGCAGACGGGGATGCCGCTTCCACGAACGAAAGCGGAAAGTCTCTCTTCGCCAAACCTTCGCTGGACGAGATGGGTCCGGGCTCCGACGCAGGAAAACCGCTTTTCCGCAAGAACACGCTGGACGAGATGACCGTGGGTCGGACCGAAAAGCCCGTAAGGGGCGCGGTGCCCGATAAGCCCGCGACCGAACCCGGCAAGAGGTTCTCCCCGTTGCTGGAAGGCCAGCCCGAACGCGCCACGGACGATCCGCGGCCGCTGGTCCGTGGCAAGATCGGCGCCGGTTCCTATGAAGATGCCGGCGAGCAGAAGCGCAAAAGCCGGACCAAGGGCAAGACTGGCCGTCCGGGCCGCTGATGCGCTTTGTGCAAAGCCCGCCTGACATGAACAGCGGCTAAGGCTCCCATCGTTCATGTCAGCGCCGTCTGCGCATGCCGGCGGCGCCTGTCAGCCTTCACAAGGCGTGATCAGCGACTTGACCGCGGTTGCCCCGAACAGCTTGACCAGATCCGCATCAAGCGATGTGGGAATATAGTCTTCGTTTTCCGCCGGTTTCATATAGATCGAGGAATAGATCGGGCCAGCGGGAAACGTGCCTTTGAAGCAGGCTTTCACGATCTTGATCTCGGTGCTGCCTCTGATACGGGGACCCTGAGCGCGGGAACGGCGCACCCGCTCCTGTAGCTCCGCGAGCCTTCCGACGTCTTCGGGCTTTACCCGCCATACGCTCGCCAACATACCATCCCGTTTTTCCGGCCGGAATTTAGCGAGCGCAGCCGCATCCGTATCCGCCACCAGCGCGTAGGTCGCAACGGTTTCTTCGGCTGCGCCGTCTGTCCTGCTCCGGGTGATCATCACGGCGTCACCGGACCGGAGGGAAAGATTGGCTGGCAGTTGCAATCCGACCCGCACATGCTCGAAATCCATCGTCAGAAAATCCTGCCGCATCAGCTTGGGAATGCTGGAAATCGGTACGGTCATGCAACCGGCGAGGAACAGTAGAAAAACAGACAGGCAGGCAAAACGCGATAATGGCAATGTCATCCTGTTGGAACCTGAAAAAAGCAGCTTAATGAAGTGGGCTTGTCAAACCACGTTTGCGGCGTCGCAATCGCCAGACCGCGCGCAAACTTGCGCGAACAACATTGCCGTAACATTATGAAATCAGGAACGCGTAGGCCCGGGGAACGTTGATCGTTTTCGGGAATGATGACAGGAGACCCATATGTATCGAAAAAAACTTATGGCCTTCTGTCTGTTCATGTCCTCCGGTTCAGCTTTCGCCGGCCATATCCAAGACGCCACCTTTCACAGCGCCGCCCTGAACGCGCCGCTCCCTGTCAATATCTATCGCCCCGAAGGTCCGCCGCCCGAAAACGGCTGGCCTGTACTTTACCTCCTGCACGGCCATGACGGCGACCAGAACAGCTGGCGCGATCTCGGCAATATCGAAAAGACGCTCGATACGCTCATCGAGGCTGGCGCCATCCGCCCTCTGGTTGTCGTGATGCCCGGCGTGAAAAACAGCTGGTATGTGGATTCTGCCGCCGTCGGCGGTCCCGGCGATTACGAGACCGCCCTCACCGGCGATCTGCGCCACCAGATCGAAAAAACGCTGCCGGTGCGAAAAGATCGTCAAGGCCGCGCCATTGTTGGCCTTTCCATGGGCGGTTTCGGCGCCCTGCATCTCGCCTATGGCCACGAGGACCTCTATGGCGCCGTCGCCAGCCTGTCGGGCGCCATCTGGCAAAACGTGCCCGCCTCCGATCTCGACAAGACACCCGCCGAACTCAAGCTCATTCAGGACAGCGCCTTTTTCCACCGCGTCGACCGCACCACCGTCACCAGCGGCATCGTGCTTCCCTCAACCGGCGATCATTTCTCCGGCGCCTTCGGCACCCCTTTCGATGCACGTCTCTTTAACGAAAAGAATGTCTTCACCCTCGTCGCACAGCATGTCGCAGAAAGTCAGGATCTCCCCGCCACCTATTTGACTGTGGGAGATGACGATGGCTTCTTCCTCTGGCGCGGTGCCATTGCCCTGCATGAGACCCTGCAGGCGGACAACCGCAAATCCGAACTGCGGGTGACGGATGGCGATCACGTCTGGTCCGTGTGGAAGGTTTCGATCATCGATGCGCTGAAATTCATCGACGGAGAGTGGGACAAGACAGCGGATGCCAACCGCGATTAAATCACGATCTGTCGTTCTTTGCCGGTGACACCGCCCGGCTTTATCCCCGCTTCTTTCCGCTTTTTCCCGCCACGTTCAACGCCACCGCAGCGCGGATCAGCGCTGCCAGCGCCTCCTCATCAACGACATCGCCCTCGTGAAAATCGATGGCGCGCCGCGTGTTGCCCTCAAGGCTCGAATTGAACAGGCCTGACGGGTCCTCCAGAGAGGCGCCCTTCGCAAATGTCATCTTCACCGCGCTTTTATAGGTTTCGCCGGTGCAGAGAATGCCCGCATGCGACCAGACCGGAACGCCGCGCCACTTCACCTCTTCCACCACTTCCGGATCGGCCTTCTGGATCACCGCGCGAACACGCGCGAGCGTCTCGCCGCGCCAGTCGCCCAGCTCCGCGATCTTCCGGTCGATGAAGTCTGATGGTGCGGTCTGCTCTGCATCTTCAGTCACCGTGTTTTTCGCCATGACATCCTCCCGATTTCGACGCACGCCTGTTTCTTTTTCACCATAGACCAAATTTTCCTGTCATCCCATGAGGAACCAAATCCGCCCTTTGCCGTTTCTTCCCCGAACGCAATGTTCAGCATAAAAAGGGAAGAAACATCATGAAAATCAATGTCATCGCTCTCGCTGCCGCAGCAGCGCTCTCCTCTTCCGTGGCATTTGCCCAGACGGCTGCCACGGCTCCTGCTGCCGGCGCGGATGCGACCTTGTCGGGCCCCGGCATTACCATGGGTACGAAGGCAACCGGCCCGCTGAAGTTCGTCAATGTCCAGAAGACCGATCTCACCGCTTCCCAGCTTGATGGCATGGATATCTATAACGCCCAGAATGAAAACATCGGCGAAATCGAAGACGTCGTGATCGGCGATGGCAAGGCGGTGATCGGCCTCGTGGCCAGCGTCGGCGGCTTCCTGGGCATCGACAAAAGCTACGTGGTGCTCGATCCGGCCTCCGTGGCCGTTCATAATGACAACGGCACATGGAAGGCCTTTGTCGATACCACCAAGGATGCACTGCAGAACGCTCCGAAGCTCGATTACGACAAGCTGGACGACTGATTACCCCTGCAGTCGAGGCTTGTCCCCCCGCGCTCCGGCGCGGGGGTTTTTCATGCGTGGAAGTCTGAACATCAGGCAGCATTCCCACCGCCCGCACCCTTGCCTCACTGCCCGCCTCTCGCCTATCTTCGGCGCGCAACCTGCAAGGATCGATGCGTGCCCGTCAACAGCCTCCCCAAAATCACCTTCAGCGCCGCAATCATGTTGCTGAGCGCTCTCCCGCTATCAGCACAGTCCACCGGCTGGAAACCCGCCGAGCAGATAAAGACCTATGCCGTCAGCGGCAATACGGGCGGTGCGCTTTATCAGTCCATCGGCGAGCGCGGCCCGACTGCGGGCGTGCAGGCCATTGCCCACACCACCTTCAAGCTGACGTGGCGGAGAGACTACCGACCGCAGCCCGACGGTGCCTGTGTGCTGGCCAGTGCCAGACCCAATCTCACCATCATCTACACCTGGCCAAAGGCGCCTGCCCATCTGCCGGCCGCCGTCGCCGCCAGCTGGAAGACCTTCATTTCCGGGGTGGAAACCCATGAGCGAGTTCATGGCGAGCACATTCTCGATATGGTGAGAAAGATCGAAGCCTTCAGCACCGGGCTACGGGCGGAAGACGATCCCAAATGCCAGAAGGTGCGCGCTGTTCTGCAGCAAAGGTTAGGTGAGCTTTCCAACGAGCAGCGCCAACGCGGCCGAGATTTCGACCGGGATGAACTGTCCCCGGGCGGGCGGGTTCACCAGCTCATACTCGCCCTCGTCAACGGCCCATGACAGGCAGTTACTCCGCCGCCTCGCCCTTCAGCAACGGCTCGGCGAGCGTCACGCTCTCCAGCTCGTAGGAATAGCCCTCGAGCATGGTATAGGCCTGTTCTATCGCCTCGATCTGCGCCTCCGCGTTGCGTATGGCTTCGGCTATGGACTGGCTTCGGGAGCGGAGCATCGAACTCAGCACATCGGTTTCCGGCTTCCGTCCGAGACGGTCCATATGTTTACGCACCCGGGTACGGTGCCGTTCGAGTTCCAGAATATGGAAGCGGCTTTTCAGAATATCGTCGGTCAGCTTCCGGCGCATGGCAGCCACGGGATCAAAACTGCCGGGTTCCCGCTCATCCAGAATGAATTCATTGACCAGCGTTTCCAGCATCAGCAGGCCCTTGAGATCCTTGGCATCGGCAAGCTGCGGATCGTAACCCGTGTCATCGAAGACCTTGCGGCGCACGGGATCCTTCAGAAGTTCATAGGCTGTCTGCAGGCGCGCGAACTGCTCGGCATCGCCACCGCTGTCGGGATGGGCAGCCTTCGCAACCTTGCGGTAGGCCGACTTGATCGCCGCCTCGTCGGCATCCCGCTCCACGCCAAGCAAAACATAGGGATCAATCACAAAAACACCTTCAAACGCAAACTGTTACCCGCACGCTGCTACCACTCTCAACCGGTCAGCAACCGGATCATAGGCCAAATCCGCCCCGTGCGGCACCCCGCGACGGCGCTTAAACCGGCAGAACACGAATTTACGCGCTCCCGCACGAGAGGGTCTCTCTGGCGAAAAAGCCCTTGATGCCGAAATTTGTCGGACCCAAGGCGACTATAACGACAGCCGGGACAAAATTGTGGACAGTGGCCGCAAAACGTCGACCGGCATCGGAACCGCCTCCAGCGCTGGCCGCCACGAGAGATCGTCATGTGCCCCGAACAGGCGCATTTTCAGGAGGTTATGGTGGAATGTCGCCAAGGGGTGTAAGCTCCCCTTTTGGATCCGAGGGAGGGACGATCCGATGCCGCAAACCATTACCCAGACCGTGACGGATTATGTGCACGCCATGGCCTATGCGGATGAAGGCCTGATGCGCGATGTTTTTGACCCGCGCGCCAGCATCGTCGGCACATTCGAAGGCGCGACTGAATGGCTGTCTCTGGAGGATTTTGTCGATCAGGTCCGCAAAACCGAACGCGGCCTTCCCGATCACGACCCCGCCTTCGAAATCCTCGGCATCGACAAGGAGGGAGACAGCGCCTCGGTAAAGCTGACAACCCGGTTCGACGGTATGGATTTTTACGAATATCTGTCCCTGCTGGAGCACGACGGCAACTGGACGATCGTGCACAAGCTCTATCACATAAAGCCATAGCCGCTGCACGAACATCAATCGTGCAGTGCGTATGAAAGACAGGGCAAATCCTTGAAAATACTGGTGCCCCCGGCAGGGTTCGAACCCGCGACCCCCTGATTACAAATCAGGTGCTCTACCAACTGAGCTACAAGGGCAATCCAGTGCCTTGCCAACTATCAGATTCTGACCGGGTGTAAAGCGAAAACTGATCACGCAGCACGGGCGGCGCGCTTTTCCACACCATGCCCGCAGGCCGGGCGGCAGGATCGTCAAGACGGCAAAAGCGCAGCAATATAAGCGAAGTATTTACGCGGCGCGGCTAAAATGGTGATGAATTATACCCGATTGAGTGAGAACAACGCATCAAATGCGCGCAAGCATACAGAAAATTCAGCTAACGGGCACGATCGTCATCGCCGCGAGCTCCATCCTGCTGGCCACACTTGCCGCGCTGCCAAGCGTTTCCAACTATCTGCGTTACCGTACCAACGCGGCGCAGCTCACCCGCTTCGAAACCGCTCTCCAGTCTGCATGGCTGGTTTCGGCGGAGCGCGGTCCCGCGAACAATGTGATGGGCGCATCCACCGCTGAACAGGATCTGGTCGCAGCTCTCGCTGCCGCGCGCAAGGCAACGGACGACAAGCTGTCGGAACTGGAAGCTTCCTTCGCCGACGACATCAGGACCCAGCCGGAGCTGGCGAAATCGCTGGCCGAGACCCGCGAGAAACTCGCGCAGTCCCGCAACGCGGTGGATCAGGTAGCCGCCCTGCCGTTGTCGGCACGCAGCCACACGGCCATGTCGGGCGCCATATCATCGATGTTCAAGGCCGCCGACAGTGTCAATCTGCTGCGTGGCAAGGCAGCGCGTGCCATCATCAAGGTGACGCCCGATGTGGCGATAGACATCGCGATGACGGGCACCGCCGGTGTCATGCGGGACAGGATCGGCCGCCTCGGCTCCTATGTGATCATGGGTTTGCGGGCAAACAGACAGGAAAAGCTGGGTTATCGCGCCAAGTTCGATGCGGAGATGCAGAGCCTGCTATCACTGAAGGCATCGTTGACCAACTACACCGCCGCCTATCTTTCCACGCCGCGACTGGACAGGGCATTCCGCGATCTCGAAACCTATTATTTCGGACAGGCGCTGCGCTACGCGCAGAATACGATCGTGATCGCCATGCCGTCCGCCCAGCCGAGCGTGCTTGAATTTTCCAGGAACTATATTTCGGGGATGCGTTCATCCGATACGTTGCGCGATCTCATTCTGGCCGAGACACGCGCGCGACTCGAAAAGAAGCAGCAGGAAGCCCTGATCTACGGCGCCACATCGCTTTTTCTCGCAGGTATTGCGGTTCTGGTCCTGCTGCGGCTCACATCTGTCTACAAAACAGCGCTGTTCCGGCCCATGCAATCCGTTCAGGCACAGATTGCGGCCATCGCCGCGGGCGATCTTTCAGAGGCGCAGCATGAGGACAGGGTTGCCCCGGAGGTGAAGAAGATGTTCCAGGAACTCGACTTCCTGCGGGAGCAGCTTCGCCAGAAGGGCGAAATGGAGAACCAGCAGCGCGCGCTGGCCGAACAGTTACGCGCACTTTCCGAGACGGATGCGCTGACGGGCGTGTTCAACCGACGGGCGCTCGAAAAGGCCGTTCGTTCCCTGTTGACGGGCGAGGACCAGTGTCAGTCGCTCGGCGTGATGATCGTCGACATCGACCATTTCAAATCGATCAATGACCGTTATGGCCATGCCATGGGTGACATTGCACTTCAAAAGACCGCGGCTTTGTTGCGGGGCGCATTGCGCAAGAACGACATTCTTGCCCGCTATGGCGGCGAAGAATTCGTCGTGGTGCTGCAGGATGTCAGCCATGCCACGGCAACGGCAACGGCCGACCGCCTCCGCCGCCTGATCGAAGCTCAGATCGTGGATGAACAAAGTGGATTGTCGCTGACGGCGAGCTTTGGCGTCGTCTGGCAGGAAGCGCGGGCGGTCAACAGCTGGGACGAGTTGATCGCGATTGCCGATGACCGGCTTTATGAAGCCAAGCGCGCAGGTCGCAACCGGGTCTGGGCCACCTATTTCCCGAAAGCCGCCAACGGTTAGAAGCCACCGGTTTCCGACCGCCGACGACGTCAGATCAGGTCCAGCGTCATCACGACTGGGCAATGATCGGAAGCCTTGGGGCGGTCCCAGCCAGTGCGCGGATAACGCTCCACCTCCTGCCCCGGCGGAAAGATGGTGCGATAAGGCTGGCCGGCGCGGACGATTTCGGGAACCCGCGTCGCGTTGCTTTCGGCTAGGCGCGGAGAAAGCCAGATGTAATCAAGCTGGCACAAATGCTGCTCCTGTGGGCCCCGCGAATGATAGAGCGTCCAGCGGTCCATGACATCGCGACGCAGCATAGGATTGATGACGAAATCGTCGGCAGTGAAGACATCGAGCGCACTTCTTGCCTCTTCGACGGGCGTGAAGCTGTAGCCATTGCGCCTGTCACCGGCAATCGCGACGCGTTCCTGATAGTCGTTCATGTCGCCGCAGATCGCGAAATTCTTGTTGCGCGTATTGCCCGCACCCCAGCGATTTTCGATGATGCGGCGCACAGCCATGGCTTCCGCCTCGCGGATCGGCATGGTGCCGAGCCGGGCGTCCAATGCTTCACGGGCATTGGTCATGGACTTGAAATGCGTGACGTAAAGCGTCAGCGGCTTGCCGCCGATCCTCAGATCGATTTCAAGGCAATCCCGTTTGAATATCTTGTCATCGATCTGGTTGGTCGCGGCGAGTTCCGGATTGAAGAGATCGAGATTGCGATAGGTCAGTGCCGCATGGCTCTTGATGTCGACCACCTCGATCTTCTCGCCATCCCGCGTCTCCTCGCGCATGACGACCGCGACATCGATACCGCGGCTGTCATTGCCCTCGACCAGATATTTCTGCAGATAGCCATTGCCGACCATGCGATAGAGATAGCCATATTCGAAGGCCTGCAGGGCCGCCATGTTGTCGACTTCCTGCAGGCAGAGAATATCGGCATCCGCGTCGGCGATGGCGAGCGCCGAAAGCTGGCGCGTATCGTCGGTGGATGAGACCATCCGCGCACTTTCAAGGGCCTGATAGGTCGCCTCGTCCCTGATATCAAAAAGCTGGATCGCCCTGTCGCGTCGCGTCTGGTTGCGAAAGCCGGTGAAATCGAAACGGGTGAGAAGATTTTCGATATTGAAGGTGGCAAGCCGAAGCGACATGAATCATTCCTATTGCTGCGACCCCAGCTTAGCCGGTGTCGCTCCGCCTTTCCAGCGTTCGGCAGTGCGTGCGCTCTAAAGCCGCCACCCGCTGCGAATGGCGACCGGAAGCCTGTCACCCACAGCTGCGACTTCACGCGAATAGGCCCTGACCGCCTGCCCATCCGGCAGGTCAAGACGAAGGGCATAACGCTCGCCCTCGTACAGAACCGAGGTGACGGTGCAGGCAATGCCTTCCGCATCCCGCACCACATCCTGCGGCCTCACAAGCACGTCGGCCTGCGATGCTCCCGCACCTCTCTCCATCGCCGCCCGAAGTGCGGACCAGTCGAGGTCGCGCGATGCCCCTTCCGGCAGTGGGAGGCTGAGGATCGTCCCCTGCCCGACCAGCGACCCGACCAGCCTGCCCTCCGGCCGCGCGTAAAGCTCCGCCGGCGCCGCGACCTGAAGCAGCTTGCCGTGCGACATGACGGCGACATCGGTTGCCAGCGCCATGGCTTCCGCCTGATCGTGAGTGACATAGATCATCGTCGCGCCGGAACGGGCATGGAAATCCCGAAATGTCTCTTCCATTTCCTGCCGCAGATGCCGGTCGAGGTTGGCGAGCGGTTCATCGAGCAATACGACGTCAGGCTCGGTGACGAGGCAGCGGGCGAGCGCAACACGCTGCCGCTGGCCACCGGAAAGTTCAGCGGGACGGCGATCCGCGAAGCTCTCAAGTCGGACGGCGGCAAGCGCCTGATGCACTCTCTCGCGGTATTTTGCGCCCGTAATACCGCGCACCTTCAAAGGGTAGCCGGCATTGTCGGCAACCGACATGTGCGGCCACAGCGCATAGGACTGGAACACCATTGCCATGTTGCGCCGCTCCGGCGCCACCATGCTGCCGGCATCGGCCAGCACCCGCTCGCCGAGCAGGATGGAACCATCCGTCGGCTGTTCGAACCCGGCGACCATGCGCAGCACCGTGGTCTTGCCGCAGCCGGAGGGTCCGAGCAGCGCCAGAAAGCCGCCTTCCCGCACAGTGAGAGAAACATCGTCCACGGCCGGTTTCGAACCGGCACCGAAGCTCTTCGACAGGCGGTTAAGGATCAGTTTCGCCAAGGCACAACTCCTTTTGGCAGATAGCGCCCCAGAATTTCGAGCAGCAGCATGAGGAAAATCACCATGATGACGACAAGCACCGATAGCGCCGAGGCGAGATCGAAGCTGCCGCTGTCATCGAGGTTGTAGATGAGCACGCCGAGCGTCTGTGTGCCGGCAGACCAAAGGAGCGCCGAAACCGTCAGCTCGTTGCAGGCGATCAGAAACACGAGGATGACGGAAGCCCCTGCCGCGGGCCCGACCAGCGGCAGGATAATATCCTTCAGCCGCCGCCAGAAACCGGCGCCGGAGAGCCTTGCCGCCTCTTCCAGTGACGGATCGAATTGCAGGAAGGCGCTGACCATGGGTTTCAGGCTGACGGCGAAGAAGGAGGAGAAATAGGCAAGCAGAATGATCCAGATCGTGCCGTAAAGCGTAATGCCGAGCAATGGAATGGGAGCGGCGAAAAGCAGCACGAAAGAGACGGAAATCACCACCCCCGGCAGCGCATAGGGAATATCCACCAGCGCCGAGAGCAGGAACATGAACCGGCTTTTGCCACGCACGAGGAAATAAGCCGTCAGCACTGTCACCGCCAGGAGACACAAGGATGTCGCCGTCGCCAGAAACAGCGAATTGCGGGAGGCCGTGCGGGTCACGCTCTGCCGGTAAAGCAGTTCCTCATAGGCATGCAGCGTTGCGGTCTTGAGGCTGAGCGGCACGCCGTAGGCGGGAGCGAGCGAGCTTGCCACCAGCGCCGTCAGCGGCGCGATGAGCATGAAGAACAGCACGAGCCACAAGGCAAGCTCCGCCGCCACCCGCCACAGCCCAAGCCGGAAGGTCGCCGCCTTGCCGGAAAGGCCGATGATGCGATAGTCCCTCCCCTTCATCGCCCGTTCCTGCAGCGCAAGCCCGGCGACGGAAATGATGGCGATCATGGTCGAGAGAATGGCGATATCGCCGAATGTGCTTGTGCCGAAACTGGCAAAACGGCTGTAGATGAGCGTCGGCAAGGTAAAGATCGAAGCGGGTATGCCGAGGATCGCCGGAATGCCGAAATTGCCGACGTTGGAGACGAAGGAGATCGCCGCACCGGCGATCAGTCCAGGCGTGGAAAGCGGCAGGATGATATCGCCCAAAACGCGCCGTGGTGAAGCCCCGGAAAGCTTGGCGGCCTCTATGCCATCCTGCGGTAAGGCGAGCAGCCCGGCGCGCAGCGACAGATAGACGAGCGGCGCGTGCTGCACACCGAGCAAGAGTGCGATGCCAGCGATGGAATAAAGCGGCTGCGGCGAACCCATCGCCGGCGCAAGACCGATGGCCTTCAGCAGCGTGCTCGACGGGCCGGTCATGCCGATCCACGACAGCGCCGTCACCTGCGGCGGGATCATCATCGGCAGCATGAACAGGAAGCTTAAGATCGACTTGCCGCGGATGTCGCAGAGCGTCAGGGCAAGCGCGAAAGCGCCGCCGATTCCGAGTGAAATCAGCATGCCTGAAAACGAGGTGGAGAGCGTGTTCAGCGCCGCATCCCAGAGCGCCGGATCGGCCAGAAGTCGCCATATATCACCATTCAGCGACGAAACGACGCCGATATAGGCGAGGCGTCCGAGCGGCAGCGCGCTCAGCGCAAAAACAACACTCACCACAAAAGGAAACAGCCAGCGCGGCTGGCTGTTTCCATAAGCCTTGGAACGGGTCATTCCGATTTATCAGCCCTTGGAACCGAAAATATCGGAGAAGGTCTTGAGATCCTGTTCGGAATTCTTCAGTGCATCGGCAGCGCTGAGCGGCAGAACCTTGATCTTGTCGCGGGCCGGGAAACCTTCCGGCATGCCGGCATCGGCACGGACAGGGATGTAACCGAGCTTGACGAAGCCCTGCTGGCCCTTTTCCGAAAGCACGTAATCGACAAACTTCTTGGCCGCTTCCTCGTGCTTGGTGCCCTTGATGATCGCGACCGGCTCGGTGACAGCAGAAACGCCCTCTTCCGGGAAAACGAATTCGACCGGTGCGCCCTTGGCCTTTTCACGGATCGGCATGTAATCGACCACCACGCCGTAAGCCTTTTCGCCCGAAGCGACGGACTTCAGCACCGCGCCGTTGCCACCGCCGGCAATGGCTTCATTGGCCTTCAGCTGCTTGTAGTAATCCCAGCCGAGGCCATTTGCTGCGGCAAGCGTCTGCGCGTGAATCAGTGCCGCACCCGACGTCAGCGGGCTCGGCATGGTCACGAGACCCTTGGCTTCCGCCTTCGCCAGGTCTTTCCAGCTCGTCGGCTTCATCGCGGCGGCCGTATTGTACATTATGCCTGTCGTGATGAGCTTCGTGGAATAATAGAAGCCGTCTGCATCATAGAGCGTGGCATCGATATTCTTGGCTTCGGGAGACTTGTGGGCGAGCAGCTGACCGGCCTGCTTCATGCGCTCCAGCGTCACGGTATCGGCGATCAGAAGCACGTCGGCAACCGGATTGCCGGCGCTGATTTCCGCCATCAGCTTGGCCATGATTTTCGGCGTTCCGTCACGCACCCACTCGACTTCGAGACCGGGATTGGCAGCCTTGAACCCGTCAACGGTAGCCTGCGCGTCCTCATTCGGCTGGCTGGTATAAAGCACCAGATCGGCGGCATTGGCAGCAGTGGCGATGAAGCCAAGCGATACGATGGCGGTGAAAGCGGAGAGCAGCGTTTTCATGGATCCAGTCCCTGTTGTTCGGTGGGACCGCTTAAACATGATTGCATAACATGTATGTGACAGGCAGGATTTTAGTGGTGTGATCTGTTGGGGCCAGCGGGATTGAGGGGAACAGTGCCTCTTGGTGCTTGCGGCTCACCCCCCTCTGCCCTGCCGGGCATCTCCCCCTCAAGGGGGAGATCGGCAAGAGGCGTTGACAGCACTTCATTTTCAACTGTTGCGATAGGCGATACCTTAACCGCGAGTCGATCTCCCCCCTTGAGGGGGGAGATGTCCGGCAGGACAGAGGGGGGTGAAGCCACAACCCCCGTCGCCGCCGAAAAACCTCGCAACCCTCAAATCGCCGGAACTACCTCAGCCGTTTCCGCCTGAGCCGTCGCAATCAACCGCCCGAGGCGCTTCATGCCTTCCTCGATCATCGCCTCGTTGGCGCAGGAGAAGCTGATGCGCAGCGTGTTCGTGCCCGAACCATCCGCAAAGAAAGCACGGCCGGGAACGAAAGCGACCTTTTCCGTGGCGATGGATTTGGCAAGCAGCGCCGCCCCATCCATGCCCTCAGGCAGCGTCACCCAGATGAACATGCCGCCTTCCGGCTTCGTCCAGCTGGTCGTCTTCGGCATGTACTTCTCGAGCGCCGCCAGCATCGCATCGCGGCGTGCGCTATAGGCTGCCTTGATCTTGGCCACCTGCTTGTCGAAGCCGCGCGAGGCGACGCGTTCGATGGCGATCTGGTTGATCGTCGAGGAATGCAGGTCGGCGGCCTGCTTCATCAGCACCAGCTTACGGATGACAGGAGCGGAAGCGACGATGTAACCGACGCGCAGACCCGGAGCGAGCGTCTTCGAGAAGCTGCCGCAATAGATGGAGCGGGTGTTTTCGATGCCGCCCGAACGGGCAATGTCGAGCGCCATGATCGGCGGAACGGCTTCGCCATCATAACGCAGCGACTGATAGGCCGCGTCTTCTATGACGGCGATATCAAGCTCGTCAGCAAGCTCGAGAAGCTTTTGCCGTCCGGCCAGATCGACGGTTTCGCCGGTCGGATTGGAAAAATCAGCCGATAGATAAGCGAACTTCACCGAACCGCCGAGCTTGGCCGCGGTTTCGCGGTAAGCCTCGGGCGTGCGGTTACCGCCGGGGTTCAGCTGGTCATAGTTGGGCTCATAGGCATTGAATGCAGAGAGCGCGCCGAGATAGGTCGGCCAGGTGACCAGCGCCGTATCCTTTGGCGACAGGAACAGCTTGCCGAGATAATCGAGACCCTGCTGCGAACCGGAAACGATGAAGACGTTGTCGGCGGTGCATTCGATGCCGATCTTGTCCATTTCGCCCGCCAGCCATTCGCGCAGCGGCTTGTAACCTTCGCTGACGGAATATTGCAGCGCGGCGTTGACCTGCGCGCCGGAAAAAATCTCCGCGTAAGCCTGCTGAAACTCCTCTGCTGGGAAAAGAGCGGGGTCCGGAATACCGCCGGCAAAGGAAATGATATCAGGCTGCTCGAGCAGCTTCAGCAGCTCGCGGATTTCAGACGCTTTCATGCGCGAAGAGCGCGTGGCGAAAATTTGTTCCCAATTGAGCATGGGTACGTTTCCTCTTGTGTCGTTTTTATGCGTGCATCTTTACAGAAATGTCGATACGTCAGCAATACTGACTTATCAGTTTTTCGAATTATTTCTGCCTCCCTGCACATTGCCCTTAACTGGTCTCAATCGAGGCCGATTTCGCGGACAAAGCCAAATACACCCTTGCGCAAAGCTTCACAATCACACCTTTGCGATTGACGCCACGGGGTTTTCCGGCTGGATTGCACGCGAGCCACGACACGGCGAAAGCATCATGGGAGTTTGAGGACATGCTGAAGAATATCGACCCGGCGCTGAATGCCGACGTTCTGCACGCGCTGCGCGCCATGGGTCACGGCGACACGCTGGTGATCTCGGACACCAATTTCCCCTCCGACTCTGTTGCCCGCCACACCACAGTCGGCAAGGTTCTTCACATCGACAACGTCTCCGCTGCCCGCGCAATGAAAGCGATCCTGTCCGTCCTGCCCCTCGATACCCCGCTGCAGCCCTCGGTCGGCCGCATGGAAGTAATGGGCGCGCCCGATCAACTGGAACCGGTACAGGCCGAAGTGCAGAAGGAAATAGACGCGGCGGAAGGAAAATCCGCCCCCATGTACGGCATTGAACGCTTTGCCTTCTACGAAAAAGCCAAGCAGGCCAATTGCGTCGTCACGACGGGCGAGACGCGGTTTTACGGCTGCTTTCTTCTGACGAAGGGCGTCATCCCGCCCAAGTGACCGATTACTGGTAATGGAAGCGGCACTGGATGATCTCCAGCCTTTGTTCGCTGCCGGACCCGGATACACGATAGACAAACCGATGCTCGGCGGAAATCCGCCGAGACCAATATCCTGCCATATCGCCCTTCAGAGGCTCCGGTTTTCCGAGCCCAGCAAAGGGCGTCCGTTTGGCATTCCGGATGAGGTCGTTAATTTTCTCTACCATACGGGCATCGGTTCTTTGCCAGAACTCGTAATCGTCCCATGAACTCAGCGTCCAGACGAGCTTCATTCTTCGGTTGGATCCCGCTCGATGATATCGCCGCGTTCAAGTTGATCCATGGAAGTACGAAGTCGTAAGGCATTTGCCGGGTTGGATAAAAGATGCAGCGTTTCCTGCATGCTCTCGTATTCCCCCTCAGCGAGAACCACGACCGCCTCCTTCCCCTGCCGAGTAACCAGCAACGGCGCGCGCGTCTCCAGAACCCGGTCGAAATGGGTCGCGAAGTTCTGCCGGAATTCCGTGAATCGCACATTTGCCATGAGAACCGCCTCTCGTAGATATGTACAGATTTATGTACGTATCGTTGATCGAGAGTCAAGCTAAACCGGCCCGTTCCCTAACGGAAAAGGCCGGAGCTTTCGCCCCGGCCTCCAAAATTTTCATCAAGCAACGAAGCTTAGTTGACGGCCTTGTCGACCAGCTTGTTCTTGCCGATCCAGGGCATCATGCCGCGGAGCTTGGCGCCGACTTCTTCAATCTGGTGGCTGTCGTTGTTGCGACGGATGCCCTTGAAACGAGCGCCGCCAGCCTTCCATTCCTGCATCCACTCGGAGGTGAACTTGCCGGTCTGGATGTCGTGCAGGACGCGCTTCATTTCAGCCTTGGTGTCGGCGGTGATGATGCGCGGACCGGTGACGTATTCGCCCCATTCTGCGGTGTTGGAGATCGAGTAGTTCATGTTGGCGATGCCGCCTTCATAGATCAGGTCAACGATCAGCTTCACTTCGTGCAGGCACTCGAAATA
The DNA here is from genome assembly GCF_900013495.1 of Agrobacterium genomosp. 2 str. CFBP 5494. NCBI lineage: Bacteria > Pseudomonadati > Pseudomonadota > Alphaproteobacteria > Hyphomicrobiales > Rhizobiaceae > Agrobacterium > Agrobacterium genomosp. 2. The sequence continues at coordinate 2,440,106 of NZ_LT009718.1, forward strand.
GGCCATTTCCGGAGCGTAACCGGCTTCGACCAGAGTTTCGAAACCAGCGCGGATCAGTTCGACGAGACCGCCGCACAGAACGACCTGTTCGCCGAAGAGGTCGGTTTCGCACTCTTCCTTGAAGTTGGTCTCGATGATGCCGGAACGGCCGCCGCCAACGCCGCAGGCGTAGGAGAGAGCGAGTTCAAGGGCGTTGCCCGAAGCGTTCTGGTGAACGGCAACGAGGCAGGGAACGCCGCCGCCCTTCTGGTATTCGCCGCGAACCGTGTGGCCAGGGCCCTTCGGTGCGATCATGACGACGTCGAGCGATGCCTTTGGCTCAATGAGGCCGAAGTGAACATTGAGGCCGTGTGCGAAAGCAATCGCTGCGCCATCACGGATGTTGCCGGCAATGTCGGCCTTGTAGATGTCGGCCTGCAGTTCGTCAGGCGTTGCCATCATCAGCAGGTCGCCCCACTTGGCGGCTTCGGCAACGGTCATGACCTTGAAGCCATCGGCTTCGGCCTTCTTGACGGTCGGAGAACCGGCCTTGAGAGCGATGACGACGTTCTTGGCACCGGAATCCTTGAGGTTCAGCGCATGGGCGCGGCCCTGGGAGCCGTAACCGACGACGACGACATTCTTGGACTTGATGAGATTGAGATCGGCATCACGATCATAATAAACGCGCATTTTATGGTCCTTCCCTAATGCTTGTCTCTCAGTTGTCTGAACCGGAAGCTTAAGCGACCTTGCCGCCCAGTTCCGAATGTACCTTTTCCGTGCCGTAGAGGGTCAGGAAGGCAATGACAGCCTTCTTCGCCCGGGCAGAAAAATCCTTGTCCGGCGCCTCGCCCAGCAGCATGCGCACATGCAGATCCGAAACGATAAGGCCGTAAAAACTGCGATATGCCTCTTCCGCATCATCGAAACGCAGGTAACCGGAACGGCGACCTGCCTCGATCAGCCCACGGGCGCGGCGGTCGATCTGGCGACGACCACGTTCCAGCAGCAGATCACCGAGCTTCGAGCCATCCCGGCTCGCCTGCCCTATCGCCAAACGATTAAGCGCCAATGACACGTCGCCTGCCAGCACATCCAGCAGATCATGGGCGAAAACCTCGAGGTGATCGGCAAGCTGCGGTGCGGAGACGCGGTCACCTGCCTTTTCGAAGGTGCGGACCTTGCTCTGCTGAAAGGTGATCATCGCTGCCAGCAGGCCATCGCGATCACCGAACCACTTGTAGAGGCTTTCCTTGGAACAGTTGGCGGCGCGCGCCAGTCCCGATGTGGTCAGCGCTTTCTCGCCGCCTTCGACCAATAGACGCAATGCCTGGTCCAGAACGGCGTTCTGGCGCGGCGAAAATTCCTGCGCTGTGATCGGGTCGGAAGCCAAGTCTTTCCACTCCAAGGGGCTCGATTGATGTACCGTACGGTACGGTTCGAGCGCCATTTAAGCGGAGGCGGCGTTGGGGTCAAGCGGATTCTTTAGAGGGGGATGAGAATTGACGCGGTGCGGCGTGGGGATGAATAGCAACGCGGGTGCGTCTTCAGGCGGTTGTGTGTGGTAGCGGGTCGTCGGTAGGTGTGGCTTACCCCCCTCTGACCTGCCTGGCATCTCCCCACAAGGAGGGAGATCGACAAGATGCGCTATCGCCACTTCATTCTCTAACGTCGAGATGGGCAAAACCTTGCCGCATATCTATCTCCCCACCTGTGGGGGAGATGCCCGGCAGGGCAAAGGGGGGTAAGCCACACCTACCGACGACCCGCTACGAATGCACAGCCCCAATCTACCCCGCCGCAATCTCGCGCGATGCATCGACGTCCCGTGACGGCGACAGCCCGTAAAAGCGGCTATATTCTCGGCTGAACTGCGAAGGGCTCTGATAACCGACGCGATGGCCCGCGGTACCGGCATCCAGTCGCTCCAGCAGCATAAGCCGCCGGGCCTCATGCAGGCGAAGCTGCTTCTGGTACTGGACCGGCGTCATGGCCGTGATCGTCTTGAAATGATGATGGAAGGACGACACGCTCATGCCGATGTGATCTGCAAGGTCTTCGACGCGCAGCTGGCGTGCGAAATTCTCGCGCAGCCATGCGATGGCGCGGGCGATGCGGTTGCCGTGACTTCCAGCGGCAATGATGTTCATCAGCTGCCCGCCGGCCGGTCCGGTCAAAATGCGATAAAGGATTTCCTGTTCGATGAGCGGCGCCACGGCGGCAATGTCTGCGGGACGATCGAGCAGGCGCAGCAGGCGGATGGCTGCATCGAGAAGTTCCGGCGTGGCTGTATTGACCACGATGCCGCGCTGCGCATTCGTCGGCTCCACCGGTGGATCGATAGGAACACGCCGCATGAGATCGAGCAGCTTTTCACTGTCGATGGCAAGCGAGATGCAGAAATGCGGCACTTCCCTGCTCGCCTCCACCACCCGCCACGCAACCGGCAGATCAAGCGATGTCAGGAGATAATCGCCGGCACCGTAGTTGATGGTGTCCGTCCCCAATTGGACGCTTTTCGATCCCTGGATCACCATGGCGAGACAAGGGCGATAACTGCCGTGGCAGGGAGCGCTCGGAGTCGTACGCCGGCTGATGCCAAGGGAGCCGATTGCCGTCTGCACCTCGCCGTCGCTGGTGGCATGCCGCGCGGCGATGGAAGCAATTTCCTGATAGACATTGAACGACAAGGACATAGGGGAAATCCCTTGACTGACGGAAGAGGTGTGTTTGATGTCATCTATCTAGAAAGCCTCTCGGCCCGCGCAAAGAGTGCACCATCATATTTTTGCAGGATCGTGCAAAAAGCTAGGAGGATCGCTCTAACGCCCGTTCGTTCTTCCATTGCATATTCCGCCGTCCCCAACTCCCGAAAGGATATTCAGATGGCTATTGCAAGAGGTTACGCTGCGACAGATGCGTCGAAGCCGCTTACCCCGTTCACCTTCGAACGCCGCGAGCCGAATGATGACGACGTCGTCATCGATATCAAATATGCCGGTATCTGCCATTCCGACATTCATACCGTCCGCAACGAATGGAAGAACGCCGTCTACCCGATCGTTCCGGGCCACGAAATCGCCGGTGTCGTCCGCGCCGTTGGCTCCAAGGTCACCAGATTCAAGGTCGGTGATCATGTCGGCGTGGGCTGCTTTGTCGATTCCTGCGTCGGATGCGCCACCCGCGATCTCGACAATGAACAGTACATGCCGGGTCTCGTGCAGACCTATAACTCCGTCGAACGCGACGGCAAGACCGCCACGCAGGGCGGTTACTCCGACCATATCGTCGTGCGGGAAGATTACGTCCTCTCCATTCCGGAAAACCTGCCGCTCGACGCCTCCGCTCCCCTGCTCTGCGCTGGTATCACGCTTTATTCGCCGCTTCAGCACTGGAATGCCGGCCCGGGCAAGAAGGTGGCTATCGTCGGCATGGGCGGTCTTGGCCATATGGGCGTGAAGATCGGTTCAGCCATGGGTGCGGATATCACCGTGCTTTCGCAGACACTCTCCAAGAAGGAAGACGGCCTTAAGCTTGGTGCGAAGGAATATTATGCCACCAGCGATGCCTCGACCTTCGAAAAGCTCGCCGGTACCTTCGACCTGATCCTGTGCACCGTTTCGGCGGAAATCGACTGGAATGCCTATCTCGGCCTGCTGAAGGTCAATGGCACCATGGTGCTTCTCGGTGTGCCTGAACATGCGATCCCCGTGCACGCCTTCTCGGTCATCCCCGGCCGCCGTTCGCTGGCTGGCTCTATGATCGGCTCTATCAAGGAAACCCAGGAGATGCTGAATTTCTGCGGCAAGCACGACATCGTGTCCGAAATCGAAAAGATCGACATCAAGGACGTCAACGAGGCTTATGAGCGCGTGCTGAAGAGCGACGTACGTTACCGCTTCGTCATCGACATGGCGTCGCTCGACGCTTGATGCGTCCGGAAACGGCGAAACAGGAAACGGCGGGAAGCCATGCTTCCCGCCGTTTCTTTGTCGCTTGCCTCACGCCTCGTCCTTCAGCGTTTCTTTCTGGGTGATCAGCCGCGCGCTGTGCTGGCCACTCAAGTAAATCCAAAGCCAGCTCCACGCCACGGCCAGCCGCGAACGCGTTCCGATCAAGAAATAGATATGGGCAAGTCCCCATATCCACCATGCCAGCACGCCCTTGAGCTTGAACCGGCCAAAATCGATCACCGCAGCGCGTTTGCCGATCGTGGCAAGATTGCCCTGATGGCTGTAGCGGAAGGGTGAAGGAAACGGCTTGCCGTCAAGCCGCGCCTTGATGACCTTCGCGACATAAGCGCCCTGCTGCTTTGCCGCAGGCGCAATACCCGGCACCGGCTTGCCGTTTTCCTGATTGACGGCGGCGGTATCGCCGATGACGAAGATATCGGGATCGTCTTCCAGATTAAGCTGCGGCCCGACAATGGCGCGCCCTGCCCTGTCGGCGGCGGCATTGAGCCATTTGGCCGCGGGAGAAGCCTGCACGCCGGCGGCCCAGACGACCGTACGGCATGAATAATGGGTCTCGCCCACCGTCACGCCCTCGTCGCTGCAGGCCGTCACCGGCGTTCCGAGCAGAACCTCGACGCCAAGTTTCTCAAGCGCCTCCTTGGCATAGGCCGAAAGATCCTCCGTAAAGACCGGCAGCACGCGGGGACCAGCCTCGACGAGCAGCACGCGGGTCTTTCGGGTGTCAACGTTGCGGAATTCCGCCGGCAGCGCCTTATGGGCAAGCTCTGCAATCATGCCTGCCATTTCCACGCCGGTCGGGCCTGCCCCTATGATGACAAAGGTTAGCAGTGCCTGTCGTTCCTCTTCGCTGGTCGCGAGTTCGGCCCGTTCGAAGGCAAGAAGCAGGCGGCGGCGAATTGTCGTTGCATCCTCCAGCGTCTTGAGACCCGGCGCGGAACGCTCCCACTCATCGTGACCGAAATAGGCGTGGCGTGCGCCTGTAGCCAGCACCAAAGTGTCGAAGCGGATCGTTTCACCGGTGTTGAGATGCACGGTCCGGGCCGCCCGATCCACGCCGGTCACCTCGGCAAGCAGCGTCGTGACCTCCTTGCGATCGCGGTAGAGATGACGGATCGGCCACGCGATCTCGGATGTCGCCAGCGCAGTCGTCGCAACCTGATAAAGCAATGGCTGGAAAAGATGATGATTGCGACGATCGATCAATGTGATGCGGACAGGGGCCCCCTCCAGCCCGTGTACCAGCTGCAAACCGCCGAAGCCTCCACCCACGACGACAACATGATGTTCTTGCATATGTCTCTGCCTTCAAAAGCCCGAGCATCGGTCCGGAAAGTGAATTCCGACTATCGGAAACGCCGATACTCAACCCAGAACCTAGTTCGGCGGGACCGGTTCCGACATATCTCCCGCCGCCCTCGCGCACGGAGCATGCGCAAGGCAGAACATAGGCGAAAAAATTGGCTTTGGTTATGAAATAGCCTGACCGCAGGCCTGCCGAAAACGCCGGACTGTTTCCGCCATGCCATATTCCAGGGCATCCGCCGTCAACCCGTGGCCGATTGAAACCTCGGCCAGATAAGGGATACGTTTCATCAGCTTTGGCAGGTTCGCGACGGTGAGATCATGGCCCGCATTGACGGCAAGTCCGAGCGCCGCAGCATGGTCCGCCGTCCGCCCAAGCGTCTCGACGAGCACATCGGCCTTGTGCGGATCGTCATGACAGCCGCCATAGGGCCCGGTATAAAGTTCGATACGCGCAGCGCCCGTCTCAGCCGCCAGTTCCACCGGCTCGCGTTCGCCGTCGCCATCTGCGAAAAGCGACACCCGCATGCCGCCCGATTTCAGCCGTCCGACGACCTGCTTCAGAAATTTCGCATGCGCGCGGAAATCCCAGCCATGATCGGAGGTTGCCTGCGACGGATCGTCAGGTACGAGTGTGACCTGTTCGGGCTGGGTCTTTTCGCACAAAAGGAGAAAATCCTCACTCGGATATCCTTCAATGTTGAACTCCGCGGAGGGAAACCTGTCATCGATCAGCGCGCGCAGGGCCGGTAGATCCGAGAAGCGGATATGGCGCTGGTCAGGCCGCGGGTGTACAGTCAGCCCGCTTGCCCCCGCCTCCAGTGCAATATGCCCGAAATGCGCGACATCCGGCCACGGAAGATCGCGGCGGTTGCGTAACATGGCAATTGCGTTCAGATTGACAGAGAGTTTTGCGGGCATGGCATCGGGCTCCGGTTCGGAATTGACATCCTGTTTCACGCAGGTTGACGCCGACCGCAAGGAGGCTGATAAATTTTTTATCATACCGGGAACGAAAGTGCGCATGACACGTTCCGGTTTTGATGTAGCGTTTGGCATTATGTTTTTATCGAAAAACGGTCTGTTGCGGGGGAATAAGCAACAGACGCCTTTAAAAAGGCAGACACGCTGCCGGAGAGCGCGAAGGGGGAGACAATGCAGGATGGCCGGATGCCGTTCGAAAGTCACGGCGACGAGGACAAACCCAATCTAAGGGTCAACAGCTTTCTACCGGATATAAGCCTGCCCTCATCGCTGCCCGCGGAACCGGTTCCGATCGCCGACATGGCCAATATCTTCGGAGTGACCCACCGTACCCTGCATTTTTACGAAGAAAAGGCACTGCTGACGTCTAAACGCATCGGACAGATGCGGGTCTATTCTCACCGCAACGTCCAGCGCATGGCCGTTATCAACGTTTGCCGCGAAGTCGGTATTTCCGTGGCTTCGATTACGGAGATCATGGAAAAACTGGTCCGTTCTCTCTCGCAGGAAGAGGCAGACGATATATTTCGCGACGCACTAAGGCAGCGAAAGCGAGAGTTGACGGCGGAGCTTTCCACGCTCCAGCGCCAGGCCCAGCAGATCGAGGAACTGCTCGTCACCGATAGCGACGAAGATGGCGCGGACGCGGCCGAGCGGGGACAGGCAAACGACATCGCGCTAACCGATCCTGAACGGAAATGTCTCGAACTCATGGCGGAAGGATACGCCCCTGTCAGGCTCGCCCGCGCCCTTGGCCTTTCGGCAAACGAGCTTAACATCCTCGAAGCGAAGATTATCGGCAAGTTCAGCGCCAGCAACCGTTTTCAGGCGGTGGCCAAGGCGGTTCTGCTCGGCGTCATCCGCGCCTGACCAGGATCAGCGAACGATGGTCAGGGTCTCAGCCGCGCGGGTAATGGCGGTGTAAAGCCACCTCTCGCGCGAGTCCCGGAACGCATAACTCTCATCGAAGAGAACCACGTTATTCCATTGCGAACCCTGGGCCTTGTGCACCGTCAACGCATAGCCGAAATCGAATTCGTCATAACGCTTGCGCGTGGACCACGGAATTTCGGCCTCCACGTCCTCGAAGGCCGCCTTCAGCAGTTTGATCTTGGCCGCACCGCGATCCATATCGTCGTCTTCAGGCCGGATCATCAGGTTGATGCCAGGCTTCACCGTCTCGCGCGACGAACTCATCACCTGCCACAGCGAGCCGTTGAGCAGGCCCTTGGCCGGATCGTTGCGAAGGCAGACCAGCTTGTCGCCCGATTGCGGATAATCGGCGGTAAAACCCTTCAGCTCGCGAAGACGTTGATTGTAGCGGCGGCGGGTGCGGTTGGTGCCAACCAGCACCTGATCGGCATCGAGCACCAGCGACTGCGTCACCTCGGATTTGGAGATCACCTGCGCGGAACCATAATCGCCGCGCATGATCTCCCGGCCTTCCCGCACATCCATGGCAAGATGGATGATGGGATTGTCCTTCGCCTGGCGATGGATTTCCGACAGCAGATAATCCGGCTCCTGCTCGGTAAAGAAGCCTCCGCCCGAAACCGGCGGCAGCTGGCCGGGATCGCCGAGCACGAGGATCGGCGTGCCGAAACTCATCAGATCCTTGCCAAGCTGTTCGTCTACCATCGAACATTCATCGATGATGATGAGCGCCGCCTTGGCGAGCGGGCTCTGGCGGTTGATGGAGAACATCGGGGCAATCGAGGTCTTGCCGGTTTCTTCGTCTTCCACCGTCTCCTCTCCGCGCGGGCGGTAGATCAGGGAGTGGATGGTGCGGGCATTGGTCGCGCCGCGCGAACGCAGCACCTGCGCCGCCTTGCCGGTGAAGGCCGCAAACAGCACCTCTCCATCGACGTTTTCCGCAAAATGCTTGGCAAGCGTGGTCTTGCCGGTTCCGGCATAACCGAACAGCCGGAAAACCGGCGACCGGCCTTCCTTGAGCCAGCGGGAAACAGCCTTGAGCGCTTCGTCCTGTTGCGGTGAAAATAACATGCGCCCTCATCGCAGGATTCGAGCCCGTTACGCAACAGAAAAAGAACGAAAGATGAATATCGTGAGCGCTGAAGCGCAGGTTCACGCCCGGTTTTCCCCGTTCGTCTTCAGGCTGCTGAAAAAAATATTTTGCGAAGGGAATAAACCACGGACCAACGGTGTCTCTTGTTGTGCCGGCGGCTCGAGCCCGCCCGAACCAAGGAGGATATGTCCATGAAAATCCGCTTCATCGTCCCCGCCCTCGTTCTGGCCTTTGCCGGAACAGCCTATGCCGCCCCGGCGGTCGAAACGGTCAAGACCGCAAAAGGCAATGTGCTCGCAGGTGAAAAAGGCATGACGCTCTACACTTTCAAGAACGACAAGAAGGGCGTATCCAATTGTTATGACAAATGCGCCACGAACTGGCCGCCCTTCTTCGCTGCGGAGAATGCGAAAGCCGAAGGGGTTTACTCCATCGTGACGCGCAAGGACGGCAAGAAGCAATGGGCGAAGGACGGCATGCCGCTCTATTACTGGATCAAGGACACCAAGAAGGGCGATGCCACCGGCGACGGCGTGAACGGTGTGTGGGATGCAGCAAAACCCTGACGAGATGGAAGCTGCGACGCGGGGGAGACAGTCCCCCGCGGCCGGCAGCTTCGAAGCGGAGATGCTGGCCCTGATACCGATGCTGCGCCGTTATTCCCGTAGCCTTTCGCGCTCAGATACCGATGGAGAGGACCTGTTGCAGGACTGCGTCGAAAAGGCGCTGGCCAATAAAGCAACATGGCGCGGAACCGGTTTGAAATCATGGGCCTACACGATAATGACGAATCTTTATCGCAACCGCCACCGGACAGAGAAACGGCATCCTTCGGAAAGTCTCGATGAAACGATCGCCGCTGCCGAAACGCTGGGCGATACGCTGGAGAACGACCGCCTGCACGGCGCGCTTGCGCTGCTTTCGCCTGAGATGCGCGCCGTACTGATGCTGGTGACGGTGGAAGGCTACAGTTATCAGGAGGCGGCGGAGACATTGTCGATCCCGCTCGGCACCGTCATGTCCAGACTGTCCCGCGCCCGCGAAACCCTTCGCCAGAATCTGGCGGCGGATAATATCATTCCCCTGCGGAGACCACGATGAAACGGGCTGATGCCATAACCGAAGACGACCTGCACGCCTATGTCGACGGGCTTCTCTCCGACGATGACCGCGCGGCTGTCGAGGCATGGCTCGCGGAAAGACCGGAAGAGCAGAGCCGGGTGGAAGACTGGAAGAGACAGGCCGACAGCCTGAGAAATGCCTTCGCCTCCTATGCCGCCGCACATCCGCGTGACGCATCGATGCTGACTTGCGAAAAGGTCGCACGCGCCTGGCGGCTTAAACCCCTTCTCCTGCGAACCGCGGCAGCCTTCCTGATCTTCACGGCGGGCGCGGCAGCCGGCAGGCTTCTGCCTTGGTCCGTTTCCACACCGCAGGATGTGGTGCTGGCATCGCTGACGACGGACATTCCTGCCCAGGCGAAATCCGCTTATCTCATCTACGCGAGCGAAGTGCGTCATCCCGTAGAGGTGGGGGCCGGGGAACAGCAGCATCTGGCAACCTGGCTTGGCAAGCGGCTCGGCTACCCCTTCGCGATTCCCGATCTTTCGAAGATTGGATATGACCTCGTCGGTGGGCGTCTTATCCCCGTCAGCGGCAAGCCGGGTGCGATGTTGATGTACCAGGACAGGACCGGCAGGCGGGTGACGGTGCTGATAGGCCACAACGAGGAAAACCGCACCACCAGTTTCCGCATGGCCAGCGCCGACGGAATCGAGACCTTCTACTGGATCGACAACGAGCTGGGTTACGCCGTCTCCGCGGAACTGACGCGAGCCGAGGTACAGGCGATCGCCGAGGAATGTTACCGGCAGTTCCCGACATAGGGTCGCCGAGTGGAGCCGTTATTTCAGCATCGGCCAGAGACTGATGACGAGAAGCACGGCCATGCTGATGTTGAACCATTTGAGCCGGACTGGAACGGAGAGCCAGTCGCGAAGCGCCGAGCCGAAACCGGCCCAGGTGGAAACACTGGGAAGATTGACGGCAGCGAAGGCCACCCCCACAAGCATTACGGTAAGGAAATACTGCGTCTCGTCCGTATATGTCGCCATTGCCGTAACCGCCATCACCCACGCCTTGGGATTGACCCACTGGAACGCCGCTGCTGCAAGAAAACTCATCGGCTGCGAAGCCGCCGTGCCTTCATGGAGGCTGCGGGACGTTCCGATTTTCCACGCGATCCAGACGAGATAAAGCCCACCCGCAAATTTCAGCCCGGTGTAAAGTGCCGGTACCGAATGCAACAGTGCCCCGAGGCCAAATCCGACCCCGATCAGCAGCGAAAGAAAGCCCGCACCGATGCCGAGCATATGCGGGACGGTGCGACGGAAACCAAAATTCACGCCGGAAGCAAACAGCATCATATTGTTCGGACCGGGCGTGATGGAGGTGGTGAAGGCAAACAGCACCAGCGCGATAAATGTCTCGGCAGTCATGATCTCTCCTGTGAAGGCAACCCTACCCACGGGACCGCCATCAGACCAGCCCGGCAAACCGATCGACGAGGTCAATTTTTTTGATGGATCGATCCCGCCCGTGCCGGGTTGAGAAGTCGGAACAAAGGCTTATTCTTTCCGCGAAAACCCTGGAGCGAAACGATGTATGATGACATTCCCTACGTTGCCCTCCCATCCGGAAAAGAGGTCCCAGCCCTCGGCCTCGGGACGTGGAACATGGGGGAGACGAGATCATCCGCCGAGCAGGAGGTCGAAAGTATCCGACGGGCCATCGACCTTGGCATGACGTTGATTGACACGGCGGAAATGTACGCGGACGGCCGATCGGAAGAGATAGTCGGCAGGGCTATCGTCAATCATCGCGAAGACGTGTTTCTGGTAAGCAAGGTCTATCCTTGGAATGCCAGTGCCACCGTCACTGTTGACGCCTGCGAGCGCAGCCTCGCCCGGCTCGGCACCGACCACATCGATCTCTATCTGCTGCACTGGCGCGGAGAGCACCCACTCGAAGAAACCGTGGCGGCTTTCGAAAGACTGAAGAGGGACGGCAAGATCGGCGACTGGGGCGTCTCCAATTTCGACACGGACGACATGGAAGAGCTTTTCGCTGTTCCTGACGGCAGGAACTGCGCCGCCAATCAGGTACTTTACAATCTGTCCCGACGCGGGCCGGAGTTTTCGCTGTTGCCCTGGTGCCAGCAACACGGCGTGCCACTGATGGCCTATTCTCCCATAGAACAGGGCCGTATTCTCAAGAACCATGAACTCATACGCATCGCCAAGGCCTATCAGGCGACCCCGGCGCAACTGGCTCTGGCCTTTCTGCTGGAAAGGGAAGGCGTCATCGCGATCCCGAAATCCTCGAATCCCGCGCGCGTCGAAGAAAATCGCGGCGCGACCGATCTTGATATAACCGAGGAGGACTGGGCCGCACTGGACGCTGTCTTCCCCCCGCCAACGCGCAATACGGCGCTGGAAATGCTGTGACGTAACAAACGGTTAGGAAACACTTCTGAATCAATCGCTCAAGCGGTTGAATCGGAATGTGAACGCCAAGTCCCATAGGCAGCCCTGTCGCCCAGGGAAGATCAGGCGGAGCAATCGAAACGGCGCGGCAAGCCGCGCCGTTGCATCACGAGAACGCACCGTGCCTATTGCGGTATCCGGTGCTCATATTCCTCTTTCAGACCCAGCCATGTTTCCCAGAAGGGTCCCGGTTCCTCCTCCTGAAGGCGGGCAGCGAGAACATCAAGGTGCACGTGCCAACCGGCGCTGACATTGAGCCTTGTGGTGCGATCCGCCAGCCGGCGATGGATCAGCGTCAGGAGCACGTCCTTACCAAGAGCCTGGAGTTCGATGGAAACCTCGGCACCCTCGCCCCATGTGAAGACAAGGCGGTGCGGCGGAACAACCGTAATGATGCGGGAAGCCATCCTGTGCTCTTCGGAAAAGCCCTCAGGGCGGCGTCCGGGTGGATTGGAAAGTTCATCATTCCGCCACACCAGCTCGAATGGTGCGCCGGCGGCAAGCCGCATCTCGCCGGAAGCCAGCCAGCGGCGGCGAAGGTCGCTTTCCGTCAGATAGGCCCATACCCGTTCGACCGGCCCCGGCAGCAGCCGCTCGATCTTCAGGGTCGTCGGTTCAACGAGGCGACCATAAGTGTCAGGCATTGCAATATCAGCCATTGTCATTTCCTCCATCTGCAGGGGTTTTTCCCTGATCTTCCTCCCTGAGCATCTGCTCAAGAATATCGAGGCGGCTGCCCCAGAACTGCCGGTAGAAATCCAGCCATTCATGCGCTTCTTCCAGCCGTTCCGGCGCTAGGCGGCAGACATGGATACGCCCCCTCACCTCGCGGCGGATGAGCCCCGCATTTTCCAGCGCCTTGATGTGCTTTGAAGCCGCAGCGAGCGAGATGTCGAACGGCTGAGCCAACTGTGTCACCGTTCGCTCACCGCGGGAAAGATCCCGCAGCATCGTGCGTCGCGTGGCGTCGCCCAAGGCATGAAAGACAGTGTCTAGATGTGAAGCGGATAATTCAACCATGTCGTTGAATATAGACTCCCGCCCAAGAAAGTCAACCATATGGTTGAATATATATCAGCCAAGAGCAGGCCATAAAAAAACCCGCGGCGAACCGCGGGCTTGTATTCCAACATCTGCTCTGCACTCGGAGAAATTACATCCCCTGCGACCCACGGTTCATCGCGGCAATACCCGTGCGGCAGATTTCGATCAGTCCGAGCGGCTTGATGATCGCCACGAACTGGTCGATCTTCGACGACTTGCCGGTGATTTCGAAGATGAAATGCTCCACCGTCGCATCCACGACCTTGGCCTGAAACGCATCGGCAAGCCGCAACGCCTCGGCACGGACTTCACCGGTGCCGGCAACCTTGATCAGCGCCACTTCCCGCTCGATCGGCCGCTCCTGCCCCAGTTCGCGGGCGCGAACGGTCAGGTCGAGAACCCGGTGCACCGGCACGATCCGTTCCAGCTGCGCCTTGATCTGCTCCAGCACGATGGGCGTGCCGCGCGTGACGATGGTGATGCGCGAGAGATGCGCCTCATGTTCGGTTTCCGAAACCGTCAGACTTTCGATGTTGTAGCCTCGGCCCGAAAACAGGCCGATGACCCGGGCGAGAACGCCCGGCTCGTTGTTGACGAGAACCGACAGCGTGTGGTTTTCGACGGCGGCCGTCTCCTTCTGGATGAAGTAGGCGGAGCCGGTGGGTTGTAGGTGTGCGTTCATGTCCTTTTCCTCTCCCGGCTCAGACTAGCTGACGGCCCTTGGCGTCAATGGCGTTGGCAACTGCTTCATCCGTCGCCTCATCCGGCAACAGCATCTCGTTATGAGCCTTACCAGACGGAATCATCGGGAAGCAATTGGCGAGATTGGCAACGCGGCAATCGAAAATGACCGGCTTCTTGACTGCGATCATCTCGGCAATCTTGTCATCCAATTCCTTCGGGTCGTCGCAATACATGCCAACCGCGCCATAGGCTTCGGCCAGCTTCACGAAATCGGGCATGGCTTCCGTATAGGAGTTGGACAGGCGGTTGCCGTGCAGCAGCTGCTGCCACTGGCGCACCATGCCCATATACTGGTTGTTGAGGATGAAGATCTTCACCGGCAGGCCATACTGGATGGCGCAGGACATTTCCTGAATGCACATCTGGATCGAGGCGTCACCGGCAATGTCGATAACCAGCGCTTCGGGGTGCGCGACCTGAACGCCGATGGCAGCAGGCAGGCCATAACCCATCGTGCCGAGACCGCCCGAGGTCATCCAGTGGTTCGGCTCCTCGAAGCCAAAAAACTGCGCCGCCCACATCTGGTGCTGGCCGACTTCTGTCGTGATGTAGGTGTCACGCCCCTTCGATGCCTCATAAAGCCGCTGCAGTGCATATTGCGGCATGATGACATCGTTGGAATTCTTGTAGGCGAAGGAGTTGCGGGCACGCCAGCGCTCGATCTGCGCCCACCAATCCGCCGTCTGCGCCTTCTCAGGCTTCTTCGGCAAAGCGCGCCACAGGCGAACCATGTCTTCCAGGACATGGCTGACATCACCGATGATCGGAACGTCGACGCGAACCGTCTTGTTGATCGAGGAGGGATCGATATCGATATGGATCTTCTTCGAATTCGGCGAGAAAGCGTTGATGCGGCCGGTAATACGGTCGTCGAAACGCGCGCCGACGCAGACGAGAACGTCGCAATCATGCATCGTCATATTGGCTTCGTAGGAACCGTGCATGCCCAGCATGCCGAGCCAGTTCTTGCCGGACGCCGGATAGGCACCGAGACCCATCAATGTCGACGTGATCGGGAAGCCGGTCAGCTCGACCAGTTCACGCAGCAACCGGGTTGCTTCCGGGCCGGAATTGATGACGCCGCCGCCGGTGTAGAAAACCGGCTTTTTCGCCTTCGACATCAGTTCGATGGCGGCATGGATGGCATTAAGGTCACCCTGAACCTTCGGCTTGTAGCTCTTCTGCTGGACGGCGGCGGAAGGCGGCGTGTAGGTGCCGGTGGCGAACTGGATGTCCTTCGGGATATCGACAACGACAGGACCCGGGCGGCCGGTCTGCGCAATGCGGAAAGCCTCATGGATGATACCAGCCAGTTCGTTGACGTCCTTTACCAGCCAGTTGTGCTTGGTGCAGGGGCGCGTGATGCCAACAGTATCGCATTCCTGGAACGCGTCCGAGCCGATCAGCGTGGTGGGAACCTGGCCGGACAGGCAGACGAGCGGAATGGAATCCATCAGCGCATCCTGCAGCGGGGTGACCGCATTGGTCGCGCCGGGACCTGAGGTGACGAGCATGACACCGACCTTGCCGGTCGAGCGGGCATAACCTTCAGCCGCATGGCCAGCGCCCTGCTCATGGCGCACGAGAATATGCTGGATGTCTTCCTGCTGGAAAATCTCGTCATAGATCGGAAGTACGGCGCCGCCGGGATAACCGAAGATGTGCTCGACGCCGTTGTCCTTCAGCGCCTGCAGAACGATCTCCGCACCTGTCATGCGATTGCTGTTTTCCGTATTGTCCTTATCCGTCATTGCCTGTTTCCATCCCGCTTTGGCTTTGGATATCGAGGAGCCCGAGGGCCTGTTTGAAGACATAAAAAAAGGCCCCTAGAGGAGCCTCGTTCAGCGCATGGGTGCTTTCGCCGGATGGTTACACCATCCTGCCCATGCGCCGTCCCACCACGATAAGTACGTTAAGATTTTTCATGGGCCGGAGTGTTAGCCACAAAAGCCCCAGCCGTCAACGCATATTGCATGAAAAAATCACCGTCGCCTTCTTTTATTGCCGGAAAGCGCGGCTGCGCGAAATTTTCGAACACAAGCGATACACCTGTTGTTAAGCATAATCTTTTATACCGGGAAGGCAGATGCTGCCGGAACCACCGCGATCATCCGCATGTACCGGGAAAAAATGTGAGTAACGACACGTTTCATAACGCGTCCCGCATGGGCGAAAACGAACGGCGATCCGGCGAGCAGCCGGCGAACCGCATGCTCGGCCGTGTCATCGCCTGCGACGGCGCACGCGCCACCATTGTTGCGGAAACCGAACCGGGCACCACAGACGTATCGCAGCTCTGGTCCGTCGGACGCCTGATCTCCATTGAAATGGGCACAAGCCGCGTCGCCGCGCTTGTCTTTGCCATGCGGACCGGCGAAGAATACTGGGCGCCAGACAAGCCGAACAGGCTGCTGATCGACGTTGAACTCGTGGGCGAGGTTTATCGCACCGAAGATGGCAGCGAACGCTTTTCCACCGGCATCTCCCGTTATCCCTATCTCGGCGCGGTCGCGCATCGTATCCGTGCGAGCGACCTCTCCAGGATTTACGACGGCGGCAAGCGCGACGCCTGCGTCATCGGCAAGCTGACGCAGGACGATACGATCAATGCCGCCATCAATATTCCGCAGATGCTGGCCAAACATTTCGCCGTTGTCGGTTCGACCGGTGTGGGCAAGACCACTGCGGTCTCCCTGCTTTTGAACAAGGCAATCGAGACCGACCCGAAACTGCGTGTCCTCATTCTTGATCCGCACAACGAATTCGCCGCCGCCTTCCCAGATCATTCCGTCGTCATCGACACCGATACGCTGGACCTTCCCTTCTGGTTGATGCGCCTTGAGGAGTTCGCGGAAGTTGTGTTCCGCGGCCGCAAACCCGTGCCGGAGGAAATGGATGTTCTGCGGGATCTGATTCCCGAGGCGAAAAAAGCGTTTCGCGGAACCGAAGGTTCGGCCGTTCGCCGCACCTCCGACAAGAGCGCGATCACACCGGACACGCCGGTTCCCTACCGCATCGCCGATCTTCTCGCCCTCATCGACGAGCGCATCGGGCGGCTGGAGGGGCGTGGCGAAAAACCGGCGCTACGCACGCTGAAAGGCCGCATTCTTTCGGCCATCAACGACACGCGTTATAATTTCATGTTCTCCAGCAATACGATCAGCGACACGATTCTGGAAACCGTGGCGCATATTTTCCGCATTCCCGGGGAAGGCAAACCGATTTCGGTATTCCAACTGTCGGGCATCCCGTCCGAAGTGGTAAACTCGGTGGTTTCCGTTCTTTGCCGTATGTCCTTCGAACTGGCGGTGCTGGCGCGCGGTTCGCTGCATATGCTCGTGGTGTGCGAGGAAGCGCACCGTTATGTTCCCGCCGACCCCGAGCGCGGCTTTTTCCCCACCCGGCAATCCATCGCCCAGATTGCCAAGGAAGGCCGGAAATACGGCATTTCGCTGGGCATCATCACCCAGAGACCCAGTGAGCTGGATCAGACAATCCTGTCGCAATGTTCGACTGTTTTCGCCATGCGGCTGTCGAACGAAATCGACCAGAAGATCATTCTCTCGGCTGTGCCGAACGCATCGGCCTCAACCACCAGCTTTCTTTCCTCCATCGGCAATGGCGAAGCCATCGCCTTCGGCGAGGCAGTCGGGGTGCCAATGCGCATGCGTTTCGACCGGGTGCCCACCATCAAATTGCCCAAGGCGAGCGGCACGATCAGCCACGCCAGCCAGGAAACGCCCGATACCGTTGACCTGAACGCCATCGTCACTCGCATGCGCGCCGCAAGCAGACCGGTTATCACAGGCTTTCAGCAGAGCGTGGAAGCGGCCTTTTCAGATCCGGCGGAACCGACCGCGCGGCCTCTCGATGCCGCCGATATCGATCCCTGGAAGCGGGAGTTGGGGACGGCTGCAAGCGAGGAATACGAACCCTACCGCCCGGACATGCTACCTGGGCGCGCCCTGCCTGCATCACAAAATCCGGTAGGCACCGACACCGCCTCCAGCGCCGTCAACGAGTTGCGCAAAGCCGGTTTCCAGATGCAGGCGCAGAATGGTCCCCAGGGTGATACACGCCCGTCGCTGCGTGAAAGCCTGCTCAAGAAACCGCTCGGCAGTCTCTACAGGAAAGATTGAGTTCCTTCACGGCTGAATACGCATCCAGTCTTCATCCATCTGGTTGCGGAACCATGTCATCTGCCGTTTGGCATATTGTCGGGTTGCAGCGGCCGATCTTTCAACGACATCCGCCGTGCTCATGCGCCCGGCCAGCATTTCAGCAATCTGGGCAACGCCAATCGCCTTCATGACGGTGGCATCGGCCGGAAGATCGAGGGCGAGAAGCGCCTGCACCTCCTCCACTGCACCGCTATGCATCATGGCTTCGAAACGCCGGTTGATACGCGCATGCAATACCGGCCTCTCCGGCAGGACCACGAGTTTTTGCGCCCGGTCCGGATCAACGATCATCGGGCCACGGGCAAGCTGAAAATCCCTGATGGACTTCCCGGTCGCTTCAAGCACCTCCAGCGCGCGGACAATACGCTGGCCGTCTCCCGGCTGGAGCATGTCGGCCATGACGGGATCGCGCCGGACAAGCTCGGCGTAAAGGATGGCTGCGCCTTCTTCGATCAACCGGGCCCGCATCGGCTCACGGATCGTGTCCGGAATGGCAGGCATGTCGGAAAGCCCGCCTGTCAGCGCCTTGAAGTAAAGCCCCGTGCCGCCGACGATGACGGGGAAACGCCCCTGCCCGCGCAGATCGGCAAGCACGACGGAGATGTCCCGCAGCCATTCGCCCGTGGAGTAGAGGCTGCTCGCCGGCACGTGACCGTAGAGGAGATGCGGCACCCCCTCCATCTCGTCTTCGGACGGTCGGGCGGTCAACACGCGCAGCGTGTCGTAAACCTGCATGCTGTCGGCATTGATGACGACACCGTCCCGCTCCACAGCCAGACGAAGCGCAAGCGCGGACTTGCCGCTAGCCGTCGGGCCGGTTATCAGGATCGCATCAAAATTCTCATCAAGGTTTTTCATCATGGCTCTGGTTGCCACGCTTATCGCCAATCCGTCAAATCCTGTTCTGACACCGGCCCTCGGCGAAGCGGCCGCGAAGGCCGTGAACGCATCGGGCCTCTACTGGCTGGCGGACGGGATTGCCTGCGATATCGCACTGCCCTCCGGCACCGCAATAGAGCAGGCACACAGGGCTATCGCTGACACCCTCGCCGGCCAGCCGATCGATATCGTAATCCAGGAGCAGGACCAGCGTCGCAAGAAACTCCTGATCGCAGACATGGATTCGACCATGATCGGTCAGGAATGCATCGATGAGCTGGCAGCTGAAGTCGGGCTGAAGGACAAGGTCTCCGCCATCACCGCACGCGCCATGAACGGCGAAATCGCCTTTGAACCGGCACTGCGGGAGCGCGTCGCGTTGCTGAAAGGACTGCCGGTTGCTGTCATCGATGACGTCATCGAAAAGCGCATCACGCTGACCCCGGGTGGCAAGGAACTCATCGCCACCATGAAGGCGAAAGGCTATTACACGGCCCTCGTGTCAGGCGGTTTCACCGTCTTCACCAGCCGTGTCGCCGCGGTGCTCGGTTTTGACGAGAACCGCGCCAATCTGCTTGGTGAGGCAAATGGCGAGCTTGATGGCACCGTTGCCGAACCCATCCTCGGAAAACAGGCCAAAGTGGATGCGTTGAATGATATTGCCGCCAAACTCGGCATTTCTCCAGATGAGGCGATGGCGGTTGGCGATGGAGCCAATGATCTGGGCATGCTGCATGTGGCGGGCGCGGGCGTGGCCCTGCACGCCAAGCCGGCCGTGGCGGCCGAAGCGCAGATGCGCATCGACCATGGCGACCTGACCGCGCTTCTTTACATTCAGGGTTATCGAAAGACGGACTTTGTCACCCCATGATCATTCGCGAGACGCCAAGACTTATTCTGCGCGAGTGGAAGGAGAGCGACCGAGACCTTTTCCGTGAAATCAATGCCGACGAGAAGGTCATGGAATTTTTCCCCTTCCGCCGCAGCCATCAGGAAGCGGACGCGGTTCTCGAAACCATCAATGGCATGATCCGCGGCAGTGGTTATGGCTTCTATGCGATGGAGCAGCGGGAAACAGGCGAATCCATGGGATTTTGCGGTATTTCGCCCGTCCTTAATCTCGACCCGCCCTTCCCGGTCGGCACCATGGAGATCGGCTGGCGGCTCGCCACCCGTTTCTGGGGACATGGCTATGTCACCGAAGCGGCGCAGTCGCTGCTCGTGATGGCCTTTGACGAAAAGGAGACGCCGGAAATCGTCTCCTTCGCTGTCTGGAACAACCACCGTTCGACCGCCGTGATGGAGCGAATCGGGCTGAAACGTGATCCCTCGCGGGATTTCGACCATCCCCGCGTGCCCGCGGAGACGCATCCCCATCTGCGTCCGCACGTCACCTATGCGCTGACGCTGGAGCAATGGCGGGCGCGTTGACGTCGTGACCCGCCGGTCCGGAATTATTTCACCGCGGCGTTGCCACCATCGGCAAAAAGCGCCGCGCCAGCGACAAAACTCGCCATCGGGCTGGCGAGGAAAAGCGCTGCCTGCGCTATTTCCTCGGGCTGGGCGATGCGTTTCATCGCATGCAGGCCGGCGGCCCAGTCCTTTTGTGCCTGATCCCCTGCCATCGGGGTGTCCACACCCCCGGGCAACAACGCATTGGCGCGAACGCCGCTGGCGGCATAATCGGCGGTAATACCCTTCACCAGCCCCATCAGCGCGGCCTTCGCAGCGCCATAAGCCGACATGCCCGGTATGCCGACACTGGTGCCGACGAAGCTTGAGGTAAAGACGATAGAACCGCCGCCGCGCCTCAGCATCAGCGGAATCTGATAGCGCGCGCCAAGAAAGGCGGAAGTCAGGTTGACGTTAAGCACGTAATCCCATTCGTCAGGCGAAATCTCCACCAGCGGTTTGGCGGCACCCACGCCACCCGCATTGTTGACGGCGATATCGAGACCACCAAAAACGTCGGTGGCCGCCTCGGCCAAACGGGAATGGGTTTCCGCAACGCCAGCGTCGCCGGCAACCGTGTGCACAGGTCCGCCCGCCTCACGAATCTCGGCGGCAACCTCGTCCAGCGCCTTTTCGCCGCGCGCATTAATGACGACGGCGGCGCCATGAGCGGCAAACAGGCGCGCCGTCGCGCGGCCGATGCCGGATGACGCGCCGATGATGATGGCGACTTTGTTTTCAAGTAATTTCATAGCCTTGGCCTCCGTTCGGTGGAGGCCAAGGCTTAAAGAGCCGGCAGCATCGGAACCACCCGATTCCTGCCCGATCGTGCGGAAAGCGTTATTCCAGCGGCAGCGCCACCACGCGCAGATTGCCCTGCGCATCGGCCACCATCATGTGGGCGTTCTTGCGGCCTTCCGATTTCAGACCATTCACCCGCACAAGCACGTCGCCGGGAACCTCCATGAAGTCCTGTCCGACTTCCACAATCACATCGCCTGCCTTCATACCCTTCTGTTCTGCGGGCGAACCCGGATCGACACTTGCGACCAGCACGCCTTCAACGCTCTCGGCAATGCCCTTTTCCGTCCGCAACTCATTGCTGAGCACAACGAGATTCATGCCAAGCACGCTCTGCGGCGCTTCACGCACCTCCGGAGTCTGATCCTGGGCCTGATCGTCGCCGCCATCATTGTCTTCCGGCGCGATCACACCGCTGTCGCCGTCGTCAGTCTGCTGGTCGTCAGTCGAAGCTTTCTCATCCTTGGTATCCTGCAGCTGGCCCAGCTTGACCTTGACGGTCTCTTCCTTTCCGTCTCGCAGGATGACGACATCGACTTCCTTGCCGACCGGGCTTTCCGCCACGATCCGCAGAAGGTCGCGCATCTCGTGAATATCCTTGCCATCGAATTTCAGCACGACGTCGCCAGCCTGGATCGGACCGTTTTCCACCGGGCCGCCCTTGGCGACCCCGGAAATCAGCGCGCCCTTGGCGCTGTCCATGCCGAGGCTCGCGGCCACATCGTCCGTGACCGGCTGGACGCGAACACCCAGCCAGCCGCGGCGGGTCTCTCCGAATTCGATCAGTTGCTGAACGATGTTCTGTGCAAGCTCCGTCGGAACGGCGAAACCGATACCGATCGAACCGCCGCTCGGCGAAATGATCGCCGTATTGATGCCAATCACCTCGCCCTTCATGTTGAAGAGCGGTCCACCGGAGTTACCCTTGTTGATGGCCGCATCCGTCTGGATGAAATTGTCATAAGGGCCGGCATTGATATTGCGGCCGCGCGCTGAAATGACGCCAACGGTCAGCGATCCGCCAAGCCCGAAGGGGTTACCGACCGCCATTACCCAGTCGCCAATGCGCATGCTGCGCGAATCGCCAAATTTGACCGCCTTCAGCGGCGTTTTTGGCTCCACCTTCAGAACGGAAAGATCGGTCTTGGTATCGGTGCCGACAAGCGTCGCCTTGAGCTTCGAGCCATTCGGGAAAATCACCTCGATGGCATCGGCACCCTCGATGACGTGGTTGTTGGTGACGACATAACCGGCGGGATCGATCACAAAACCGGACCCGAGGGAATTGACCTTTTCACCGCCTTCCGGCTTCTGGCTGTCGAAATAATCCTTGAAGAACTCCTGGAATGGCGAACCTTCCGGCAGACGTGGCGGAACCGGCCCCTTGCCATCTGTCTTGACGTTCTGCGACGTGGAAATATTCACCACCGCATCCAGCAGCGGCTCGGCAAGATCGGCAACAGATTCCGGCCCGTGGCTTTGCGCGCCCGCCGGAAGCGGCACCGCAAGGCTGCCCGCAACAAGCGCTATTACCGCGACTGCGGAAATGCTGCTGCGAAAAGGCGAAAGAAGGGTCACGGCCATATGCGTCCTCGCGTTTCAAATCGTCTTGCCCTGCATATATCGTCAAAGCATAAGGCGGAATGATGAAGTGTAAAAATACCTTTTCGTGAACAGGCGGGGGACGCCTTGCCCTTAGCCACAGCATTGGCACGAAACCCCACCAAAAAGAAAGGGCCGGTAAAAACCGGCCCGTCCAAATTCATTTTATCCGCTATCAGTTCGCCGGCGCAGGTGCGGGCGCGGCCGGAGAGGCAGGGGCCGCACCGTCGATATTGTTGAAATAACGGAAGAAGGTCGAGTCCGGCGACAGAACCAGCGTCGTGCCATTGCCGTTCAGTGCGTTGGCATAGGCCGACATGGAACGATAGAACTCGAAGAAGTTCGGATCGCGCTGGAAAGCCTCGCCGAACACCTTGTTACGCTCCGCATCGCCTTCACCGCGCAGAACTTCGGACTGGCGGCGAGCGTCGGATTCCAGTTCCACAACCTGACGGTCGGCGATAGCGCGGCGGCGCTGCGCTTCTTCGTTACCACGGGCGCGGATCAGTTCGGCTTCCGCAAGACGCTCCGACTTCATGCGTTCGAAGGTCTGCTGGGAGACTTCCTGCGTAAGGTCGGTACGGCGGATGCGGACATCGACGATGCTGATGCCGAGCGATTCCGCATCGGGACGCAGATCGTCACGCACTTCCTGCATCATCGACGCACGTGCATCCGACAGCGCCGATTCAAATCCGCGCAGACCGTAAACCCGGCGCAGCGATGCGTCGAGACGGGTGCGCAGGCGCGATTCAGCCGACATCTGGTCACCGGAGACCGTCTGCCGGAAGCGGCGCGCATCCGTAATACGGTACACCACGAAGGCATCGACCTCGTAGAACTTGCCGCCGGAAACCTGAACACGGATATTATCGTGGTCGAAACGCAAGGCGCGGTTCTCGATATATTGCACGCGGTCAGCATCCATGAAGGCGAAGGGCAGCTTGAAATAGAGGCCCGGCGCTGTTTTCACGTCCTGGATTTCACCGAAGCGGACGACGATGGCCTGCTGGCGCTCGTTGACCACGAAGATCGACGAATAACCGAGAAAAAGCAGGACGGCGAGACCGACGAGAACGGCTGTAAGACGGTTACCCATATCAGTTGCCTCCCTGCGGTGCTGCGCCCGGATTGTTGCGCATGATCTCGTTCAGAGGCAGATAAGGCACCACGCCCTGTTTTTCATCGATGATGATCTTGTTGGATCCCTTCAGGACCTGTTCCATCGTTTCCAGGAACATGCGCTGACGGGTCACGTCAGGCGCGGTGCGATACTGGTCATAGATGGAGACAAAGCGCTGCGCCTCACCCTGCGCCTCGTTGACGACGCGCGACTTGTAGGCGTTCGCCTCTTCGAGGATCTGCGCGGCCTGACCGCGAGCGGCGCCGAGCTTCTGGTTGGCGTATTGATTGGCTTCCTGAACGAAGCGGTCTTCGTCCTGCTCGGCACGCTGCACTTCATCAAACGCGTCGGCCACTTCACGCGGCGGCGCCGCATCTTCGATGGCCACGGCATTGATGGAAATGCCGGCGCCATAACCGTCCATGGTGGACTGGATGATGGTACGCACATCCGCCGCAATCGCCTGACGGTTATCGCGGAAGATATCCTGCGCCGGACGACGGCCGACGACTTCGCGCATGGCGCTTTCGGAAACCTGCTGCAGCGTCTCGGCCGGGCTGTCGACGTTGAAGAGATAGGATTTCGGATCGGAAACCGTATAGAGCACCGAGAACTGAACATTCACGATGTTCTGGTCGCCGGTGAGCATCACGCCGCTCGACGAGGACGACGAGGCCCGCGAACCGATATTCTGCTGCTGCTCGGTGACCTTGACGATTTCAACCGTCTCGATCGGCCACAGATGGAAATGCAGACCGGGCATCGAGATTTCGTCCTTCGGACGGCCGAAACGCAGCTCCACCCCGCGCTCGTCCGGCTGGACGGTGTAGATGGACTGGATGCCGAGGAAAACCAGCACGACGAGAACCACGATGGCAACTGCGCCGCCATTGAAACCGCCGGGCAGCACATTTTTGAAACGGTCCTGGCTGCGCCGGATGATCTCTTCCAGATCGGGCGGACCGCCATTGCCGCCGCCACCGCCGCGAGGCCGGTTAGGCCCCGGCCCCCACGGGCCGCCACCGCCGCCCTGGTTGTTTCCTCCACCGCCGCCGCCCCATGGGCCGCCGCCGCCATTCTGATTGCTCCAGGGCATCAATACCTCTTTGTAAAAGCCTCTCCCGGTTCCGTTCGAAAGCGATTGCTCGCGTGCGGCGGGAATATCGACCCGTTATAGGAAGGAGAAGCGTTCGTTTCAACGCAGAGGTGGTAACTAAATACCCAATCTGGGTAAATAGTTCACTTTGCCGCGGCTCTCCGCATATACGTGGTAAACAGAACGGGATAATTGTCCTTTTCCCCAGCGGGAGCCGGGATTTCCTCGGTTTTCTCAAAAACGGCGGGATCGATCTCCGGGAAAAAAGTGTCGCCATCGAGCTTTACCGCGACGTGGGTGACGGAAAGTTGATCGGCGAAGGGCATGGCCTGACGGTAGATCTCTCCACCACCGGCCACGAAGACCTCATCCACGCCCAGTTCCCCAGCCTTGCTTTTGGCGAGCTTCAAGGCCTCCTCCAGTGAGGAGACGACATCGACACCCTGCGGCCGGTAATCGGCATTACGACTGACGATGATATGCGGGCGGCCGGGCAACGGACGCTCGCCGACGGATAAAAACGTCTTGCGGCCCATGATGAGCGGCTTGCCCATCGTCATCGCCTTGAAGCGCTTGAGGTCGGTGGAAAGCTTCCACGGCATGTCGAGGTCACGGCCGATGACGCCGTTCTCGGACACTGCGACGATGATGATGATACGCGGCTCGGTCATACCGCGATCGGTGCCTTGATGCTTGAATCGGCCTCGTAGTTTTCCAGCGTAAAGTCTTCGAACTTAAAGCCGAAAAGGTCCTTAACATCAGGATTGAGGCGCATCGTCGGCAAGGCCTTCGGCGTGCGAGTCATCTGCAGCCGCGCCTGTTCGAAATGGTTGGCATAGATATGCGCATCACCGAGCGTGTGGACGAAATCGCCCGGTTTCAGACCAACCACCTGCGCGACCATCAGCGTCAAAAGAGCATAGGACGCGATGTTGAACGGCACGCCGAGGAAAATATCGGCGGAACGCTGGTAAAGCTGGCAGGAGAGCTTTCCGTCAGCAACATAGAACTGGAACAGGCAGTGGCAGGGCGGCAGCGCCATCTCGTCCACCAGCGCCGGGTTCCAGGCGGAGACAATATGACGGCGCGAGTTCGGGTTGGTTTTCAGGCCCTCGATCAGAAGCGCGATCTGGTCGATGTGGCGTCCGTCCGGCGCGGGCCAGGACCGCCACTGTGCGCCATAGACCGGGCCTAGATCGCCGTTCTCATCGGCCCATTCATCCCAGATGGAAACGCCGTTTTCCTTGAGATAGGCGATATTGGTATCGCCGTTCAGGAACCACAGGAGTTCATGGATAATGGACCGCAGATGCAGCTTCTTGGTGGTGAGGACGGGAAACCCCTCTGCAAGGTCGAAACGCATCTGGTAACCGAACACCGAGCGCGTGCCGGTGCCGGTGCGGTCTCCGCGGTCGGAGCCGGTTTCCATCACATGCCGGAGAAGATCGAGATATTGTTTCATGCGTTCTGCCGCCGATTCCCTGATATCAGGCAGATATAATAGCACAGGGCGGCAGAACCAATCACCGGGGAAACGCTTATCCCCGTTTTTCCGGGAAAATCAGAGCGACTGAAGCTTTCCGAGTTCCTTGGCGACCAGGTAATAAAAGGTCACGCGCGATTTTGAGCGGTCGGCGGCCATGGCTTTCGCAACGGCATCGATTGCCTTGTCGGCGCTGTCATCGGTGACACCAAGCTTCTTGCCGCACCAGCTCGCCTTCACACGTGCAAGCTCTTCCGGATCGGTCGCGGACACCAGCGAGGAATCCCGGTTGCGCAGGGCAATGCCGAGATGTTTGACGATCTTGCCGACAACGGCTTCGTCGGCTGCTGCATCGTATTTCTTCACATCTGCGAGATAGTCAGTCATGTCCACTCCTTCGTGTGTCCCCGGCCCGGTGTTGCTTCTAATGACCGGTTGCAGGGAGAATGAGACAGCAATCCCTCGTCGTCAAGAATTGTCTAAATTGCCGGCGTCAAACACGAAACCTTTTCATCGAATTGTCATCGCCCCCCTTTTCTCAGCCGGTCGAAACGCCTATATGAGCCTTGCCGGGGCAACCCGGCTATGGCGATAAACGGTCGGTGTAATAAACCTATTGGACCCGGGGGCGGTACCCGGCGCCTCCACCAAAAACCGGCGGCTTTAAGATGAAAGGCCGGCTTTTGATGGGGGCGAAATAGGATCGACAAGGGTGTAAAGATCGAACTTTTGCTCGGCATGATACCGCCGTTATCGGGTCACAAGTGTAGTTGCAAACGACAACAACGCTAAGGAATACGCTCTCGCTGCCTAATGGCGGTGCGGGAATTCCGCTCTAAAGCCCTCACGGTTAGCCCCGTGAGGCGGGGTTCGGAGGTACCTGGCAACAGAAACCTCCACCTTCTCCATTTTGCCTGAATTGGTTATATGATAGCTGACTTGCGGACAGCATCGGCTTTTCCATTGCTGCCGTTCGGGACATTGCGTATACTTGAGCAAAGCGTAACCATCCGGATCGGAATTGATCCCGGCTCAAGGATTACGCAGAGATTCAAAGTGTTACAGCGTCCTTGGTACCCAAGGCGCGCCGCGCATGAAAAAGACGTTCGAATAAGGGAAAGACAGGACCGCATGGGGCAGGATCATATCCGTTACGACATTCTCGCACAGGATGCCCTTCGCGGCGTTATTCGTAAGGTATTGGGCGAAGTGGCCGCCACCGGCCGCCTGCCCGGCGACCACCATTTCTTCATTACCTTCTTGACCGGTGCACCCGGTGTGCGGATTTCGCAGCACCTCAAGGCGAAATATGCCGAGCAGATGACCATTGTCATCCAGCATCAATTCTGGGACCTGAAGGTCACCGAAACCGGCTTCGAAATCGGTCTCTCCTTCTCCGATACACCGGAAAAGCTCGTCATTCCCTATAATGCCATCCGCGGTTTCTACGATCCTTCCGTGAATTTCGAACTTGAGTTCGATGTCCCCCTGGCGGACGAGGAAGAAGCGGAAGACGCGGAAATCACCGCATATCCGGTGTCGCACGAGGCGAAGCCGGCTTCCGCTTCCGAAACGCCCAAGGCCGGCGAGGAAAAGAAGGAAGGCTCCGTCGTCTCGCTGGATGCTTTCCGCAAGAAGCAATAACGCCTGCCTGAGCGCGAAACCCGAGGAGACGTATCCGCATGGCCGCCGATATCGTCAATCTGCGCCAGTTCCGGAAGCAGAAAGCCCGCAGCGAAAAAGAAAAACAGGCGGAGCAGAACCGCCTGTCCTTCGGACGCACCAAAGCGGAAAAGAACCTCACATCAGCCCTGAATGAAAAGGCCGAAAAGGCACTTGACCAGGGCCGGCTCGAAAACGACGCTCACGGGCCCCGGAAGGACTGAGACCGACCTGCCGAGGGACAGACAGGGCCAGCAATCGGAAAAGAATCGTAAAACAGGGGCTTGCCGGCAAAACATGATTCAGATTTCCAGCCAAAGACCGATCTGATGATCCGCAAGCATTCCGCGACGTTGCACGGCCACCGGACCAGTATTTCGCTTGAGGACGCCTTTTGGGACGAGCTGAAAATCATCGCGGAGAGACGCAAGATCAGTTTCGCAGCCCTGCTGGCCGAAATCGATGACAACCGCCCCTCCGACAGCAATCTGTCTTCGTCGCTACGCGTTTATGTGCTGAACTGGCTCAAGACCCGATAAATTCACGACGGAGTCACCCGGCGACGCCAGCCCGCAATTTATGTTCGCCGACTACAAAACATTCCCGCCGAAAACTGGTAACGCTGCGAAAGTATTCATTAAACATTCGCGGACTAATCTGCGCTGCAAGGCATTCCCGTATTGCGTAGCCTTGTTTCCTGCCTTTGTCCGAACCTCCCCGTCCAGACATCCCCCGATGGGGATACCCAGGGTTTCTCCGGGAACAGCCAAGCTTTCTCCCCTTCATTCACTGTCTCTTCAACCGTTTCGGACCTGAAAGTCCGGATTGCGGGGTAGCGACCGGAGCCGGTCCAGACCGCGGACATGGAACCGAAGCAGAGATGAAAAGCGACGCCGAGCCCTTTTCGGAAAATTACGGATTGGCGGGAGCATTTTCCGGGGCGAGTTCCCGGATTGCATTTTCCGTCGGTGGCACCACCAGAACCGGCGCTGACTGCGGCTGCGGCACGGGCTGCTGCTGTTGCTGCTGCAAACGTTCCTGCTGTTCCTTTTCCTGCCGCAGACGTTCTTCGGCAGCAGCCTTCAGCCGTGCTTCTTCCTCTGCCTTCGCCTTGGCTTCCGCCTCCGCCCGTTCCTTTTCCGCCTGCCGCTCAGCCGCCTGGAAACGATAAAGCGCCACTTCGCGGCGCAGGCGTTGCTTTTCAAGAACGCTTGCCTGCATTGCCTCCACCCTGCGCCGCTCCTTTTCGAAGGCCCGCAGGGACAGGTAGTTGGTGAGCGCCGAAACGTCGGTTGTCAGGGCTGGCGCAGCAAGCGGACCGTTGTAATTCAGGCGCAAAGACGGCTCGGCGCCGGCAACCGTTTCGGTGCCGGGATTGAACAGGAGATCGAAGTCGCCATTCACCGTGAAAGCAGCAAGATCAACCGTCGCATCGGCTGTCAGCGTCAATGGATCGATCGCCGCCCGCAAATTCTGGAAATGCAGCGCACCACCATTCACCGAGAACGGCAGGGATACATCGCCGAGTCCGATCTCGCCCTGCCACAGGCTCTGGTCCACCAGCGGCCGAACTTTCGGAGCATCGATCGGCTGCTGCAAGCCATCCGCCGCCTGCAGTATTGGCGGCAGGGCACCGGGATTGAGCCCCTTCAGCACCAGCCCGCTGGCCCGGATTTCACCCGAGCCACCCGCTGATTTCAGCATTTCACCAACGCTTTTGCCGGTCGATTCTGCCGTAAGATCAATGGCCACGCGGCCGGTCGCAACCGGACCGTTCGCATTCGCCCAAAGGATCGGCTCCGGATTGGCGTCGGTTACCGCGATCTTGGTGCGGAAAATGCCCGCCCCCTCGCCCGTGGACATCGCAAACCGTCCCGCAATCTTGCCGCCCATGAAGCCGCCGGTGATGTCGTCGAGTGCGAGACTGCCCGAATCATGCGTTACCTTGGCCGTCAAACCCGTGACCGTGCCGAAAGGTCCAGCCTCGAAGCTTTCCGCCTTGAGCGACAGAGACGCCTTGAGCTGCGAAAAGGCCGGCATGGCCAGCGGCTTGGCATTGAGGCCCCCGGTTTCCGGATCGATCACCGGACCATAGATTGCGTCGCCAAGCCACGCGAGATCGGCGGTCCGGACTGAGAGATCGCCGCTGACGGAATGGG
Organism: Agrobacterium genomosp. 2 str. CFBP 5494; assembly: GCF_900013495.1. Lineage (NCBI taxonomy): Bacteria > Pseudomonadati > Pseudomonadota > Alphaproteobacteria > Hyphomicrobiales > Rhizobiaceae > Agrobacterium > Agrobacterium genomosp. 2. Next base: position 2,470,145 of record NZ_LT009718.1, read on the forward strand.
GCGCGGCGCGTTCGAACGTCAGATTGCCGGAGAAGGGATTACCGCCTGCCTGTCCGCCGACAGAAGAAAGCGCAATTTTTTGTCCATCCACCGCAACCTTCGCATTGGCCTTCACCGCCATGCCCCCGCCGAGCTGCGGCAGCCCAACGGCATTCATGATGAGATAGGGCTCGATATCAGCGCTTTCGAGAACGACATCGGCGCTGCCCTCACCGAAATTGGCAGCTGAAACGGCAAAGGAGCCGTTCGCCGAAAAATGTGTGCGTTCCGTCGAGAAGCGGATATCGGTCTGTGCCGGCGCGCCGAGCGTGCCATTGAGCTTGACGGACAGGAGGCCCTCGCCGTCAGCGTCGAAGGGCAACGGGTCAAGCCCGGCCTGGCCGAACAGGATGGCCGTCGACTGGTTTTTCAAGACAGCTTCCAGTGACATGGCCGTGTCATCGGTGATCGACAGGAAATCCGGCATCTTGGCGACGGCGGACAGCCGGCTGCCGTTAACGGTACCGGAGACGGCAACATTGGCGCCGCCGTTTTCGCTGTTGACCGAGACATCCATTGCAAGGTCGGAATTGGCGTACCATGGCGCGCTGGCCGCCAGGCGGCTGAGGAAGGGATGAGCAGGCAGTTTCTGCTGCAGCATCGTAAAGAAGGGCTGCATATCCGCCGCGTGCAGGTTCACCGTGCCCTTGCCCGCATATTTCAGCAACGAGCCCTGCAATTCGCCTCTTGCCCTGACCTCTGCACCGGCGATATCGCCGGCCGTCATATTTTCCAGCGAAAGAACCCCGCCCGCCATCGTGAAGGCGGTCTCGACATGATTGGCGGTCACCCCGGCTATGTTGAACCGGTCGGCCTTGAACTTCGCAGTAATGCGGTGGTCGAGAACCGAGCTTCCGACCTGATCGCCGAGCGCCAGACTGCCGAGTGCCTTCAGCGCGTCCAGGTCGATTTCGTTGCCCGCAAGATCGATCGAAAGATTGGAGGTCTTGCCGTCGGAGCGCCGTTCCAGCTCGCCTTTCAGCGACGCGTCGCCGATGGCGAGCTCCAGATTGTCGAAGCGCTGGTTCAGCGTCGTCAACGAGACATCGGCAGAAAAGCCGGCGGCATTGAGTTGCCGGATGGCCGGATCGACGGAGCCTGAAAGCCAGTTCGCCAGCCCCGAGGGCTGGTTGGACGCAACGAGCATATTGCCGTTGAAGGCCGGACCACCAAGCAGGGTCAACGATCCCTTGGCCTCCAGCTGGGTTCTTCCTGGCAACGTCGCCACCGCATTCACCACCTGCCAGCCGCTGCCCTGCGGCCGAACATCCAGCCGGATGTCACGAATGGTCGTGTCGTCGGAAACCAGGGCGGGAAGGCTGATGCTCGCCTTGCCCGGCACCGGCGGTACGGGAATGCGCGCCACCATGGCGGCAAAGGCCTCGATGCGCTGGCGCACGGAAACGGTGGGCTGGCGCGAGGTCTTGCCCGTCTGCACGACAGGCGGCGCAAAACGTGCGACATCGATCTGCTGGCCATCGGCCGTCAGCAGGAATTCGGGCTTGGCGCCGGTATCGAGCGTCGCCTCTCCGGTCACGACATAGGGATTTTCGTTACCGCCGAGTTCCATGCGGTAGCTCGGTATACGCACGCTCTCATTGGTCAGTTCAAAACTGCCGCGGGTGCGCGGCGAGGAGAAGAGCGATTGCCCGGCCTGTTTCTGCTTTTCGTCTTCCCTGAAACTGAAAGAAAAGGAACCGCTATAGGCGGGCTTTCCCGCCGCTGCGGCGATGACGCCATCCAGATCGACCTCGACGGGATGCTCATCCGGCACGACGCGGACGCGAAGGCCCATGCGGCCATTGGCATAATCAGGTTCGCTGCTTGAGAGGGAGAAAGAGCCGGGATGCCCGTCGACGGCAGCCCGCCCGTCCGCCTTCCAAGGTCCGGCCAGCGAATTGGCGGACATATCGGCGGTAAGACCGGTGATCAGGCGGTTGCGGCCCGATTGCTCGTCGATGAACTCGATCTGGCCGCCCTCAATCTGCACGCTTTCCAGAACCACGGTTCGGGCGGGAATTTCCGCGCGGCTGCCACGCATCCAGTCCAGCGTGCCGTCTTTCAGCAGCCTGATCTTCGCCTTGGGTTCCTCGATGCGCATGTCAAAGATTCGCGCCTCGCCGGAAAGGAAGGGCGCGAGCTCGGCGTCCATGGAAAAACGCGCGACCTGGATGAGCGGCGATCCATCGGCATCCGTCCCGGCCCGGACGTCATGCAACGTTACCGAAGGGAACGGCAGGATGCGGGCCTCGACGCGGCCATGCACCACAACCTTCTTACCGAGAATACGGCTCGCCTGGTCCTCAAAATCACGGCGGAAATCCGTCCAGTCGACGAAATAGGGAATAAGCAGCGCCGAAAACAGCACCACCGCCAGCAGTCCGCCCAGAAAAACCAGAATACGCCCGAGCACTGACCTGCATCTCCCTTCACGAACGCTGCAAACCTATTCTTTTTTGCCTTAACGGCAAGCAGCCTTTTGTACCAATCAAATGTGAGAACGATCAGACAAGACGGAACAACTTGCCCGGATTGAAAATGTTGTCCGGGTCGAGCGACATTTTGATGGCGCGCATCACATCCAATGCATTGCCGGCCTCTTCGGCGAGGAAACTCATCTTGCCCTGTCCTATGCCGTGTTCGCCGGTGCAGGTGCCGTCCATGGCGATGGCGCGGCGGTTGAGACGGGCAACGAAGGCTTCGGTTTTCGCTACGCTTTCCGCATCTTTTCCATCGAACAGAATAAGGACATGAAAGTTCCCGTCGCCGGCATGGCCGACGATCGGTGCGAGAAAGCCGTTTTCCTGGATATCCAGCTGCGTTTCAACCACGCAATCCGCCAGCCTCGAAATCGGCACGCAGACATCGGTGGAAAGCCCGTCGAGATGGGGCGCAAGCGCCCGCGAGGCCCAATAGGCGTCGTGCCGCGCCTTCCAGAGCTTGTTGCGTTCGGCGGCATCGCTTGTCCAGCGGAAGTCGATGCTTCCGCATTCAGCCGCGATTTCTGCGAACTGCTGCGATTGTAGCGCCGCCGTTTCCTCGGTGCCGTGGAACTCCACGAAAAGCGTCGGCTTCTCCGCATAGTTCAGGCCGGAATAGGCATTGCAGGCCCGAACCTGGACCTCGTCGAGCAATTCGATACGGGCAACCGGAACCCCCATCTGGATCGTCATGATGACGGCATCGCAGGCCGCCTTGATGCTGTCGAATGTGCAGACGCCGCCGGCGATCTTTTCCGGTATGCCCTGCAGCCGCAGCGTCACCGAAGTGATGACGCCGAGCGTCCCCTCGGCCCCCACGAAAAGCCGCGTCAGGTCATAGCCGGCAGACGACTTGCGAGCGCGGCGCGCGGTGCGGATTTCCTCGCCGTTGGTGACGACGGCGGTAACGGCGAGCACATTGTCCTTCATCGTGCCGTAACGCACGGCATTGGTGCCGGAAGCGCGTGTCGAGGCCATGCCGCCGATCGAGGCATTGGCGCCGGGATCGATCGGGAAGAACAGGCCGGTATCGCGCAGATAGACATTGAGGTCCTCGCGCGTCACGCCCGGCTCCACCGTCACATCAAGATCTTCGGCATTCACCTCAATGATGCGATTCATCCGGCTGAAATCGATGCAGATTCCGCCGCTGGGCGCATTCACCTGCCCTTCCAGCGAAGACCCCGTCCCAAACGGAATCACCGGCACCTTATATTGCGAGCAGACCTTCACGACGGCCTTCACATCATCAGCACTCTCGGCAAAAACGACGCCGTCAGGCGCCTGGAGCGTCAGATAGGTGGTGGTGTGGCCGTGCTGCTCCCGAAACGCCTGTCCGGTCTGGAGCCTGTCGCCGAGTTGCTGCTTCAAAACGGCGAGTGCAGACGCAATGCCCTCTTCGTTACGCTTTCCCGCCACCACATCTTTCAACGCCATCGTCCGTCTCCACCGCAACATCAGCCCGTAAAGGATTCGATCCGTTACGAAATTCCGTCAGGTGGTATGGGATAAGGTTAACGCTTTGTCCAGCCGCGCAATGGCGCCAGACGGCAAGGCGGCAACCGTTTTTATTCCGCAGCAAGCAGCGGCTTGTCTTCCTCCAGCGCCTTGCGGCGGGCGGCAAGTTCCAGTTCGCGGTGAAGGCGGATTTCCTCATCCGCTTGCGGTTTGGCGAAGCGGGCGATCAGCAGGTAGGAGACCGGTGTGATGTAAAGCGTCACCAGCGTCGCGAAGCCGAGGCCGCCGACGATGACCCAGCCGAGCGCGATGCGCGCCTCGGCGCCGGCTCCCTGCGCCAGAACCAGCGGCACGCCGCCAAGGATGGTCGCGATCATCGTCATCATGACAGGACGCAGACGGATGCTGGTGGCTTTTTCGATAGCTTCCCGCACGGTTGCACCCTGATCGCGCAGATGGTTGGCGAATTCAACAATCAGGATACCGTTCTTCGCCATGACGCCAACGAGCAGCACGAGGCCGATCTGGCTGTAAACATTGAGGCTTGAGCCGGTGACGAGCAGCGCGATAACGGCACAGGCAAGGCCGAGCGGCACCGTTGACATGATGATGATCGAACTCAGCACGCTTTCGAACTGCGCGGCAAGCACGAGGAAGATGATGGCAATCGCGAAACCGAAGGTCAGCAGCATGCCGCTCGAATTCTCCTCCAGTGTCGCAGCCTCGCCCAGCGGCAGCAAGCGTGCACCGGGCGGCAGGACGGATTGCGAGAGCTCGTTCACCTTTTGCAGCGCCTCGCCCAGCGAAACGCCGTCCTTGAGGTTGGCGGTAAAGCCGACGGAGGGAAGCTGCTGTTCGCGATTGAGCTGCGGCGCAACCGCATTTTCCTTGAGCGACGCGATGACCGACATCGGCACGATCTTGCCGTCGCCCGTCTTCAGGAAGACGTTCTCAAGATCGGTCGGATCATTGATCGGCCGGGTGGAGGACAGGAGCCGCACCGGGATCGCATCGCCATCCACGAAGACGTCGACAATCGAGCGCCCTTCCAGCAGCGACTGCATGGCGCGAGAGAGGCCGGTGATGTCGATGCCGAGATCAGACGCGCGCTCACGGTCGATGGAGACCGAAATCTGCGCCTGATTGGGTTCGTTGTCGAAACGTGGCGTATCAAACAGGCCGCTTTCTTCCATGGAAAGCAGCAATTTCTGCGTCGCCTCTGTCAGCGCCGCATAATTGCTGCCGACCATCGCCATCTGCAATCCGTTGCCGGCGCCGCGAATGCGGAGGCTGTTCGGCTGCATCGCATTGCCCCGCAACGCCGGAACCTTGTTGGCGGCAGAGGTGACATCGGCAGCGATCTGGTTCTGCGTGCGATCTCGGTCGGCCCAGGGCGCCAGCGTCAGCACCATGAAACCCGTATTGGAGGAACCGTTCATGCCGGTAATGGAATAGATATTGCGGATTTCCCCGCTGTCGCGAAGCGGCTGCAGGTTTTCTTCGATCCGCTGCAACTGGTCGCGGGTATATTCGAGGCTGACGCCCTGCGGCGCGGTGACCCGCATCATGATAGAGGCGCGGTCCTCGCGCGGCGTCAATTCACTCTGGATCATGCCGAAGGCGATCCATGACAGGCCGGAAAAGATGAGCGCAACGACGATGACGATGAGGGGGTTGTTGAGGCAGGCGGACAGCGTCGACTTGTATGTGGAGGCAAAGACATTACCGAACCAGGCGAGCGGCCCGGTCGGCTCTTTCAACCCCTCCTTCAGCATGCGCGAAGCAAGCATCGGGCACAGCGTCAGTGCCACGATGGAGGACAAACCCACCGCGAAGGCCAGCACAAAACCGAATTCACGGAACAGGCCGCCAAGCTGACCCGGCAGGAAAGAAAGCGGAATGAACACGGCAGCCAGCGTCGCCGTCGTCGCGATGACGGCGAAAAACACCTCCTGCGTGCCGAGAACGGCAGCGGCCCGGGGGCCCATGCCTTCCGCCCGGCGGCGCACGATATTTTCCAGCACCACGATGGCGTCATCGACAACGAGACCAGTCGCCAGAACGATGGCGAGCAGTGTGAGGATATTGACGGAGAAGCCGACCATATAAATGGCGACGATGGTGCCAATCAGCGCCACCGGCATGGTGATCGCCGGAATGAGGGTGGCGCGCCAGTCGCGCAGGAAGAGATAAAGCACCACAACGACGATGATCGCCGAGAGCCCGAGCGCCAGTTCGACCTCGTGCAGCGCGCCTTCGATGAAGACGGCATCGTCACTGGTCACGACGACACGCGTGCCCTCCGGCAGATTGGCCGACATGGCGTCGACGGCGGCTTTCACACCGGTCGAGATACTGAGCGTGTTTGACTGTGCCTGGCGGATGATGCCAAGACCGACGCCCTGAACGCCGTTCGAGCGCAGCGACGTGGATTCGTCGTCCGCCCCCAGCATGACGGTCGCCACGTCCCTGAGGCGGATATTGTTCTTGATGAGAAGATTGGAAAAATCCTCGGGCTTTGTCAGGCTCGCGGTGGCGCGCACGACGATATCCTGCGTCGTGCTTTTCAGCGAACCCGCCGGGACATCGAGGGCAGCGCTTGCAAGCGCGTTGGAAACATCGGTCACCGTCAGACCGCGGCTCGCCAATGCCGCCTGATTGAGATCGACGCGAAAGACCTTTTCCTGGTCGCCGTAAAGCTCCACATCGGCCACACCATCGACGGCAGCCAGACGGTCGATGATTTCGTCATCCACCAGCTTTGTCAGGTCTTCCATACTGAGCGTGGATGAGGTGACGGCAAGCCGCATGATCGGCTGGCTGTCGGAATCCGCCTTGATGATCTGCGGTTCGTCAGCATCGTCAGGCAACTGGTTGGTGACTCGGCCAATGGCATCGCGCACATCATTGGCCGCAACGGCCATGTCGACATTGTCGCCGAATTCCATCGTCACGCGGCTGGTGCCGAATTGCGAGTTGGACGCGATGGATTTGATGCCGCTGACACGCGCCACCGCACCTTCGATGGTCTGCGTTACCTCTTGATCGATCGTTTCAGGCGCGGCACCTTCATACGTGGTCCTGACGCTGATCGTCGGCCGGTCGACGTCGGGCAGTTCGCGCACTTCGACGCCGACCAGAGCCGCGAGGCCGGCAACGACCAGCAACGTGTTAAGGACCGCCGCCAGAATTGGCCGACGCACGAACAATGCGGTAAAGGCGAGCTTGGAATCCTGACCGGAAGGCGGCTGGGTCGTCATTGGCTGGCAACCTCCTCGGGCTTGGGCTGGTTGCCGACCCGCACCGCCCCGCCTTCGCGCACGCGCTGCAGGCCCTCAATCACGACAGGTTCGCCTTCCGCCAGTTCAGCCTTGACGAGAACGGCATCCGGGTTGCGCTGCACGATCTGCACCCGCACCTTGTTGGATTTATTGTCAGCCACATGCCAGACATAGGAGCCTTCCGCATCCCACTGCACGGCCAGCGGATCAACCGAGGCATAAGTTTCCCCGGCGAAGCGCATGGTGACGCCGAATGACATGCCCGCCCTCAACTCATCCTTCTCATTTCCGAACTTCGCCCGGATGCGGATGGTGCGGCTCGCCTCGTCGACACGGTTGTCGACGGCCTCGATCTCCCCCTTAAAAGTCTCACCCGGGCGCGAAATCGACGTGGCCTCCACCGGCATGCCGATCTTGATCGCAGTCGCGAAACGCTCGGGAGCCCAGAAATTGACGAGAATTTCAGACCGGTCGTCAATGCTGACAATGGTGGATTGCGTCGTGACATTGTCACCGATATTGGCGGCGACGATACCGGCCATGCCTTCGATGGGCGCGACGATATCACGCCGCTTGAGATTGAGTTCGGCGGTGCTCAGCGCAAGCTTGGCGGCTTCTTCGGCAATCTGGGCATCCAGCACGTCGAGGCGGGAAACGGACTTCAGGTTCTTGTAGGAATTGGATTTTTCGACGGCGCTGCGCAGCGCCACCTGCGCCTTGTCGCGTTCGATCACCTGCTCCTCGTCATCGAGCCGCGCCAGCACCTGCCCCTTCACGACGCGTGCACCGGACGATGTACGAATTTCAGAAAGCGTGCCGGAAACCTGCGGCATGACGACGACGGACTGGATCGCCTCGCCATTGCCGATGGCGTTCAACCGGTCGTTGACCGTGCCTTTCTTCACAGGGGCGGTCACAACCAGTGTGGCGTTGTTGTTGCGGCGTGCGCCACCCGCATTCTGTCCCGTCGGCGCGCCGGCCGCCGGTCCGCCGGCTGCGGCGACTTCGACCGAAGCAGCGGGTGCTTTGACCAGCCCGATGCTGGCGAGCATATTGCGGGCGTCGGGCGAATAGACGCCCCAGAGACAGAGACCTGCCCCCACCACGGCCAGACTGACACCCACCTGTTTCCAGACCCGCATATAGTTCTCCGGTTGATCATCGCAGCATAAGAAAGCCCCTGAAGCTCAGGCTTCGGGACATCAGCAGTATTCCCCGTCGTTTAAAACGAGGCAACGCACAAATACGTTTCTTACGTAATTGTAATTTGTGATGGATTCTCGTCGAGCACACCATAAACGCTATATTATCGCAAATATTGTTCAGCGCGGTAGTCTGTCAGCACGAAATGAGCCGGAGGAAGCCATGAGCACCGTCACGAAACAAAATCCCGAAGCCGATCCGCGCGTGAAAGCGGTGTTCGATGATATCCGCACCACCCGCAAATCGGACTTCATCAACAATATGTGGCTTTACCTCGCCTTTGATCCTGATCTTCTGGAAAAGACATGGGCCGAGGTCAAGGCGGTGATGGCGACACCCTCGGCGCTCGACCCTCTGGTGAAGGAAATGCTTTACATCGCAGTGTCCGTCACCAATGGCTGCTCCTATTGTGCCCATTCCCATACGGCGGCCGCGAAAGCCAAGGGCATGACGAATGAACAGCATGCCGATCTGATGCGGATTATCGCGCTCGCCGCCAAGACCAACCAGCTTGCAGTGGCCCTTCAAGTGCCTGTCGATGCCGCTTTTGATGCCGACCAGAGGGCATGAACCCGAAATAATGCCTTGGAATAGGCATTTTGAGCAGCGATACCGGAATAAAAGCAGAACACGGTTCTGGCCTTTATATCCCGAATCACTACATTGGGCCGCATGAGCAACAGTTTTGACGATATGCCGTTCTTCGATGAGGAACCCGTGGCGCCGCGCAGGGCGACGAACAATGCCCCTTCGGAAAACGGCGGCGGGCTTGGCATTGCCGCCCGCGCCATGGCTGCGCGCGATCAAACGCGTGCCGCACCCGATTATCTTTCCGGCCTCAACCCGGAACAGCGCGATGCCGTGGAAACGCTGGACGGGCCGGTTCTCGTCCTCGCCGGCGCCGGCACCGGCAAGACCCGTGTTCTGACAACCCGCATTGCCCATATTCTCGCAACGGGCCGGGCCTATCCCAGCCAGATCCTTGCCGTGACCTTCACCAACAAGGCCGCCCGCGAGATGAAGGAACGCATCGGCGTTCTCGTCGGCGGCGCGGTCGAGGGCATGCCCTGGCTCGGCACGTTCCACTCCATCGGCGTCAAGCTGTTGCGTCGTCACGCCGAACTCGTCGGCCTGAAGTCGGATTTCACCATTCTCGATACGGATGACGTGGTGCGGCTGATCAAGCAGCTCATTCAGGCCGAAGGTCTCGATGACAAGCGCTGGCCGGCCAAACAGTTCGCCGGCATGATCGACGGCTGGAAGAACAAGGGCCTGACGCCGCCGGATATTCCTGAAGGAGACAGCCGCGCCTTCGCCAATGGCAAGGGCCGCGAGCTCTATACCGCCTATCAGAACCGGCTGAAAACGCTGAATGCCTGCGACTTCGGCGACCTTTTGATGCACCCGATCAGCATCTTCCGCCGCCATACGGATATTCTGAAGGAGTATCACCAGAAGTTCCGTTACATTCTGGTGGACGAATATCAGGACACCAACACGGCGCAATATATGTGGCTGCGGCTGCTTGCGCAGCGCGCCAAGGGCGAGCCGCAAAACGTCTGCTGTGTGGGTGACGACGACCAGTCGATCTATGGCTGGCGCGGCGCGGAAGTGGACAACATCCTGCGGTTCGACAAGGATTTTCCCGGCGCCAAGGTCATCAAGCTCGAACGCAATTACCGCTCCACCGAGCATATTCTCGGCGCGGCTGGCCACCTCATCGCGCATAATGAGGGACGCCTCGGCAAGACGCTGTTTACCGAGCGTAGCAGCCCTGACGACGAAAAGGTCGTAGTGCATGCGGCCTGGGATTCCGAGGAGGAAGCCCGCGCAGTCGGCGAAGAGATCGAGCAGCTTCAGCGCAAGGGTCACCTGCTGAACGACATGGCGATCCTCGTCCGCGCCTCCTTCCAGATGCGCGAATTCGAAGACCGTTTTGTCACGCTCGGTCTCAATTACCGCGTCATCGGCGGCCCGCGCTTTTATGAGCGCCTCGAAATCCGTGATGCCATGGCCTATTTCCGCCTCGTCTGCCAGCCGGCCGACGATCTCGCCTTCGAGCGGATCGTCAATACGCCCAAGCGCGGCCTTGGCGATACGACGATCCGCAACCTGCACGACTATGCGCGTGCCCGCGACATTCCGATGCTGGCGGCGGCGGCCGACATCATCGAAACCGACGAGCTGAAACCGAAGGCCCGCAAGGCGCTGTTCGATGTGGTGCAGGATTTCCGCCGCTGGCAGGGTCTACTCGAAAACACCGAGCACACCACGCTTGCCGAGCAGATTCTCGACGAAAGCGGCTACACCGCCATGTGGCAGGCCGACAAGACGGCCGAAGCGCCCGGACGCCTTGAGAACCTGAAGGAACTCATCCGCTCGATGGAAGCCTTTGAAAGCATGCGCGGTTTCCTCGAGCATGTCGCCCTCGTCATGGATGCCGAGCAGAACGAAAATCTCGATGCCGTCTCCATCATGACGCTGCATTCCGCCAAGGGTCTGGAATTCGACACCGTCTTCCTGCCCGGCTGGGAAGAAGGCCTGTTTCCGCACCAGCGGGCGCTGGATGAAGGCGGCCGCTCCGGTCTGGAGGAAGAACGTCGTCTTGCCTATGTCGGCATTACGCGTGCCAAGAAACTCTGCCATATCTGGTTCGTCTCGAACCGGCGCATTCACGGGCTGTGGCAATCCACCCTGCCCTCGCGCTTCCTGGATGAACTGCCGCCCGCCCATGTCGATGTCGCAGCATCCGACAGCAATTACGGCGGTTATGGCGGGCGTGGTGGCTACGGACAATCGCGTTTCGACAAGGCTGATCCCTTTGCGAACACCTATTCCACCCCGGGCTGGAAGCGTGCGCAGCAGAACCGTAGCGATGCCACCCGCGACAACTGGGGCACGCGCTCCGGCCATGCGGTGGAACGAATCGGTTATGGCGAAAGCGGCCCGCGCACCCGCACCATCGATGGGGAACTGGTGGCCAAATCCGTGGCCGACACGCCGTCAAGATTCTTCGTCGGCGACCGCGTCTTCCACATCAAGTTCGGCAACGGCAATATCGCTGCCATAGAGGGGAACAAGCTAACCATCGACTTCGACCGCGCCGGCCAGAAGCGCGTGCTGGATGGATTTGTGGAAAAGGTTTGATTCAACAACTATGAGTGCCTGAAGGCCGCTTTTCCCATAGCCCACGTCGCGCCATTGCAATAAAGGAGTTGCAATGGGATGTGAGAACCGGGTGAGGACTGCTTTGCATATATTGCCGAAAAGCCAGCGCAAGCTTGCGGTTTTCCTGATCAACATGGACGGCGCCACCAAGCGCCTCGCGGATATGACCGCGCGCCTTGATGCCATGGGTCTCAAGGCGGAGCGCATCCCAGGCGTCAATGGCAGGGAGCTGAATTATCCAATCCCGGAATTCAGCGAAATTTCCTATATGCTGATGCATGGCCGCCGCACGTCACCTCCGGAAATCGGTTGCTATCTCAGCCATGTCGCCTGCGCCCGAAAATTCATGGAAGGCGATGCCGATATCTCGCTCATCCTCGAGGATGACGTGATCTTCGATGATGATTTTCTAAATGCGATTGATGAGGCGGCGCTGAATGGCTCAGACTGGGACTTGCTGCGTCTCACGACGGTCAGCAATGGCCGGAAATTTCCGTTCCGTCCGCTCTCGAACGGGCGCTCGCTCGCCATTGCGCTGACACGCGAAAAAGGCTCAGGCGCCTATCTCGTCAACCGTCGTGCCGGACAATGGATATCGAAGCTCATCCCGATGCGGCTCGCCTACGATATCGCCTTCGATCTTGAATATCTCTCCGGCCTGAAGGCCGCCTTCATCTATCCGCTCTGCGCCACGCAGGATGCGGATGGTGAAAGCCAGATCCAGAACAATCTGCGCATTTACCGCCTGCCGCGCTGGCGGTATTTTACTGTCCTGCCCTATCGGGCCTATCTGGAAACCAGCCGGTTCCTGCTGCGCGGTATTCGCTTCGCGGTCGCCAGGGCGCGCGTTGCAATGGAACGCGGCAAGGGCAACGCCGCCCCAGCCGGTCATTGATCGCTCCGTCTTACACTTCGCCGGGCGTGAAGCCGATGAGATAAATTGCCGCCACAACGGCTCCGACAATAAAAATCGAGACGACGAAAATCGTCATCCGGTTCAACGGTTTGCGTGTCGTTTTCTTCATGCTGCAATAATGCGTGGCCACATCGCTTGTTCCGCAACGCACAGGATAATCTCGTCCAAATCCGCCAGCTCTCGCAATTCGATTCCGATTCAGGCGCAGATGGGCTAAAGCTCGTGTCCATCTTCAGCTTCTCCGATCCGACATGACAGACACGACGCATCCACGCCTGAATCCGCTGCATCTCGCCGCCGCCTTCGCCAGCGGTTGTCTCTTGACGCTGATGGTGCATTTCAACGGACAGCTGGCCCATTACGGCAACGCGCTGTTTTCTTCCTGGACGGCGCACGGCACCGGCACGGTGGCGGCGCTGGTCTATCTGGCTATCATGCGTTCGAAGAAAGACCTTTCGGCCCCGGCAAAACCGAAAGCGCCGCTCTGGGCCTATTGCGGCGGCGTTGTGGGTGCCGCGATCGTCATCCTCACCTCCACCGCCGTCAATTCACCGCTGGCGCTTTCGGGAACCATTGCGCTCGGACTTGGTGGACAGGTCATCTTCAGCCTTCTGGCTGATATTTTCGGTCTGTTCGGACTGCCCCGAAGAAAGCCGGACCTCCGGGACATGGCGGCAGTGGCGCTCATTCTGTGCGGCAGCGCACTCATCATCCTTGTCGGGAGAACGGCATGATCGTCTGGATCGCCATGGCCTTTACCGGCGGCGTCTTTGTGGCGCTGAGCCGCCAGATCAACGGCCGACTCAGCCTGTCAAACTCGCCGCTCATCGCGTCTTTCTGGAACCACATCGTCGGCTTTGCCGTACTGACCGTGATCGGACTCGTTGTCGGCGGCCTCATTCCACCGGGTGCGGCCGATGCACCCTGGCTTGCCTTTGTCGGCGGCCCCATCGGCGTCGTCTTCATCGCTTCGGGAAGCTGGCTCATCCCCCGCATCGGCGCGGTCAACACCGCGCTTCTGGTCATAAGCGGCCAGATGGTCTCAGGTGTGATGCTCGATCTTTTCAGCGATCATCCGCCGAAAATCTGGGCCAGCGCACTCGGCATCCTGCTCATTCTGGCCGGCATGGTGCTGACGCAGCGGCGCAGCCGTTAAATACTTTCGCGTCACGAGTCGCTGCCGCGCGAGAACATGCCGAGCAGAGTCTTGCCGCCGCTTTTACCACCGCTGCTCGCGAGCGTCGGGCGGTTGCCGTTCAGCTTCGGCACGACCACCATGCGCTTGACCTCACCGCGCTTGAAGGCCGCGAGGAAGCGGGAATAGTCGCGGAACACAACGCAGCCATTGGATTCGCCGCGTTTCGCCAGCATGTATGTATGAGCAAGAAGCCCGTCGCGGCCGTGCGGATTGACACCGTTTTCCGGCGTCAGGCGAATGGCTTCAACGCCGTGGAAGCGCGCCTCGCGCATTGTCAGCTTGTAGCTTGAAGGCGGTGTGGACCCGCGCATCTTGACGTGAACATAATCGGGATTGTCGCGCATCTTGCCGATGCCGGAATGCGCTTCCAGTTTCTCGCCATTCGGCATGTGCACCACACCGGAAGAAATATCGTAGATCGCCGTGCCATTGCCACGGTCAGGCCACGGAACCGCATCCATCTTGCTTGGCTCACGCATCGGATTATCCGGTTTCGCGAAGGCCAGCATGGCGCCGGTGCTCTGTTTCGGCGCCTGCGGCGCCCGCAGCGGAACCGGCGCATCGAAAGCAGGCGCAGAGGCGACAGCGGGAACGCGCTCATCCGCCTTGGCCGTTGCCGCAGGACGCGGTGACGGCTCGACCGTTTGAGCTGTCGCGACATCAGGTCTGAAGCTTGGCAGCGGCACGTCGTCGGGAAGCAGACTGCTTGCCTCTTCCTCGACCTGCGGTCGGGCCAGCGCCACTTCGAATGCCGGATGCTGTGGAACGGCGCTCTGATAGGCAACCTCGGAGGTGCGTCCAAGCGCCGAATCGACGATTGCGGAAGGCTGAAGCGCGGCAAGTTCCTTAACGGTCGCCTGTCCTTTGGCGTTCGCCGCCGCGCCAAATCGTTCGCCGAATTCTTTCGCGCCGATCTCCGGCATGATGCCGGCAAGGCGGACGGCCTTCTGCTGGCCGTGACTGTGGTCGCTCAGGCGGGAAAACTTGCGGACGTGAATATCACGCGCCGCCGTGCGGGCAATCGTCGCCTCGGCGGTATCCAGCCTTGCCACAAGCGTCTTTTCAAATTGTCCGACGCCATGCGAGGCGGCCGCCATGCCGTGCAGCGAAGCGAAAGCGGCAAAGGCAAAAATGCCGGCAAAGGCACCGCCGCCAAGAAGCGCCGACATTCGCCCGAACGAAAAGGATTTGCCTCTCTTGAGGGAATGCGAACCGGCAAGACCGGCGCCGTTATAGGCCGCAGCAGAAAACGCCATGATACTCGTTACTCGAACCGTTCACGCATACCCGGCCGACGCCGGAGGGATTTTGGGACATCCGAAGAACGGGCGAACACCGGGCCGCTTTCGGAACTGACTGGTTCGAAGCATGACGAATTATGGTAACCAAAGTGTTTACGAGTCCCTGCAAAAATATTTCGTTAAGGTCTGCGCATTGTGGGGCTAAGGCAAAACAATGACTTACGCGGATACCGGGTGCTTGTGCACCGCGTGGTCCCGGGGAAGCGCCCTAATGGCGTCATTGGCCTTGAAAAATTTCCGCCGTATTGTCAGGTAATTTCCGACTTTGCCGGAAATTTGCTGGAAATGCGGCAGGAGTGCGACATGAAAGGTCGCCGCTCCCCACCACAGCACATGCCGGGCAGGCGGAAAAAGGCTTGATCCCCCAGGAGCAGCTTGGCATCCTGCCCGGAAAAGGGAGGCCATCATGAAGGCGTTGCTGCTCATCGATATTCAGAACGGTTTCTGCCCGGGCGGCAATCTGGCCGTTGCCGATGGAGACAAGGTCGTGCCCACTGCCAATGCCCTGATCGACAATGGCGGCTACGACCTCATCGTCGCCTCGCAGGACTGGCACCCGGAAAACCACGGCAGTTTCGCCTCGCAGCATCCCGGCAAGAAACCCTTCGACATGGGCGAACTCTCCGGCAAACCGCAGATGATGTGGCCCGACCATTGCGTGCAGGGCACGGCGGATGCGGAATTCCACGCGGATCTGAAGACGGAAGCTTTCGACTACATTCAGCAGAAAGGCGAAAACCCCGCTGTCGACAGCTATTCCGCCTTTCGCGACAATGACCAGGGCGCGACGACGGGGCTTTCCGATTATCTGACCCGACAGGGCGTGACGCAACTTGATGTCTGTGGCCTCGCCACCGATTATTGCGTCAGTTTTTCGGTGCTCGATGCGCTGGACATGCTGCCCGGCGTCAAGGTCCGCTTCATCGAAGATGCCAGCCGCGGCATCGACCCGCAGGGTATAAAGGCCGCGATTGCGACGATGCGTGAAAAAGGCGCAATCATTCTTAAAAGCCGCGACATATTGCGCGATTAAAGGGAGCTGTGCCTACCACTTTACCGATTGCTGTGCTCGCCACAGGAGCCCTTTTGATGGGCCTCTGCGCGGTGGGTGCATCAGCGCGGCTTCGGTTTCTCCAGCACGTCTATATCCCCCGCCGCGTCCTCAAGACGTCTCAGGATCGCCGCCTGCGCATCGCGAAGCCCCTGATTGTAGAACACATATCCCAATTCCTCCGCCAGAAAATCCACGAAGATTTCCGCCTGCAGAAGGCCGATTTCAGCTTCGGCTTCCCGGGCAAGATAGTTCCGGACACGTGCGGCCAAGGCGGCCTTCTCCTGCTTCTCCAGCATCGATCTTCCATGGTCTGATTATTTAGCGGCGTCGGAAGAGGGCGATGAGACCGCCCGCCCGGCCCCTTACCGTAACGGAAGCTTCAAGTTAATCAATCGATCCATTCATGCAATTCGTTTGCCAGTCGGACGGGACGGCTATAGAGCGGCGGCAAGGAGTTCCAGAGATGTTCAATAAAGATTTTCGCGAGGGATTGAAGGGCGGTTTCCCGATCGCCCTCTCCGCCGCCCCTTTCGGTGCGCTGTTCGGCGCGGTCGCGGTCGATAACGGGCTGAGCGTCACCGAAGCCACGATCATGAGCGGCACCGTCTACGCCGGCGCAAGCCAGCTCGTCGGTATCGAACTGTTCGGCCAGAAGGTTGCCCCCTGGCTGATCGTTCTTTCCGTGTTCGCCGTCAATTTCCGCCATATCCTCTATTCCGCCGCCATCGCCCGAATGATCTCGAACTGGTCATTCCTGCAGAAGGCCGCCGGTTTCTTCGTGCTGGTGGATCCGCAATTCGCCGAATCGGTGAGGAAATACGAAAATACCGGCACGGTGGGCTTTTCCTGGTACATGGGCTTTGCGGCACCCGTTTATGTGCTGTGGCTGGCCATGACCATTCTCGGCGCATCGCTCGGCAATATGATCGGCGACCCGAAAGCCATCGGTCTCGATGTCCTGCTCCCGATCTATTTCATGGGCATGGTGCTGAGCTTCCGTCAGCGAGAAAATTTCTACCCTGTCATGCTGGCAAGTGCAGTCGGCGCAACGGTTGCCTATCACATCGTCGGTTCGCCGTGGCATGTCAGTCTCGGCGCCGTCGCCGGAATTCTCGTCGCGGTCCTCTATCCGCCGAAACCGAATGGCGCGACGAATTCTGAGAATGGGGTGGAAACGCCATGAGTAACGTTCTGCACGCAGATACGATTTTCCTGATCGCACTCGCCGCCATCGCCACCTATCTCACCCGCATCGGCGGTTATGTGTTGATGACGCGGATGAAATCCATCCCGCCGCGGATGGAGGCGGGCCTGAACGCCGTTCCCGTGGCGGTTCTCACCACACTCGTCGCACCCGCCTTTTTTGAAGGCGGATACGAGGTGAAGATCGGCATGGTGGGCGCCCTTCTGGTCTGCCTGCGCTTTCCCGGCCTGACG
Source organism: Agrobacterium genomosp. 2 str. CFBP 5494 (assembly GCF_900013495.1). Lineage (NCBI taxonomy): Bacteria > Pseudomonadati > Pseudomonadota > Alphaproteobacteria > Hyphomicrobiales > Rhizobiaceae > Agrobacterium > Agrobacterium genomosp. 2. Next base: position 2,487,680 of record NZ_LT009718.1, read on the forward strand.
ATGCTCGCCGTCGGCTGGGCCATCGTCATCGCCATCCGGCATTTCGGGCTGCTTTAGGCAACCCGCTCCAATGGCTTGGTCGCCGCAACGAGCCACGCCTTGACTTCTTCGTCGGTTATCAGGGGAGAAAGCTTCTCCAGGACGCCTGCGTGGTAGGCATTTAGCCAGTTGAGCTCCTCGTCAGTTAAAAGTGCTGTGACCACCAGCCTTCGGTCAATGGGGCACCATGTCAGCGTCTCGAAAGAGAACATTGGCTGGTCGCCTCCGGCCACCTCTTCCGCCTCGCGCACATAGATGAGGTTTTCGATACGGATGCCGAAGGCACCGGGACGATAATAACCCGGCTCGTTCGACAGGATCATGCCGGGCAAAAGCTCCTGTGTCGACAGCCGCGAAATGCGCTGCGGCCCCTCATGCACCGAAAGATAGGAACCGACACCGTGGCCGGTGCCGTGGGCATAATCCGCGCCAGCTTTCCAGAGAGCGATGCGCGCCAGCGGATCGAGATCGCAACCGCGCGTTCCCTTTGGAAACCGTGCGGTGCTTATGCCGATCATGCCCTTCAGGACCAGCGTGAAGAAGCGCTTCTGCTCCTCCGGAACGCTGCCGACGGCAACGGTGCGGGTGATGTCCGTGGTGCCGTTGACATATTGCGCACCGGAATCGACGAGGAACATCTCACCATCGGCAAGTGTGCGATCCGTATCTGTCGTGACGCGGTAATGGATGATGGCGGCATGTGCGCCGGCCCCGGAAATCGTGTCGAAAGAGACATCCTTGAGCGGGTTTTGCAGCCCCTGCCCCACCTTGACGCGAGCCGCCTCCAGCGCCTTGACGGCGTCGATTTCCGTCACCGTGCCGGGCTGCTGGCGATCCAGCCAGCAGAGATATTCGACCATGGCCGCCCCATCCTGCACATGGGCGGCGGCGGAACCGGCAAGCTCAGCTCTGTTCTTGCGCGCGCGCGGCAGACGGACTGGATCGGCTTCCTCGATGAGGGAGCCGCCCGCTGCGGTAATTGCGCCGGTCAGCGCCACCGGCGTCAGATCGGCATCCACCATCACCCGGCCCTTGGCGCTGGCAATGGCGTGCAGGCGATCCGCGATCTTCGACGGCGGCAATTGTGTCGCGAGCTGCGCCAGATAGGCCTCGGCCTCGATGCCGGTCTTGCGCTTGTCGAGAAAAATATCGGCCCTGCCATCTGCGTAAATGATCGCGCGGGCGAGCGGATGCGGTGTATGCGGCACGTCGTTGCCGCGAATATTGAAAATCCAGGCGATGGACGAAGGATCGGTCACCAGCAGTGCATCCGCCCCCTTTGCGGAAACGGTTTCCGCCAGTGAGGCAATCTTCTCCTTCGCCAGCTTGCCGGTAAATGCCTCTGGCTGGATGACGACGGGCTCCAGCGGTTCGGAGGGACGATCCTGCCACAGCGCATCGAGCGGGTTCTTTTCCAGAAGAACGATTGAACCGCCCTTGCCGGCGATCGCCTTTTCCAGCCGCTTCAATTCGGCGCCGGTGTGCAGCCACGGATCGATACCAAGCCGGAAACCCTTTGGAGCATGTTCGGCCAGCCAGACGGAAGGTGGCGCACCGACCAGATCACCACCAGTGAACACTGTCTGATCAACCTGCGAGCTTAGCTGCGTCGTATAGCGGCCATCGACGAATACCACCGCTTCCTTCCGCGTTACCAGTGCAATGCCGGCGGAACCGGTAAATCCGGTCAACCATGAGAGGCGCTCGGCGCACTCAGGCACATATTCTCCCTGATATTCATCGGCACGCGGCATCAGAAACCCATCGATACCGAGGGCATCGAAACCGGCGCGCAGCGCCTCGACGCGAGCCTTGCCGAATTGCGGCGCGGATTTGTTTTCGAAGGTCTGGAACATGGGCATCTTTCGGGAACTGTCATGGAGAAAGCTGTTTGTCGGCACCATCAAATCGGTGGCGCGCAACGACAATGCCACGCGGACAAAGCCGGTTTCAAGACATAAGTGATGCCCGGGATTGCGGTGATAAATTGGGCATATTTCGCGAAATAAGTAATACTGAAGGCTTGGTGATATGCAAAAAATGCATTCCTACCCTGAGATATACCCTCTAACCAAACAAAAACACATCGCTTATATCAGGATCAACACAGCGAGAGAGACACTCTCCTGGCAAATAAGGATTTGAAGCAATGGCAAAATCTTTCCTCCGCACCGCCTTCGATCGCGTCGTTGAAGCACGCGAGCGTCAGGTCAGCCGTCATGTCAACGCCGCCCTTCTGAACCTCGACGACAAGTCGCTCGAAGCGCTCGGCATGAACCGCGCCGATCTGCGTCGCAAGGCAAAGTCCAGCTACGTATTCTGATTTTATCCGGCGCGGCATTCCTCCCTACCCCGCGTCCGGACAGGAATACGTCTACCCGCTTGAGCAAGCTCCTCCCAAGCTCGCGGGTTTTCAGGCGGCGCGAAAGCGCCGCCTTTTCTTTTGTCCGCAATAAATGTTGCGAGAGCTTCAGTCCTTGCGAAGATGCAGCGTCACCCAGCCATTGCGCCAGATGGTGCGGACATGGGAAAGCCTTGCGCCATTATAGGCGGAAAGCACTTTCCAGCGCTGTGACGCCAGAATGCCCGACAGGATGACAGTGCCGCCGGGTGCCAGATGCGTGACGAGCTGCGGCGCCATCTTGATGAGTGGCCGCGCGAGAATATTGGCGATGATGAGATCGAACGGGCCATGCTTGCGGAAGGCGTCCGAGTGAAAACCCGGCGCCGTCTCCAGCACCATGCCCGAAACAATGCCGTTAAGCCGGACATTTTCCTTCGCCACCCTCACAGCGACGGGATCGATATCCGTCGCAAGCACGGGAATAGGACGCATCTTGCGCACGGCGATGGCCAGAACGCCGCTGCCAGTGCCGAGATCGAGCGCGTTGCGCACGGGCCGCGCCCGCAGAACCTCTTCGATCATTTCGAGGCACCCCGCCGTCGTGCCATGATGGCCGGTGCCGAAAGCCTGTCCCGCCTCGATTTCGATGGCCAGATCGTTCGGCCGCACCTTGTCGCGATCATGGGCGCCGTGAACAATGAAACGCCCTGCCCGGACAGGCTTCAAACCTTCAAGCGATTTGGCGATCCAGTCGACATCAGGAACAATCTCCTTCTCGATGACAAGGCCCGGAAAGGCCGGCGCAAGCAGCGTACTGATGCGCTCGCGAAATTCCTCTTCCTGCTCCGCCATCAAATAGACAGAGGCTTCCCAGATGTCGCGCTTCTCGTCCACCTCGGTCGTGGCGATCGCAACATCCTCCTCGCCGAAATAGTCCGACATCAAATCGAGAATTTCACCGGCCTTGATTTCGGTCGTGGTGACGTAAAGTCGGATTTCGCTCACGGCAGGCTGTTTCCTCTGGCTTCGGCTGTTCAATCTGCCTTTGCCACAAAACCGCCCTCAGTCCAATAAGCCGAACGCAATTAAACCTTCGCGCCCTTCAGCAGATTCTGAAGCTTCTGCTCGGCAACATCGGGATTTTCACCATAGGCGATCGTTCCCGCAAAACGGCCATTGGCATCGAGAAGGATAACGGATGCCGTGTGATCCATGGTGTAATCGCCATTCGGGTCCTTCTCATCCACCGGCACCTTTTTGGCATAGATGCGATAGCCTTTCAGCGTCTCGGCAATCTTGTCGGCCGGTCCGGTAATGCCGGTGATCCGCTTCGACACGTTGGACACATACTGCTGCATGATCTCAGGCGTATCACGCTCCGGATCGACGGAAACGAAATAGGCCTGCAGCTTGTCGCCAGCCGGATCCACCTTCTCCATCCAGCCATTCAGCTCGAACAGGGTCGTCGGGCAGACTTCCGGGCAATGGGTGAAACCGAAGAACAGCGCTGTCGGCTTGCCCTGAAAGGCTTTTTCGGTAATCGGCTGACCCGTTTGAGCCGTCAGTTCGAACGGCACGCCATAGGCGGTCTCCACCATCTGCTCGCGGGTCTTCGTCATTTCGATCGTCAGCCAGCTGACGACGCCGGCTAGAACGAGCACGACCGCCCACAATACGATGCGAATATTTCTCATTGTCCAATCCTACCCCGAAAGCCGGCGCCGTGTCCGGGCGTCCGACAGACAGATAGCGAAGGACGGCGGCGACGGCAAATCAACTGGCCGTATTTGAGCCGACCGCGCTGATTTGTCACAAAGCCCGACGACGGCGCGGCGTCACAGGCACCAGGCGATACCGTTCTGCACGGCGGAAAGGAAAATATCGGTGCCGTGCCGCACCCAGCCGTCAAACGCAAGAAGCACGATGGCAAGCGAAGCCACCACGGAAAGTCCAGCCAGAATAAACTTCAGAGGATGGGAAACGAGCGCGTTCATGTTCCTATCATAGCCCGTCCACGCACAGTCGAAAACCGGTAAAATACTGGAGTTTGCCGTGGCGAGATGGAGAATTGTTAGGGAAAGTTTAAAATCTTGCCATGCATTATGACCCCAGCGGCTTTTCAAGCCTCGACATGATGTCTCCCGGTCCATTCTCCGGCCGCCGCATAAAGCTCAATCCTGCGTGGGCCTGTTAGAGAGCCATCAGAGGAAACCTGCCGTCATGTCCAACGCCATCAAGCAATCCGGCGCATATCTCGAAATCGTTTCCTTTCATCTGGGCGATCAGGAATTCTGCATCGATATCATGGCGATCCGCGAAATCCGCGGCTGGGCGCCGGTGACCCCGATGCCGCACACCCCGCCCTATGTTCTCGGCCTCATCAACCTGCGCGGCGCCGTCATTCCCGTCATCGACATGGCCGGCCGCCTCGGCATGAAAATGACCGAGCCCTCCGAGCGCTCCGCCATCATCGTTACCGATATCGGCGGCAAGCTGGTTGGCCTTCTGGTGGAACAGGTCTCCGACATGATGACCATCCGCTCCGAAGACCTGCAGCCCGCGCCCGATATCATTCCGGAAGAACAGCGCAGCTTCTGCCGCGGCATTGTCGCGTTGGAAAAAAGCATGGTCTGCTTCCTCAACCTCGATACGGTTATCGCCGACGAACTGGCGCGCGAAGCCGCGTAATCCACGGCATCGACATGGCAATTGCGGGGGCGAGACTTACGGCTTGCCCTTTTCCCATGTCACCTGCTGGTTATAGAGCGGCACCGTCGATATCGCCATCTTGGCGGAACCATCGGTCAGTTCCCGCGCGTGCACCAGATAAATCAGTGTATCATTGGCCTTGTCGTAGACGCGGCTGACGACGAGTTTCTTCCAGACCAGCGACATCCCCTGCCGAAATACCTCTTCGCCGCCCTTCGAAACATTGATGTCACCAATCTCCACCGGCCCGGTCTGGCTGCAGGAAATGGCGTTGTTGGAGGGGTCTTCGAACCAGTTGCCGTTTTTCAGCCGGTCGATGACACCACGCTCGAAATAGGTCACATGGCACGTCACGCCTTTGATCTTCGGATCAGCGATCGCCTCTATCATGATATCATTGCCGATCCAGTCGACGCCGACCTCGCCAACCACCTGCGAATTCGCCGCAGTCACCGGAAGCAACACCAGAAAGCCCGCAAACAAGCCCGACAGAGTTTTCTTTGTCATCGCATCTTCTCCGTTACGCTGCTTCAAACATAGGTGGAAGCCACCGTTACGCAACCCGGGCGGCAGGCCGTTTTTTCATGCTGCACGGCTGGTAGCCCGTGGCGGTAAGTCGACCGGCCACCATGCCGATTTTCTCCGGCAGATCGTGGATATGGGCGACACTCAATGCCTTGGCCGCCGCAATCGACGCGGCCGCGCAGACAACGGCATCTTCCGCGGCATTATGGTGCACGAAACGCAGCTGAAGGTGATGAGCGATCACATTCAGCTTGTGCGACGCCAGATTGGGCCAGACATGCCGGGCGATCTTGACGCTGCACAGATAGGAAAGGTCGGGGTAGGACTGTCGATATTTGTCGAAGGACGCGCGCATGACGCTGAAATCAAAGGCGGCATTGTGGGCTATCATCGTCGCACCATGGAAGTCGTCGATGAACTCCTCCATCACCTCGGGAAATTCCGGCGCATCCTCGACATCAGCAGGGCGGATGCCGTGCACGGCGATGTTGAAGGGCGAAAACCGCATGTCCTTCGGCCGGATCAGCCGTTCCTCGACACGAACGATCGCCCCGTCTTCTATCCAGGCAAGGCCGACGGAGCAGGCGCTGCCTCGCTCTTCATTGGCGGTTTCGAAGTCGATGGCGATGGTTTTCAAGAGTGATTCCCGTTGTTTCTTCCGGCATAAACCGGATCGGCCTCAAAGAGAACCGGCTTCGCTGGAATGCGCTTCCGAAAGCATCCAGTCGATGAGCGTCACGAGATCGGGATTATCGAGCATACGCCTGGGATAAACGAGGAAATAGGCGAGCGTGCTGGCCATGTCCTTACCGAATGGCGCAATCAATGCACCTTCGGCAAGCTCGCGGGAAACGAGCGAACGCCGGGTCAGTGCAATGCCATGCCCGGCCTTGGCGGCATCCAGCGCGCCGTTGCTGTCGATGAAAACGGTGCCGCCGGACGCGTCGACTTCCGCTGCACCTGCCGCTTCCAGCCAGCGCCGCCATTCATTGCGGTTTTCATCATGCAGCAGCGGGACTGATTTCAGATCGCCCGCTTCCCGTAGCGGGCCGTATTTTTCAAGAAGCTGGGGCGAGCAGACCGGCAACGTGCTGTCATCAATGAAGCGGATGCTCTCAAGCCCTTCGTACCGTCCGAAACCGTGGCGCACAGCCAGATCGACGTCGTCCCTCGAAAAATCAACCAATCGGTTCGTGACGCTGATGCGCACATCCACCTGCGGGTGCTGCTGCTGGAAGGCGGGCAATCGCGGCATCAGCCATTGCACGGCGAAGGTCGGTGTGCAGCTCAGCGTCAAAACGGTGATCTCAGACCGCGCTGTCAGCTCCGCCGTCGCCTCGCGCATCATCCGGAAAGCGGTGCGGAGCGCGCCGTAATAACGCTCCCCCTCGCGCGTCAGCTGGATGCTACGCGGCTTGCGAAAAAACAATTGCACACCAAGCCGCGCCTCCAGCTCCCGGATTTGCAGACTGACGGCGCCGGGCGTGACATTCAACTCGTTGGAGGCAAGCGTGACGCTGCGATAGCGCGCTGCGGCCTCGAAGGCTTGCAGCCCTTTCAGAGACGGGAGTTCGGCGGACATGATTTAGCTCATCTCAATTATCGAACGAGAAACAATCGTTTGAAAACACCATAAAACAGAGAGTAAATGGACGCAACAAGACACAAAGCGACGTGAAAACCCATTGCCTCCGAGCTTGAGATTAACTCAACCTATATCGGGTGGATGGCGGGGATCCCGTCTGCGATCATGTCGATGCTCATGCGTTGGAGATGATAATGGCGATACAGAAACAGATGGATGCCCGCGAATGGGCGATGCTCGTCGCGCTTTCGCTCCTGTGGGGCGGATCGTTCTTTTTCATCGGTGTTGCGGTCAAGGAACTGCCTCCCGTCACCATCGTCGCACTGCGTGTTACCCTTGCGGCAATCGCGCTTCAGATCGTCTGCCGCATCATGGGCCTTCGCCTGCCGAGGCAATGGGCGGTGTGGCGCGCCTTTTTCGGCATGGGCCTTCTGAATAACATCATTCCATTCTGCCTGATCGTCTGGGGCCAGACCCATATTGCCAGCGGACTGGCTTCGATCCTCAATGCCACAACGCCGCTCTTCACGGTTATCGTCGCGCATTTTCTCACCACTGATGAAAAGATGACCGGCAATAAGCTGACCGGCGTATTGGTCGGCTTTGCCGGCGTAGCAACCATGATCGGCCCCGCCGCCTTTACCGGCTCATCCGGCCTCTGGGGCCAGATCGCCGTCCTCGGCGCGGCCATCTCTTATGCCTTCGCGGGCATATTCGGCCGCCGCTTCAAGGCCATGGGCGTGCCGCCGCTGATGACCGCCACCGGCCAGATTTCCTCTTCGGCACTGATGCTGATCCCGGCCGCCCTTCTCATCGACAAACCATGGGCACTCGCCATGCCGAGCCTCGGCACGTGGGGCGCGCTTGTCGGCATCGCACTGCTCTCGACGGCGCTCGCCTATCTCATTTTCTTCCGCATTCTTGCCAGCGCCGGCGCCACCAACCTTGCCCTCGTCACCTTCCTCATCCCCGTCAGCGCCATCCTGCTCGGTTCCCTGCTTCTAGGGGAGCAACTGGAAATGAAGCACTTCGCCGGCATGGCGATGATTGCTGCGGGTCTCGCGGCGATCGACGGCAGGCTGCCGTCAAAACTCAGAAGCCTGCTGCGCAACGCACCTGCTTGACAGAATTACACGGCAAAAGCATTGTGCGCCCATGATCGCGAAGCAGAACACCACCCGTCGTCACACCATCACCGGCCACCCGGCAGGGGAAGGTATGTCGTCGCGTTAAGCGATCCATTTCCACCCTGCCAGTCGAGCAGGGTTCGCACTCCTGCTCCCATACGCCCGAGGAGACAGGCATGCAGACTGTGAAATTTGCCGATAATGAAGATTCGCAATTCAGCTTGAATGAAGTCGTCCTGCGCGCCGCGCGTCTGGACGACGCTGAAGCCCTGACAGAAATGTTCAACCTGCCCGGCGTCCGTCACGGCACGCTTCGACAACCATTTCAGTCGGTTGAAAAAACACGAAAATCGATGGAGAACCGCGGCCCCAACGATATCGCCATCGTTGGCGAATGGCGGGGAAAGATCGTTGCCAATGCAGGACTGTTCCGCAGGGCAGGAAGACAGTCCCACATTGCCGATCTGGTAATCAGTGTCCACGACGATTTTGCCGGCAGAGGTGTCGGAACATATATTCTGGCGGCTTTGATCGACACCGCCGATAATTGGCACGATATCCGCCGCATCGAACTCAACGTCTTCACCGACAATCTCCCCGCGATCCGGCTTTACGAGAAATTCGGTTTTGAACTTGAAGGCACCCTGCGCAACGACGCCTATCGAGATGGCAAATACGTTGATGCCCACGTGATGGCACGACTTCGATAGTCGGTTAGCTGCGCAAGTGGTCGGCAAACACTTCCCGAATGGTCCGGCGCGACCATTCGGCCATTTTTTCGTTACGGCCGCGCTCGGCATCCAGAACGATCAGCGCCTTCCATAAGGCCCACCCGCGCCCGCGCTGCCATGTGGCTTCATCCAGATCGAGCGCTCTGCGAAAAACAGCCCGGCTTTCAGCATCAAGCACATTCCACGCGAGAATGAGATCAGAAGACGGATCGCCTACGCCGGAACTGCCGAAGTCGATGACGGCCGAAAGCCTGCCATCCTTCACCAGCAGATTGCCCTCGGCAATGTCGCCATGCACCCACACCCGCTGCTTTTGCCAATAGCTCGAAAGCGCAAGCTGCCATATCTCGATAGCCAGCGCCTGATCCACCTCACCGGCAAGCCGCGCCGCCGAGGCCTTCGCTTCCCCGTCATAGACTGCAAGCGAGCCCCCGCGGTGAAAGTTATGCGCCCCTGCGACCGGGCCATCCACAGCATCCGCCTCATGTAATGATCTCAAGAACGTGGCGACATCAATGGCAATGACCGACAGATCGACCTTCTCCAGATGCTGAGCAAGCGGTTCCCCTTCGAGCCAGCGATAGACCGACCAACGAAACGGATAACCCTGCCCCGGCTGCCCGAGCGCTACTGGAGCAGGGATCGGAAAAGACAGGAAAGGCGCAAGCGTTGGCAGCCATCGATGCTCCTTCTCGACCTGCGCCACGTAACGGGTGGCGCTCGGCATGCGGATGAGCATTTCATCGCCAAGGCGAAAACTGCGATTGTCCCAGCCGCTCAGTTCCACCGGCCGAACATCTAACGCCGCCCATTGAGGAAACTGGCTGACAACCAGCGCCCGGACCTGCTCTGCGCTGACGACGATGCGGTCATCCATGCCTTATCCTCCGTCTCAGGCACAAAGCTCTAGCGGCAGAGGACAATATTTCCATGACGGCCCCTTAGCCGCCGATCAGGGCCAGCCACTCGTCCTCATCCATGGTCTGCACGCCCAGTTCCGCCGCCTTGGCAAGCTTGGAGCCCGCTCCCGGCCCCGCCACCAGAATATCGGTCTTTTTCGAAACGGAACCGGCAACCTTGGCGCCCAGACTTTCCGCCCGGGCCTTCGCCTCGTCGCGGGTAAACTTCTCCAGCGAGCCGGTAAACACCACCGTCTTGCCTGCCACCGGGCTGCCTTCCGTTGAAGGCTTTTCCGCGTCTTTCGGACGAAGTTCCCTTATCAGCCGATCAATGACGTCGAGATTGCGTGGCTCCTTGTAGAACTCGACAATGGCGCGGGCCACCACCTCGCCGATGCCGTCGATGGCATTAAGCTCGGCCCACGCCTCGCTTGCGGGATCCGCCGCCGCCTTCATGCTTTCTTCGAAATGGTCGTAAGTGCCATAGGATCGCGCCAGAAGCTTCGCCGTAGTCTCACCCACATGGCGGATGCCCAGCGCGAAGATGAGCCTGTGCAGATCTATCTCGCGGCGGGCATCGATGGCGTCGAACAGCTTCCTGACGCTGACCTTGCCGAAACCGTCGATATTTTCGAGCTTGGTCAGATGAGAAGCATCCTGCCGCGCCTTCAGCGTGAAGATGTCGGGTGCGGTCTTGATCGAGAGCGCAGGATCGTCACTTTCGAAGAAGAAATCGATCTGCTTGGTGCCCAGCCCTTCGATATCGAAGGCATTACGCGAGACGAAATGTTTCAGATGCTCCACCGCCTGGGCCCGGCAGACGAAACCGCCGGTGCAGCGCGTGACCGAATCGAGCTTGCCGGTCTTCTCATTACGCTCCCGCACCGCATGGCTGCCGCAGACCGGACATTTTTCCGGGAAGGCATATTTTGCCGCCCCGGCCGGTCGCTTTTCCAGAAGCACGTCCAGCACCTGCGGAATGACATCGCCGGCCCGCTGCACGATAACAGTGTCGCCGATGCGGATATCGTGATCTTCCGGGCGGATGCGCTCACCGCTATTCCCGATGCCCTCGATATAATCGGCATTATGCAGCGTGGCATTGGTAACGACGACACCGCCGACAGTGATGGGGGTAAGACGCGCGACAGGTGTCAGCGCGCCGGTGCGGCCAACCTGAATTTCGATATTTTCAACCGTCGTAAAGGCTTGCTCTGCTGGAAATTTATGTGCGGTCGCCCAACGCGGGCTGCGCGAGCGGAAGCCCAGCCGTTCCTGCAGATCAAGCCGGTCGACCTTGTAGACCACACCGTCGATATCGTAATCGAGATCGGGCCGCGCAACCCCTATTTCATTATAATGCTCAAGCAATTGCTGGGCGGACGTGAATCGCTTCATCAGCGGATTAACCGGGAAACCCCATTCCCTGAACTTCTCGACGATGCCATATTGGGTATCAGCAATCCGCGTCGGCTGACCGCCATTCGAAACCTCGCCGAGGGCGTAGGCGAAAAACCGCAGCTTGCGTTTCGCTGTCACATTGGCGTCAAGCTGACGCAGGGAGCCGGAGGCAGTATTGCGTGGGTTCACGTAGGTCTGCTTGCCTTCCGCTTCCATCTGGGCGTTCAGCGCCAGAAAGTCGCTTTTGGCCATATAGACCTCGCCGCGCACTTCCACCACATCGGGCGCATCGGCGGGCAGCTCGTTCGGAATTTCCTTGATGGTCCTGATATTGGGAGTGACATTTTCGCCGGTCGTGCCGTCACCGCGCGTCGCCGCTGTCTTCAGTCTGCGGTTTTCGTAGCGGATGGACATGGAAAGCCCGTCGATCTTCGGTTCCGCAGTGAAAGCAATGGAGTCATCAGGCAGATGCCCGAGGAAACGATAAACCGAACTGACGAAGTCGCGCAGATCTTCTTCCGAGAACGTATTGTCGAGCGACAGCATCGGTCGCGCATGCACGATGGGCGCAAAGGTCGGAAGCGGCGCGAAGCCTACTTTTTTCGATGGGCTGTCGGCCCGCACCAGCGCCGGGAAATTCGCTTCGATGGCGTCGTTGCGCCGCTTCAGCGCGTCATACTCCGCATCGGAAATCTCCGGCGCATCCTTGCCATGGTAAAGCGCGTCATGGCGGGCAAGCTCGGCCGCCAGAAATGCAAGCTCCGAAGAGGCTTCAAGCTCGGTGAGGTTTTCAACGGGTTTCTGGTCTTTCGACATGACGGCCTCTTTTCGGAATTACCGAACGCTTTTAGCCGAAATAACAAACATTAAAAACAGTTTTGCCGCTGGACTCACAATGCCGAAAGGCACTGCACTGGCATTGCCGCGAAGGGTCAGTCCTTGGCTGCTAGAAGACGAGCGGCAGCAGCCCTTGCCTCGTCCGTCACGGACGCGCCAGCAAGCATACGGGCGATCTCTTCGGTGCGGTGCTGCGGCTCCATCGTGGCGACGCGCGTGGCGATACGCTCGCTTCCATCGCCGGACGGACCCTTTGAAATGAGAAGATGGGTCGCCGCCCGTGCCGCCACCTGCGGCGCATGGGTGACGGAAAGGACCTGCACGGTTTTGGACAGGCGGCGCAGCCGCTGGCCGATGGCATCCGCCACCGCGCCACCGACACCCGTGTCGATTTCGTCGAACACCAGGGTCGGTGCCGAACCGCGATCCGCCAGCGCCACTTTCAGCGCCAGCAGGAAGCGGGACAATTCGCCGCCTGATGCGACCTTCATGATCGGCCCTGGGCGCGTGCCCGGGTTGGTCTGCACGTGGAATTCCACCGTATCGATGCCGTCGGCCGTCGCCTGCTCGGGATCGGAGGTGACCTCGACGGTAAACCGCGCCCGCTCCAGCTTCAACGCCGGAAGCTCGGCCATGACAGCGTTGGAAAGCGCTTCCGCTGCATTACGGCGTTTGTCGGAAAGCGACTGCGCGGCACGGTCAAAATCAGCCTTCACGACGCCGAGATTGGCCTCGAGCTTGCCAAGCTTTTCTTCGCCGGCGTCGAGATCGGCGAGATCGGCCACCATTTTTTCGGCGAGAGCGGGGAGGTCTGGCACGGCGACATTATATTTGCGTCCGGCGGCGCGCAACGCGAACAGCCGCTCCTCCACCCGCTCCAGCTCGCGCGGATCGAATTCTGTGCGGCGCAGCGCCGCTTCCACTTCCATCTGCGCATTGGAAAGATTGTCCAACGCGGCATCCAGCAATTGCACGGTGTCTTCCAGCAGGCCGGGAGCCTCGTGGCTCTTGCGCTCCAGACGCCGCATCATGGATGCTATGACAGGCACGGGCGAAGCATTGCCGTTCAGGAACTCGCTGGCTTCAGCAATATCGCCAGCGATGCGTTCGGATTTTTGCATCACCGCCCGGCGTTCGGCCAGTTCATCCTCCTCGCCATCGCGCGGCGAAAGCGTTTCCAATTCCTCGACGGAAGAGCGCAGGTAATCCGCCTCTCGCGCCGCAGCCTCGACTTTTGCGCGATGCGTCTTTAAGGCCCGGTCAGCATCTTTCCAGGTGCGATAGAATGCCTGAACAGCGCGAGCCTCTTCGCTCAGCCCGGCAAAGGCATCCAGCAGCGTGCGGTGCGCATCCGTATCGACAAGCGCACGATCATCATGCTGGCCGTGAATCTCGACCAGCATTTGACCAAGCTGGCGCATCATCTGCACGCTGATGGCCTGATCGTTGATATAGGCCTTGGTGCGCCCGTCGGAAGATTGCACGCGGCGGAAAATCAGGTCGCCATCGTCATCGAGACCGTTTTCGCGCAGGAGAAGCCGTGTCGGATGATTGTTCGGCACCTCGAAAGTCGCGGTGACCTGCCCCTTTTCCTCCCCGTGGCGCACAAGGCCGCCATCGCCGCGGCCGCCAAGCGCCAGCGAGAGACTATCGAGAAGAATGGATTTGCCCGCACCCGTCTCGCCCGTCAACACGGAAAGGCCCGCCTCGAAACCGAGGTCGAGCCTTTCGATGAGAACGATATCGCGAATTGAGAGCTGGACCAGCATGGCCTATGCCCCGTCTCAGGCGCCGATGAGCTTCTTGCCGGCGCGCGAAATCCAGGACCCCTTATTCTCACGCGGCTCCAGGCCCTGGCCCTTCAGCAGCTTGTAGGAATCCGCATACCATTGGCTGTCGGGATAGTTGTTGCCGAGAACGGCAGCCGCAGTCTGCGCTTCGTCCACCAGGCCCATCGCGTAATAGGCTTCCGTCAGACGCGCCAGCGCTTCCTCGATCTGGTTGGTGTTCTGGTACTGCTCGACGACGATGCGGAAACGCGAAACGGCGGCGAGATATTCCTTGCGCTCAAGGTAATAACGACCGACCTGCATTTCGCGGCCGGCAAGCTGATCGCGGGCGAAACGAATCTTGGCCTGCGCATCCGCGACATATTCCGAATCGGGATAGTCGTTGACGACCTTGTTCATCGCCTCAACTGTGCGCTGCGCGGCGCGCTGGTCCTGCGTGACGTCGGAAATCTGCTTCGAATAGGCAAGACCGATCATGTACTGAACGTAAGCGGCGTCCTTGGAACGCGGATATTGCCGCAGGAAACGGCTACCGGTGGTGATTGCCACATCGTTCTTGTTGGTGCGCGTGGCAATGAAGGTCTGCATGACAAGCGCCTTCTGGCCCCATTCGGTGAAGGGGTACTGCTTGTCGATCGCCTCGAACTTGCGTGAGGCTTCCGTCATATTGCCTTTGTTCATGTTCGCCAGCGCTTGCTTGTACAGAACGTCAGGCGGATCGGTCTCCACGCCAAGCTTGGTGATGTCGATATCGGGATCGGACTGGCAGGCAGTGACGACGCTCGCGCCGACCAACATCAACGAAACGGCGATCCCCCGCATCGTACCCTTCATTGCACCAGACCCTACATGCTTCATTCGACAGTTCCCACTTCCCGCGCAAATACATAAGCATCGGCTTTGTATTGGCGTTCTAGCCATAAAAGCATCCGCAGGGCAACGCAATGATGACGCATTAACGCATTTTTATGGCATCACCCCATGCAATCGCACGATTATCCGGCGATAATTTGCAACTTCCTGCTCCGTCTCACGAAAAAGCCGCCCCGAAGGAGCGGCTTTTTCTGTCAATTGATAGCCTTCAAAAGACCTTACGCGGACCAGGGCGCGAATTCGGGCATATTGACGGCCACAAATTCGCGGGCGCGCACCATCTGGTTGCGTGCGGCCGGAGCCTCTACGATCTCGTAAGCCGTACGGTCGCTCAGCAGGGCCTTTAGCGCATTGGCATTGACCTTGTGACCACCGCGATAAGAACGGTAGCAACCGATGAACTGAGCGCCCGCAAGTGCCAGGTCGCCCACCGCGTCAAGCGTCTTGTGGCGGACGAACTCGTCCTTGGCGTAACGCAGGCCTTCCATGTTGATGACGCTGTTGTCGTCGGAAATGACAACCGAATTCTCAAGTGAGGAGCCCAGTGCATAACCGGCGGCCCAAAGGCGCTCGACATCACGCATGAAGCCGAAAGTACGGGCACGCGACAGTTCGTTCTTGAACGTCTCTGCCGTCAGGTCACCCTTCCAGGACTGCTTGCCGATCAGCGGCGTGTCGAAATCGATGTCGACCTCGAAGCGCGTACCATCATAGGGACGGAACTCCGCCCAGGACGCACCCGAATCGATACGCACCGGCTTGGTGACCCTGATATAGCGGCGCTTCACGCCAAGATTCTTGATGCCGACCGATTCGATCGCTTCAATGAAGGGAGCAGAGCTGCCATCCATGATCGGCGCTTCCGGACCGTCTACCTCGACGACAAGGTTGTCGAGGCCCATGGCGTAGATGGCGGCCATGACATGCTCGATCGTCGCTACTGACTGGGAAAGCGAACGGCCAAGCACGGTGCACAGATCGGTATTCCCGACATTGGCAGACACTGCCTTCAGCTCGGTGACGCTGCCATTGTCATGGAGGCGATGAAAGACGATGCCCGTTCCAGCTTCTGCGGGCTGGAACGTCATCGAGACCGGATTGCCGGAATGCACGCCAATGCCTTTAAGCTGAACGGCATGTGCGATAGTTGTCTGAAATCCGAGCAGTCCGATAGTCATTAGTGTATGCCTTTTTTGCAAACCGCGCCGCTTGGGGCCAGCGCCGTTCAAGTTTTCAAGCCGGGTTTTAACGACCGGCGAAGTCAGTCTGTTCCTTTACCCAGCCTCATACATACGCACATGTACGTGCCACGACAAATCACTGTTCGTTTCGGATTGTTACATGCGTAAGCAGCTGATAACGCTAATTAATTTAGTGTTAATAACGTAAAATAAACAAAACGCCCGGATCGTCGGATCCGGGCGTTTCGAGAGGCTAATGGAATCGCCCTCAGTTGGACTGGCGGCGCAGGAAGGCCGGGATTTCCAGCTGGTCATCATCGTGGTGGCTGGACGATGCAGGCGTTGCACGGCCGTGATCGTCGAGCTGGCCGCGACGCGGTGCGTAGAGGCTTGCTTCCGGCGAAAGCGGTGCGCGGCGCTGCGGCGCCATGCTCGGCGCATCCATCATGTCGGAAGGAACTTCTTCTTCTTCGCGGCGACCAAGCGAGTTGGTGATGCGCTTCAGAAGACCCATCGGGCCACGCTCTTCCTGGGCAGCAGGAGCGGCATGGGTACGGTGGTCCAGCTCGGCCTTCACGACCGGCGGGAAGTCTTCGACCTTCGGCATGCGAACCGGCTCAGGCTGGCGGGCAACCGGTGCAGGTTCCTGATAGACGGGAGCCTGCGGCTGCTGCATGCGCGGTGCCGGAGCAGCATGCTGTTCCGGAGCGTGATAGACCGGTGCCGGAGCAACCGGAGCCGGAGCGGCCTGCTGAACCGGCTGGGCCGGACGAAGTGCCGCCGGTGCTTCAGCCGGAGAGGATGCGAACAGCTTGCTCTGCGGACGGAAGTCCTGGGCCGGCTGCTGATGTGCGGCAAAACCGAGTTCACGTTCCATTTCGGCCTCAGCCGAACGGATGGTCTGGGCGATCGGGTCTACGGCCTTCGGTGCCTGCGAAACTGCGGCAGGCTGTACTGCGGCCGGAGCGGGAGCAACGGCCGCGGAAGGACGGATAAGCGGCTTTGCAGCGGCGGCTGCGGCGCGCATTTCGGCAACGTTCTGTTCGCCGACGCCTGCAACGCGGTCAATGCCGGTTGCAACGACGGAGACGCGGATGAGGCCTTCAAGCGCTTCATCGAAGGTTGCGCCGAGGATGATGTTCGCATCCGGATCAACTTCTTCGCGAATACGGGTCGCAGCTTCGTCGACTTCGAAGAGGGTGAGGTCGCGACCGCCGGTGATGGAGATCAAGAGGCCCTGCGCACCCTTCATCGAGGTTTCGTCGAGCAGCGGGTTGGCGATCGCCGCTTCCGCAGCCTGCATTGCGCGGCCCGGACCGGAAGCCTCGCCGGTGCCCATCATCGCGCGGCCCATTTCGCGCATGACCGAACGGACGTCGGCGAAGTCGAGGTTGATGAGACCTTCCTTCACCATCAGGTCGGTAATGCAGGCAACGCCGGAATAGAGAACCTGGTCGGCCATGGCGAAGGCGTCCGCAAAGGTCGTCTTGTCATTGGCAATACGGAAGAGGTTCTGGTTCGGAATGACGATCAGCGTATCGACGGACTTCTGCAGTTCCTCGATGCCCTGTTCGGCAAGACGCATGCGGCGGCCGCCTTCGAAGTGGAAAGGCTTGGTGACGACGCCAACCGTCAGGATGCCCTTGTTGCGCGCAGCCTGCGCGACAACAGGAGCAGCACCGGTGCCGGTGCCGCCGCCCATGCCGGCGGTGACGAAGCACATATGCGTGCCGTTAAGGTGATCGATGATCTCGTCGATGCATTCTTCAGCGGCAGCGCGCCCGACTTCCGGCTGGGAACCGGCGCCGAGACCTTCAGTGACGTTGACGCCGAGCTGAATGACCCGATCTGCCTTCGTCATGGTCAGCGCCTGGGCATCCGTGTTGGCGACAACGAAGTCGACGCCCTGGAGGCCAGCCGTGATCATGTTGTTGACAGCGTTACCACCACCGCCACCGACACCGAAGACGGTGATGCGTGGCTTCAGCTCTGTGATATCAGGCTTCTGCAGCTGTATCGTCATTTTAACATTCCTTCTTTCTCTGGCCGCATCGCCCCGCTGGCCGATTCTTGAAACTCAACTCTGAAACCTCCGGCTTGCGCCCCGAGGCTACTCAAAAACTCTCTTTCAGCCATTGCCCCACCCGGGCTATCCGGCCGCTACCGTTACCAAACGGCGAGAACATTCCGCCTTGCGCCGCATGAATTTCGATATCCGCCACCTGCGGATAGATCATCAGTCCGCAGGCGGTTGAAAACGCTGGGCCCTTTGCCGCGACCGGAAGACCAGCCACGCCCATGGGGCGGCCGATGCGAACGTTGCGGGCAAGAATGCGCCGCGCCGTTTCCGGCAGCCCCGTCAGCTGGCTCGCGCCGCCGGTCAGGACGACGCGCTTGCCGACGATGGGGCTGAAGCCGGACTTCTGGATACGATCACGGATCAATTCCAGCGTCTCTTCGATACGTGCCCGCACGATGCGGGTAACCAATGCTCTTGAAACTTGCGATGGTTGATCGCGATCATCTTCGCCAATCGGCGGGATCGAAATCATGTCGCGCTCATCCGCGCCATTCAGCAAAGCCGAACCATGCACCACCTTCAGTCTCTCCGCATCTTCGATTCGTGTCGAGAGGCCTCGTGCAAGATCTGTCGTGACGTGATGGCCGCCAAGGCCGATCGCGTCCGTATGGATGAGCCGGCCCTCGGCAAAAACCGAGATCGTCGTCGTGCCGCCGCCCATGTCGATGGCGGCGCAGCCGAGTTCGACTTCATCGTCCACCAGTGCGGCAAGACCGCTGGCATAGGGCGTCGCCACCATGCCCTCGACGGAAAGATGCGCGCGGTTGACGCAAAGTTCGAGGTTCTTCAGCGCCGTGCGTTCGACAGTCACCACATGCATGTCAACGCCGAGAAGATCGCCGTACATCGACAGCGGATCGCGAATGCCGCGCTCGCCATCCAGCGAATAGCCCGTTGGCAGCGAATGCAGGATCGCCCGGTCCTGACGCATGGACTGCTGACTTGCCGCCACCAGAACCTTGCGCAGATCGCTTGCTTCCACTTCCTGGCCGCCGAGATCGATGCTCGCGGTGTAGATATCGCTCGCCAGGCGGCCGGCGGAAACATTGACGATCAGGCTGTCGACGGTCAGGCCCGCCATGCGCTCAGCCGCATCGACTGAAAGACGGATGACGCCTTCCAACGCGTCGAGGTCGGCAATCACGCCTGACTTCACGCCGCGCGAACGCTGGTGGCCGATGCCGATGATTTCGACCTTGTGGGTGCGGCCAGGCAGGATTTCGCTTTCCTGACGGGGCGTCAGCCGGCCGATCATGCACACGACCTTGGTCGAGCCGATGTCGAGCACCGAAACGATGTGGCTGCGCTTGGAAGAAAGCGGCTTCAGACGAGGCAGACCAAAATGGGAAGAACCGAAAAAGCTCATGTGTTCTTCTCCGCTTTCTTGAGAGCCTTGGTGCGTGCATCGACGGCAGCCTGGCGGCGCTCGGCGGCACCTTCGGTCAGCTGGATCGTCGTACGGTCGGACAAGCGCAGGTCCACGGCAGCGACATCGCGCGACAGAACTTTCTCTTCCAGATCGAGCCGCGCGAGCAACTGCAGCGCCTGCGGCAGGTTTTCTTCTGGCAGCTTGACGACGATGCCGTTGTCGAGATGCAGGTCCCAGCGGCGGCCGGCGATACGCACGTAGGCTCGGACGCGGCTGCGGATTTCCGGCCAGTCAGCCAGCTGCTCGACGAAACCGGCAGCACCGGTTTCCGCATCGCGGCCCACGAAAAGCGGCAGCGAGGCAAACTTGTTGTCACGCAGCGGCGCAATGACACTGCCGCTCTTTTCGATCAGCGACAGCTCCGAGCCGTGCTGCCAGATGCCAAAAGCCTCACGCTCCTTCAGACGAACCTCGACCGTCTTCGGATAGATCTTGCGGATATCGACATCCTCAACCCAGGGAAGCTGCACCAGCTTGCGGCGCGCGGCGTCGATGTCGAGCGCGATCAGGGACGTGCTGCCATCGAGACCGAGAAGCTGGAAGACATCGATTTCGGAGGTCTGCAGGTTGCCGGAGACCTTCACGTCCTCAACGGCGAAACCGGCCGCGGAGGTCGTTGCCTGCGTGACGATATTCGTATGGCCGCCGAGTGACATGCCATAAAGCCCGGTCGCCGCATAAAAGGCGACGGCCGCAATCGTACCGGTATGGGCGGGAATGTGGATACGTCCGGTCGCAAGGCTGACGCCGAAACGCACGACGCGACGCAGCGGACGCGGCAACACCATGCGATCGTCGGCACTGGCCGCCGCCGCGAATTGCTCGCGCTTTTTTGCCGTCGACTTTTTGCCGATCACCGCAAACACGAAGCGTCCTCCACCATCCAGCTGACAAGGTTACCAAAGGAGCGGCCAGCATGGGCCGCCATTTCAGGCACCAGGGAGGTCGGCGTCATGCCCGGCTGCGTATTCACTTCAAGCCAGATAACTTCGCCATCTTCTGAGAAACGGTCGTCGTAACGAAAGTCTGAACGGCTTACGCCACGGCACCCGATCGCCCGATGCGCCATAACCGCCAGTGTTTGAATTTTTTGGTAAATTTTCGGTGAAATTTCTGCGGGAATGACATGTTTCGAGCCACCAGCAGCGTATTTCGCATCGTAATCATAGAAATTGTGACCGAGCGGCACCACTTCGGTGACGCCCAGCGCCTCGCCGTCGAGCACCCCGCAGGTCAGTTCGCGGCCATGGATATAACGCTCGACCATGACATGGTCGCCGTATTTCCATTCAGAGGACGTGAGTATCTGCGGCGGGTGCGACTGGTCTTCCTTGACGATAACGACGCCGAAGCTCGAGCCTTCGCGCACCGGCTTCACCACATAAGGCGGCGCCAGCGGATGTTCGCTGGTGAAATCGAAGCGGTTCATGACTCGCTCGGCGGCGACAGGAATGCCGGCAGCAGCAGCAACCTTCTTGGCCTGCGCCTTGTCCATCGCAAGCGCCGAGGCGAGCACGCCGGAATGGGTATAGGGAATGGCGAGATATTCGAGGATGCCCTGAATGGTGCCGTCTTCGCCGAAGGGCCCATGCAGCGCGTTGAAAGCGACGTCCGGGCGCAGCGCATCAAGCACGGCGGCGACATCGCGACCGACATCGACACGGGTGACCTTGTAGCCCTCGTCTTCCAGAGCCTGCGCGCAAGCGTTGCCCGACGACAGGCTGACCGGCCGCTCCGACGAAAATCCACCCATAAGAACAGCTACGTGCTTGCCGCTCATCGATACCTCTGACACCAACTCTCCGTTACGGACCACGCTCCGAACCGACCGGATTTCACAAACCGGTGATTCTGGCACATGACCCTTGAGACCAGTTAAACGCCATTAAGGTTAATGAATCGTTTACTTTCGTTAACCGCCGCGCCCAACATGCCGAGTTTGTTAAAGAATCAGCATTGATCCGAATTCCCTCCTTGGAATCAGAGAGTTGCGCGGAATGCAACATGCAGGTTTTCAATGATCGGAAATAAAACGACGCCGGCGCGTCTGCTGCCGCGCGACAAAGGCAAGGCCGAAACGTTAACAGACAGGATTATTCCCCAGGCAAATTATCTGCCGTTTCAGGGTTTTAAAACCGCAGCCTGAATCAGTCTCTCAATCGACGAACGTTTTCCGAGGCCGTGACCACACGTGTCGCCCTGATGGATCACATTATCTGCATTATTTCTTTTTTAGCATTCCATAAGAACAAAAATTGCGTTAACGCAGATGTCGCCTCCCAAGGCATGACATTGCAATCATCCAAAATGGAACCAATACCATGACCGACGCGATATCTCCGGTATCGCCGACCGCTGACAATTCGAACGCTGTAAAGACAAATTCGCCTGCACGAGTTCTCACTGCCAGTCTGGTCGGTACGACCATCGAGTTTTTCGATTTCTACGTTTATGCCACAGCCGCAGTGCTCGTGTTCCCGACATTGTTCTTCCCGAATAATGATCCGATGACGGCGCTTCTGGCGTCCTTTGCGACGTTCTCCATCGCCTTTTTCGCCCGCCCCCTCGGCGCCGTGGTCTTCGGCCACTATGGCGACCGCGTTGGCCGCAAGACGACGCTTGTCGCGGCGCTGCTGACCATGGGTGTCTCGACGGTCGTGATCGGCTTGCTGCCGTCCTATGAGACGGCCGGCGTTCTGGCGCCGCTGCTGCTCGCACTTTGCCGCTTCGGCCAGGGCTTCGGTCTCGGTGGCGAATGGGGCGGTGCCGTCCTGCTCGCGACGGAAAACGCCCCTCCCGGCAAGCGCAGCTGGTACGGCATGTTCCCGCAGCTTGGCGCACCCGTCGGCCTGTTCCTCTCGTCAGGCGTGTTCTGGATTCTGCTGCACTTCATGTCGCAGGAAGCGCTTCTCAGCTGGGGCTGGCGCATTCCCTTCGTCGCCTCGATCATCCTGATCGCCGTCGGCATGTGGGTTCGCCTGTCGATCACCGAAACGCCCGACTTCCAGAAGGCCATCGAAAAGGAAGAACGTGTGGCCGTGCCGGTTGCGGAACTGTTCCGCAACCACAAGCGCAGCCTCGTGCTCGGCACCTTTGTGGCGCTCGCCACCTTCGTGCTCTTCTACATCGGCACGGCCTATCTGCTCTCCTACAACGTCAAGGTCCTGAAAATTCCGTTCCTCGACGCGCTGGAAGTGCAGATCCTCGGCTCCGTCGTTTTCGGTATCTTCATTCCGATTGCCGGCAAGCTTGCGGAAAAATTCGGTCGCCGCGAAATTCTGATCCTGACGACAGTGCTGATCGGCCTGTTCTCCTTCCTGCTGCCCGGCCTGATGACCGGCAGCGAAGGCTCGATCTTCGTCTTCGCGGCTCTCGCGATGATGCTGATGGGCATGACCTACGGCCTGATCGGAACGGCGCTCGCCGCCCCCTTCCCGACCCGCGTCCGCTATACCGGCTCTTCGATCACCTTCAACATGGCCGGCATCTTCGGCGCGTCGCTGGCGCCTTACATCGCCACATGGCTGCAGGTGAACTACGGCATGGGCTATGTCGGCTATTACCTCTGCGTATCCGCGCTCATCACGCTGGCCTGCATTCTTCTGTCCCGCAAGGACGAAGTCTGAACCCGGACCAGCGATCAAAGAAGCCCGCGAAACCTTGGTTTCGCGGGCTTTTTCTTATCCGACTTGATCTTTATCTGACTTCTTCAACCTTCACGCGACAGCCTGACGCCGCTCGACATATCCGGTCAAGCAGACGCGGTTGCGCCCGCCTCCCTTTGCCCGATAAAGCGCCAGATCGGCATCGTGCATGACCTTGTCGAAGATTTCGGCATCGCCGCGGAAAGCCACCCCGATGGAAATCGTGACCGGGATCTGCAGATCCTGGTATTCCACGGGCGTGGTAGCGATCGCCGCGCGAACCTTCTCGCACATCTGCGTAAATGCCAGCCTGCCAATTTCCTGCACGACCACGAACTCCTCGCCGCCCAGGCGGGCGACATGCGCGTCAGCATCGAAATGCTCCCTTATCGTGCGGGCGACGCTTGAAATGACAAGATCGCCGACGAGATGGCTGTAAGTGTCGTTCACAGATTTGAAGTGATCAATGTCCAGAAAGGCAACGCAATAGTCGCTGCCAAGTTCGGCGCAGGCTGCATAGAGGCCAAGCCGGTTGCTCAAGCCGGTCAATGCGTCGGTATGGCTTAGATGCAGAAAGCGTTCGTGCGACTGTGCAAGAAGCTGAACTTCCTTTGCATTCAGCCAACTGACGAGGAACGTCACCGTAAATGCGACAGCGCTCCCTAGCGTTACGCTTAAAAATAGACCGTTGACGAGATCCGTCACGAACCCGAGTTTTGCTAAGAGAGACAGGCCACCCGTGCACATCAGGACCACGATGATCGTCACAAGGCATGCGATACGAATGGAGAATTCCAGTGGCTCAAGGCGCCGGCGGCCTTGCGGCGCCGCTACCGAAAAACTAATCATTTTGATCTGTTTTTTCCAAAGACCCAACATCATATCAAAATTGCCTAAGTCACCGATGCGCTAACATTCCCAAATAAAAAGTATTTAATATCGCGGGTCGATATTTAGTCTCGCCCGCCGAAGTTTTCCTTCCTGACAGTATAGCAAAAAATATTGATCGACCGTTACGATAAGCGAAACGGCCGATCAATATTAGTATCTTTCTAGATAGAGCGAGGGTTTGGTATCAGGCCCCGAGGAAAGGCTCAACTTCGCGGCCCGGCATGAACAACCCCAGGCGCTTGATTTCCCATTCCAGCCGGATGCCCGATTTGTCAAACACGCGCTTGCGGATGGTCTCGCCCAGATATTCCAGATCGTAACCGGTCGCATGGCCGGTATTGATCATGAAATTGCAATGCAGTGATGACATCTGCGCGCCGCCGATCACAAGACCACGACCGCCCGCCTCATCGATAAGCTCCCATGCGGAATGACCTTCGGGGTTCTTGAAGGTCGAGCCACCGGTCTGTTCGCGGATCGGCTGCACGGTTTCGCGGTGATGACGCACCGCATCCATATCGGCGCGGATTTTCGCCTTGTCCTCGGGATAACCCTCAAAGAGCGCACCGGTGAAGATCAGGCCTGCGTCGGCGCCGGAATGGCGATAGCTGTAGCCCATATCGGCATTGGAAAGCACATGCTGGTTGCCCTGACGGTCGACCGCATAGACTTCCACGACACGTTCACGCGTCTCGCCGCCGTTTGCGCCCGCATTCATGCGCAGCGCTCCGCCGATGGAGCCCGGAATGCCGTAATAGAAGTGGAAGCCGCCAATGCCATTATCCATGGCCATGGCTGCTATATGCTTGTCCGGGCAGATCGCGCCCGCCTTGATGCGGTTTTCACCGGCAAGCTCCACCTGGCCGAAGCCCTTGGCGGACAGGCGCACGACCACGCCCGGAATACCGCCGTCACGCACCAGAAGGTTCGAGCCGACGCCAACCACGGTCAGCGGCACATCTTCCGGCAGAATTTTCAGGAAGGCAATCAGATCATCCGTATCGTGCGGCTGGAACATCACCTCCGCAAGACCGCCGGCTCTGAACCACGTCACACGGTCCATAGGCGCATCCGGTGTCAGACGTCCCCGCAATTCCTTTACCCCGTCGCCGAGCCTCCCCAGCAATTTAACCCCATCGACCTGTCTCATTCAGACTTTCCTGATATGCTCTTCAATTCCGAAGGCAGCGACGCTGCCCATTGCGTGATATTCCCAGCCCCCAAGAGAACCACGAAATCACCCGGATTCGCAATGGCTGCGACCTGTGACGCAAGGTCCTCCCGCTTTTCGAGGAAACGCGCGTCACGGTGGCCAGCGGCCTTGATGGCCGAAACCAGCGCTTCGGAGCTTGCGCCTTCGATGGGATCTTCACCCGCTGCATACACCGGAGCAAGAAGAATCGTATCGGCATCGTTGAAACAATGCGCGAAATCATCAAACAGGCTCGAAAGACGGCTGTAGCGATGGGGCTGGTGCACGGCGATGATGCGGCCCTTGCAGGCTTCCCGCGCCGCCTTCAGCACAGCCTTGATCTCGACCGGGTGGTGACCGTAATCGTCAAAAACCTGCACCCCGTTTGCTTCACCCGTCAGCGTGAAACGTCGCTTGACACCACCGAAGGAGGCAAGCCCCTTCTTGATGTCGGCTTCCGAGATACCGAGACGATTGGCAACCGCGATTGCCGCTGTCGCATTCGAAACGTTATGGCGGCCCGGCATCGGCAGGACGAGGTCCTTGAAAGAGAAAATCTTGCCGGTGCGGCGACGGCGGATTTCCACGTCGAAGACCGAGCGCGTACCGTCGATGCGGACATTCGAAAACCGCACGTCGGCCTGCGGGTTCTCGCCATATGTGATGACTTTGCGGTCTTCGATGCGGCCAACCAATGCCTGCACTTCGGGATGATCGAGGCACATGACGCCGAAACCGTAGAAAGGCACGTTCTCGACGAACTGACGGAATGCGGCGCGTACGGCGTCGAAATTGCCGTAATGGTCGAGATGTTCCGGATCGATATTGGTGATGACGGCGACGTCGGCCGGCAGCTTCAGGAAAGTGCCGTCGGACTCGTCGGCCTCCACCACCATCCACTCACCCTCACCCATGCGGGCATTGGTGCCATAGGCATTGATGATGCCGCCATTAATGACGGTCGGGTCGAGATTGCCGGCTTCCAAGAGCGTGGCGACCATGGAGGTCGTCGTCGTTTTGCCGTGCGTGCCGCCGATGGCGATCGCGTTACGGAAGCGCATCAGCTCGGCCAGCATTTCCGCGCGGCGCACGATCGGCAGGTGCTTTTCCCGCGCGGCGACGAGCTCCGGATTGTTCTTCTTGATCGCGGTCGAAACGACGACGACCTCTGCATCGCCGATATTGTCAGCCGTGTGGCCCACAAAAACCTCGATGCCCTTGTCACGCAGACGCTGCACATTGGCGCTGTCGGCCTGGTCCGATCCCTGTACCCGGTGGCCGAGATTGTGAAGCACTTCGGCAATGCCGCTCATGCCGATCCCGCCTATGCCGATGAAATGCACAAGGCCTATGGCTTTCGGCATCTTCATGCCCCAACTCCTTCAATATTCTTCTTGAATTCCTGTACGGACCGGCCGGAGGCAATCGCCTCCACCAGATCGGCCAGCACATCCGCCGCGTGCGGTTTGCCGGTTGCCTTCGCCGCCGCCGCCGTTGCGGAAAGCCGCTCGGGTTCGGCAAGCGCCGAGGACAGCAGGCCGGAGAGCTTCTGCGGCGAGAGCTCCGCCTGCTTGATGACGCTTGCCCCACCCGCCGCCGAAAGCGCAGCCGCGTTCGCCGCCTGATCATGATCCAGCGCATGCGGATAAGGCACGAGGATCGACGGACGGCCGATCACCGAAAGCTCCGATACCGTCGAAGCGCCCGAGCGGCTGATGACCAGATCGGCCTCGCCGATACGCGACGCCATATCGCCGAAGAAAGGCGAAACATCCGCCTTCACGCCGAGCTTCTGGTAGGACGCGATGACGCTGTCCTTGTCTTCCGGCCGCGCCTGCTGGGTGACGACGATGCGCTTGCGCTGCTCGTCTTTCAGGAGGCAGATTGCGGCGGGTACCGCGCTCGAGAAAAACTGTGCGCCCTGGCTGCCGCCAAAGACAACGAGCTGGAAAGGCTCGCCTGTCTGCGAGGCGGTGTAGGGTATTTCAGAGGCGGCCAGCACCGCTGGGCGCACCGGATTGCCGGTCGCGACGGTCTTCTCGGAATATTGACCATTGGCGGGCGGCAGGAAGCCGCCGGCAATTGCCTTTACCCGCGCGGCAAGTGCCTTGTTGGCGCGGCCCATCACGGCGTTCTGTTCGTGAATGATCGACGGTACTCCAAGCCCGGTGGAGGCCAGCAGCGGCGGCACGGTGGGATAACCGCCGAAACCGACAACCGCGACCGGCTTCAGTTTTGCGACCAGCCGACGCGCCGCGCGCAGGCCAACCCAGAGCTTCCAGAGCGAACGCGCCACGGAAATTGGGTTTTTGGAGCCGATGGTGGCAGACGGAACCACATGAATTTCATCTGCCGGAAACTTGCCCGCATAACGCTCGGCGCGGCTGTCGGTGACGAGATGCACCTGATAACCGCGTGCCTTCAGCGTATGCGCCAGCGCTTCTGCCGGAAACACATGGCCGCCGGTTCCACCGGCGGCAAGAAGAACAATACCCTTGCTCATGATCGTTTACTCCGCGGGAACGCCGGAACCAACGCGGAAGAAACTCCGCTCCTGCGCCCGCTTTTCAGGTCTGTGGCGTGTCAATGCCAGAAGGAAACCGGCGGTCACGCATATCGCCATCATTGACGAACCACCATAGGAAATCAGCGGCAAGGTCATGCCCTTGGCAGGCATCAGTTCCAGATTGACGCCGATATTGATCATCGACTGCATGCCGATCTGCAGCACAAGGCCAGCCACGGCGAAGCGGCAGAAATCATCCTTTTCCTTGAAGGCGTGCGACAGGCCGCGCAGCACGATGAAGGCGAAGATGGCAACAAGAAACATGCAGAAAACGATGCCGAATTCTTCCGCCGCAACCGAGAAGATGAAGTCGGTATGGCTATCGGGAATGATGCGCTTGACGATACCCTCACCCGGTCCGCGACCGAACCAGTCGCCGCGAATGATCGCTTCACGTGCCGTGTCCACCTGGAACGTATCGCCCTCACCCGTCCAGAAACGGTCGATACGGCCGGCCACGTGCGGCAGCATGAGATAGGCGGAGATGATGCCGCCGACGCCGAGACCACCGAGCATGATGATCCAGAACCACGGCACACCCGCCATGAAGAACATGCCGCCCCAGACAACGGAGGTCAGGATCGTCTGGCCGAAGTCAGGCTGGGCGATGAGAAGTGCGGCCACGATTCCGAAGGTGATGATCGCAAAGAGATTGCCCGGAATTTCCGGATGGCGCGCCCGCTCTGCAAAAAGCCATGCGCAGACGATGACGAAAGCCGGCTTCATGAATTCCGACGGCTGGATCGAGAAAGTGCCGATGGAAATCCACCGCCGCGCGCCCTTCACCTCGATGCCGAAGAACAGTGCAAAGATCATCATCAGCAGCGAGGCAATCAGCATGATGACCGCCACGCGGCGCACCTGGCGCGGCGACAGGAAGGACAAGCCGACCATGATCGCCAGCGATGGCACCATGAACATGGCCTGACGCTCAACGAAAAAGAAGCTGTTGAGGCCGATACGCTCGGCAACGGCCGGCGACGCCGCGAAGGACAGCATCAGGCCGATGCCCATCAGCGCGATGAATGCCGCCAGAAAGAAACGATCGATGGTCCAGAACCATTCCGCGACCGGACCGCGATCAACTCGGCTTACCATGGCCTTCAGCCCCCTTTTCCAGAGTGAACGAGCATCGTCATGCCATCGAGCGCCGCGACCTGCGCGACAAACGAATCACCTCTGACTTCAAAGTTCTTATATTGATCGAAGCTTGCGCAAGCCGGGGACAACATCACGATATTGCCGGGCGTCGCGTCTTTTTCCGCATCCGCCGCCGCATGCTGCACGGCCTTGTCCAGGGTGCCGGATATTTCGTAGGGCACCGCTTCACCGAGCGTCGCTGCAAATTCCGCCGCCGCCTCGCCGATCAGATAGGCTTTTGCGACGCGCGGGAAAAGCGGTGAAAGGCTGGCAATCCCGCCGGCCTTCGGCAGACCGCCGGCGATCCAGTAAATGCGGTCAAAGCTCGAAAGCGCAGGTGCCGCCGCATCGGCATTGGTGGCCTTGCTGTCATTGACGAAGGTGACATTGCCGCGTCGGCCAACCGGCTGCATGCGATGCTTGAGGCCGGGGAAGGATTTGAGACCTGCACGAACTTCATCCTCGGAAACACCGACTGCAAGGCAGGCCGCAATTGCCGCCGCCGCATTTTGCGCATTGTGGCTGCCGCGAAGCGTCTGGATACCATCGAGATCGACCAGTAACGACGAAGTTCCCCCATGCGCCCGCAGGATGCGGTTGCCCTCGGCATAAAGACCTTCGGAAACGACATTGCGTTTGGAAATGCGCTCAACCCTGACGCCGGCACGCTCAACGCGATCGGCAATCAGCGTCGAGTAGCTGTCGTCGACACCGACAATCGCCGTGCCGCTGCCGGCAACAAGCCGTTCCTTGACGTCGGCATAGTGCTGCATCGTGCCATGCCGGTCGAGATGATCGGGAGTGAGGTTGAGAAGAATGCCGGCAGTCGGATTGATCGTGGGTGCCAGGTCAATCTGGTAGGATGAGCACTCAACAACGTAGAAGCGTCCCGCCTTCGGCGGATCGAGGCTCAGTACCGCCGTACCGATATTGCCGCCAAGCTGCGTATCGTGACCAGCTGATTTCAGAATATGTGCGATCAGCGCCGTGGTGGTCGACTTGCCGTTGGTCCCGGTAATCGCAATGAAGGGGCAATCCGGCGCGTGGGCACGACGTTCTCGGACAAAGAGCTCGATATCGCCGATGATCTCGACGCCGGAGGCTTTCGCCAGATCGACGGACCAGTGCGGCTTCGGATGCGTCAGCGGCACGCCCGGTGCCAGCACGAAGGAGGAGAAACTCGACCAGTCAATCGTCCGAAGATCCGCCGTCTTGATGCCCTCGGCCTCGGCCTTTGCAACGCTGTCAGGATTATCATCGAAAGCCACGACGTCGGCACCGCCGGCGACCAGCGCCCGGGCCGTGACAAGACCCGAACCGCCGAGCCCGAAAAGAGCGACTTTCTTACCCTTGAACGACGTGACCGGGATCATCGCTTACCTCAGCTTCAGGGTGGCGAGGCCAAGCAGCGCGAGGCCAACGGAAATGATCCAGAAACGGATGACCACCTGGCTTTCCGTCCAGCCCTTTTTCTCGAAATGGTGATGGATCGGCGCCATCAGGAAGACGCGCCTGCCGGTGCGCTTGAACCAGAAGACCTGGATGATGACCGACAGGGTTTCCATGACGAAGAGACCGCCGACGATGACCATGACGATCTCGTGCTTGGTGGCGACTGCGATGGAGCCGATCAGGCCACCCAGCGCGAGCGAACCCGTATCGCCCATGAAGATGGCGGCGGGCGGCGCATTGAACCACAGAAAACCGAGGCCGGCACCGATGACGGCGCCGACAATAACGGCGAGTTCACCCGTGCCGGGCACGAAATTGATCTGCAGGTAATTGGCAAAAACGGCGTTACCGGCGAGATAGGCGATCACACCGAAGGTGGCGGCCGCGATCATGACCGGCACGATGGCGAGACCATCAAGACCGTCGGTCAGGTTCACCGCATTACCCGCGCCGACGATGACGAAAGCACCGAAGAGCACGAAGAAATAACCGAGATTGATCACGAATTCCTTGAAAAAGGGAAAAGCGATGGAGCTGCCGAGCGTGCCGCCATGCGGCGCGGAAGCGAGCGCCATCTTCATCATGAAGAACACGGCAATCGCCGCGATCAGGAATTCGATGCCGAGACGAGCCTTGCCGGAAAAACCCTTGTCGCTCTGTTTCGTCACTTTCAGATAATCGTCATAGAAGCCGATGGCTCCGAAACCAAGCGTCACCATTAGAACGGCGACGACATAGACGTTCGACAGGTCGCCCCACAGAAGCGAACCGCCGAGAATGCCGGCGAGGATCATCAAGCCGCCCATGGTCGGAGTGCCGGCTTTCTTGAAATGCGTCTGCGGCCCATCGGCGCGGATCGGCTGGCCTTTGCCCTGACGCACGCGCAGCGAATTGATGATGGCCGGTCCAAACAGGAAGACGATCAACGCAGAGGTGAACATCGCCGCCCCCGCCCGGAAGGTGATGTACCGGAACAGGTTGAAGATTTGAATTTTATCCGACAGTTCGACGAGCCAGATCAGCATAATTGCCCTTTCAAAAGGCTATTTCAGACTTGGCGTTCCGTCTCGGGGAATGCCGGATACTTGTCAAGCAGGGCGGCGACAATCTTGCCGAAACCGAGGCCAAGTGACGATTTTACCATCAGCGCGTCTCCCGGTTGCACCCATTGCAGGGCGAAATCGGTGAGTTCCGCCGTCGTCGGGAACCAGATGACGGTGACGCTGTCAGGCAGCGCGTCCCGCAAAGCGGCCATCGCCTCGCCTGCCAGCCACACATGTTCGATACCCGCCGCAAGCAATGGCCCGGCCAATTCCTCATGCAGTTGCGCCGAAAATTCGCCCATCTCCAGCATGTCGCCGAGGACGGCAACGCGACGGCCATGGCCCTGCGTCGGCGTTTCCGCCAGCACCGCGATCGACGCCCGCATGGAGGCAGGATTGGCGTTGTAGCTTTCATCAATCAGAAGGAAGGAGCCGCCGTTGATCAGCAGATGGTGGCGCTGGCCACGCCCCTTCACCGCCTCAAGCGATCCCAGCGCTTCGAAAGCGCGGTCGAGATTGGCGCCCGTGATCGCCACGGCGCCGAGCACCGCCATCGCATTGTCCGCAATGTGCCGGCCCGGAATGTTGAGATGCAGCTCGCTGGTTTCGCCGTTCAGGATCGCCCAGATCGTCGAGCCCGTCGTCGTGCTCTCGAAATCCGCGAGGCGGAAATCCGCCTTGGCATGCTGACCGAAGGTCAGGATGTGTTCGATGCCCTGCTCCTGCGCCGCCTCTTCAAGCTGCTCGAACTGGGCATTGTCACGATTGAGGATGACGGAACCGCCCTGCTCCACGCCCTCGAAAATCTCCGCCTTGGCGGCGGCGATCTCTTCGATGTTGTTGAAGTTGCCGAGATGGGCAGGCGCGATGGTGGTGATGATCGCCACATGTGGGCGGACCATCTTCACCAAAGGCCGGATTTCGCCGGAATGGTTCATGCCTATTTCGAACACGCCGAATTCAGTATCGGCGGGCATGCGGGCAAGCGTCAGCGGCACACCCCAATGGTTGTTGAAGGAAGCCACCGCCGCATGCACCCGGCCCGATGGCGCGAGCGCCTGCCGCAGCATTTCCTTCGTCGTCGTCTTGCCGACCGAGCCCGTCACCGCGATGATGCGCGCCGATGTTCTTTGACGCGCCGCGATGGCAAGCTTGCCAAGGGCTGCAAGAACATCTTCGACCACGATCATCGGCACCGTCAGGCGGCCGAGCGCTGGCAGCTTGGCTTCAGCAACGACCAGAAGTCCTGCCCCGTTGGCAACCGCGAAACTCGTATAGTCGTGACCGTCGACACGATCACCCTTGATGGCGAAGAAAGCTTCACCCGGCTTCACCGTCCGGCTGTCGATGGAAATGCCGGTGATTCCTGTCGGCAGGTTGCCCACCGGGCGTCCTGCGGTGATGGCGATCATATCGGCGACTGTCCATAACCAGCTCAAATTTTCGATCCTTCCAGCGCTGCCAGTGCAGTGCGCACCTGTTCATGATCGGAAAAAGGCAGTGTCACGGAGCCAACGATCTGCCCTTCTTCATGCCCTTTGCCCGCGACGATCAGCGTATCGCCATGCGACAGCATCGATACCGCATGGCGGATCGCCTCGGACCTGTCGCCAATTTCCAGAGCGTCGGGCGCCGCCGCCATCACCTCGGAGCGGATCGTCGCCGCGTCTTCCGAGCGCGGATTGTCGTCCGTGACGATGACGATGTCGGAAAGACGGGTCGCGACCTCGCCCATGATCGGGCGTTTGCCCTTGTCGCGGTCGCCGCCGCAGCCGAAAACGGTGATGATGCGGCCGGAGGTGAAGGGCCGGACCGAGGTCAGCACGTTTTCCAGCGCATCGGGCTTGTGGGCGTAATCCACATAGGCAAGCGCGCCGTTTTTCGTTTGTCCCACTAATTCGAGACGGCCGGCAGCGCCGACAAGCTTTTCGAGCGCCTTGAGCGCCGTTGCGGCGGGAACACCCGTCGACATGGCAAGACCGGCGGCAACAAGCGCATTGGCCACCTGGAAATCACCCGCGAGCGGGATATCGACTTCGTGGATGACGCCGTCATGATGCACTTCGATCATCTGCTTGTGGCGGAAATGCTCAACGCGCTTCAAAGCGAGATATTGCCCGTTCCGTCCGACGGTGCGGACATCGAGACCCGCTTCGCGCGCCGCATGAACCGCCTTGTCCGACCAAGGGTCATCGGCGAAGATCACGGCGGGAGCGCCTTTTTCCATCAGCGTATCGAAAAGCCGCATCTTCGCGGCCATGTAATCCTCGACGGTCGGATGGTAATCCATATGGTCGCGGCCAAGATTGGTAAAGCCGGCGGCAGAAAGGCGCACGCCGTCGAGGCGGCGCTGGTCGAGACCGTGGCTGGAAGCTTCCATCGCCGCGTGGGTGACGCCCTCGCTCGCAAGCTCGGCCAGAAGCGCATGCAGCGTCACCGGATCGGGCGTCGTCAGCGCGCCATAATCCTCCCGGCCGGGAGCGATGACGCCGGTTGTGCCGATCTGGGCTGCGGCATGGCCGGCGAAAGCCCAGATCTGCCGCACGAAGGAGGCAACCGAGGTCTTTCCCGCGGTGCCGGTGACGGCGACCATGGTTTCCGGTTGTTTTCCGTAAAAGCGGGAGGCGGCAAGGGAGAGATAAAGGCGTGGGTCGGTCACGACCAGAACCGGCACTTCGGCTTCCACCGCGTGCCCGGAAACAACGGCAACGGCACCCTTGGCAACCGCATCCTTTACATAGGTCGCACCATCAGCCTTGGTGCCAGAAACCGCAACGAACAGGCTGCCCGGCGCAGCCTTGCGGCTGTCTGCGGTGATCCCCCCGATTTCGATCGCCCCGATCTCAGACAGGAGCAATTCTTTCAATTCCGGAAACGCATTTCCGGATATATCTCGCAAATTCATCGACTGTTTCCGTCTTGTCCCCCCGGCACGAATCGCCGGAACATCATAAGCTAACAATCAATAAGACACGAGCAAGGCCGAGCCATCCTTGCCGAACTTCGGCTTCACACCCAGCACCGCCGCCGTGCGGCTGATGATATCGTGCACCATGGGCGCTGCGGACGTGCCGGCGAGTGCCGCGCCATTGCCCTTGTCGGTCTTCGGTTCATCGATGAAGGACAGCACCACATATTGCGGATCATCCATCGGGAAAGCCGACAGGAAGGCGTTGAAGTTCTTGTCGTGCACATAACGGCCGTTGACGACCTTATCGGCCGTGCCAGTCTTGCCGCCGACGTTGAACCCATCGACGCGCGCATTTCGGCCTGAACCGTTGACGCCGTTCCATTCGAAGAGGAAGCGCATATCCTTGCTGGCGCCGGGTTTCAGCACCTGCTTTGCCACCTGATCCGCCTGTTCACGGGTGCGCGGCAGGAAGGTCGGCTCGATGAGTTTGCCGCCATTGACGAGTGCCGCACCGGCAACCGCCGTCTGCAGCGGTGTGGTTGAAACGCCGTGGCCGAAGGAGATGGTGATGGAGTTGATCTTCTTCCACTCACGCGGCTGCGAAGGCAGCGCCACTTCAGGCAGTTCGGTCTGCATGCGGGTGAGAAGACCAAGCCGCGTCAGGAATTCCTTGTGCCCTTCGGTGCCAACGGTATCGGCAATCTTGGCCGTACCGATATTGGACGAAAACTGGAAGATTTCCGGCACCGAGAGCATGCGGCCCTTGCCGTGGAAGTCTTTGATGGTGAAGCCGCCGATGCGGATCGGGTAACGCGCGTCGAACATATCACCGAGGCGGACACGGCCGGAATCAAGACCCATGGCAATGGTGAAGGATTTGAAGGTGGAGCCCATTTCGAACGTGCCGTTCGACATGCGGTTGAGCCAGCCTTCCTTCGCGCCTTCGGCCGGGTTGTTCGGATCGTAATCCGGCACCGAGGCCATGGCCAGCACTTCGCCGGTATGCACATCCAGAACCACGGCACCGGCGCCGATCGCCTGGAACTTGGTGATGGCCGAAGTCACGACTTCGCGCACGATGGACTGCACGCGCAGGTCGATGGAAAGCTTCACAGGCTCGAGCGGCTGATCGCTCGTCATGCCGAGCGCCGTGAGATCGGCAAGACCCTGGCTGTCGACGTAACGCTCCATGCCGGCAACACCGCGGTTGTCGATATTAACGTGACCGACGACATGCGCTGCGGTTGGCCCGCCGGGATAGAAGCGGCGCTTTTCCGGACGGAAGCCGATGCCGGGAATGCCGAGCGCGAGAATCTGGCTCTGCTGCTTCGGCGTCAACTGGCGGCGCAGCCACTGGAACCGCGAATTGGAGGAGAGCTTCTGATAGGTCGTGCGCTGGTCGAGATCCGGCAGGACGGTGCGCAGCTTTTCGATGGCCTCGTCAATATCGACGATACGATGGGGCTCGGCAAACAGCGAGACGGTGCGGATATCGGTGGCCAGCACCTCGCCGTTACGGTCGAGAAGATCAGGGCGCGACGCCATCAGCCTGTCGGCCGGCGCGATGCTCGACACCGTCTCCTGCTCTGCCATGCCATATTGCACCAGACGGCCGCCGACGACGGCGTAAAAGGCGACGAAACCGAAAATGAGAAGGCCGACGCGGCTTTTCGCCTGCGCCGCGCGCTTCTTGCGCGCGCCTTCAAACGCCGCATGATCGGTGTGGATGCCGGTCGTGCTGGCGGAAAAGTGAGCCTTGCTCTTCAAAACCATGGCGCGGGAGAGAAAAGACATCAGCGGTTCACCGATCCTGTT
Source organism: Agrobacterium genomosp. 2 str. CFBP 5494 (assembly GCF_900013495.1). NCBI lineage: Bacteria > Pseudomonadati > Pseudomonadota > Alphaproteobacteria > Hyphomicrobiales > Rhizobiaceae > Agrobacterium > Agrobacterium genomosp. 2. The sequence goes on from NZ_LT009718.1 coordinate 2,523,884, forward strand.
ATCGTGTCGTCCATGTCGGTTTCATCACCGGCGGTGGCGGAGGCAACGGGCACGGGTGCCGGTGCCGGGCGAGAAACACGGGCACGCGGCGTAGGCACCGGCACGCCGTTGACGGCAATCTGGCCTGCCGGCGGTGATTTTGGCTTGGAAGCGCCACCCAGCGTCGCGCCGGGTTTGGAGCCATTGACGGCAGCGGCGATGACATCCTCGACGCTCATGCCTTCCGGCTCGGGCGGCTGCGGCAATTGCGAACGCAGCATCGGCAGCTCGCGCGGCTGCGCCAGTTGCGTCGGCAGTGTCGGCGAAAGACCGAGTTCCGTTTGATAGGCATTGACGAGACGGTGCAGACGGTTCGGCTGCGTCAGCAGCGCCCAGTCAGCGCGCAGGAGATCGATCGTATCTTTCTCAAGCTTGATTTCCGCCTCCAGCTTGCGGACCTCCTCAAGCTTGAGATCGGCCTTGTGCTTGATCGAATAGGTCACGACCGCCGCAGCGACCATGACCCCCATCAAGATGACATCGAAAGTGCGCAGCATATCAGCCTCCCATCTTTTCAAGGCTGGCGAGATCGGGAAGCTCGAATATCGAGAAATCCGCAGCGCGCGCCGGTGCCGTGGTGCGCAGGCCAGCGCGGAGCTTGGCCGAACGGGCCCGCGGATTAAGCTCCGCCTCCTCGTCGCTGGCAGCAATCATCGGCTTCCCGATATTCTCGAAAATGGCGGGCTTGTCCTCCACCATCGGCAGATGCCGGGAACCGGCTGCCTTGCCCGAACGGTCGGAGAAGAATTTCTTGACGATACGGTCTTCCAGCGAATGGAAGGTGACGACGACCAGCCGACCTCCGGGCTTCAGAACCTGCTCGGCGGCAAACAATGCCTGCGCCAGCTCACCCAGCTCATCATTGACGAAAACACGCAGCGCCTGGAAGACCCGCGTTGCCGGATGAATCTTGTCCTTGGCTTTCCGTGGCGTGACGATCTCGATCAGGCCCGCCAGATCGCGCGTGGTGCGGAAAGGCTCTTCCGCTCTCCTCTTCTCGATAGCGCGGGCAATGCGACCCGGCTGCTTTTCTTCGCCGAGAAAACCGAAGATGCGGATGAGATCACCAACCTTGGCGCGGTTGACGACATCGGCCGCCGAAACGCCGGAAGCGGACATGCGCATGTCGAGGGGGCCGTTCTTCTGGAAGGAAAAACCGCGCTCGGCCTCGTCGATCTGCATGGAGGATACGCCGATATCGAGAACGACGCCATCAAGGCCGCCCTCGGGCGCATGTTTCGCGAGATCGGAAAATTGCGATTGGATGAGCGAAAGCCGGCCGCCATTGGCTGCGACCATTGCCTGACCGCCGGAGATCGCCGTTGGATCGCGGTCTAGTGCGATGACATTTGCGCCGTGATCGAGAATGGCCTGGGTATAGCCGCCGGCGCCGAAAGTGCCATCCAGAATAATTTTGCTGGGGGCGGGTTCAAGCGCGCTGATGACTTCACGAAGCAGCACGGGGATATGGCGCTGAGGTCCGCCATCGGCATCAGAAGATCGTCCGCCAGAATTTGCCGCCATTGACTGTCCCCGTCCTAGGCGGGGCGAGCAGCCGAAAAACCGCGCCCCGCTCTTGCTTCCGCCTGCGCCGCCAAAAACGCATCCGGTTGCCAAAGCTGAAAATGATCCGCTCGTCCGACGAAGGTGACCTCGGTAGAGATGCCGGTGAATTCCCGCACAAAATCCGTCACCATCAATCGACCTTCCTGGTCGAGCTTCATGAAAACACCGCCGCCGTGAACCAGCAGCGACATTGCGTTCGCTTCCGGCGAGAAGGCATCCATCGACGCTATCTGCCGCTCGTAGCGCTCCAGCAGATCCGGACCGCCCACACTGATTGCCGGAAACGCAAAATCCTGGAGACAATAAAGCTCCTGAATGCCGCGCTTCGCCAGCACCGAACGAAACGGAGACGGAACCGAAACGCGCCCCTTGGCGTCGATCCTGTTCGTCACGTTCGATAAAAAGCGGTCCATTACTCAACTCGCCAAAACCGCATGCCGCAAAGCGATTCATCCGCCCTGCAGCCGACACCGGTACGCACGACACATCGCCAAGCGCCAGGGCGACATGCCCTGCAGCAGCCCCTTGCAGGCTCCTCACTCGTTTCAGCGATTGCGGGTCAAAAACACGACCCAATGTGGTGTGCATTTGGGATACCATGGGACACTATGGGCGTCAATGGGATGAAGCCGGCAGGATACCGCCTTCGCATCGGAAATTCATAAGCCGTTAAGTTTAACGAATGGTTTACTTTGCGCGCAGCAACCCGCCTTCACGACGCAAAAATGCATCATGGAAAAATCTATTTTCTTTTATAAAACAACAGGATGTCTTCATCCTGCCAAAATTTCCGCCCTCGAAGCCGAAGAAGAAATTCGCCAGTTGGCCTGTAAGCCGGGTTCTGTATGGCCCCGGTTTGACCCGGAACGTGGCAGCCATTCATCTGGGACGGCATTTGCATGCCGCCTCGCGCAACCCACCCGGATGACGGGCCCGGAAACCGGCTGTGAACGGGCTTTCGCCCGCCCCGTGTCATCCCTATTCGGTCTTGCTCCCGGTGGGGTTTACCTTGCCGCCGCTGTTACCAGAAGCGCGGTGGGCTCTTACCCCACCCTTTCACCCTTACCATGCGATGCATGGCGGTTTGCTCTCTGTGGCACTTTCCCTGGGGTCGCCCCCGCCGGACGTTATCCGGCACCGTATTTCCGTGGAGCCCGGACTTTCCTCACCTTACCGTCTTTCGACATTGGTAAAGCGCGGCTGCCCGGCCAACTGGCATGGGCTGCATAACCATGTTCCGCAGCGAAAGCCACCGAAAAGCGACGGCCAAGATTAAAGAAATGCGGGTTTGAAATCCGTCGAGAAAGCACCGTCGGCGATTTCTCCGTCTCGTAGCAGCAACGCGCCAAGCCGTCCGATCTCATCGGAGCTCTTGGCCGCCGTGCCGTTTCCGCCGGTCAAGACCGCAATGCGCGGCGAGGCTGTGAAACCAATGGCCGGATAACCGCTGCCGGTTTTGGAGACCACACAGGCGGCCATCGAGACACGCGAGAGATCGATGGCAGGCACCAGCGTTCCGACGATGTCAGCGAGATGATCCCGCACGCTTTCACGTCCGCCGGAATGGAACCATTCCCGGATTTCCGGATCACTGCCGAGCCGCTTGTCATCGGGATCGCCGCCAATCTTCAGGTAGAATTTGCCATCGGGATAGCGGACCGGCGGCAGAAGATAGATATGTTTTGTCGTGTCGCGCGGCTCGTAGATCAGCGACGGCATGCCGGCATATTGATCCAGATCACCCCCATCTATCTCAAAGAAAGCAACGGTGCGTGCATAGACATCCAGCGCTACCGGCTGGGGCAACAGATCTTTGGTAATCGAGAAGCCGCCAGCCGCCACCAACACCCGGTCTGCGGTGTAAACCGCACCTGATGCCGTATGAACCGATGCCCGGCCACTTTCTTCCCGGGTGGAAACAACGATATCGTCGATCAGCGTAACACCCGCCTTTTCCGCCATTATGGCCTGTGCTTTCACCAGCGCGCGGGGATTGACGTAACCGGCATTATCCCTCTCGAAGACGCCTTCGCAGCTCTGTTCGAAGGAGAAATAGGGAAAGCGGCTTTTCAGGCTCTGGTCATCCAGGAGTTCCGTGGAAACCCCGAGCCGAGCCGCCGCCTTCAGAACATCATCGACAAAGGGATTGGCGCCGCCCCGCTCAGGTCCAACCATCAGGCAGCCGACCGGCGCGTAAAACTCGACACCGCTGCGTGTGGCAATATCGCCATAACGTGCAATGGAACGGTTAGCGAGCAACGCCCAGTCGGCATCGCCATCGATGGTGCGGGTAATCCGCGCCTCGTCATAATGGCTGGCGAAGACGCCTTGATGCGATTTTATATCTGCAGGCTCACCGGGACCGATCAGCGCGACGCCATCCACTGTTTCGGCCAGATGGCGGGCGGCGGCGGCGCCCATCATGCCGCGGCCCACGACGATATATTTGAAATGTCCCGACATGCCGCCCCTCTTTACCCGCTCACTTCCGTCGAAACCTTTTAGCCGCTTCGCCCGAAAATGTCAGACGAAAACCGGGGCCATTTCGGCGGCGAACTCATCCTCTGCCAGCTGACCGTTCAAAAGCAGCACGGCTCCCAGCCGTCCGATTTCGTCCGAAGATTTGGCGGAAACGAAATTGCCGCCGGTCAGAACCGCGATGTTGGAAGATTGCGTATAGCCGATGTAGGGATAGCCGCTGCGGGTGATGGAGGCGACACAGGAGCCGGAGGTCACGGGGCAGCCGGCAAGCTCCGGCATCAGTGATAGCGCCCGCTTCTTCAAAAACTCCACCTCCTCAGGCGTGCCGTCCGAATGGAACCAGCCAACCGCGTCAGCCAGCGTTTCCAGCCTGCCCTTCTCGCTCTCGCCGCCGATCTTCAGATAGACCTTGCCGTCGGGATAACGCACCGGCGGCAGGATGTAGACGATGTCGTCCTCGATCTCCGCGAGGACGATGGTGGATGGCATCGCTCCAAACAGGGCCTGCCTTGCCTCGTCCAGCTCGAAAAACACGATGGTTCGGCCCGTTGCCGCCATATCGACCGGCGATGGAAGAAGTTCTGCCATGTTGGTAAAACCGCCGGCGGCTACGATGACCTTTTCGGCGGTGTGGATGGCCCCTTCGCGGGTCGAAACCTCGACGCCACGGGAGGTATCGCGAATATGCGCCGCCGTCTCGCGCAGCAACCGTGCGCCCTGCGCTTCCGCAATGACGCACTGCGCTTTCACCAGGGCGCGTGGATTGACGTGACCGGCATTCCGCGCCTCGAAATAACCGCCGTGATCGGCTGGCAGGGAGAACATCGAAAACCGGTCGGCAAGCACATCATGGCCCAGCGTCTCTATGCCAAGGCCTAGACGGTCGGCCGAGGAAAGGGCGCGCGAGACATAATCACCGGCAAGACCCTTGCCGTTGCCGGTGAACAGGCAGCCCGCTTCGGTGAAAAAGCGGATGCCGCTCTTAGCCTCGATCTCGGCATAACGGTGGATGGAACGTTGCGCTAGTTCCGCCCAGACGGGATCACCGTCAAACCCGCGAGTGATGCGCGCCTCGTCGTAATGGCTTGAGAACACGCCCTTATGGGTCTTGGGATCGGCGGGTTCACCCGGGCCGATCAGCGCCACGTCATCCGTTTGCACTGAGAGATGCCGCGCCGCAGCCGCTCCCATCATCCCGGCCCCGACGACGATATATTTGAAATCCGGCATGTCATGCTCCGTATCAGCTTTGCTTCTGACTACAGCATGCCGGGTGGAAGCGGAATCGCTTTTCGCAATTTCTCAGACGATGGAGGCCTCAGCCGGCCAGCAGCGCCTGCACCTTGCCGCAATAACGCTTGGAGACCGGGTTCATGCGGGTAGCGCCATGGCCGGCATTGTACCGCAGGATCGTGCTGCAAACCTGACCGCCGCCCAGCTGATGCGCCGTCGCCAGATATTGCATGCCCCAGCGAATGTTGGTCTCGGGGTCGTACAGCGCCTTGGTCGTGCCGCGATAACCCATCATCCGCGCCGTTGCCGGCTTGATCTGCATCAGCCCGACTTCGCCGGCGCTGCCACGAGCCTTGGGGTTGAACTTGCTTTCAACCGAAACCACGGCATGCGCCAGATTGGTGGGAACGCCGTAACGCTTGGCATATTTGACGATCAGATCGGAATAATCGTTCCTGAGCGAAGAAGGCAGGCTCTTTTCTGGCATGGGATAACCGGGCTTGCGGAAGAAATTCTCCAGCGTCACGGTCTTGGTCTTCACGTCTTCATCTTTGGCAAAAGCAATCCCCGCCTGCGAAGCGAGTACAGCAATACCCACTACGACAGCAACAACAACCCTGTTCATATGTAGAAAAAGTCTCCAGATCGGAGGACCGGAACAATGAATCGGCACAATTAGTCAACGCCCGGAAAGTCGATCGCGACTCTCCGCTGTCCGGTCTCCTTGATTGATATTGACGGCAGGTTCCCCTGAAGAACGTCACCGCATACAGTGCTGTTCTTAAACTTCCTCAATGCGGATTAACTGTGGCAACCCCAAAAAAGCGACTTGCGGAGCGCGGCAAACCGGGATTCGTTTTCCAGAAACTGCGTTCAGGCGACCGAAAATTTCGGCAGGTTGGCAATCAGCCGGTGCAGGGTGTCAATGGTGGAAAAATCCGCAATGCCATCCACCAGTGCGGGCCGGAAATGCCTCTGGAACGCCGCCACGGCGCCCTCGGTTTTTTCACAATAATTGCCCGTTATTTCAACGCCGTAACCATAGATGGACAGCATCGACTGCAGCGCTTCGACGGGCTGGCCATGGTCGCCGCGCTGGAAAAAACGCCCGCCGCGGATTGGCGCGGGTTCAACCCAATGGCCGACACCGTGCTGCGACAGGATGTCCCACGGGAATTTTTCGCCCGGATCGACCTTGCGGATCGGCGCCACGTCCGAGTGGGCAAGCACCCTTTCAGGGGCGATATGCCACCGCTGGCCGCAATCGCGACATAATTCGATGACGGCTTCCACCTGCTCCATGGGGAATTCCGGCAGCCCGCCGGGATGACCCTGATTGGCGATTTCGATGCCGATGGAGCGGGAGTTGATATCCTCGTCCCCGGCCCAGGAGCTTTTTCCCGCGTGCCATGCACGTCGGGTTTCCGGCACAAGCTGGACGATGCGCCCGTCTTCAAAAACAAAGTAATGGCTCGATACCTGGCTTTCGGGATTGCAGAGCCACGACAGAGCGCCATCGGCTGTCGTCATGCCGGTATAATGAAGAAGAATGATATCGGGACCGGGCACGCCGATCCTCTCGCCGTGATTAGGCGAAGGCGCAACAGTTGCGCCCCCGAAATCCGGGGTAAAATCCGGCAGGCATTCACTCATGCGACGCGGCGTTCTTTCTCGATGGCCGCATAGGCGGCGTTGAGAGCCGCCATACGCTCATTCGCAGCCGCATGCAATTCCATGGGAACGCCACGGGCGATGAGCTTGTCGGGATGATGCTCCGCCACCAGCGAACGGTAACGCTTGCGGATATCCAGGAAGTCGTCGGACGGCGAAACACCGAGCACGCGGTAGGGATCGCGCCCATCCATATGCACATGCCGCGCCATGATCGTTTCGAAATGATCTTCGGTGATATGGAAGATTTCCGCGATACGGCCGAGGAAGGCGAGCTCACGCTCGTGGATCAGGCCATCCGCCTTGGCGATATGAAACAGGCCGTCGATGACGCTTTCCAGCATCTCGCAATTATCGTGACCGGAACCGCAAAGACCGGCAAGCCGCTCCGCATAGGCTTCGTAACCCGCAACGTCCTGACGCGCGAGGTTATAAAGACGGGCAACGTTTTTGGCTTCTTCTTCCGGAAAATCGAAAATCTGCCTGAAGGCCCGCACCTCGGCATCGTTGACGATGCCGTCGGCCTTCGCCATCTTGGCGGAAAGCGCGATGATGGCCACGGAAAAAGAGACCTTGCGGCGCGTTTCCGGATCACCTTCGAACAGGGTGCGGATGGCTTCCACCACGCGACCAAGCGCGTTGCCTGCCGCGTCGCCGATTGCGCCGAGCAGCCGTTCCCACAGGGATGAAATTTGCAAACAGGCGAAATCGAACATCATGACCGCAAGCATGACGGGATATTGCCGCGAATGCAATATCCACAGCGAGTAAGCGGCATTAACTTTTATTCATCTTTGCGACAGTTTTGCTTCAGGAACAAGATAGCGGGGTGAACGGAACTCCGAGTTTTCCACAGGGCACTGGGCCCGTGTCCGCAATGGGCCTATTGAAACGATTATATTCGCCCGGTCAGGTCAAGCCGCTGAAAAAGCGCGAGAAATCGGCGTTTTTCTTGATAAATTCACTTTACACCTACACGCGGCTGTCGCATCCATTTGCCAGACATGTCCAGACATGTGTTTGAGTATACGCAAAAGGAGAGCCATGATGGCCAAACAGAAAGTCGCAATGCTGACCGCGGGTGGCCTTGCGCCCTGTCTCTCTTCGGCCGTGGGCGGCCTGATCGAACGATACAGCGATATAGCGCCTGAGATCGATATCATCGCTTACCGCTCCGGTTATCAGGGCGTGCTTCTGGGTGATCGAATCGAAATCAGCAAAGACATGCGGGAAAAGGCGCATCTGCTGCATCGTTACGGCGGCTCGCCGATCGGCAACAGCCGCGTCAAGCTTACCAACGCCGCCGATTGCGCCAAGCGCGGCCTCGTCAAGGAAGGCGATAATCCGCTTCGTGTCGCTGCCGAGCGGCTGGCGGCCGACGGCGTCACCATTCTTCATACCATCGGCGGTGACGACACCAATACGACCGCAGCGGACCTCGCCGCCTATCTCGGCGCCAACGGCTACGACCTCACCGTCGTCGGTCTGCCGAAGACGGTGGACAATGACGTGGTTCCGATCAAGCAGTCGCTTGGCGCCTGGACGGCCGCCGAAGTCGGCGCGTCCTTCTTCGACAATGTCAGCAACGAGCAGAGCGCAGCCCCCAAAACCTTCGTTATCCACGAAGTCATGGGCCGCCATTGCGGCTGGCTGACGGCGGCTACCGCCCGTGCCTATATCCAGAAGACCAACGGCAACGAATATGTCGAAGGCCTGATGATGAACACGCAGATGAAGAACATCGACGGCATCTACCTGCCGGAAATGGCCTTCGACATCGAAGCGGAAGCCGAGCGCCTGAAGGAAATCATGGACAGACACGGCTACGTCACGCTGTTCGTCTCCGAAGGTGCCGGCCTCGATTCCATCGTCGCTGAACGCGAGGCTTCCGGCGAAGCGGTAAAGCGCGATGCCTTCGGCCATGTGAAGATCGACACGATCAATGTCGGCGGCTGGTTCCAGAAGCAGTTTGCCAGCCTCATCGGCGCGGAACGCTCCATGGTGCAGAAATCGGGCTATTTCGCCCGCTCTGCCCCCGCCAATGGCGACGATCTGCGCCTCATCCAGGGCATGGTCGATCTCGCCGTGGAAAGCGCACTCAACAAGGTCTCCGGTGTCACCGGCCACGACGAAGACCAGAATGGCAAATTGCGGACCATCGAATTTCCGCGTATCAAGGGCGGAAAGCATTTCGACCTCTCTGCCAAATGGTTTACCGAAGTGATGGAACATGTCGGTCAGCCGTTCACAGCGGCCTGATTTTACGGTAGGCTAAAATAAGACGGCGACAGGGAGGGCAAGGAGGAAGAGAATGTCTGGACAGGCCTGGCTGATTTTTTGCGCAGCATGTGCCGTGGTGTTCGCACTCCCCTCTCCCCTTGTATTTTCTGTCGCCTCTTATGCCGCCATCCGCGGCAAAAAGACGCTTTTGGCTTCCGTCAGCGGCGGCGCTCTCGGTATCGTAACTGCCATGACGATTTCAGCCATTCCTGTGGCCGGCTTTGCCTATATGCCGCAGTCGTTCTTGGAAATCGTGCAATGGGCCGGGCTCGGTTGGCTGATGCTGTTTTTCCTGTGGACTTTCGCCACTCCCGCCGCCCAGGCGGCCAATGCCGATAATGACAATCTGGCTGGCAAGTCCGGGAGCGGAACGTTCCGCGATTGTTACGCAACCGCTGCCCTGAGACCGCGCTATTTCACCTTCTTCCTGGCGCTGTTGCCGCAATTCATCTCCACCACCGGCAATGCGGTAGAGACGTTTGCCGTGGCGCAGGCCGCAGTCCTGCTTCTGGCTCTGGCCATTCTCATCGTGCAGGGGCTGTTTCCCGAATCGACTCTGGCACTGGTGCGGCGCATGTCTGGCGACAAGAAAATCCGCCAGAAGTACCGCACGCACTTCATTTCCGGCCGCGCGGTCAGCGCCGGATACAGGCGCATCGCGGCCTGAAACACTGCAAGTCGCCTCCCGGCTTGCCGCTTTCCTTACAATAGGTTAATGAAGCTCGACGGGACACTGCCTGCTTCGCTCGACGCGGGGGTATCGAAAGACAGGCATAACGAAGGCGGCAACATGCGAAATTCGGGCAAATTCCGCGGAAGAAGGACACTTCTTCTGTCTTCCACCGTGGGTCTGGCACTGGCATTGAGCGCATGCACCAGCGTAGAATATACCGCGAAGGATGGGCCAAACGGCCCTAAAATCGCAACGGTCAACCCCGCGACCACTCCTGCGTCGACATCCGCGCAGCCGGCAGCGACCGAGGCCGCAGCAGCAACCCCGACAGCTGCATCGGTTCAGACCGCCGAAACCGCAGCCTCTTCTCAGGCAGCAGCACTTCCCACAGCCGTCGCCGTCAAGGGCGGACGCGTGGCGCTGCCGCCGGCTTCCGAAATAGCTGCCGCCGCTGCGATCACTGCCCAGATGCAGCCGCAGCAGACCGAGGTCGCCCAAGCCGCCGTGGCGGCATCTGCACCCACCGCGGCCGCAGCACTCGCACCGGCAAGCGCCGCTCCCGCGGCGGCAGCCATCGAAACGGCGGCTGCGACGGCCAAACCTGCCTCCCATAATGCCGCGGCCGATCTGCCGCAGGTGGTTGCCGTCAAGGGCAGCTTCCCGCCGGCACCGCCGCCACCCGGCTCACCCTCCATCGGCACCGAACTGACGGCCGAACGCAAAGTCATTCCGCTGCCCAAGCCGGACAGCACCGTTCTCGCCTATGCCGCCGGGCCGACCAACGCCGCCCTTGCCGCCATCCGGCAGAATGAAGCGATGACTGCGCCGCTTAATACGCCACCTGCCGGACGCGAAAAATTGAGCGGGCTGATTTCCAAATACGCCAGCATGTATGATGTACCGGAAGACCTGGTTCATCGCGTGGTGCAGCGCGAAAGCCGGTATAATCCCGGCGCATATAACAGCGGTAACTTCGGCCTGATGCAGATCAGGCACGCTACGGCACGCTCCATGGGCTTCGATGGCCCCGCCTCGGGCCTGTTCGACGCCGAAACCAATCTCAAATACGCCGTAAAATATTTACGCGGCGCATGGGTGGTAGCGGGTAACGACCGCGACAACGCCGTCAGGCTTTACGCGCGCGGTTATTATTACGATGCAAAACGCAAGGGCATGCTGCACGTTCTGCGCAAGTGATCGCCTCTGGCGTCGCTCTGAGCGCGGTGCAGCCTTTTGTCCTTGAGCGTCGGGCATTTTCCTTTCGCCATCCCTGGTTTTGTTCCAAGGATTTGAAAACCTCGCAAATATCAGGACGTGCAGATCCTCGGGACAAGCCCGAGGCGACGTATCCGTAGCGGCGCCAGTTGCCTCCCCATCCGTCGCTGGGGCGGTTCTTTGTGTCCCGCAGTGCCGGCCGTCTGGTTTTCCAGCGTCTCCATCATTCCCCACCTTCGCCCACAGCCCCTGTCATCAAACTGTAGCGTCACGGCTGTAGACGCCTCTCAATCGACTGAGAGGTGAACAAATGACGAGTGCGGCACCCAAGACCGGCTTCAGCAAGAACACGAAACTGAAGTCCGCATTGCTCCAGCACAAGGCTCTCTCGAAAAGCGGCCTCTCCGAACGGTTCTTCGGCGTTCTTTTCTCCGGCCTCGTCTATCCGCAAATCTGGGAAGATCCCGAGATCGACATGGAGGCGATGGAGCTTGGCGAAGGTCACCGTATCGTCACCATCGGTTCCGGCGGCTGCAACATGCTGGCCTATCTCTCGCGCAACCCGGCCAGCATCGACGTGGTTGACCTCAATCCGCATCACATTGCGCTGAACAAGCTGAAGCTCGCCGCCTTCCGCCATCTGCCCGCCCATCAGGACGTGGTGCGTCACTTCGGCCGCGCCAATATGCGCAGCAATAGCCACGGTTACGATCGCTTCATCGCCGAACATCTTGATGCCACGACCAAGGCTTACTGGTCGAAGCGCATGCTTTCCAGCCGTCGTCGCATTTCGGTGTTTGACAGGAACATCTATCACACCGGCCTGCTCGGACGCTTCATCGGCGCAGGCCATCTCATGGCCAGGCTGCACGGTGTGAAGCTCACCGAAATGGCCAGGGCCCGGACGCTCGAAGAACAGCGCCAGTTTTTCGACAGCAAGGTCGCGCCGCTCTTCGACAAGAAGGTGGTCCGCTGGTTGACGAAACGCAAAAGCTCCCTCTTCGGTCTCGGCATACCACCCCGCCAATATGACGAACTGGCAAGCCTTTCCGATGACGGCACGGTTGCCTCGGTTCTGAAGCAGCGGCTGGAAAAACTCGCCTGCAACTTTCCGCTGAGCGACAATTATTTTGCCTGGCAGGCCTTTGCACGCCGTTATCCGGAGCCGCATGAAGGCTCTTTGCCCGCCTATCTCAAGTCGGAATATTACGAGACAATCCGCAACAATACGGCGCGCGTCGCCGTGCATCACGCCACCTACACCGAGCTTCTCTCCAAAAAGCCGGCAAGCGCCGTCGACCGCTATATCCTCCTGGACGCGCAGGACTGGATGACGGATGTGCAGCTCAACGAATTGTGGTCGCAGATCAGCCGCACCGCCGCATCGGGCGCCCGCGTCATCTTCCGCACCGCAGCCGAAAAGAGCGTGATCGAAGGCCGGCTTTCCCCCGACATCCGCAATCAGTGGGTCTATCTGGAAGAGCGCTCCAGCGAGCTCAACGCCTTGGACCGCTCGGCCATTTATGGCGGTTTCCATATTTACCAGAGGGCTATGGCATGAAAACCGTCGGTGAGAATGTAAGTCTTGCAGATAGTGCACATGCGAGCCTGATGGACCGCATGTATCGCCACCAGCGGCATATCTACGATATCACCCGCAAATATTACCTTCTTGGCCGCGACCGGACCATTTCCGGCCTGAACGTACCAAAGGGCGGCACGCTCCTGGAAGTCGGCTGCGGCACCGGTCGCAACCTGCTGCTGGCCGGCCGCAGGTTTCCTGACGCCAAACTATTCGGCCTCGACATCTCCGCCGAAATGCTGCTGACCGCAGCCGAGAATTTCGCCGGCAGGGCGGAACGCCCGATTTTGCGCGTGGCCGACGCCACCGCTTTCCGCCCCTCCGAGTTCGGTCAGCCCGACGGGTTCGACCGGGTCATGATTCCGTATGCGCTGTCGATGATACCGGACTGGGAAAAGGCAGTGGAACAGGCGCTCAAGGCGCTGAAACCCGGTGGCGCGCTGCATATTGTCGATTTCGGCCAGCAGGAACAGCTGCCGAAGTGGTTCCGCACGCTCCTGCACGGCTGGCTCACGCGCTTCCATGTCACGCCCCGCGCCAATCTTCGCTATGTTCTGGCCAATATGGCAGGCCGTTTTGATGGCAACCTCGAATTTGAGGAAATCGCCCGTGGTTACGCCTGGCGGGCTGTCATTACCCTTCCGGTCACTGAAGCGCAGCAACCGAAAATCCACCGCATCCTGGCCGAGGCCTGATTCCAGAGGGCAGAACGGACCCCGCGCAGCGCCGAGGGGCGTCACCGTCAAGGCTCCTGCAGCGCCTTATTCGGCGATGAATGCGCAAATCGCTTCAAATCCAGCGACTGTCGGGTGCAAAAAGCACGTTGCCACTTGCCATATCAGTTTGTTTACCATGTTATGCGTAAATCGGGAGATACGGCGCGCCGTTTTGGCGGCCGTATAGGGGCAATATTTTCATCAGGGTTCCAATGCGGCTGCGTTTATCGGCACTATTGTCGGCTTTGCTATTGATCGGCGGCTGCACCTCCACGAGTTACGATCTGCTCGAAACCGCGTCCGTATCCAAGCCAAAATTTTCCGATACCGACCCGCAGGATTTTGGCGTCAACAACCCGCACCGCCATGAGGTGCACGGCATCGACGTGTCCAAATGGAATGGCGATGTCGACTGGCAGACCGTGCGCAAGTCGGGCGTGTCATTCGTCTTCATCAAGGCAACGGAGGGGTCGGATCGAATCGATCCGAAATTCGGCGACCATTGGCGCAGCGCGGCAGCCGCGAATATTCTGCATGCGCCTTACCACTTCTATTATTTCTGCTCGACGGCAGACGCGCAGGCCGACTGGTTTATTCGCAACGTGCCGAAGGACGCCGTTACGTTGCCACCGGTTCTCGACGTGGAGTGGAACCCTGCCTCCCCCACCTGCAAGACGCGCCCGGCCCCCGGCATCGTACGCGCCGAAATGCAGCGCTTCCTTGACCGCATCGAGGCCCACTACGGCAAACGTCCGATTATCTATACCTCGGTTGATTTCCACCGCGACAATCTCGTCGGCCAGTTCAAGGACTATCATTTCTGGGTGCGGTCCGTCGCCGCGCATCCGACCAAGATCTATGAAGACCGGCAATGGGCCTTCTGGCAATATACCGCAACAGGCGTCGTACCCGGCGTAAATGGCCCGACCGACATCAATGTCTTTGCCGGAAGCGAGAAAAACTGGCGGAAATGGATCGCTTCGGCCAAATAGGACGGCCAAGAAGCAACACTTTCCAAAATTCGGCGTTGTTCAACCACGTCAGATCGCCCGATCCGTTTTTTTGTCGCAAACATATGGGTAAAGCGGGCTAACAACCTATCGAGGAAATTCCCATGCCCACGTTCCGGTCGCGCAGCATCATCTTTGCCGCCGCTCTGTCTCTTTTGTCTTCCAGCGCAGCCCTCGCCACGCCACCGGTTGCATCGCCTGACGATCCCAAGCAGGTCGCCTGCGGTGGTGATCTCGGTACGTTTCTTGAAGGCGTCAAGGCCGATGCGCTTGCCAAGGGCATTCCCGCAGATGCGATCCAGAAGGCATTGGCGGGCGCACAGATCGACCAGAAGGTGCTATCGCGTGACCGCGCGCAGGGCGTTTTCCGCCAGACCTTCCTCGAATTCTCGCAGCGCACCGTCAGCCAGGCCCGCCTTGATATCGGCCGCAGGAAGCTGCAGGAGCTCTCCTCCACCTTCGCCCGCGCCGAAAACGAGTTCGGCGTGCCCGCTGGCGTCATTGCCGCCTTCTGGGCCATGGAGACCGATTTTGGCGCCGTTCAGGGCGATTTCAACACCCGCAACGCGCTGGTAACCCTGTCGCATGATTGCCGCCGCCCGGAGCTCTTCCGCCCGCAGCTGCTCGCGCTGATCGAAATGGTTCAGCATGGCGATCTCGATCCTGCCACCAATACGGGCGCATGGGCCGGCGAAATCGGCCAGGTACAGATGCTGCCGAAGGATATCATCGCCTTCGGCGTCGATGGTGATGGTGACGGCCACATCAACGTCAAGAGCAGTGCGCCCGATGCCATTCTGACGGCTGCAAAATTCATCCAGCACCTCGGCTTCAAAAAGGGCGAACCCTGGATTCAGGAAGTTTCCCTGCCCGAGAACCTGCCCTGGGAAAAATCCGGCCTTGGCGGCCCGCTGACCGCCGGCGAATGGTTTGCGCTTGGCGTCACCCCGCGCGATGGCAACAAGAACTTCGCCTCCCTTCCCGCCGCACTCATCATGCCGCAGGGCCGCAAGGGTCCGACTTTCCTCACCTATCCGAACTTCAACATCTATCTGGAATGGAACCAGTCGTTCATCTACACGACCTCGGCTGCCTATTTCGCTACCCGCCTGATGGGCGGCCCGGTCTATGACAAGGGCAACCCAGATCCCGGCTTTGATGACGCCACCATGAAGCAGCTTCAGACCAAGCTCGAAGCACGCGGCCACAATGTCGGCAAGGTGGATGGCATTCTCGGTTCTGGCACCCGCGTCGCCATCCAGAAGGAACAGCAGCGCCTCGGCATGCCTGCGGACGGCTGGCCTACGGCAGCTCTTCTGCAGGCGCTTTAACCTGTCTTAACGCTGCTCTCCGGCCCTTAATCTGTCGGCCAGAATCAAGGCGGAAATCGTTAATCTCGACCGGATGACTGGGGATAAAACCCCGGTCATTTACTTTTTTTAAACATATGAAGCACTGCGTGATAAGAAAATAACCATTCATTTTCAGATAATTACGGAAATTCCTTTTTTGAGGCCCTGAAAGACGTGCTGCACCGCATCACAAAAACCGCTTTTCAACTGCCACAAAACGGTCATATTATCGAAGCTGTCAACAAGAGGAGGCACCCATGGGACTTACAAAATCTCTCAATGCCTTGGCAGTCGGTTTGGCGTTTTTGTTCGTAGCGATGATGCTTTTCATCTGACGAGACGTGAAGACCAAACGCAGTGAAGAACCGTAGATGACACGAATTTAAAAAGCGCAGCCCCCGAGGGACCTGCGCTTTTTTCTGTCCGAAAATAGCCTGGCTGAAATCACGCGGCGCTGCGGCGCAGACGCTCCAGACCCAGATTTTCAAGCACGGCATCAACCAGCGGCGCGCGGTTCATGGTATAGAGGTGGAACTCATTGACGCCGCGCCGCTGGAGATCGGCGATCTGCTCGGCCGCAACCTCTGCAGCCACGCGGGCGCGGCCCTCCAGATCCTCGTCATAGCCTTCAAAACGCTCATCCAGAAACGCAGGAATGCTTGTGCCGCAACGTCCGGCGAAACGCTTGAGCTGGGTGAGATTCTGGATCGGCATGATGCCCGGAACCACCGGAATGGTGATTCCCGCCGCCGTAACCCGTTCCATGTAACGTTCGAACACGTCATTATCGAAGAAGAACTGCGTCAGCGCCCGGGTAGCGCCATTATCCGCCTTGCGCTTCAGCATGTCGATATCAACAGCTTCACTTGCGCTTTCCGGATGCTTTTCAGGATAGGCGGAGACGGAAATCTCAAAGTCGCCCAGCTCCTTGAGGCCCTTTACCAGCGCCGCGGCGTTCTCGTAACCCTGCGGATGCGGCTGGTAAGCCGTGCCGATACCAGTGGAGGGATCACCGCGCAGCGCCACGAAATGACGAACGCCCGCATTACGAAACTCGTCGACGACCTGGTGCACCTCATCGCGGCTCGCGTCCACGCAGGTCAGATGTGCGGCCGTCGCCAGGTGGCTGTCACCGATCATCCGGCGCACCGCGTCCAGCGTCGGCGCCTTGGTGGAACCACCGGCACCGTAGGTGACGGAGACGAAATCCGGGTTCCACTTCTTGAGCTCGGCAACCGTTTCCCAGAGCTGGGTTTCCATCTCGGCGTTCTTGGGCGGGAAAAATTCGAAAGACAACCGGATGTCGCCATCACGGCGTGCGGTTTCCGACCTCAACATATCATGCCCTCCCGGAGCGAAGTAAAACCGCCTCTTGCGCCACATCGTCTGCCATCAGCAGCCGCTGGTCGCGGGCAACCCAGATCGTGACGTCCAGAGCTTCGTCGGACGCCTTTTCAGAATGCAGATCGACGGCACGCTCCAGAGAAAGCCCGGCCTTCTTCATCCACTCTTCCATCAGCGGGTGCGAGAAGCCTAGCCGCACATGCGCGTGTTCGTCGCGCAGATATTCAAAGGAATGCGGCGCAAGATCGATGACGATCAACCGACCGCCCGGACGCAGCATACGCGCGGCTTCCGAAAGGGCGATCTCCGGCTGGTCGAGAAAATGCAGCACCTGATGGATGACGATCAGATCGAAATCCTGTCCCTCAAGCGGCAGATTGAGAATATCGCCATGGCGCACAGAGGCGTTCACCACGCCCGCCTTGTCCAGATTGGCGCGTGCTACCGAAAGCATGTCGCGGCTCGCATCCACGCCGATGGCACGGCGATAAATGCCGCTCAAAAGCTGCAGGATACGGCCGGTGCCCGTGCCGAGATCGAGCAGCGAATCGACGGCCGTGGTGCCCACCAGCTTCAGCAGCGCGCCTTCCACGGCTTCGTCGCTGACATGCAGGCGACGCAGTTCGTCCCAGGCGGACGCATTACGGCTGAAATAATCCTGCGCCCGCTCCGCCCTCACCCGCTTGACGGCGGCCAGTCGCTCACTGTCACGCTGAAGAACCGCGTCGGAAGGCGAGGCCGCTGCAAGCAACTGCCGAACGACACCCGCAGGCTCGCCATCCTGCCGCAAGCGAAAATAGGCCCACGCACCTTCCTGATAACGCTCGATCAGCCCCTCTTCCGTCAAAAGCTTGAGGTGACGGGAGATACGCGGCTGCGACTGGCCAAGGATTTCGGTAAGGTCGGTCACCGTCAGATCGCCGGCCGAAAGAAGCGCCAGCAACCGGAAGCGCGTCGGCTCACCCGCCGCCTTCAGGAGATCCACCAATTTGTCCAGACCGAACGCCACTCTGCCGCGCCTCGCAAGCTAATCAAGATATAAAGATATCTTTATGTCGATGCGGCGCGAGATGCAAGCGCAAAGTGCCGCGCGAGACGATCATCTCCACTTATTACACGGAAAAAGGCCCGCTTTGCGGCGGGCCTTTTTGAAGTGATGACGAACGGATCAGCGTGTCAGACGCTTGTAGCTCACGCGGCCGGGCTTGATGCTTTCCGGGCCGAGGCGACGGACCTTGTCCTTTTCGTAGTCTTCAAAGTTGCCTTCGAACCATTCCACGTGGCTGTCACCCTCGAAAGCGAGAATGTGGGTCGCGAGGCGGTCCAGGAACATGCGGTCGTGGCTGATGATAACGGCGCAACCGGCGAAGGCTTCCAGCGCTTCTTCGAGCGCCGCCAGCGTTTCCGTATCAAGGTCGTTGGTCGGTTCGTCGAGCAGCAGTACGTTGCCGCCCGCCTTCAGCATCTTGGCGAGGTGCACGCGATTGCGCTGACCACCCGAGAGGTTGCCGACCTTCTGCTGCTGATCGCCGCCCTTGAAGTTGAAGGCGCCGCAATAGGCGCGCGAGTTCACTTCGAACTTGCCGAGCTTGATGATGTCGTTACCGCCGGAAATTTCTTCCCACACGGTCTTGTCACCCGCCAGCGCGTCGCGACTCTGGTCGACGTAACCGAGCTGGACGGTATCACCGACCGTGATCGAACCGCTATCCGGCTGCTCCTGACCCGTGATCATTTTGAACAACGTCGTCTTACCGGCGCCGTTCGGGCCGATGACGCCCACAATACCGCCCGGGGGCAGCTTGAAGGACAGGTTCTCAATCAGCACGCGGTCGCCATAGGATTTGGTGAGGTTCTCAGCCTCGATGACGACGCGGCCCAGACGCTCGGCGACCGGAATGACGATCTGCGCATCGCCGGGACGGCGGTTTTCCGCTGCTTCCACCAGCTCGTCATAGGCCTTGATACGCGCCTTGGACTTCGTCTGGCGGGCCTTGGGGCTGGAGGCGATCCATTCCTGTTCGCGGCTGATGGCCTTCTGACGCGAAGCATCTTCGCGGGCTTCCTGCTGCATGCGCTTGGCTTTCGCCTGCAGATAAGCGGAGTAATTGCCCTCGTAAGGAATGCCGCGACCACGATCGAGCTCGAGAATCCAGCCCGTCACGTTGTCGAGGAAGTAGCGGTCGTGGGTAATCATCATCACGGCGCCCGGATAGTCGCGCAGGTGCTTTTCGAGCCAGGCGATGGTTTCAGCGTCCAGATGGTTGGTCGGTTCGTCGAGCAGCAGCAGGTCCGGCTGCGACAGCAGCAAACGGCACAGTGCCACGCGGCGGCGCTCACCACCCGAAAGGCCGGTCACCGGCGAATCGCCGGGCGGGCAGCGCAGGGCGTCCATGGCCATTTCGACCTGATTTTCGAGGTCCCACAGGTTCTGGCTGTCGATGATGTCCTGAAGCTTCGCGCCCTCTTCCGCCGTTTCGTCGGAATAGTTCATCATCAGCTCGTTGTAGCGGTCAACGATCGCCGTCTTGCTCGCCACGCCTTCCATGACGTTTTGCATCACGGTCTTGTTTTCATCGAGCTTCGGCTCCTGCTCGAGATAACCGAGCGTCGCACCTTCGGCGAGCCAGGCTTCACCGGTATATTCCTTGTCAAGGCCGGCCATGATCTTGAGAACGGTCGACTTACCCGCGCCGTTCGGGCCGAGGATACCGATCTTGGCGTCAGGGTAGAAGGAGAGATGCACATTCTCCAGAACCTTCTTCGCGCCATAGGACTTGTTCAGCCCAGCCATGTGATAGATGAATTGACGTGCCATTGTAGCGAATGCTCCACATCGGATTTTTAAGAGTACGTATCGGGAAATTTGCCGCTATGTAGGGTAAATAGGACCTTGGGGCAACCTCTGGCACGATTATGACCCCATGATTATGACAGGCTGCGCGATGAGACGACGGGTGCGACGATGAATGAGACGACCGATAACTTCGCATTCAGCCGGATTGAGAAGCTGGAAGCCCCTTCTGGCGCATCCATCGCCTTCCGTCATCAACCTTCCGCCCTTGCTCCCGCCCGCGGCGTGCTGATGATCTGCCACGGCCTCGTTGAACATGCCGGCCGCTACCGCCGTTTTGCCGACGTCATGTCGCAGCAGGGTTTCGAGGTCTATGCCCACGACCATCGCGGCCACGGTCGCACGAAAGCGGCGGATGCGCCTCTCGGCCGCTTTGCCTGGAAGGATGGCGCGGTCAAGGTCGTGGCCGACGTCATGGCGATGCGCCGGCTGGCCGGCGAGCGGCATCCCGGCCTGCCGGTGATCCTGTTCGGCCACTCCATGGGGGGCCTCGTGGCGCTCAATACCGCTGTCAGTTACCCCGACGCTTTCGATGGTCTGTCGATCTGGAATTCCAATCTCAATCCCGGTCTTATGGGCCGTTTCGCGCAGATTGTGTTGCGGCTGGAAAAAATGCTGAAAGGCTCGGATGTGCCGAGCGCCATCCTGCCGAAAGCCACTTTCCGCGCCTGGAACGCGAAAATGCCGGAAAAGCGCACCCATGCGGACTGGCTGAGCCACGACAAGGCGGCGGTTGACGCCTATGTGGAAGACCCGCTCTGCCAGTTCGAGGCGAGCGTTTCCCTCTGGCAGGATGTCTTTGCACTCTCCTATCGCGGCCCGAAACTTATCGAGCGTCTGCCGAAGGCTCTGCCGCTTTTGCTGGTGAGCGGTGATGAGGACGCCGCCACCAATGACGGCAGGGAGATCGTGTGGCTTGCCGAACGTTTCCGGGAGGCGGGCTTCAGCCATGTCGAGCACACGATTTACAAGGGCATGCGGCACGAAACCCTGAACGAAATCGGCTGGCAGCCCGTCGTAGCGGATTTTGCCGCCTGGTGCGGCCGCGTCGTGGATGACAGTAAAACGCCCTCCCCGTCATTCCGGCCTTGAGCCGGAATGACGGAATTAGGGGACTCTCAAAATACCGAATGTCGAAGCTGCCGTATCAGCCCCAGTTTAGTGCCGTTCCAAAACGGAATAAGTCCATGAGATAAAATCACATGCGACGCGGCAAGCAGCGGTCTATAAACCGGCAGACACCAAGTACCGGGGGATAGATGACCGACAAGCCGAATAGGAAACCGCCGCTATCGGGCATCCGCGTCATCGAATTGGCGCGTGTTCTCGCCGGTCCCTGGGCGGGGCAGATGCTGGCCGATATGGGCGCAGACGTTATCAAGGTCGAAAACCCCGAAGGCGGCGATGATACACGCGCATGGGGACCGCCCTTCGTTGAGAGCGATGACGGAGAAAACCTCTCCGCCGCCTATTACCACGCCACCAATCGCGGCAAACGCTCCATCGTCGCCGATCTCAAAACACCCGAGGGCTGCGAACTGGTGCGCCGGCTGGTGCGCACCGCCGATGTCGTCATCGAGAATTTCAAGCGCGGCGGACTTGCAAAATATGGCCTCGATTACGAAAGCCTCAGGGCGCTCAATCCGAAGCTGATCTATTGCTCCATCACCGGCTTCGGCCAGACCGGGCCCTATGCCGATCTCGCCGGATACGATTATATCGTGCAGGGCATGTCCGGCTTCATGTCGATTACGGGCGAAGCCGACGGACAGCCGATGAAGGCAGGCGTGGCGGTTGCCGATATCTTCACCGGCATCTATTCCGTATCGGCCATTCAGGCGGCCCTGATCCACGCCATTCGATCTGGCGAAGGCCAGCATATCGACATGGCGCTTCTCGATGTGCAATCGGCCGTTCTCGCCAACCAGAACATGAATTACCTGATCTCCGGCAGGCCTCCCGTCCGGCTCGGCAACGCCCACCCAAATATCTCCCCCTATGAGGTGGTGCCAACGGCCGACGGCTTCCTGATCCTCGCGGTCGGCAATGACGGTCAGTTCCGCCGCCTCTGCAATATCCTCGGCATCGGCGCGATCGCCGATGACGAGCGATACGCGACAAACAAGGCCCGCGTGGCGCATAAGGTCGAGGTGCGGCAGATCGTTTCCACGGAGACGCTGAAATGGCAGAAGCGCGATCTTCTGACCGCCTGCGAGAAGAACGCCGTCCCCGCCGGACCGATCAATTCCATCGAGGAAATGTTCGCGGATCCGCAGGTGAAGGCACGCGGCCTCCGTATCGATCTGGAGGCGGAAGACGGCACTGTCATCCCCGGTGTCCGCACACCCATTATCATGTCTCAGACGCCGCTGCGTTATGAACACCCGAGCCCTAAGCTCGGCGAACATCAGGCGCAGGTGCTGGCCGAACTGGAAAACATCGAAAGGACCACGACGCCATGACTGCAGCCGGAATGAAAAGAACAGGCGGGCAATTGATCGTCGAAGCGCTGAAGGCCAATGGTGTCTCCCGCGTTTCCTGCGTTCCAGGCGAAAGCTATCTGGCCGTTCTGGATGCGCTTTATGAAAGCGGCATCGAAACCGTGGTCTGCCGTCAGGAAGGCGGCGCAGCCATGATGGCCGATACCTGGGGGCGGCTGACGGGCGAGCCTGGCATCTGCATGGTGACCCGTGGCCCCGGTGCCACAAATGCCTCGGCCGGCCTGCACATTGCAAGGCAGGATTCCATTCCGATGATCCTGTTCATCGGTCAGGTGCAGCGGGATGCCCGCGAGCGCGAGGCCTTTCAGGAAGTGGAATATCGCCGCGCCTTTACCGAATTCGCAAAATGGGTGGGCGAGATCGATGATGCCCGCCGCATCCCTGAATTCGTTACCCGCGCTTTTGCCGTCGCCACTTCCGGCCGCCCCGGCCCCGTGGTGCTGACGCTGCCCGAAGACATGCTGGTGGAAGAGGTCGAAGCTCCCGAGGCAAAGCCCTATACGCCCGTCGAGGCACATCCAGGCCTGTCGCAAATGGCCGCCTTCGCCAAAATGCTGGGCGAGGCAAAACGCCCGGTCTTCATCGCCGGCGGCACCCGCTGGTCCGAGGAAAGCGTGACGGGCTTCAAGGCTTTTGCGGAAAAGCACAAACTTCCCGTGGGCTGTTCATTCCGCCGCCAGATGCTGTTTGATCATCTGAGCCCCTCATACGCAGGCGATGTCGGCATCGGCATCAACCCGGCACTGGCCAGGGAAATCAAGGAAGCCGACCTCGTGGTGCTGCTCGGTGGCCGCCTCTCCGAAATGCCCTCCTCCGGTTATACGCTGCTCGATATTCCCTACCCGTCGCAGAAGCTCATCCATATCTATCCGGAGGCGGAAGAGCTCGGCCGCGTCTATCGGCCGGACCTCGCTATCTGCGCCTCCCCGAACGATTTCGTTGCCGCCCTTGCCTCCATCGATCTTGCCGGCAATGCCGCCTGGGCCGATCGCACGGCCTCAATGCATGAGGCCTATCTCAAATGGTCAACGCCGCCGCAGGCAGGCCCCGGCGCCGTGCAGATGGGTCCGATCATGGACTGGATCGAGGCGCACGTTGCTGAAGACGCCATCTTCACCAATGGCGCCGGCAATTACGCCACCTGGCTGCACCGCTTCCACCGCTTCCGCCGCTTCAACACGCAATCGGCCCCGACATCAGGCTCCATGGGTTACGGCCTGCCGGCGGCGGTGGCCGCCAAGCACCTGTTCCCGGAGCGCGAGGTGATCTGCTTTGCCGGTGACGGTTGCTTCATGATGCACGGGCAGGAATTCATCACCGCCGTGCGTTACGGGCTGCCAATCATCACCGTGCTGGTCAATAACGGCACCTATGGCACGATCCGCATGCATCAGGAGCGGGAATATCCCGGTCGTGTCAGCGGCACCGATCTCGTCAATCCGGATTTCAACGCCTTTGCCAAAGCCTATGGCGGACACGGCGAAACGGTGGAAAGAACGCAAGACTTCGCCGCCGCCTTCGAACGGGCACGGGCAAGCGGCAAACCGGCGATCATCGAGGTGAAGCTGGATGCGGAAGCGATCACGCCGACGCGTACCCTGACGCAGATCAGAACCCGAAGCTGATATCGCGCATGGACATGGCTTCGGCATGGTGTAAATCCTGACTGTGACTCACAGCTTAGGAAACGCCATGCCGGATACAGCCCCTCCCGTCATCACCCCACGCGGCGCGAAGATCGAGCCCTCGGCCGGCGCGCCTTTCGAGGCAGTGCGCGTGGCCCGCGATGTGCTGCACACGTCCCGTACGGCAGCACTCGCCACGCTCGATCCCGTCAGCGGTTATCCCTATACAACCGCGACCAATATCGGCATCGAGCCGGATGGCACGCCGTTCTTCTTCGCGGCCGGGCTGACGCTGCACGCCCGCAACATGGAAAGCGATTCCCGTATCTCGCTGACACTCGCCCCTTTCGGCAAGGGTGACGCGCTGACGCTGCCGCGCCTGACACTGGTGGGCAGGGCGGAACAAATCAGCCCGGATGAAGTGCCGATCGCCATCGCGCGCTACATTGCCCGCTACCCCAAAGCGAAACTTTATCTCTCCCTTCCCGACACAAGGCTTTACCGGCTGCGGACGGAAGGCGTTCAGATTAATGGCGGCCCGGCCCGCAACGCCAGCAATATCATCCCCGCCGATCTGCGGACCGATCTGTCAGGCGCAGAAGAACTGATGGCGGCGGCGGAAAGCGAAGCGACCCGCCTTAACGCCATCAAGGGCGAAGCAGCTCGGCTCGCCGTTCTAGCTGGCGCAAAGGCTGGCCGCTGGACGATCACCTCCATCGATCCGGATGGTATCGATTTCGCCTCGGCCAGCGATCTGGCCCGGCTTTGGTTTACGGAGCGGGTGACGACGTTGAAGCAGTTTGAGAAGGCGCTTGCTTCGCCGTTGAGGTGACGGACGCAAGCGATTCAAAAAACATGAAAATTGCGTCTACTTGGCATTTTGTGGCCATGTCGCCACGCCGCGCCGTCGCCCCGGACTAGATCCGGGGTCCAGCGCGATCAAGTCCTTGATCGCGAAAAACTCTTTTCACGGCGCAGACGCGCCGTGGCTGGATGCCGGGTAAAGCCCGGCATGACGGGGAGAGTTTTTGACCCCATCCTATCAAAAAAGGCCGGGCCGCATTCCGCGACCCGGCCTTTTCTTGAAGATCAGACTGATGCTCAGAGAGCAGCGGTGACGATGAATTCAACCTTGTAATCCGGCGTTGCCAGCGCGGCTTCGCTGGTGGCGCGGGCCGGCGGGTTTGCCGGGTCGATCCAGCCTTCCCAGACAGCGTTCATTTCGCCGAAGGTGGACATGTCGGAGAGGTAGATGATGGTCTGCAGGATCTTCGACTTGTCGGAACCGGCAGCAGCCAGCAGGCGGTCGACTTCAGCGAGAGCCGACTTGCTCTGTTCCGTCACGCTCGTACCTTCGCCAACCTGGCCGGCCAGATAAACGGTGTTGCCGTGAACGACGGCGCCGCTCATGCGCTTGCCCGGCTCGATACGCTTGATGGTCATGGAAAACTCCTGTTGATTGGCACTTGAAAAATAGAATGACGCGCGAAAAATCAGCCGCGCAGGTGATGGGTCTTTTCGTATATCGCCGTGGAGCGCGCGCCGGAACGGCAATAGCCGAGCATCGGGCGCTGCAATTCATCGAGCGCATCCACCATGCCGGCAACGGCATCGGCGTCGACGCCATAGCGGCCGACCGGCACATGCATGATCGTCAGGCCAAGCTGCTCTGCACGCTCGGCAATATCGGCAAAAAGCGGCTGACCGTCTTCTTCGCCGTCCGGGCGGTGGCAGACGATCGACTTGAAGCCGAGTGCCTTGATCTCATCCAGATCGGCGACGCTGATCTGTCCAGTCACCGAATATTCGTCGTCTATGCGCCTGATATCCATGTCATGCCTCCTGAAACCGGCGTCCGCGCCGCTGGCCGTCATCCTTAGAGCGTTTCCAGTAAAAGCGGAAACGCTTTTACGTCCGGACAACGCGTAAAATCAAAGAGCTAGATCGTTTTGGCGATTCGAAGAAAAGCCAAAACGATCTAGAAATCCGCATCCGATGTAAGCGGTCAAATCCCATGCGTCAATGATGCGCGGTCTTCATTCGGTACGGCTCAGAGGATGGAAAAGCGCAGACCGAAGGAACGGCTTTCCCCCGGCTGAAGAATATTGAACTCACCGGCTGCCTCAAGCTCGCTACGCCCCACCCATCGATGCGAAACCGGCTCGATGCCGAGCACGTTCGCCGGAGCCTGCTGGTTGCGCCACATCTGCAGATAGGGCAGCGTCTCCGTGCGAAAACGCACGGTGAGCGTCTTCCCGCCAATGGCCGCAATCGGGCCGAGTTTCAATTCCGCCCATTCAGTCTTGCCGGCCGACACGCAGAAAACAGTGCCCGGCTCCTCGCCAAAACGCCAGCCATGGCCGCCGCCATCCAGCATTGCGCCTTCAAGCCGCACCGCATCGTCAAACAGGCGAGCGCCGACATTCATATGGTACATCAGGAATACTGGGATCGGCCGCCCGGACGTATTGACGATCCTGTCATCGAGGCTGACCTCGCCGCTTTCGCCATCGATCTTCCATGTCCGTTCCAGCAGCGCCGTGCCGCCATCGGCAAGCTTCACGGGAACCTCGACGCGCGCCAGTGCATTGGACTCGAGAACATCGAACGCGGTGATCGTTGCGGGATGCGAGGAGAAGGAGCCATGCAAGGGATATCGACGCCCCTCGCGGTCACCATCAATCGGTTCGGGATGACGGATATGATCGGGACCACAGGTAAAAAGAAAGCCTTCAAGCGAGTGGTCGATACGCGCATCGCCATCATCGGGAATGGCGCGGCCGGGCGCGATGTCTATGCCATCGACGACGCAGGCGCCGATATCGAAAACGGAGGTCTCATCGAGGAAAATGCGTGGCGATCTGCCAGCCTGAAACGAACGCAAGACAACCTCCCTGTGGCAGTAAAAACGCATGGTTCACGGAAACGCTACTAACCGTGACGGAAATTAAGATTGCATTAACCGCGAATTCACCTTTTTCACAATAGGGTCAAGATTACGGTGTGTTTATCGGTGACGAAGCAAGGGATAGCAGAATCGTGAAACAGTTTCTTAACGCAGCTCTGGGCCTGACGATCGCCGTGGCGTCGATTTTCGCTCCGCTACAGGCTGGCGCGCAGCAGCGTTATGGCGAACAGACCATGCTGGTTACGCCGGATGGCCGCGTTCTCGATTTCATGCCGGAACGTGGCGACATCGTCATCAGCCGTGACGCGATGGGCCGTACCGTGTTCTACGACCAGTACGGCAACCTGCTGGCCACCGAAATGCCCTCCGGCTACCAGCAGCGGCAGCAGGTACGCCAGCGCGACACCACCTATTATCCACCCGCCCCCGGTGGCCAGTATCGTGAGCCGCCGCGCGACTACGGTTATCAGGACAACGGCAACGTGCGCGATTATCGCGAATATCGCGGCGATGGCTCCGATGAGAATCTCTACACCGGTTCCGTGCCAGCCCCCGGCGCGGTGGAAAGCGGCCCGCTCGGCCAGCCGATGCCGGAAGAAAGCACCACGGCCGCCGTTCCGCAACCGGACCACCTGATCGAGCGGCATACGCCGGTAACGACGCCGGTCAACCGTTCCCGCCAGGAAATCGTCGCGCTCCAGACCTTCCTCGACCGCGAGGGCATCTCCCCCGGCGTGATCGACGGGAAGATGGGCGACAATGTCAACAAGGCCATAGCCGCCTGGCAGGACATGACGGGCGAAAAGCTCGACCCGAACAATTCAGAAGACATTCTGGAGCGCCTGCGCGCCTCGGGCGGCATGCCGATTGTGGATTATACGATCACCGCCGCCGATGCCGCCGGCCCCTACGTGGCCTCCATCCCGGACGACTATGCCGAGAAATCGCAGCTGCCTGCCCTCTCCTTTACGTCGACCTCGGAAGCGCTGGCCGAACGCTTCCACATGGATGAGAACTATCTGAAAGAGCTGAACCCCGGCGTCGATTTCTCCGTGCCCGGCACCATCATCAAGGTCGTCAATCCCGGCGAGGCGAAGAAGGGGCAGGTCGCCCGCATCGTTGCGCATAAGGGTATCAAGCAGGTCTTCGCCTATGGCCAGGACGGCAATCTGATTGCCGCCTATCCCGCCACGATCGGCTCCACGGACACCCCCTCGCCAAGCGGCACCCATACGGTAGAGCGTATCGCGCTCAATCCGGGCTACACCTATAATCCCAAGATCAACTTCAAGCAGGGTCAGAACGACAAGATCCTGCAGATCCCGCCGGGCCCGAACGGTCCTGTCGGCACGGTCTGGATCGCCCTGTCGAAGCCGACCTACGGCATTCACGGCACGCCGGAACCCTCGAAGATCGGCAAGACGAACAGCCATGGCTGTATTCGCCTGACCAACTGGGATGCCACCGAACTGGCGAAAATGGTCCGTCCCGGTGTGGTGGTCGAATTCGCGGAATAAATTGACTGGAAGAAAAGGAGAAAGCCCGGTGGTCCGGGCTTTTTTAGTTATGACGTTTCAGTCGCGCTTTTCCGTCAGGAAATATAGCAGCGCGGCTACCGGAAGAGCAAAGCCGATCCAGGAGGCGGCTTGCCATTCGCCAACCGCATAGGCCCAGCCGCCAACGGCGGAACCAATTGCACCGCCCATGAAGAATGTCGCCATATAGATGCCGTTCAGGCGGCTGCGGAATTCCGCCCCCAGCGTGAAGATCGCCCGCTGCCCGAGCACCAGATTGGTGGTGACACCGAAATCCAGAACGATTGCGGCAACGACAAGAATGGCGAGCGCCAGATGCGATCCCTCAGGCGCAAGATGCGTGACGGCGAAAGAGAGTGCTACCGCCAGCAGTGCAAAGAATGTCGCCGCCCGCGTCCAGCCGCGATCGGCCATCCGCCCGGCAATCGGGGCGGCGACGGTGCCGGCCGCACCAGCCAGTGCGAAGAGTGCGATCTCACCCTGGCTGAGATTGAAATGCGGCCCACTCAGATAAAGAGGCGTCGTGGTCCAGAACAGGCTGAAGGCCGCGAAGAGAAAGGCATGATAGATCGCCCGCCGCCGCAGGACCGGCGTGTGAAGCGCCAGCCGGCCCATCGAAGCCATCAAGGCGCCATAGCTCAGCCGCGCTTCAGGCATACGGGTCGGCAGGAGCCGGAAAAGCACCACGGCAAGAAGCGCCATGACGGCCGCAGACGTCAGAAACACACCGCGCCAGGAGACAACTTCCGACAGAAGGCTGGAAACCGGCCGCGCCAGCATGATGCCGGCCATCAACCCGCTCATGACATTGCCGACCACCCGCCCGCGAATGGCGTGCGGCGCCATATGGGCCGCGTAGGGAACGATGACCTGCACCGCCACCGAACTGACCCCTACCAGGAAGGCTGCGATCAGAAACGGCGTCGCATGTGGCGCGAATGCTGCGGCCACAAGGGAAAGCACCGCCATGGAGACGGAGCCGACGACCAGCTTGCGGTTTTCCACGAGATCGCCGAGCGGCACGACAAACAGCAGACCGACACCGTAACCGATCTGTGTCAGGGTCACGATCAGCCCCGTCGCGCCAGCGGAAAGACCAAGCTCCGCACCGATGATGCCGGCAAGCGGCTGACCATAATAAAGATTGGCCGCGATCAATCCGCAGGCTGTCGCCAGCAGGAAAGTCAAAGCCGGGGAAATGGATGGTGCCTGAATATCATCCCCATCAATTACACGCGTCGTCATCATTTTCTCCAATATGGAAACAATCGTTTCCTAAATATTCACAAAATTACTCGGCAAGCCTCATGGCAATATCCACCACGGCCACCATGTCTTTAAGGCTCCGCCCTGTCTTTCCCACCACGCGCATACCGTACATCATGCACAGCATCGCCCGCGCAAGATCATCGGGATCGGCCTTGGACCGCACGGAACCATCCCTCTGCCCTTCGGCAACGAGGCGGGCGACGATCCGCTCCCTCGCCTTCACGGCCCTCTCGACCACAACGGCGATGTCGTCGTCCAGTGCCGCCAGATCGGCAGCGGCACCAACCACCAGACATCCGTCGGAGCCGACACCGCCGTGGGATCGTTCGGCGTAAAACATCAGCCCCGCTCTCAGCCGCTCATAACCGGTGTCGAAACCGGCCACAGCTGCCTCGAAACGCTCGGTCTGTATGATCCTGTAGCGCTCCATCGTCGCGATGAAGACGGCTTTCTTATCCTTGAAGGCCTTGTAGAGGCTACCCTGGGCCAGCTCCATCGCATCGGTAAGATCGCCTACCGAGGTGGCGTGATAACCGCGCCGCGAGAATACCTTGATCGCGCCATCGAGCGCGCGTTCAAGATCGAACTCGCGCGGGCGGCCGCGATGGCGCTGTTCCGGGGAATGGGGCTGGCTGAAATTGCTCATGAGCGGAATATAGGAAACGATCGTTTCCAAATCAAGCAAAAATTTCGCGCCATGAAGAGGTCGTGGGAGCGGCTCGTAAAGGCGCATCTTCTCCGCATTTTTGTGGGGCACCCATTTCACCAAACCGTCGCACCGTCGCCGCAACCGGGCGGGATTCGCAACGCGAGGTCAGGCAGCCCTGCGTGTCACGAGACGTGCCAGGTGCGCAACGCGCCTGGGAAGTCTTTTCGGCAGGAGGTTGATGACTTCTTCGGCAAAGGCCGCCGCATTTTCTACCGCCTTGTCGATATTGCTAACCTTCTTGCCATCCAGACAGAGAAGCGTGCCGCCATAGTCGAAAATATCGCGATAGGCCGCCCGCTCGACAATCGCCGTGTTGAGCACGGAGACGTTTTTTTCCGCCAGCAGCATCTTGACGAGCAACAGCGAACGCGTTGCCACCATGGCGTTGACCCGTGTCAGCACGATGGAATGGGCGATCGCCTTACCCATCTTGCGGTTCAGGAATTCGATGTGATCGAGAACTTCGGCAGCGCCACGCGCATCCATGGCCGATCCCTGTACCGGAATCAGAACATGATCGGAGATACCGAGCGCCATGGTCAAAAGCGGCGTTTTTGCGCCGGGCAGGTCAATGATGAAACAGTCTGTATTGGCCCGGTTTTCGCGAATGTGGCCTTCAAGCGAAGCCATCGTCACATGCGAAATCACTGACAGGTTTTCTACCATGCCCGAGAGTTCGCACCAGCGGGAAATCCACAATTGCGGATCGGCATCCAGAACCGTCACCCGATGGCCGCTACGGGCGAGTTCGGTCGCCAGAAGCAGCACGGCCGTGGTTTTTCCGGCGCCGCCCTTGGTATTGGCGAAAGTGATGACTGACATGATACCCCCTGTTTGTCAGAGCCGTTTCATGCTCATTCACGCACCGACGCACTTCATGGTGCTTTCCATAATCTTAACGAACAGGGTTAATAAAACGCTAATAACGATTACGCCGCGGAACAAAAAGCCCGCGATGGCGTCGCGGGCTTCATAGATTAGAGGTCGTATGGTCGCTCGGCACCGATGCGGGGTACAGCGTCGCCGCAGGTTTCTTCTCCCCGCCGGGGAGAAGAAACAAGCGGCACCCTCTCAACCTCTCACAAACCCGGCGATCAAAGGTAACTCCTTAAAAGCAAGCCTCAAAAAGTGCCTTGGTATTCTCAAGCGTCATCGGCACCGGATTGCCACCGCAGCTCGGGTCCTTGATCGCTTCCGCCGCCAGTTCGTCGATACGATTCGGCTTGATGCCCATGGCGGTGAGGTTCTCAGGCACGCCGAGTTCCCTGCGAAGCTCCAGCACGTAATCGTAGAAACCATCAAAGCCGCCGGAGATACCGAGATAGGCGGCCGCGCGGGCAATCTTGTCCTCGATGGCAGGACGGTTGAAGCGCAGCACGGCCGGCATGACGACGGCATTGGTCATGCCGTGATGGGTGTTGTAGACAGCGCCGATCGGATGCGAGAGCGAATGGATGGCCCCCAGCCCCTTCTGGAAGGCAACCGCCCCCATGGCCGCCGCCGCCATCATGTTGGTGCGCGCTTCGATATCCGTGCCGTCCTTATAGGCGCGCGGCAGGAATTCCTTGACGAGACGCAGACCCTCCAGCGCCACACCGGCGCTCATGGGATGATAAAAGGGCGAGGAATAGGCCTCCAGGCAATGGGCGAAAGCATCCATGCCCGTGCCAGCCGTGATGACCTTCGGCATGCCAACCGTCAGCTCCGGATCGCAAATGACGACGCCGGGCAAGAGCTTCGGATGGAAGATGATCTTTTTCACATGCGTCTGCGAATTGGTGATGACGCTGGCGCGACCGACTTCCGAACCGGTGCCGGCCGTCGTTGGAACCGCGACAATGGGCGCGATCTTTGAGGCGTCCGCGCGGGTCCACCAGTCGCCAATATCCTCGAAATCCCAGACCGGGCGGGTCTGCCCGGCCATGAAGGCGATGGTCTTGCCAAGATCGAGGCCCGAGCCGCCGCCGAAAGCGACGACGCCGTCATGGCCGCCATCGCGATAAGCTTTCACACCCGCTTCCATGTTGATTTCGTTCGGGTTGGGATCGACCTCGGCGAAGATCGCCCGGCCGAGACCCGCCTCTTCCAGCACATCCAGCGCATGCGCGGTAATCGCCATATTGGCAAGGCCGCGATCCGTAACGAGAAGCGGCTTCTTGATACCAAGCGTCTTGCAGGCTTCAGCCAGTTCCTTGATCCGGCCACGGCCAAGCGTGACGGCGGTGGGATAGCTCCAGTTGGCGACGATATTCATTTCGTGACTTTCTTCAGATGGTAGGATTTCGGACGGGTCAGGTTCTGGAAACCGAGGACGGAGAGCGAACCGCCACGGCCCGTTTCCTTCACACCGGTCCAGCAAAGCGCCGGGTCGAGATAGTCCGCGCGATTCATGAACACGGTGCCGGTTTCGATTTCGCGACCGATGCGCCCGGCGCGGGCGGCATCCTGCGTCCAGAGCGAGGCGGTCAGCCCGTATTTGCTGTCATTCATCAGGGCGATGGCTTCGTCGTCGTTCTTCACCTTCATGATGCCCACCGCAGGGCCGAAGGTTTCTTCGGTCATGAACTCCATCGAATGATCGACATTGACGAGGACTTGCGGCGCGACATAGGCGCTCTCACCATCATCGGCAGGAAACAGCTTCGGATCGACCAGTGCTTTGGCCCCCTTCGAGACGGCATCGGTAATCTGCGCACGAACCACCTTGGCAAAACGCTTGCTGGCCATCGGCCCGAGCGTGGTTTCCTGCTCCAGCGGATTGCCGAGCTTGTAGTTCGAGACCCACGCGACCGACTTCTCGACAAAGGCGTCATAGAGGTTTTCGTTGACGTAGATGCGCTCGATGCCGCAGCAGCATTGCCCGGAATTATAGGTGGCGCCATCCATCAGCGTATCGACGGCGGCATCGAGGTCGGCATCCTCCATCACATAACCGGGATCCTTGCCGCCGAGTTCAAGACCTAGACCGGTGAAGGTGCCGGCAGCGGCGCGCTCGATCGCGCGGCCGCCTTCCACCGAACCGGTGAAGTTGACGAAGTTGAAAAGGCCCTCGGAAATGAGCGCCGAGGTCGTGCCATGGTCGAGGAAGACATTGATGAAGACATCGTCAGGCACACCGGCCTCGACAAAAGCCCGCACCATGCGCTCGCCGACCAGCAGCGTCTGCGCCGCATGTTTGATGACGACCGTATTGCCGGCCATCAAAGCCGGCGCGACGGTGTTGATCGCCGTCATGTAAGGATAGTTCCAGGGCGCTATGACGAAGACCACGCCATGCGCCTCACGCTCGATGCGGCGTTCGAAATTGCCGCTTTCCTCGATGACGAGCGGCGCCAACGCATCGGCTGCAATGGAGGCGACATAGTTGGAGCGTTCGTTGAAGCCTTTGAACTCGCCGCCATAGCGCACCGGACGGCCCATCATATGGGCAAGTTCCGGCACGACCTCGTCCACCATTTCGTTGAGGCGTGCGACACCTTTCAGAACCAGCTGAACGCGGTCCTCAAGCGGGCGTCGAGCCCAGTCCTTCTGCGCCTTGCGCGCCTTTGAAACGGCGGCCCGTGCCGCCTCCAGCGACATCGCCTCCCGCTCGGCATAAACCGAGCCGTCGATGGGCGAGATATTCTGGATCATGGTCATGATGTTTTCCCGTAATGATTAGGCTCTTTCGAAACCGCGCGCCACTTCCCAGTCGGTCACGCGGCGGTCGTATTCTTCCTGTTCCCACGCCCCGGCGCGGACGTAATGATCGATCACATCGTCGCCGAAGGCGCTGCGCAGCATTTTCGATCCGTCCAGAAACGCGGTGGCGTCACGCAATGTCTTGGGTATCTCGCGCACGTCCTTGCCGCCATAGGCATCACCGACAAATTCGGGCTCAAGTTCAAGTTTATTTTCGATGCCGTCAATGCCTGCTGCGAGCAGGGCGGCCATGGCGAGATAGGGGTTGAGATCGGAGCCGCCCACGCGGCATTCGATGCGGATGCCCTTGGTATCGGCGCCGCAGAGGCGATATCCCGCCGTGCGGTTGTCGAGGCTCCAGATTGCTTTTGTGGGCGCGAAGGTACCCGCCATGAAACGCTTGTAGGAATTGATGTACGGGGCGAGGAAATAAGTGATTTCACTGGCGTGGGCCAGCAGCCCGGCAACATAATGCCGCATCAATTGCGACATGCCGTGCTCCGCATCTTTGTCCAGGAACGCGGGCGTCTTCCCGTCAAGGCTCCACAGCGACTGGTGAATATGTGAGGAACTGCCGGCGGCATTGTAGTTCCACTTGGCGAGGAATGTCACCGCCTTGCCCTTGGACCAGGCGATCTCCTTGGTGGCGTTCTTGATGATCGCGTGCCTGTCTGCCATGGTCAGCGCATCGGCGTAACGAACATTGATCTCCGCCTGCCCCGCGGACGCTTCGCCCTTGGAATTTTCAACCGGAATGCCGGCCCCCTGCAGGCCCTTGCGCAGCGCCCGCATCACATCTTCCTCCTTGGTCGTCTGGAAGATATGGTAATCTTCATTATAGCCGCTGGCGAGGTTCAGCCCCTTGTAACCGCTGGCGCGCGCCGCGTCGAAAGTCTGGTCGAAGAGGAAGAATTCAAGTTCGGTCGCCATATAGGCCTTCAGCCCCATGGCCTCCAGCCGAGCCACCTGCTTCTTGAGAAGCGCGCGCGGCGAATGCGGAACCTCTTCGTGGGTGTGATGATCGAGCACGTCGCACAGCACCAGCGCCGTGCCTTCCAGCCACGGCACACGGCGCAGCGTCGAAAGATCGGGCTTCAGGACATAATCGCCGTAACCCTTCTCCCAGCTGGAGGATTTGTAACCGGGAACGGTCTCCATCTCCATATCGGTGGCAAGCACATAGTTGCAGCTATGGGTTTCCTCAAAGGCGCTTTCGACGAAGAATTCAGCCTGGAACCGTTTGCCCATCAGACGCCCCTGCATGTCGACAAGGCAGGCCAGAACCGTGTCGATGCGCCCTTCGGCGACATCCATTTTAAGCGCGTCAAATGTGTAGCTCGTCATTTTATCCGTTCCCTTTATTGTCGTGACCGGGCGGCCGGGTTGCGGCCGCCCGTTTGTTTAAGCATCAGGCCTTTGCAGCCGCCGCTGCCATGGCAGCCTGCTTGTGCTCCAGCGCGAATTCCTCTTCCGGCGAGAGGATGAGGCGATGACGGCCGATGAAAGCGAAATAGGCGATGGCGACCGCAAACCAGACGGCGACCCAGAGCACGCCCTTTGTGAAGTTCGGATCCTGGATCTGGTAAAGCAGCGTGACGATGGCGATGATGACAGTCAGCACCGCACCTGGAATGCCGAAGGGCGAACGGAACGGCCGCTCGATATGCGGCAGGTTCTTGCGGAGCAGGATGAAGGAAATCGCCTGCATGATGTAGGAGAACATCGCGCCGAACACAGCCATGTTCAAAAGCACGCTGCCGATGATGCTGCCACCCTGTTCCGCACCCAGCGCGAACCAGATGACCAGCATGACCGCAAGGCCGACGATCGCGCCGGTGATGTTGGCCACGTATGGCGTGCGGTATTTCGAGTGGGTGATCGACAGCACCGTCGGGAAATAACCCGCACGCGACAGCGAATAGATCTGGCGGCCCTGCGCATAGAGGATCGTATGGAAGCTGGCGATGAGGCCGGTAAGCGCGACGAGACCGAGCAGCACCACACCGCCATCGCCATAGATCGCCTTGAAGCCATCAAGCAGCGGCTCAAGCGAGGAGCTGAGATGGAAGGCGCCGACGCCCGGCAGCGACGGGTTGAGCAGCACGATCATGAAGGCCGAAACCATCAGCGTGACCATGCCAAGGATGATACCCTTCGGCATGTCGCGTTTCGGATCGACGGATTCCTCAGCCGCCAGCGGCAGCTGCTCGATGGCGAGGAACAGCCAGACCGCGAAAGGCAGCGTGGCGAGAACGCCCGAAAAACCGAACGGGAAGAACGAGCCACCGCCCTCCGGCAGTTCCACCGCCTTGCCATCAGGTCCGACGCCGATGTTGAGCGCAAAACGCGAAAAATCGATATTGGGAATGGCACTGATCCAGAAGAACACCAGAACGGCGAGCGAAATCAGCGTGATGACGAGCGTCACCTTGAAGGAAAGCTCAAGCCCGAAGACGTTGAGCGCAAGGAATATCGCGTAAAACGCTATCCACACGAAGGGTGAATAGGCCGGATCGAGGCCGAGAATGGAGTTCACATAGGCTGTGATGAAGGTGACGACGACCGCCGGCGTCAGCACGTATTCAACATTCTCGCAAAGACCGGTGATGAAGCCGCCCCATGGGCCCATGGCCGTGCGAGCGAAGGAATAGGCCGCACCCGTGTGTGGCAGCGCCGGGCTCATTTCGGCGATCGAGAATGTCAGCCCAAGATACATGATGGCGATGATGATGCCCGCCACCAGCATGCCGCCCCAGCCGCCAGTGGAGAAACCGAAATTCCATCCGGAAAAATGCCCTGATATGACCGCGCCGACGCCAAGCGACCAGAGCGACCACACGCCCGCATAACGGGATAGTCCGCGTTTTTCGAAATA
Organism: Agrobacterium genomosp. 2 str. CFBP 5494; assembly: GCF_900013495.1. Classification (NCBI taxonomy): domain Bacteria; kingdom Pseudomonadati; phylum Pseudomonadota; class Alphaproteobacteria; order Hyphomicrobiales; family Rhizobiaceae; genus Agrobacterium; species Agrobacterium genomosp. 2. The sequence continues at coordinate 2,561,003 of NZ_LT009718.1, forward strand.
GGATGCATCAGCTTTCTTGTAGCTGACGCCTGACGATGAACTGTCCATGCCCTTCTCTCCTGATAAGAAAAAAACAAGCCAGTCAGCCGTTATTGGCCGATTGTGCCCCAGTCTTCGGCGCCATCAGGAAACTCCCGGATCGCGCCGCACGCATCTGCTGTTCCCGTACCGCTTCGTTTTCCGGCTTCTTTGACCGGATGGCGGCAGTCTCCCTTCGATGCCTGACCCCGGTGTGTTCACCATCGGCCGGCCCCTGCTCCCTCACTCGTCGATCGATGCGAGTGCCTTCCCCATAAGCTCGTGTAGAAATGCGGCGATGTTCGCCTGCTCTCCTTCATCGGCGATCAGATCGTTGCGGATCTCGATCATGACGTTCAAAAGGCCGTCCGGTAGCGCATGAAGTCGCAACGTATGCGTCACGCCATCTTCCGGGCCATAAGGATCGTTGCGATTGACCGTGAGCGAGGCCCCTTCGGCGCCTGTCAGCATGGCGTCAGCGAGACGGCTGTCGGTATCATGCAGGATGCCGATCTCAACCTCGCGGAACCGGCCGTGATAAACCGGCGTGAAACTGTGGATGGTCACCACCACCACCTTGCGGCCGTTCGCCTGCCGCTCGGCGATGATCTCGCTCACCCGGTCGTGAAACGGCACATACAGCGCTGACGTTCGGGCAAACCGCTCCGCTTCGGTGAGGTCGAAATTGCCGGGAATATCATATACTTCGCTTTTTACCGGCATGGCGGACGGCGATTCGGGGGGCCTGTTGCAATCATAGACCAGGCGGGAAAACCTCTGATAAATGAGCGTCGCGTCGAGCTTCTCCGAAAGCAGACGGGCAACGGCCAGAGCGCCGGGGTCCCATGCCACATGACTTGAAAGAACCTCGGGCGACAGGCCGAGCGTGCTTAATCTTTGCGGGACGGTGGCCGAAGCATGTTCGCAGACGAGCAGGACATCGCCCGCCGCACCGGCATTCTCGATGCCAACGGCCTGCCCTTCCGCTTCTGTGAAAAACCGCGAACGCACCGTCATGCACGTACCCCACCCGGAAAACCGTCTTCCCTAACGGCGAAAAGAATTCTTCACATTATGGCGGGTGTCAAATGGAATTTTGAAATTTTCTCTTCATTTTTCCATTGACTCAATCACGGGCAGAGATGTTTATTTTAGCGCACACACCGGCAGAAAGACCGGAAGGGGAAAGATTTGCGCAACACCGCGGCCACCGTGTCGGACGTCATCCATGCCCATTACGACGCGCTGACACGTTCCGAAAAACGGCTGGCAGAAAGCCTGCTCGGCAATTATCCGGTGTCCGGCCTCGGCAGCATCACCACGATTGCCGAAAATGCCGGTGTTTCCACCCCGACAGTGGCGCGCATGGTGCAGAAGCTCGGCTATAAGGGCTATCCCGAATTTCAGGCCCATCTGCACCAGGAGCTGGAAGCGACGATCTCCGGTCCGGTGGCCAAACATGACCGCTGGGCAACCAACGCGCCGGGCCTGCACATTCTCAACCGTTTCGCCGACGCCATTACCGGCAATCTGCGCGATACGCTTGGTGATCTCGACACCGCCGTCTTCGACAATGCCGCCGCCCTGCTTTCCGACCGCAAGCGCAGCATCTACTTCGTCGGCGGGCGCATCACCGGTGCGATTGCCGAATATTTCTTCACCCACATGCAGGTGATCCGGCCGAAGACAACGCTGATGTCGTCCAACTCCAGCGCCTGGCCGCAATATATGCTGAATATGAGCGCCGGCGATGTGCTCGTCATTTTCGACATCCGCCGTTACGAGCACGATATGACGACACTGGCAGAGGTGGCCAAGGCAAATGGGGTGCAGATCATCCTCTTTACCGACCAGTGGACATCGCCGGTGGCGCGTCATGCGCTGCATATTTTCCGGGTCAAAATAGAGGCCCCGTCCGCGTGGGATTCGTCTGTCGTTACGCTTTTTGTCGTCGAGGCGCTGATCGAAGCGGTGCAGAGCAGCACGTGGGACGAAACCAAGGAACGCATGAACGCACTGGAGGGCCTGTTTGAACAGACACGCCTGTTCCGACGCCCTGACAGAACATGAATATGCGTAGCCGGCATACGACTTGACGTCGATGCCGCACGCTGATTGGATACCTGCGATCGCTACCAGCACGATAAAGCAGGGGAAAAACCAAGCTGGGGAACGCATCTGGTCTAACGGACAAAAACGGTCAACTCCCGCAATTGCTGGCAAAAAGCCCGATAATGGCGGAAAATGGGTTTAAAGTGGCGGAATCCGGATAAATGAATTGCCATCCAGCCGTCACATTAGCTTCATCGAGAATCCGTATCAGCGTCCGCAATATGAGAACACGAAGAGGAGAAAAAAGTGATCTCTCACTGCCGCCGACTGCTTGCTACGACCACCGCACTGGTTATCGCTTCCACCGCGATCGCCGCCGCTGAGCCGAGCGCCGAACTGATCGCCGCCGCCAAGAAGGAAGGCATGCTGACCACCATCGCCCTGCCGCACGACTGGTGTGGTTACGGCGACGTGATCGCCGCCTTCAAGGCGAAATATCCGGAAATCACCGTCAATGAACTGAACCCCGACGCCGGCTCCGCCGACGAAGTCGAAGCAGTCAAGGCAAACAAGGACAATAAGGGCCCGCAGGCGCCTGACGTCATTGACGTCGGTCTTGCTTTCGGCCCGCAGATGAAGGCCGAAGGCCTGCTGCAGCCCTACAAGGTCTCCACCTGGGACGAAATTCCTGACAACGTCAAGGATCCCGAAGGTTACTGGTACGGCGACTATTACGGCGTGATGTCGTTCTTCGTGAACAAGGATCTTGTCAAGGAAACGCCGAAGGACTGGGCAGACCTTCTGAAGGCTGACTATTCCGGTCAGGTCGCGCTTGCGGGTGACCCGCGCGCCTCCAACCAGGCTATCCTCGGTGTTCTCGCCGCCGGTCTTTCAACCGGAGCAAAATCCGGCAAGGAAGCCGGTGAAGCCGGCCTGAAATATTTCGCCGACCTCAACAAGGCTGGCAACTTCCTGCCGACTATTGGCAAGGCCGGTACACTTGCACAGGGTGCCACGCCGATTATCGTTGCCTGGGACTATAATGCGCTGTCCTGGAAGAAGACGCTGAACGACAACCCGCCGACGGAAGTCGTCGTTCCCGAGAAGGGCGTTCTCGCCGGTGTTTACGTGCAGGGCATTTCCGCTTACGCCCCGCATCCGAATGCCGCCAAGCTGTGGATGGAGCACCTCTACTCCGACGACGGTCAGCTCGGCTGGCTGAAGGGTTATTGCCACCCGATCCGCTTCAACGCCATGGTCAAGGCCGGCAAGGTTCCGCAGGACCTGATCGACAGCCTGCCGCCGGCAGCAGCCTATGAAAAGGCGATCTTCCCGACGCTCGAGGAAGTCGATGCCAACAAGGCGGCCGTCACTGGCGGCTGGGATAGCGTTGTCGGCGCGAACGTGAAGTAAATTGTTGAAAACGCACCCCGGCCGATCAAAGCCGGGGTGCTTCTTTTATAATATAGACCTTTATAGACAGACCGTTTGAAAACGGCGTTTGGGGACAAGGATGCCATCAACCAACACCGGCGGACCATCCGACGCGCGCAGAAAGCTGCCGCTGCATTGGATAGGCGTCGTACCTTTTGCCGTTTTTGTGCTGCTGTTTCTGATTATGCCGACGATGAAGATCGTCGTTGGCGCGTTCCAGCGGACAGACGGAACTTTCACGCTTGAAAACATTGCAGGGCTTTTTACCGCATCCATCCTTTCGGCCTACTGGATCTCGATAAAGATCAGCCTCGCTTCTGCAGCGCTCGGCTGCCTCATCGGCTTTGCCGTCGCCGCGGCCGTAGTGCTCGGTGGTCTGCCGCAGCGTATCCGCGGACCGCTTCTCACCTTTTCAGGCGTCGCCTCGCAATTCGCCGGGGTACCGCTTGCCTTCGCATTCATCGCCACGCTTGGCCCGGTCGGCCTCCTGACCGTCTTCCTGAAGACGCAGGTCGGCATCGATCTCAGGATGCTCGGCTTCAACATCCTGTCCTTCTGGGGTCTCACCGTCACCTATCTGTTCTTCCAGATTCCGCTGATGATCCTCATCATCACGCCCGCGCTTGACGGCCTGAAGCGCGAATGGCGCGAAGCGGCGGAAATTCTCGGAGCCACCGGCTTTCAATATTGGCGCATGGTGGCCTTTCCGATCTTGCTGCCGTCGCTGCTCGGCACCATGTCACTGCTGTTTGCCAATGCCTTCGGCGCAGTGGCCACCGCAATTGCGCTCACCGGCTCCTCGCTCAACATCGTACCGATCCTGCTCTTCGCGCAGATTCGCGGCGACGTTCTCGGCAATCCGCATCTCGGTTACGCGCTCGCCTTCGGCATGATCGTCGTGACAGGCATCGCCAATGCACTTTATATCTGGCTGCGCGCCCGCAGCGAAAGGTGGCTGAAATGAAGCGTTTCTTCGCCTGGGGCGCGCTGATTTTCGGCCTGCTCTATTTCGCCCTGCCGCTGATCGGCATGACCAATTTCTCGCTGAAAATGCGGCGCGGCGAATATTCTTTCGACGCTTATGCCAAGGTGCTGGGCGACCCGCGCTTCCAGGAAACCTTCAGCTATTCCGTCGTCATGGCGCTGTTCACCATCATTTTCGGCGTCCTGCTGGTGGTGCCGACAGCCTATTGGGTGCGTCTGAAACTGCCGGGCCTGCGCCCCTATATCGAATTCATCACGCTTCTGCCGCTGGTCATCCCGGCCATCGTCATCGTCTTCGGTTATATCAGGCTTTACAATACCTCCAGCTGGCTGCCGCTGACCGGCACGAGCTTCGGCACCAACCTGCTTCTGATGTTCGGTTATGCCACGCTCGCCCTGCCCTATATGTACCGCGCCGTCGATACCGGCCTCAGAACCATCGACGTGGCGACACTGACGGAAGCGGCGCAGAGCCTTGGCGCGGGCTGGACGACCATCCTCTCGCGCATCATCCTGCCCAATGTTCTGGTCGCCGTGCTGTCGGGCGCCTTCCTGACCTTTGCCATCGTCATCGGTGAATTCACCATGGCAGCCCTTTTGAACCGCCCGGCCTTCGGCCCCTACATGCAGCTGCTGGGTGCCAACCGCGCCTATGAACCGGCAGCGCTTGCCGTGATTTCCTTCGGCATTACCTGGGGTTGCCTCGGTCTGATCCAACTCGTTTCACGCTACCAGAAGGGCGCGCCTCCCAAGGCCTGAGGACAATATTTCATGAGCTTTTTGACACTTAGCAACATCAAGAAATCCTTCGGCTCCGTCCAGGTCGTACATGATTTCAACATGGCCATCGAAAAGGGCGAGTTCGTCTCCTTCCTCGGGCCATCGGGCTGCGGCAAGACCACGGTACTGCGCATGATCGCCGGGTTCGAAATCCCGACCGGAGGCTCGATCGTCATCAACGGCAGGGACCAGACAACGCTCCGGCCCAACCAGCGCAATATTGGCATGGTGTTCCAGGCTTATGCGCTGTTCCCGAACATGAACGTCTATGAAAACGTCGCCTTCGGCCTGAAAGTCGCTGGCAAACCGAAAGCCGCAATCGACGCGCGCGTGAAAGAAATGCTCCAGCTCATCCACCTGGAGCATCTGGCTGACCGTTATCCCTACCAGATGTCGGGTGGCCAACAGCAACGCGTGGCGTTGGCCCGTGCGCTCGCGCCGAAGCCGGAAGTGCTTTTGCTGGACGAACCGCTCTCGGCACTCGACGCCAAGATCCGTGTTTCGCTGCGCGAGGAAATCCGCCAGATTCAGCAGAAACTCGGCATCACCACCATTTTCGTGACCCACGATCAGGAAGAGGCCCTGTCGATTTCCGACCGCATCGTTGTCATGAATGCCGGCCGCGCCGACCAGATCGGCTCGCCCTTCGATATCTACAACACGCCCGCGACCCGCTTCGTCGCTTCCTTCGTGGGCACGCTGAACCTCATCGACGCGATCGTGGCGGACTCCTCATCCAACACCATCCAGGTCGGGGAGCAGCAGATCACCCTGCAAAAGCCGGTCAATGCGGCCAACGGCGAAAAAATCACCCTTGCCCTGCGCCCTGAAGCGGGTTCGCTCGGCAGCGACGCGAAAGGCGATGTCGCCATTTCCGGCACGGTCACCTCCAGCCAGTTCCTCGGCTCGGTCATCCGCACCCGCCTCGATCTCGGCGGATCCACGCTGTCATTCGACATGTTCAACGATCCCGGCACAGCACCGCCCGCCGTCGGTGAGCAGGTCACGCTGAAATTCGCAGCCGGCGACCTGATGCTTATCAAGGACTAAAACGCTTTTCCAGACGCAAAACCGCTTCGCCCATTTGCGGGAGATGGTAGAGCAGGTATGACTTCGAACCTGCATACCAACGATGTGAGGCCATGATGCGCGCGCTTTATTACGAACGATTCGGTGAGACCCCCGTTGTCGCGTCCCTGCCGGATCCGGAACCGACAGATGGCGGTGTGGTCATCGAGGTAAAGGCCACCGGCCTTTGCCGAAGTGATTGGCACGGTTGGATGGGACATGACCCGGATATTCGCCTGCCGCATGTTCCCGGCCACGAATTCGCCGGGGTGATTGCCGCTGTCGGCAAAAACGTCACCCGCTTCAAGACCGGCGACCGCGTCACCGTGCCCTTCGTCTCCGGCTGCGGTCATTGCCATGAGTGCCGCTCCGGCAACCAGCAGGTCTGCGAGGCGCAGTTCCAGCCCGGCTTCACCCATTGGGGCTCCTTCGCCGAATATGTCGCCATCGATTACGCCGATCAGAACCTCGTGCATCTGCCGGATACGATGAGCTACGCAACGGCGGCCGGCCTCGGCTGCCGGTTTGCCACCTCCTTCCGGGCAGTGACCGATCAGGGACGCCTGAAGGGCGGTGAATGGCTGGCGGTGCATGGCTGCGGCGGCGTCGGCCTGTCTGCCATTATGATCGGCGTCGGCCTCGGTGCGCAGGTCGTCGCCATCGACATCGCCGAAGACAAGCTCGAAATGGCCCGTCAGCTCGGCGCAACGGCCACCATCAACAGCCGGTCCTTGGCCGACGTCTCCGAAGCGGTGCGCGAGATCACTGGCGGTGGTGCACATGTTTCGGTCGATGCGCTGGGTCACCCGCAGACCTGCTGCAACTCCATCAGCAATCTGCGTCGGCGCGGCCGTCACGTGCAGGTGGGCCTCATGCTCGCCGACCACGCCATGCCCGCCATTCCCATGGCGCGGGTGATCGCGCATGAGCTGGAGATCTATGGTAGCCACGGCATGCAGGCGTGGCGTTATGAGGACATGCTGGCGATGATCGAAAGCGGCAGGCTCGCGCCGGAAAAGCTGATCGGCCGCCACATCACGCTTTCCGAGGCCGCAGCTGCCTTGCCCGCCATGGACAGCTTCAGGGAAAGCGGCATCAGCATCATCGACCGTTTCGAATAGGGATAATGGCTTTTGACACGGTGACCGTTTAAGTGTCTTCCGTCAGGAGGAGCCCAACATGCTGTTTCTCGATAGCGTAATCACAAAAGAGAACCTCGACGTAAGCGACGTCTATCCCTTCTCCGTCCCTGCGCTGCGCCATCTGGAACGCCTCGAGTTCAAGACGCCGATCACCTTTTTCGCCGGCAATAACGGTTCGGGCAAATCAACGCTGCTGGAAGGACTGGCGGCGGGAATGACTGCCTATGCCATCGGCAATCACGGTCAGGTAACCGGCGACCTTTACCTTCAGCACGCCGAGACCGTGGCGAAGTCGTTCTATTTCGCCCGCAAGAAATATCCGAAAATCCGCATGTTTCTGCGCGCCGAAGACGTGCTTGGTTATATCCGCCGCCAGAATGAGGAAGCGCTGGACGATTTTCGCTGGGAGCGGGAAAAGGCACTGAAAAAAGGCGAGGATTTTCCAGAGGAAACGCCCGAGACATTTCGCAGGATCGTCAGGAACAATATACTCGACCGCCGTTCCCACGGCGAAGGGTTTATGGACATCATGCAGCAGAGGTTGCACGGTGCCGGTCTTTATTTTCTGGATGAACCGGAAAGCCCGCTTTCAATGCAGAAACAGCTCGAACTCGCCGCGCTCATCCGCCATGCGGCCGATCGAGGCGGGCAATTGATCATCGCCACCCATTCGCCCGTCCTTTTGGCCATTCCAGAGGCAACGATTTATCATTTCGACGAGGATGGTATCACCGAACGTCTTTATGACGAGTTGGAGACCATCGCCTTCCTCCGGCGCTTTCTCGACAGCCCATCGAAATACCTGAGTGATTGAACAGCATAAGGCTTGAAATCGCGCTGCGCTTGCCGCATTCCCATAAGTAATACGAAATTTAGAAAAGAAGCAGCCTCATGTCTCCCACCACCACACCGGCGGCAGCCCGGCCCCTCAATAGCCAGGATTACAAAACGCTCGGCCTTTCGGCCCTGGGCGGTGCGCTCGAATTTTACGACTTCATCATTTTCGTATTTTTCGCGACCGTGATCGGCCATCTGTTCTTCCCGCCTGAGATGCCGGATTGGCTGGTGATGATCCAGACCTTCGGCATCTTTGCCGCCGGCTATCTGGTGCGGCCGCTGGGCGGTATCGTACTGGCGCATTATGGCGACCGTTACGGCCGCAAGCGTGTCTTCGCTTTCTCGATCCTCTTGATGGCTCTTTCCACGCTGGGCATGGCACTGATGCCGACCTACGCCACCATTGGCGTGGCCGCTCCCATCCTGCTCATCATCCTGCGCATGCTGCAGGGTGCCGCCATCGGCGGTGAAGTGCCCGGCGCCTGGACCTTCGTTGCCGAACACGTGCCCTTCCGCCGCGTCGGGCTTGCCTGTGGTTTCCTCACCTCCGGTCTTTCCTTTGGCATCATGCTGGGCTCGTTGATCGCCTTTGCCATCAATTCGCTTTTCACGCCGGAAGACGTGGCCGGTTACGCCTGGCGCATCCCCTTCCTGCTCGGCGGCATTTTCGGCCTCATCGCCGTTTATCTGCGCCGCTGGCTGGAAGAGACGCCGATCTTCATGGAAATGAAGAAGTCGAAGTCACTGACGGACAAGCTGCCGCTCGGGCTGGTGCTGAAGCACCATATGCGCGGCGTGATCATCTCCGCCCTGCTGACCTGGGTTCTGTCAGCGGCAATCGTCGTCACCACGCTGATGACGGCGACCTTCCTGCAAAAGCTCTACGGCTATACGCCAACGCAGGCGCTCGCCGGCACCAGCTTCGGCACGCTGTTCCTGATCTTCGGCGTCATCATTGCCGGGGCGCTGATCGACCGTATCGGCTCCGGCCTCTTCTTCATGGGCGCCAGCATCTTCTTCGGTATCGCCACCTTCACCTTCTACAGCTACGCCGGCACCTCGCTTCAGACCATGTTCTTGCTTTACGGCGTCATGGGCCTTTCGGTCGGCATGGCCGGTGCGGTGCCCTATGTCATGGTGCGGGCGTTTCCGGCATCCGTCCGTTTTTCCGGCCTCTCCTTCGCCTACAACGTCTCTTATGCCGTCTTCGGCGGGCTGACGCCGATCGGCGTGACGACGGCGCTTGCGATCAACCCCATGGCCCACGCCTGGTATCTGGTCTTCATCGCCGCCCTCGCCTTCGCGATCGGTCTCTACCTCTATCTGCGCGGCAGCGAGATAGAGAGCCATGTCGGCATTGAGGAACTGGCAGCGTTGCGGTCGTAGGTTCCACAGTAAACAAAAAAGCGCGGGCAACCCGCGCTTTTTATTTATCCCGGCAATGCGTGAACCATCAGGCCGCGCTATCGATTTTCTCCTCGCCGTTCGTTGGCACGTAGTTGAGCACAGGGCCGAGCCAGCGCTCCACTTCCTCAACCGGCATATCCTTGCGGCGCGCATAATCCAGCACCTGATCACGCTCCACCTTGGCAACGCCGAAATAATAGCTTTCGGGGTGGCCGATATAGATGCCCGACACGGAAGAACCCGGCCACATGGCGTAACTTTCCGTCAATTCCACACCCGCCGCATTGGTGGCGTCGAGCAGGGCAAACAGCGTCTTCTTTTCGGTGTGGTCGGGCTGGGCCGGATAACCAGGTGCCGGGCGGATACCGGCATAGGCCTCGCCAATCAGCTCATCACCGGCAAAAGCCTCATCCGGTGCATAACCCCAGAACTCCTTACGCACCCGCTCATGCATGCGCTCGGCGAAGGCTTCCGCGAAACGGTCGGCCAGCGCCTTGACGAGGATGGACGAATAATCATCATTCGCCCGCTCGAAACGCTCGGCAATCGCCACTTCCTCGATACCCGCCGTTACCACGAAGCCGCCGACATAATCGGCAACACCGCTATCGACAGGCGCGACGAAATCGGACAGCGCCACGTTGGGACGTCCGTCTCGCTTGGAAAGCTGCTGGCGCAACGTGAAGAAGGTCGCCAGCTCTTCATTGCGGCTCTCATTGGTAAACAGCCTGATATCGTCGCCCACCGCATTAGCCGGCCAGAAGCCGATCACCGCGCGCGGCCGGAACCAGTTCTCCTCAATGATCTTCTTCAGCATCGCCTGCGCATCGCTATAGAGCTGACGCGCCGCCTCGCCCTGCTTCTCGTCATCGAGAATCGCGGGGAAGCGGCCCTTCAATTCCCAGGTCTGGAAAAACGGCGTCCAGTCGATATAGCGAGAAAGCTCTTCCAGATCATAGGTCTCGAATACCTTTGTGCCGAAGAATTGTGGCTTGACGGCGCTATAGCTCGACCAGTCAATCTTGTGCGCATTCTCGCGGGCGCGGGAAAGCGGCAGGCGCTGCTTCTCACGCTCGTTGCGGGCGTGAGCCTCTGCCACCTTGGCATATTCGCTGCGAATACCGTCGATATAAGCCGGCTTCTGCTCGGCGGAGAGAAGCGCCGACACGACGCCCACGGCGCGCGAGGCGTCGGTCACATAGATCGCCTGCCCCTGCTCATACCGCGGATGAATTTTTACCGCCGTATGCACACGGCTCGTCGTCGCACCACCGATTAGCAGCGGGATGTCGAAACCCTGCCGTTCCATTTCTGCGGCCACATGCACCATCTCGTCCAGCGACGGCGTAATGAGGCCGGAAAGGCCGATCACATCCACCTTTTCGGCGATTGCCGTTTCGAGGATTTTCGTCGTCGGCACCATGACGCCGAGATCGATGATCTCGTAATTGTTGCAGGCGAGAACGACACCGACGATGTTCTTGCCGATATCGTGCACATCGCCCTTGACGGTCGCCATCAGCACCTTGCCGGCCGCCTTCTTCTCTTCGCCGCCGTTCAGGCGCTTTTCTTCCTCCATGTAAGGAAGAAGCACCGCCACGGCCTGCTTCATCACGCGGGCGGATTTCACCACCTGCGGCAGGAACATCTTGCCCGAACCGAAGAGGTCACCCACCACGTTCATGCCGGCCATCAGCGGCCCTTCGATGACGTGCAGTGGACGCTCCGCCTTCTGGCGCGCCTCTTCCGTATCGGCCTCGATATATTCGGTGATGCCGTTGACCAGCGCGTGCTCCAGCCTTTTCTCGACGGGCAGTTCACGCCAGGAAAGATCCTGAACCTTGGTATCCTTGGCGCCCGTGCCCCGGAAACGCTCCGCGACCTCCAGCAGGCGTTCGGTCGCGTCATCGCGGCGGTTCAGCACCACGTCCTCGCAGGCCTCGCGAAGCTCCGGGTCGATATTGTCATAAACCGCAAGCTGACCGGCGTTGACGATGCCCATATCCATGCCAACCTGGATGGCGTGATACAGGAACACGGCATGCATCGCCTCGCGCACCGGTTCATTGCCGCGGAAGGAGAAGGAAAGGTTGGAAACGCCACCGGAAATATGCGTAAGCGGCATGGTTTCGCGGATGGTCTTGGTGGCCTCGATGAAATCAACGCCGTAATTATTGTGCTCCTCGATACCGGTCGCGACAGCAAAGACGTTCGGATCGAAGATGATGTCCTCAGGCGCCAGCCCGGCCTTTTCGGTCAGCAGCTTGTAGGCCCGCGCGCAGATTTCCACCTTCCGCTGATAGGTATCCGCCTGCCCCACCTCGTCAAAGGCCATGACAACGACTGCCGCGCCGTAATTGTGGACGAGCCGCGCCTGCTGGAGAAACTTCTCCTCGCCTTCCTTCAGCGAAATCGAGTTGACGATCGACTTGCCCTGAACGCATTTCAGACCGGCCTCGATGATCTCGAACTTCGACGAGTCGATCATGACAGGCACGCGGGCGATGTCGGGCTCGGCAGCGATGAGGTTCAAAAACTCCACCATCGCCTTTTCGGAATCGATCAGGCCTTCATCCATGTTGATGTCGATGATCTGCGCGCCGTTTTCCACCTGATCGCGGGCAACGGCCAGCGCCGCCGTGTAATCACCGGCGGTGATGAGCTTGCGGAACTTGGCCGAGCCGGTGACGTTGGTGCGCTCGCCGACGTTGACGAAGGGAATGTCCTTGGTCAGCACGAAGGGCTCAAGGCCTGAAAGCGACATGAAGGGCTTGTGCTCGGGGATCGGGCGCGGCTTGTAATCCTTCACCGCTTCGGCGATCGCCCGGATATGCTCCGGCGTCGAGCCGCAGCAACCGCCAACGATGTTCACGAGGCCGTCGCGGGCGAAACCCTGCACCTGACGCGCCATCATCTCAGGCGTTTCGTCATATTGCCCGAACTCGTTCGGCAGGCCTGCATTCGGATAGGCACAGACGAAGGTATCGGCGACATCCGATAGCTCCTGCAGGTGCGGACGCATGGCATCCGCACCGAGCGCACAGTTGAGGCCGATGGTAAAGGGGTTGGCGTGGCGCACCGAATTCCAGAAGGCAGACGGCGTCTGGCCGGAAAGCGTGCGGCCGGATAGGTCTGTGATCGTGCCCGAGATCATAACCGGCAGGCGGATGCCCTTGGCCTCGAAACGCTCCTCGCAGGCGAAGATCGCCGCCTTTGCATTCAGCGTATCGAAGATCGTCTCGATGAGGATGATATCGGCGCCGCCGTCGATCAGGCCGTCGATCTGCTCGCCATAGGCGATACGCAGATCGTCAAAGCTGACGGCGCGGTAACCGGGATTGTTGACATCAGGCGAAATGGAAGCCGTACGGTTGGTGGGGCCGATGGCGCCGGCCACGAAACGGCGGCGGCCATCCTCCCGCTCGGCGCGCTGGGCGGCGCGGCGGACGATCTGCGCACCCTCGCGGTTGAGGTCGTAGACGGCATTTTCCATCTCGTAATCGGCCTGCGCGATGCGGGTCGAGGAAAACGTGTTGGTTTCGAGAATATCCGCACCCGCCATGGCGTAGCGATAGTGGATGTCTTCGATAGCGTCCGGCTGGGTCAGAATCAGAAGGTCGTTATTGCCTTTCTGGTGACAGACGCAGCCGATGAAGCGGTCACCACGAAAATGATCTTCGTCAAAACCGAGACCCTGAATCTGCGTGCCCATGGCGCCGTCGAGAATGAGGATGCGTTCGCTGGCGGCTTCGCGCAGCGCCTTGAAAATTTCCGCGCCGTCGCGCTTTGCCCCCTCAGGGCCAAACAGATCGTCAAACACGGGCACACTCCTCATTTCGATTTGCAAGATCGCAAGTCGTCAAGTCACATAAAGATATGTTTATGTCAATATATCTTCAAGGGACAGGCATGGCTTTGCGTCGTTGCGTCACGTTACGAAATATCGCTGACAGATGACAGGTTTATACGGCAAGGATATAAGCCGAAGCAGCAAACCGCATGGAGGACGCGATGTCTGAGGACGATCACAACAGCCGAAACTGGAATACCCTGCCCTGGCACCGCCAGTGGCTGGTAAAACAGGCCGAGGGGCTTTTCGACTTCTTCCAGTACCGGGCGCTCAATCCTGCCGGCGGCTTCTTCGATCTCGATGTCAAGGGCGCGCCGCTGCAGGCAAACGATCCCGTGCGCGGCATCCATGCCTCCGCGCGCATGGTGCATTGCTTCTCCATCGGCCATCTGCTCGGCCGTCCGGGCTGTGGCGATATTGTCGACCACGGCATGACCTATCTCTGGAACAGGCATCGCGACAGCGAGCATGGCGGCTATTTCTGGCAGGTTAACGATGCCGGCCCCCTGGACGCCACCAAGCAGGGTTACGGCCATGCCTTCGTGCTTCTGGCCGCCTCCTCCGCCAAGACCGTCGGCCACCCGCTCGCCGACCAGATGCTGGCCGATATTACCGAAGTGCTGGAAACCCGTTTCTGGGAAGAAAAACACGGCGCGATCGCCGAGGAATTCAACCGCGACTGGTCGCCCATCGATAATTATCGCGGCCAGAATTCCAATATGCATCTGACCGAAGCGTTGATGGCCGCCTATGAGGTGACCGGCGACAAAAACTACCTTGGCAAGGCCGAACGCATCGCCGATCTTCTCATCCGCCGTCGCGCCGGTGAACTGGATTTCCGGGTTCCGGAGCATTTCGACGACAACTGGACACTCGACAAGGACTATCGCGGCAACGAGATGTTCCGTCCCTCCGGCTCCACCCCCGGCCATTGGCTGGAATGGGCGCGCCTCCTCCTCCAGCTTTGGGTGTTGGGTGATCGCCGCCACGACTGGATGCCGGTGGCCGCCAAATCGCTGTTCGTGCAGTCCATGGCGCTTGGCTGGGATCGGGAAAAGGGCGGCTTCTTTTATACGCTCGACTGGAACGACAATCCCGACAAGCGGGCAAAGCTCTGGTGGCCCATGTGCGAAGCGGCGGGTGCGGCCCATTTTCTCAACGAAAACCTGCCGGCGGACCCTTTCTATGAAGACAGCTACCGCCGCATCTGGAGCACCATCGCCAACAGCTTCATCGACCATGAAAATGGCGGCTGGCATGAGGAACTGACGGAAAATCTGGTTCCCGCTCACACGCTGTTCCCCGGCAAGGGTGATATATACCACGCCCTCCAGGCCTGCCTCATCCCGCTTTTCCCGGCTACGGGCAGCCTGACAAGGGTGATCGGGGAAAGCGGCGGGGTTTATTAAGCGCGTTGTTCGCAACGGCGTTCGAAGACTTCTCCACTGTCATGCTCGGGCTTGTCCCGGGCATCTGCAGCCTATCGGCCGGACGCAACGCGGTTAGATCCCCGGCATTGGGCCGAGGATAAAGCAGCAGTCAGAACCCGATGGTTTCCTCGAAGTCATCCCAGGACTGATACATTTCATAACGCCCGATGCCGGGGATCGGCACATGGCCGTAATAGGGCGAAAGTTGAAACTCGGCGGCCGCCTCGCTCTTGCCTGCCACGGCGGCAACATAGATCGCAGAGGCAAGCCCGGTGCGGTTCGCGCCATGTTCGCAATGGATGAGAACAGGCTTTTCCGCGTTGCGCAGCACCGCCGCCAGCGTTTCTGAATCTTCCACCGAGACTTTCTCGCTTGAGCTCAGCGGATAGTCGACCAGCCGGATGCCGTTGTTTTTCGCGGCCTTGCTTTCGGTATCATACCAGGCTTCACGCTTTTCATCGCGCAGGTTGATGATGGTCTTGATGCCATAGGCCTTGGCGTAAGCGGCGATGTCCTTGCCACTCGGCTGAGCCGAACGATAAAGCTCGCCGGGAATGACCTCGTGAAAATTCCCCGTCAGCTGGCCGATGCCCATATGTGCGCCGGCCAAAACCGGGAGGGCAACGAGGCCAATAGCCGTGATCTTCAAAAACTTCAGAAAAATACGCAAAACATCAACCCGCGACATCAATCCAATGTGTGGCAGATGACACCGCAAACCGGCGAAAACAAGTCACGCCCCGTCGCGGCCCGTGCGCTTCGCACGCAGCCGGGGCACGGCAGGCCCATGGAGCGGTTGCAATGCAGGGCCTTTGGACCCAAGCATAAATTCTCAAAATACCGTGATTGCCGGCACCGGTGTGATCTCTTCAATCAAATTCGGCGGAAATGACGGTAACCCGCCACTCCAGCCTTTGCGGTTCCACCCGCTCGTTGTTGCGCAGGCGAAATGTCCGGCAGGCGGCGAAGGTTTCCCCGGCTTCGATCCGCCTTTCGCTCACCTGATAGGGATCGAACGATACGGAAGCTCGAAAGGCCGGTTCGAATCCCTCCAGCGTGTAGGTCAGACGCTGCACCGCGACATTGTTATCATTGCGGAAGCTGACGCGAATGGGCAATGCAGGGTCCGGACAGGCGGCCTCGAACCCGGCAGTCGCGACGATATGCTCCAGCCGCTGGCTGCTGCGACGCCAGTCGTAAATGACAAAGGCAGCCGTGCCGGCCCATATCAGGAGCAGGCAGATGACCACTGGTTTGAGATGCCGCGGAAATGCAATAAGGGTGAGGAGAAGAATGGCGCTGAGAACGGCTCCGACAATCACGTCGCCCCTCCTCCGCTAAAATAAAGCTCCATACGTTTCTGCCCTCCCCTGCCCTTCCAGCCACAAACGGCCGCGCGAGGCGGTCGTTGGGGTATTATCTCGACGGCGGCTCAAGCCTCTAGCATATGGCGCGAAGCACCGGCATCGCAGCCGTCAGCCACAACTCTATGGGTGCTCCCCCCGGTGTCAAGACAACCAAGCGTGACAGATAGCGCCGGCATTGCCGTCCTCAGAAAGAACGGCGAAGGGAACCAAACGCCGCCGAAGACGTTCGCAGCATCAGAACAGCATGGCGGGACATAACGAAACGCCGCGGCATGGAGTTCAGTAGGCCAGCCGGCAGGGACGACAAGCCGCCCCTTGGCACCGCCGAAAGCCACACCATATTAAAAGTTACTAAACTATGCTACATATCAGTCAGCTCAGGGAGAAAACGATGAAAACGCTGATCGTAACGTCGCTCCTGGCCCTTTCGGCCAGCACCGCAATGGCCGCGGATGCCGTCTACGAAACACCGGCGCCCCCGGTCGCACAGGAAACGTTGCCAGTCTTCACCTGGTCTGGTCCTTATCTTGGTATTCAAGGTGGCGCGGGCTGGGCAAATGGTGATTTTTCGGCCGGTGCCCCCATAGGCTCGGATAATTTCGATGGCGGCATTCTCGGCGCCTTCGCCGGCTACAATTACCAGTTCGACAATAATTTTGTTCTCGGCATCGAGGGTGACGTCGACTATAACTGGAATGACAATGATTATGCGGGTGTGAACATTGGCACCGACTGGCAAGGGTCCGTTCGTGGCCGCGTTGGTTATGCCTTCGATCGCGCCCTGCTTTATGGCACCGCCGGCTGGACCGCCACACGCGGCTTCATCGACACCCCCGGCGCCGGCAAGGATAGCGCCACCTTCAACGGCTACACGGTTGGCGCAGGTCTGGATTACGCCTTCACCGACAATGTCTTCGGCAGGCTGGAATATCGTTACAACGATTACGGCGACAAGGACATATTTGGCATCAATACCGACCTTGACCAGCACACCGTCAAGGTGGGCCTCGGCGTGAAGTTCTGATCACAATCGAGTTTTGTAGACCCGAAGCCCGGCCATCCGCCGGGCTTTTTTCGTTGCAGAGGATCAGCGCAGGCTACGATCCGCTCTGCGAAAAAACGGAACAATATGAACTCCGTAAAAATGAAACATTCACAAGCCGTTCAGCACTTCCGTGCCATCATGCGGGCATAATGAGCCTCTATCTCCCGAAGCAGGCTTATGGAGTAGCCCGATGAAAAAGATAATTCTTTCCACGATTGCCGCGCTTGTTGCCACTGGCAGCATTTTCGCATCCTATGGCAGCGCCAGCGCGCAGGACTATCCCTACCGTCCGCGTTACGATCGCGGTTACGACCGTGGCGGCCCGCCGCCACCGCCCTATCGCGAACACCGTCGCCACAATGATGGCGCAGCCATTGCCGGAGGCCTCGCCGCAGGCGTCATCGGTGGCCTGATCGGCGGCGCCATCGCCAATAATAGCGGCCCCCGTTATTACGAACCGCCACCGCCGCCACCGCGCTGCTGGTTTGAAGACCGACGGGTTCCGAATTCCTATGACGGCGGCTGGCACACCGAAAGCATGCGGGTCTGCAACTAATGTCCGATCCTGCGGCCCGGTTTGCTTCAAATGGCAAGCCGGGCTGCTTTCAGCGAATGAGATTGCGGGATACGATTTTCATCCCAACCACGCGCTCTCACCGATACTGCGTGCGGCGCGACAGCACCCCCGCGATCAGCACAGAAAATCAACAACCATCTGATTAAAAAAGAAAAATGGTGGGCCTGGAGAGACTCGAACTCCCAACCAAGCGGTTATGAGCCGCCGGCTCTAACCATTGAGCTACAGGCCCCTTCGGAAAACGCTATCCGAAACACCGGTTTCGCAATGGTTCGAATCCGGTGGTCACGCTCTAACGCAATTTTTACAGCCCGACAAGCCATTGATGCTTTCGCTAAACAGTGCCGCCGTATTAGCTACACAATCTAAGGCAATACCCGTTCAAGGGACTCAATCAACGAGGAAACACCATGAAGACAAAATCGGCCCGCCTTTTTGCACTTACCGCAATGACAGCAGCAGCCATGATGCCGCTCTCCGGCCAGTTGCTCGCGCAGGAGGCCACCCCGCGTGAAGCCACAATCAGCGTTTCCGGCGAAGGCCAGGCGGCCATCGCTCCTGATATGGCAATCCTGTCGTTCAGCGTCGTCAAGCAGGCAGAAACCGCGGCCGCCGCTCTTTCGGAAAATTCAAAGGCGCTGGCCGATGTTCTGAAGGCGCTGAAGGAGGCGGCGATCGAGGATCGTGACCTGCAGACCAGCAACTTCTCGGTGCAGCCCCTCTACAAGCATTATGAGCCAAAGGACGGCGTCTATGTCGCTCCCGAAATCACCGGTTACCAAGTATCCAACGGCCTGACCGTTCGGGTGCGGGATCTGAAGAAACTCGGCGCGATCCTCGATACATCCGTCAAGCTCGGCATCAACCAGGGTGGAGACATCAGCTTCACCAACGACAAGCCTGAAGCCACCGTCACCGAGGCTCGCAAACAGGCCGTGGCAGACGCTCTTTCCAAGGCCAAGACCCTGACGGAAGCTGCTGGCGTAAAGCTCGGCCGTGTTATCCAGATCACCGAAAACTCGCAGCGCCCGATGCCGGTGCCGCAGGCCATGATGCGCGCCTCCATGGCGAAGGAAGCGGACAGTGTCCCGATTGCCTCTGGTGAAAACAGCTACAGCGTTGTGGTCAACGTCACCTTCGCGCTCGAGCAGTAATCGGCAAGGGGCGGCTTTTGGGCCGCCCCGCATCGGCTCGACCTCCGCCGTAGCACAGATAAAATGAAACGCCCCTCGCTACCGTTCAGGAAGCGAGGGGCGTTTTGTCCATCTGCCGGGACGGGGATGCCGGCAGATCGATCAGGATCGCTGCCTTTAGCGGCGGATCACCGGGCAGCCGCGCTCATTGGCGAATACGATGCGGTCACGGCCGTGGCGGTCAAAACCTGCAACGACGACGCGGCGCGGAGATACATCAACAACACGCGCGCGGCGAAGACCCATGCGGCTTGCCTTTTCTTCCGCAAGCCAGGGCGAGCAGCCACGGCGCGGGCGATCCGGGCGGCCCCAGCCGGGACGATGACCATAACCATCCTGAACCTGAACTCGGAACTGTACATCCGAGCCGGCCGAAGCAGCTGGAGCGGTGACGGAAATACCACCAAGGGCGATGAGGGCAGCCAGGCCGGCTTTTGCGAAGGTGCTGAACATGAACTCACTCCGTTTGTTTCTTTGACGGCGGGGGAACATCCCCCGGCGATTGACGAGACCCTAGACTCGCCCATCTGAATATCAGCAGAACCGAATGTTCAGCAGGCGTTCAGGGTGGTTAACGCGCACACCCCGATCAGGATCCGCACATCACGGCGAGATATGCAGCACGACTTCGCGCCGATGCGACTGATCGCGATGTTCGAAGAGATAAAGGCCCTGCCAGGTGCCAAGCACAAGCCTGCCATCCGTGATGGGAACGCCGATGGAAACCATCGTGAGCGCCGATTTGATGTGGGCGGGCATGTCGTCGGGCCCCTCCAGGGTGTGGACAACCCACCGCATGGAAGGATCGCTCGAAGGCGGGACGAGACGGGAGAAAAACTCCGTGAGATCGCTCCGAACGTCGGGATCGGCATTTTCCTGGATGAGCAGGGAACAGGACGTGTGCCGGACAAAGGCTGTCAGCAAACCCTCCGTTACGCCAGTCTGATTCACGAAGCCTTTTGCTTCAGAGGTAAACTCGTAAAGGCCCTGCCCGTGGGTAGAGATGATTATTTTCTTCTGCGGCACGTTTTTCTTTCAAATAGTCCGGAACAAAATCGGCGCTGCGAACGTTGCGCCATGTCAAATTCTATCCGATGGCGATAAGTATAAGACGACAGGGCGATAACAGCCCATGACAGCAGGACGGAAAACCGCCACTGCAGTTGCATAAAACGGGGAAGGGTTGGCAATATCATAATGAATTATCCAGGCTATCCCGTCCATAGACGAACACGGCATTTACAGCGCAGGACTGACACAGGGTGCGAAAGACTTTCTCATGGCACCCACTGACTATCGTGTCGATCTGACCAATTGCGACCGCGAGCCCATCCATATCCCCGGCTATATTCAACCCCATGGCTGTCTCATCGCCTGCGATAACGCTTTGCGCATGGTGCTGCGGCATTCGGCAAATTGCTGCGACATTCTGGGTGTGGAAGGTGATATCAATGGCCGGACCGCCGAAGAGGTTCTGGGCAAGGACCTCGTACACAACCTCCGCAACGCGCTGACTGTAACCGGGAGGACAACGCGCCCGGCCATGTTGCCCGCAACGGAAATGGGCGATGGCAGAAGCTTCGACATTTCGCTCCACCGCTACAAATCCACCACGATCATCGAATTCGAACCGTCCCGCAGCGAAACCCAGCCCCTGGGCACCGCACGCAAGATGGTGGATCGCATTCGCGAGGCGGACAGCGTGGAAAGCCTCATCTCCAGAACGACCAGGCTGGTAAAGGCAACGCTTGGCTACGACCGGGTAATGATTTACCGCTTTGAGGAAGATGGAGCCGGCAAGGTCGTCTCGGAAGCAAAGCAACCGGAACTGGAAAGCTTCCTCGGCCAATATTTCCCCGCCAGCGACATACCCCAGCAGGCCCGCACGCTTTATCTCAAGAACACGCTCCGGATCATCTCTGATGCCAGCGGCACACGAATTCCCGTGTTGCCCGCCCTCGATATCTCCGGCGAACCGCTCGACCTATCTTTCGCACATCTGCGCAGCGTCTCTCCCATCCATTGTGAGTATCTTCGCAATATGGGCGTCGCCGCTTCCATGTCGATTTCGGTGATTGTCGATGGCGCCCTCTGGGGTCTGATCGCCTGTCACCATTATTCCCCGCGTGTCCTGACCATGCCGGTAAGGATTGCCGCTGAAATGTTTGGAGAATTCTTCTCCATGCATTTGCAGGTCCTCAAGCAGAAACGTCGGCTGGACACCGTCAACCATGCCCATGCCGCGCTCGATCGCTTCCTGCGGCTCGCCGCGCACCACGCCAATATCGAGGAACTGCTGATCGACAGTTTTCAGGATTTTGCCGATCTGATGCCGTGTGATGGTGTAGGTCTCTGGGTAGACAACAACTGGCACGGCCATGGCGCAACGCCACCGCATGACGCCATTCCAAGGCTCGCGCGTTTCGTCGCGTCGGCTTCGGAAGGCAGGGTCTGGGCGACCCATGCGCTGTCGCAGGCGATACCTGAGGCGGAAATCTACGCCGACACGGCAGCTGGAATACTCGCCATCCCACTTTCTCAGGTGAAACAGGACTATCTCCTGTTTTTCCGCAAGGAGATCGTGCAAAATCTGAACTGGGCCGGCAATCCGGAAAAATCTTATGAAACCGGCCCCATGGGGGACCGTCTCACACCACGCAAGAGTTTCGCGATTTGGAAAGAGACGGTGCATCAGAGGGCGCAGCCCTGGTCGGAAGATGACCGGGAGATAGCAGAAGCCGCCAGAATTGCGCTGGTCGAGGTCGCCTTCCATCACAGCGAGCTAATGGCCGGCGAAAGGGAACGCGCCGAAGTGCGCCAGCGCATGTTGAACGAGGAGCTCAACCACCGCGTCAAGAATGTTCTCGCCATCATCAAATCGCTGGTCGGCAATCCCTCACAGGAAGGCAAGACCCTGCAGGAATATGTGGCTGCCCTGAAGGGCCGTATTCAAGCCTTGTCCTTTGCCCATGATCAGATTATCCGAGGCGAAGGCGGCGGCGCGCTGCGCGATCTTCTCGACGCGGAATTGTCGCCGCATCGTTCCCCGGAAACGACGGTGAAACTCGAAGGTCCCCACGTCACACTTGATTCGCGCGCCTTCTCCGTCATGGCGCTCGTTCTGCACGAACTGGCGACGAACGCCGCCAAATACGGCGCGCTTTCGCAGAACGGTGGGCAATTGCATGTGCGCTGGTGGGTCAACGAAAACCGCGATTGCGAAATCGAGTGGCGGGAAGTGCTGACCACCAAACTGCCGACGCCATCCCGCGCCGGCTTCGGCACGGCGCTTATCAGCCGCAGCATTCCTTACGATCTCGGCGGACGCAGTACGTTGCGCTATTTGCCCGATGGATTGGAGGCAGAAATTATGCTGCCCTTCCGTCATGTCTCGTCAGCCACCGAAAGTGTCGAAGTACCCACAGAAAATGAGCCCGCGCGGCAATCCAGCCGCTATAACCGGGAGGAGCCGTTGAAAATATTACTCGTCGAAGATCAGATGCTGATCGCCATGGATGTCGAAAACATGCTCGAGGATAACGGCATCAAAACCATCGAAACGGCGACTTCGTCTGCGATGGCAATTGAAAAGCTGAAAAGCTATGTGCCTGACGTGGCAATTCTCGACATCAATCTCGGTTCGGACACCTCCATTCCCGTCGCCCGGGAACTTCACCGCCGTGGCATCCCGTTCATGTTCGCTACCGGCTACGCCGATGGCAGCATGGTGCCGGATGAATTCGGCGCTGTTCCGGTTATCAGGAAGCCCTATGACGAGGATGCTCTGATGGCCGGGATTGGGGTTTTGGTGGGCGATACGGAGCGCGTTTGAGCGACAAGTGACAAACGTCAACCGAGAGGTTTTCCGTGCGTTTGGGGGCGGATCATTTTTAATTCGGCGACCGATCTGCTACCGACCGGTGAAACCCCGTTTCCTTGCTTCAGCTGGCGTGATGACGTCCCCCATCTTAATTCTGAAGGCCGTCACTGCATAGTTATCGACATCCACCTCGCATTGAAACGTGACATCGCGCCAGACGTCGCCGACGTTGAATGCGCCGCCAGTAGCGTCAAGAACATTGCCCGATATACGTCCGCCCGTGTCGGAAAAGCCATACATGCCGCGGGTATCAGCGTAAACCTGTCTTATTTGGGCCAGTGCTTCCGCTTGGCAAAGCTGCACGATACGACGCCGCGGCGGTAGATCGCCAAACATCTGCCGTCTCTGCGCCGGTGTCAGTAGAGCCGATGAAAGCAAACTCTTAGCCGCAGGAAGTTTCGCGGGCTTGTTTTCCCTTGCCTCAGAAGGCTTTTCCTCAGGCGGCTTTGGTTGCGGTACTGGCGGCTGCTCCGGTGACGTTTCTTCTTTCATCGGCGCAACCGCGATCTCTCCCTGCTCGGCGGAAGCTTTGAGGTCGCTGTTGGCGGCGGCGGGCGCAGGCTTTTCCTCGGCCGCTTTCTCGGGCTCGCGCGGCGGTTCTGCGGATGGCTGTGTCTTTTCCGCTTCTTCAGTCTTGCCGGCCTTGTCCTCAGGGTCTGCCTGCGCCTCTTCCGGCCGCATGGCGATGGAAGGCAACGTCGCCTGCGGTTGCGGCACCGGTTTCGCTTCTTCAGCCGGTGGCGCGGGAGGTGGTGGCGGAGGTTGCGGTTTTTCCTCTTTCGCCTTCTCCTCACCGGGCGGCGGGGCCTCTTCTGCCTTTTTTTCCTCAGGCGGTGGCACCAGATCGACGCTGATGCTTTCCGGTTCCTGCGGCTCGGCTACACGCTCCGGCAATTCGAAAAGGAAAATCGCCACGACGACAAGATGCAGAAGAACGGAGACGGGCATCGCCCATCCCTTCCACCGCCACCTGCCTGCCGAAACCTGTTGCATCTTACCGAACCAAATCGAACCCGGACATATCCAGCGGAAGCGGATCGCCTGCCTCACACATAAGGCTTGTCGCAGAGTTCGCCAGTGCGGAAAACAAAAAACCCGGCCAGAGCTGACTGACCGGGTTCAATTTTAAAGGAAGCAAAAGCTTAGCTGTCGAGGAAGCTGCGGAGCTTTCTCGAGCGGCTTGGGTGCTTCAGCTTGCGCAGCGCCTTCGCCTCGATCTGGCGAATACGTTCGCGCGTAACCGAGAACTGCTGGCCGACCTCTTCCAGCGTATGGTCCGTGTTCATGCCGATGCCGAAGCGCATGCGCAGAACACGTTCCTCACGCGGTGTCAGCGAGGCCAATACGCGGGTGGTCGTTTCGCGCAGGTTCGCCTGAATGGCGGCGTCGATCGGCAGCAGCGCGTTCTTGTCCTCGATGAAGTCACCGAGATGCGAATCCTCTTCGTCACCCACGGGGGTTTCGAGCGAGATCGGCTCCTTGGCGATCTTCAGAACCTTGCGCACCTTCTCCAGCGGCATGGCCAGCTTTTCGGCTAGTTCTTCCGGGGTCGGCTCGCGGCCAATCTCGTGCAGCATCTGGCGCGAGGTGCGAACGATCTTGTTGATCGTTTCGATCATGTGCACCGGAATACGGATCGTGCGGGCCTGGTCAGCAATCGAGCGGGTGATCGCCTGTCTGATCCACCATGTCGCATAGGTCGAGAACTTGTAACCGCGACGGTATTCAAACTTGTCCACCGCCTTCATCAGGCCGATATTGCCTTCCTGAATGAGATCGAGGAACTGCAGACCACGGTTCGTATACTTCTTCGCAATCGAGATCACGAGACGCAGGTTGGCCTCGACCATCTCCTTCTTGGCGATGCGCGCTTCGCGCTCACCCTTCTGCACCATCGAAACGATGCGACGGAATTCGGCGATGGAAATGCCGGTTTCCGTGGAGAGGTTCTGGATCTCCTGGCGGATTTCCCGGATCGTGTTGCTTTCTTCGCGCGCGAATTCCTTCCAGCCGCGGGCGGCCAGATTGGCGATCGACTTCATCCAGTTCGGATCGAGTTCCGCACCGTGATACTGCTCGAGGAAGCTGTCGCGCTTGACGCCATAGGATTCGGCAAGGCGCAGCAGCCGGCCTTCGTTCTGCATCAGACGCTTGGAAATGTCGTAGAGCTGCTCGACAAGGCTGTCGATGCGGTTCTGGTTCAGCGAAAGCGACTTCACGGCCGTGATCAGCTGATCCTTCAATTCCTTGTAACGACGCTCCTGGCCTGAAGAAAGCGTACCGGTGCAGGCCAGACGCGCTTCCACCTGCTGATCCTGAAGTTTGCGCAGCTTCTTGTAGGTGTCGGCAATGGTGTCGAGCGTTTCCATGACCTGCGGACGCAGTTCGGCTTCCATCGCAGCAAGGGAAAGATTGGACTCGTCGTCGTCCTCTTCTTCCTCTTCCGGCGGCAGGCCGTCACCACCAACATCGGTGACATCCTCGTCACCGGTCGGAGCACGCAGCTTGCGGGTCTTTTCCTTTTCTTCGGCGGCCTTGCGGTCGGCCTCGATCTTTTCCGGGCTCTGGAACTGCGGCGCAGCCTTGGCTTCCGGGCCGGAATAGGTCGTTTCGAGATCGATGATCTCGCGCAGCAGCGTGGTGCCTTCGTTGAGTTCGTCGCGCCAGATGATCAGCGCCTGGAACGTCAGCGGGCTTTCGCACAGGCCCGAAATCATCGTCTCGCGGCCAGCCTCGATGCGCTTGGCGATGGCGATTTCGCCTTCGCGCGACAGAAGCTCGACAGAACCCATCTCGCGCAAATACATGCGCACGGGGTCGTCGGTGCGGTCGGTTGGTTCTTTCTTCTTGGCGGTCGCAAGCGCGGTGCCGCTGGAAGGCGCAAGTTCGCCACCCTCGGAATCGTCACCGTCGGAATCGCCGTCGTCATCGCCACCGGCGGCTTCCTCGGCATCCTCGTCCTCGATCACGTTGATGCCCATGTCGGACAGCATCGCCATCGTGTCTTCGATCTGCTCGGAGGTCACCTCTTCGGACGGCAGGACGGAATTCAGCTCGTCCATCGTCACATAGCCGCGCTTCTTGGCGGCCTTGATCATTTTCTTGACCGCGTCATCCGAAAGGTCGAGAAGCGGGCCGTCCGTCGCACCGTCGCGTTCGTTTTCTGCTTCTTCGTTTTCTTTGACTTTGGTTGCCATCTATCTCGTCGCTTTCCCTGACGCTAACACCTGTTCCGCCGCATCGCCGTCCGCCCCTTGAGCATCCGGCGCATTGCCGCGAATCACTGTCAGACACCTAACGGAGTGATCTTTAATTGCCGATTAACCACGGCAGCCTCAGGCAGAATGCAAGGACAGTGCACCCGGAAATGCTTGCTCATGCAATTTCTATCCGCCAAGGCTCATTCCACCTTACTTTTCCTGAATTGGTGATTCCCGCTATTTCCCGCCCCGTCAAGCCTTTGAAGGCGAGACAGCCACGGAAATTCTTAAAAAGAGCCGCATTTTGCGAATTATCACCAGACTATCCCCTATTTAGGACGCCTGCCGCAAAAGGCAACCCCACACACCTTTCAATTCTTGCCGCGACCATCATCCATGACCGACGGCCGGTCCCTTCACCCGGCCGGACATGACCCCGAAACCATCGATGATGGCCTCCTGATTTTCCATTCGGCCGATCTCCAGCTGAACCTCGGCAAGCGCGCGCACCAGAAGGGTGCCGCGCTCATCGTCCGTCGCCTCGGCAATTTCGCGCTCCAGCTCCTTTTTCTGCCAGAGGAGCGACTTTGTCCTTTTGTGCAGGGAAAGCGCCTGCACGTAACCTTCCCGTGCATCCTCCATCGCCGCCTCGCCGGTCGCCGTCCACAGACGGGCATTGCGCACCTGCTGGTCCATGGTTTTCAGCAGCACGTCGAAGCCCTGCTGCGACAGGCGCTCGATCAGCCCCGCCCGCGATATCGCAGCCGCATTTTCGGCCGCGTAGGTCAGAACCGTAGACCACAGGCGTTGCAGGTCACGGTTCTCATAGTCGATCGCGGCGATCTCGTCATATTCCTCGAGAAGCAGTTCGGGATGGTTGACGATGGTGATGGCCAGAACGCTTTCCCGAAGCGACGGCTTGGTCTGATAACCCCTGACGAGGCCGGATTGCGCCAACCGTTCCGAAATACTGCTGGCAGGTGTCGCCATAGCCCCACCCCGGCCCGGTGCGTTGCGCTGAAAGCCACGCCCCGGCGCCTGTGCGCCATTGCGGCGGAAATTGCCACCCTGCTGCCCGCCTGCCTGAAAGCGCGGCTGGAAGAAGGCATTCAGCCTGTCACGCATGTCCTGTTGATAGAAGCGCCGCACCGTCTCGTCACCAATAACGGCCACGATCTGCCGCAGGCGGCTCTCAAGCTGGGCACGCTTTTCCGGCGTATCGAAAGTAACGCCTGAGGTCTCGCGGCTCCAGATCATCGCGGCCAGCGGCTTTGCCTCGGAAAGAACGCGGTCGAAAGGCGCCCTACCCTCCAGACGCACGAGATCATCCGGATCCTTGCCGTCGGGCAGAAGCGCGAAGCTGACGGAGCGATCCGGCTTGATATGTGGCAAGGCGAGATCAGCGGCACGGTTGGCGGCGCGAATGCCGGCGCCGTCGCCATCGAAGCAGAGGATCGGCTGCGGCGACATCTTCCAGAGCAGATCGAGCTGGCTTTCGGTCAAGGCAGTGCCGAGCGGTGCGACGGCATTTTCGACGCCCGCCTGATAAAGCGCAATGACATCCATATACCCTTCGACTGCAATGACCGTGCCGCCCGCCGCCTGTGAGGCCCGACGTGCACGGGCGAAATTATAGAGAACATTGCCCTTGTGAAAGAGCTCGGTCTCGTTGGAATTGAGATATTTCGCCACCGCATCCGAAGCCATGGCGCGGCCGCCGAAGGCAATCACCTTTTCCCGTGAGGACAGGATCGGGAACATGATGCGGTCGCGAAAACGGTCATAGGAGACCGGCACGTTTTCATGGACCACCAGCCCGCAGGATTCCATCTGCTCCTTCGACACACCCTTGCTTGCCAGATGCTCCTTCAGCGCGTTGCGACTGTCAGGCGCATAACCCAGCCGGAAGGTCTCGATGGTACGACCGGTCAACCCGCGATCGCGCAGATAAGCCCGAGCCCGAGCGCCGAGCGCCGTTTGCAGCTGATCCTGAAAGAACAGCGTCGCCATTTCCATGACATCCTGCAGAGAGGTGCGCTCACGCTCCCGCTTCTCCGCCTGCGGATCGGGCTGCGGCATGGAAATGCCGGCCATATCGGCGATCTGCTGCACGGCTTCCGGGAAACTTAAGCCCTCAAGCTCGGTCAGAAAGCGGAAATGATCGCCGGAAACGCCGCAACCAAAGCAATGATACCGCCCCTTGCGGTCCTCACAGTGAAAGCTCGGGCTTTTTTCGCCATGGAACGGGCAGCAGGCCCAATAATCCCCCCGCGGCGCATTGGTCTTCTTCTTGTCCCAGGACACGCGTCTGCCGATCACATCGGAGATGTTCACGCGGTCGCGTATCTCATCAAGGAAAGAGTTGGAAAAGCGCATGGGTTACCTGTTCGAGGCCGGTCTTTCATATAAGCGCAGAATGGCGCCAGCACCAACCCTATGAACCAGTTCACAGCCACAATACCCGTTATTCACAGGGTGGCGCAAAAGCTGGCAAAGCCCTTTGCGCCTGCTTTAGGCAAATTTGTGGCGCTGCATCATCACTAAAAATTATGTTTTTGTAATTTGAGCAGTCCGTCCGCGCGATGTAAAAACACAGCCACAGTCAAAGTAACGAAATCGCAGAAATCTGCCGACGCCCGCAGGCACGTCCCCCGAAAAAGCCTGCGCTTGAGAGCATTCTGATCCGCCGGAATGCGTTTTCGTCGACAGAAAAAGGCAGGGCAGCCCACATCTGCCCTGCCTTTACTTTTTTGGCATTGCCGAATTTACTTCAGCAGATCCTTCACGACGCCGGAGGCCTTCGCAAAGTCGATCTGACCGGGATAACGTTCCTTCAGCGCATTCATGCATTTGCCCATGTCACGCAGGCCGGAAGCACCGGTTTCGGCGATGACGGCCTGGCAAAGTTCGCGCACCTTCTCGGCCGGAATTTCTTCCGGCATGAATTCCTTGATGATGACGATTTCTTCGCGCTCCTGAGCGGCAAGTTCGGGACGGCCCGCACCTTCATAGATGCTGGCGGATTCTTCCCGCTGCTTCACCATCTTGGTCAGAATTTGCATGATATCTTCATCGCTGACGGGGTCCTTGCCCACGCCGCGGTTGGCGATATCGCGATCCTTGATGGCCGTCTGGATGAGACGCACGGTCGAGGTGCGGCGTGCATCACGAGCCTTCAATGCGTCCTTCAAAGCGTTTGCGAACGTGTCGCGCATCATTTTTCTTCTCCTTGGGAAAGCGCTTTCCGCAGCTTCTCGATACGGAAACTTTCCACCTCATTTTGCGAAACGACATAAACGAGCCGACACGCTCAAGCAAATCAAATGCATAAGACCTTGAAAATACGGTGGTTTAATTCCACGTAAATCTTGGCCCTGCGGTTGACCGCTTGGGCTGCTTTCGTTATTTTCCGGCACCTGCACGAGATTTTAACGAAGGGTCGGAACGCGAGCTTTATCGCGCGCCCCTTTATGTCACGAAGCCTGCGACAAAAATGGCCCCTTACCCCCTGCCTTTCAAGAGGCGGGGTGCGAAGCGGCAGAAACGGAACGAGATGACCGAGACAGCGCCCTGGACTACCCGCAAACCGACCGCAATGCTTGTTCTTGCCGATGGCACAGTGATTGAAGGAACGGGCATCGGCGCAACCGGTAAGGTTCAGGCCGAGGTCTGCTTCAACACGGCGCTGACGGGTTACGAAGAAATCCTCACCGACCCCTCCTATCTCGGCCAGATCGTTACCTTCACCTTCCCGCATATCGGCAATGTCGGCACCAATGAAGAAGATATCGAAGACCTGACGCCCGCCGCCCGCCGCGGCGCCGTCGGCGTCATCTTCAAGGCCGACATCACCGACCCCTCGAACTTCCGCGCGGTCAAGCATCTGGATGCCTGGCTTAAGGCCCGCGGCGTCATCGGCCTCTGCGGCATAGACACCCGCGCCCTGACGGCATGGATCCGCGAAAACGGTGCCCCGAACGCGGTTATCGCCCATGATCCGAACGGCGTCTTCGATATCGAAGCGCTGAAGGCGGAAGCCAAGGCGTGGAGCGGCCTCGTCGGCCTCGATCTCGCTATCGAAGCTACCTCCGGCCAGTCCTCCACCTGGGCCGAAACGCCGTGGGTCTGGAACAAGGGTTATGGCACACTCGGCGAAGCCGATGCCAAGTATCACGTCGTCTGCGTCGATTTTGGCGTCAAGCGCAACATCCTGCGCCTGTTTGCCGGTCTCGATTGCAAGGTCACCGTCGTTCCGGCCCAGACTTCGGCTGAAGA
Source organism: Agrobacterium genomosp. 2 str. CFBP 5494 (assembly GCF_900013495.1). Taxonomy (NCBI): domain Bacteria; kingdom Pseudomonadati; phylum Pseudomonadota; class Alphaproteobacteria; order Hyphomicrobiales; family Rhizobiaceae; genus Agrobacterium; species Agrobacterium genomosp. 2. Next base: position 2,591,542 of record NZ_LT009718.1, read on the forward strand.
CATCCTGGCGCTGAAGCCGGATGGCGTGTTCCTGTCCAACGGCCCCGGAGACCCGGCCGCGACGGGCGAATATGCCGTTCCTGTCATCCAGAACCTCATCAAGACCGACCTGCCGATCTTCGGCATCTGCCTCGGCCACCAGATGCTCGGCCTTGCCGTTGGCGCAAAGACTGAAAAGATGCATCAGGGCCACCATGGCGCGAACCATCCGGTCAAGGACTTCACGACCGGCAAGGTGGAAATCGTCTCGATGAACCACGGCTTTGCGGTGGATACCAAGTCGCTGCCCGAGGGCGTCGAAGAGACCCATATCTCGCTGTTCGACGGTACCAATTGCGGCCTGCGCATCACCGGCAAGCCGGTGTTCTCCGTCCAGCACCACCCGGAAGCATCGCCGGGCCCGCAGGACAGCCACTATCTCTTCCGCCGCTTCGTCAATCTGCTGCGTGAAAAGAAGGGCGAGGCAGCGCTCGCCGAGCGCTGATACTTTTCCAATCCGGACGTTACATGCGGCCCGCTTCTCAGCGGGCCGTTTTCATTTCACGCTTCACAAGCAGCACGAAGCGGATGGTAAGAAGAACGGCGGCTGTCGAAAGACCGATCACAAAGCCGAACCAGACACCGCGCCCGCCGAAACCGAGCGGAAAAGCCATGGTCCAGGCAAGCGCCAGCCCAATCGGCCAATAGGAGATCAGCGCCAGCATCGCCGGTATACGCGCATCCTTCAACCCGCGTAGCAGGCCTGCCGTGACCGCCTGAATGCCATCGACAAGCTGGAAGATGCCGGCAATCACCACCAGGCTGCTGGCATAAGCGAGCACTTCCGCAGCTTCTGGAAGTTTGGGATCAAGGAACCACTTCGCCAGAAATTCCGGCACCGCCGCAAACAGGATGCCACCGCACAGGGCGATGCCACAGGCGATGGCGTAAATCATGATCGAAGCGCGGATGAGGTTCTTGAAGTCCCCCTGGCCCCGCGCCACGCCGACGCGAACGGTCGCAGCCTGCGAAAGGCCGAGCGGGATCATGAAGGCGATGGAAGCGAGCTGCAGGGCAATGCCGTGCGCCGCGAGCTGTACCGTGCCGATCTGCCCCATCAGGATCGAGGCGGCAGCAAACAGGGTCACCTCGGCAAGAATGGTGATGCTGATCGGCAGGCCAAGACGCAGCACTTCAAAAAGCGCATGCCAGTCTGGCCGCCAGAAGCGCACGAACAGCTCGTATTTCTTCGTTTCCTCGCGCGTCTGCACATACGCCACGATGAAGATGAAGCTGAAGGCGTTGACGATGACCGCAACCACGGCCGCGCCATTCATGCCCATGGCCGGCAGCCCGAAATGTCCGAAAACCAGCGCGTAAGCCAGTATGCCATTCATGACAAGCATGATGATGGTGGCATAAAGAATGATGCCTGCCCGGCCGATGGCGCTGACAAGGCCGCGCAGCACATAAAACAACAATGCCGGCAGCAGGCCGAACTTGGCGATGGCGAGATAATGGCCTGTCAGCGACGCAACATCTGGGTTCTGCCCAAGCGCAACCAGGATGCGCTCGGCATTCATGAAGATCGGCAGCGTCAGAAGCCAGTACGCGATCGCCACCCACATGCCCATGCGCAACGAGCGGCGCGCAGATGTCGCATCGCCCTGCCCGTAAGCCTGCGCCACCATGGGCACAACGGCGACCGAGAAGCCTGTACCAAAAATAAAAACGACAAAAAAGAACTGCCCGGCCAGCACCATCGCCGCCAGCTTCTCGGCCCCCAGCTGACCGACGATCACCATATCGGTGGTATGGATGCCAAGCTGCGCGAGCTGCGCGCCAATAAGAGGGATTCCGAGAACAAGCGTAGCCTTGAAATGCGAAAACCACGACCCCGATCCGGACGGAACGGTTCCTGCAACAACCGACGAAGACATTGTAATTCACCCGAACATTGGCCGTTGCCCGCGATTTGCGCAACGGCAGCACGAGGATGAATAAAATAATCGCTGTCTGCATGCAACCGGCAGCAGTGCATGGTTAAAAATTACGCAGTTCTGAAAAGGCTCGACAAATTCGCAATACGAGCCCTCACCAAACACAAGTTTAGTCGAATTTTACCATTCGCCTTTATCCATTAGAACATCGAATAGTTCTTCTAAAATCATAAGCTGCATGACGCAGAATATTCCCGCCTTCGAGGCATGTTTCCCCAACCATTGTTCAAGATGACCTTATCGGTGCATCGGGCTTCAAGGATCTGTAGCTTGCCAAAGAAAACCAATCTTATGACGCGCATTCTGGTTGCCGCGTCATCTCTTGTCGTCGCCGCCTTTGCGGGCTTCTCGTATTATATCGACAGCCTTCAGCATCGGGTCACCACCGAAGCGGTGGCAGAAAATATCGATTCTTCCGGCAAGCAGGCCGCCCAGAGCATCGCGAATTGGCTGAATGGCCGCATCATGCTGACGGAAACCGTGGCAAAGACGCTTGCCAAGCTTCCCGAGGACGGTGCGAAGCTGCAGTTTCTGGAGAATGAGGTGCTGACCGCGCAATTCATGTCCACCTATTTTGGCAATGCGGAAACCGGCACCTTCACCACCTTCCCGAAGACACCGCTGCCGGAAGGCTACGACCCGCGCAAGCGCCCGTGGTACCTGGATGCGGTGAAAGCCGGCAAGACGGTGCTGACCGAGCCTTATAACGACGCCTCCACCGGCGGCCTCATCATCACGGCTGCCATTCCGGTCTCCGTCGACGGCAAGCTTACCGGTGTAACCGGCAGCGACTTCTCGCTCGACTCCCTGGTCAAGATGATCACGTCAGTGGATGCCGGCAAGGACGGTTACGCCTTCCTCGTCAGCAAGGATGGCAAGATTCTCATCCATCCCGATGCAAAATTCGTCGACAAACCGCTGACCGATCTCTTCAAAGTCGATACGCCGATGATTTCTTCTGCAATTTCCCAGACGGAAATCGACGGCAAGGGCAAAATCACCAGTTTCATTCCCGTTGCCGGCCTGCCTTCGGTCGACTGGTATCTTGGCTTTGTTGTTGATTCCGATGTTGCCTATGGCGCCATCGGGCAGTTCCGCATGGCCGCCACCATCGCCACCATTCTCGCCGCCACGATCATGATCGGCCTGCTGGCGACAGTGCTCTCCCGCTTCATCGTTCGCCCGGTGACGCAGATGACCTCCGCCATGGAAGGCCTGGCTGCCGGCAATCTCGAGGTCGCCATTCCTGGCCAGGAACGCACCGATCAGATCGGCTCCATGGCTGCGGCCGTTGCCGTGTTCCGCTCGAACGCCATGGAACGCCTGCGGCTCGAAGGGGACGCCGAACAGAACCGCACACTTTCCGAACAGGAGCGTAACGAGCGGGAACGACTGGCAGCAAAAGACGCGGCCGATATCCAGTTTGCAGTCGATTCACTGGCAAAGGGTCTTGCTCATCTCTCCAACGGCGATCTCAATTATCGTATCGATACGCCGTTTGTGTCCCGCATCGATCGCCTGCGCGACGACTTCAACAATTCCGTTGCGAAGCTGAATGCTGCGCTCAGCACCGTCGGACAGAACGCGCTTGCGATCGATGCCGGTGCCGGCGAAATCCGCCAGTCAGCCGACGATCTGGCGCGACGCACCGAACAGCAGGCAGCCTCCGTGGAAGAAACGGCGGCGGCGCTTGAGGAAATCACCACGACTGTCAAGGATTCCGCCCGCCGTGCGGAAGAAGTCGGCCGCCTGGTCGACCGCGCCCGCGGCAATGCCGAACAGTCCGGCGTCATCGTCGAAGATGCCGTGCGCGCCATGGAAGGCATCGAAAAATCATCGTCCGAGATCAGCAACATTATCGGCGTGATCGACGAGATCGCCTTCCAGACCAACCTGCTCGCGCTCAACGCCGGTGTTGAAGCCGCCCGCGCCGGTGAGGCCGGCAAGGGTTTTGCTGTCGTCGCCCAGGAAGTGCGCGAACTTGCCCAGCGTTCCGCCAATGCGGCAAAGGAGATCAAGACGCTGATCAACGCCTCCACCTCGCAGGTGCAGTCCGGCGTCGAACTCGTCGGCAATGCCGGCAAGGCGCTGGAAACCATCGTCCGCGAAGTGCAGGAGATCAACCGCCACATCGACGCGATCGTCACCGCATCGCGCGAACAGTCGACCGGCCTCCAGGAAATCAACACCGCCATCAACACCATCGATCAGGGCACGCAGCAGAATGCCGCCATGGTCGAGGAGCAGACGGCAGCAAGTCATGGCCTCGCCTCGGAAGCGGCGGCGCTGAATGAGTTGCTAGCGCAGTTCCAGCTCGCCACGGCTACGCGGCGGCAGGCGGAATATGGGCGGGCTGCTTAAGAGAGAATGGATATTGGCCGATCGTTATAGCACCGGATCATGGCCAACCATCACCACGCTCGACGTCATCCTCGGGCTTGTCCCGAGGATCCAACCACGTCTCGTATAAAACATACGTCGCAGAAGCTCGGGACACGCCGGAGCATGACGGAGGTGAAATCTTACGCCTTTCTCACCTCATGGCCGGAGCGATCCGGCCATTTTTTTGTCCACCCCCATAATAGCCGGTTTCCGCCATTCACACGATCCGCTAGAGCTTGATCGATCATGATCATGCGGAGGGATTCATGCTGGAACTGATTTGGCGCGGCATTGCCATGGGCATTGGCGGCACCGTGTTTATGGACATATGGGCAATCATACTGCACCGGTTTTTCGGCCAGTCCGCCCCGAACTGGGCGCCGGTCGGCCGCTGGTTCTGGCATGTGCCGAAAGGCAGGATATTTCACGACAGCATCGCCACGGCTGAACCCTACAAGCATGAACTGGCGCTCGGCTGGATTTCGCATTACGCCGTCGGGATTCTCTATGGTGTCATTCTTGCCCTGGTGGTCCCGGCCACCTGGTTTGCAAACCCGTCCTTCATAGCGCCGTGGGTCGTCGGCATCATAACGGTGGGCGCAGGCTGGTTCCTGCTGCAGCCGGGTCTCGGCATTGGCTGGGCCGCATCGAAGACACCGAACCCCACGAAGGTTCGCCTCCTCAACCTCGTGGCCCATACCATCTTCGCCCTCGGCATGTATGTCATGGCGCTCTTGATGAGCTAAACGAAAAGGGGGCTGAAAAGCCCCCTCTCCTCAGATATTCGCCGAGAAAGTATCGCAGTCCTCGACCCGGCCGCTCTGGAAGCCGCGCTTAAACCATTCCATGCGCTGCGCCGAGGTGCCATGGTTGAAGCTATCGGGCACCACATAGCCTTGAGTCTGCTTCTGCAGCGTATCGTCGCCGATCTGATGGGCGGCGTTCAGGGCTTCCTCAAGGTCGCCGGTCTCAAGAATGCCCTTCTGTTCGGTAAACTTGCCCCAGATGCCCGCATAACAATCCGCCTGAAGCTCCACACGCACCGACATCTTGTTGGCGTCCGTCTGGCTCATCGACTGACGGCGGCGGTTGAACTCAGGCAGAACGCCGGTCAGGTTCTGGATGTGGTGTCCGACCTCATGCGCAATCACGTAAGCCTGCGCGAAATCGCCAGCCGCGCCGAAACGCTGGTCGAGTTCCTTGAAGAAGCTGGTATCGAGATAGACCTTACGGTCGCCCGGGCAATAGAACGGACCGCTGGCAGCGGAAGCATAACCACAGGCGGAAGACACCTGCCCGGAGAACAGAACCAGCGTCGGCTTCTGATAGGTTTCGCCTGCCGACTGGAAAATGCCGCTCCACGTATCCTCGGTCTCGGCAAGAACGGTGCGGACGAAGGCGGTCGTCTCGTCGGACGATTGCCCCTGTGGTCGCGTGCCGGACTGCTGGGTCCCCGATTGCGTCGTACCGCCGCCATCCATCGACAGATCGCCGCCGGTCAGCAGCGTCAGTGGGTTGATGCCGAGCACCCAGCTGATCAACAGAATGACCAGAAGACCGCCAATCCCGATACCGCCGCCGCGACGCCCGATTGGCACGCGCATCCCGCCTCGGGAAAAAGGATCACTCGGCCCCGCCGACATGCCGCGCCGATCCTCAATATTGTCCGACTGGCGGCGCCCTCTCCATTCCATGCTATTCTCCCGGCGACTATCGCCTCAACAAGCTGCCTTATAACGGCACTATAATACATCTTGTTCCGGAAGAAAGCAGAGGCGGTCAGCGGAGTCTTTCATGCGGCTCTGCGTCTTTGTTTCAGCACGGTCAGAAACAGGAAGGCAAAGACCAGAGCGCCGGCGGAAACGGCCACAAATCCCGCTCCGCCGCCATCAAAAGCAACCTTGTTCATAAGGCGTCCGGGCACGAAGGTGAAACCTCCGGCAATCACGATGCCGCCCAGATAAACGCTCTGCATAATCCGCATATGGCGTCTGATATCGCCACGCCGGGCGAAGTAGATCGATTGCAGACAGCCATATATCGTGAAAGCGGAGAGGAGATGGATCGGGCTGAAACCGTAAAACATCCTCAATTCATGGATGAAGAACGTCGAAACGGAAGTCGAAACCATCAGCATCACCCAGATTTTGCCGAGCAGCCGGTGGATGGCGGTTCCCTTGGGGCGCAGGAAGATGAAGGCCCCGAGAATGGCTGCGGGCATGACGGTGGCGACATGGAATTGCACGGCAAGCGGTGCGTCTAACAGAGGCTGGAATGACATGGGTGCTGTTTCGGCTCGGTTGAAATCACCGGCAATTTCGGCGAAACATGCGGACAGGAAAAACGGATTGGCGCCATCAGCAGGAAAACTTCGTGGATCACCCGTATCTGCAATCCACGCTTCGTGAAATGCACGCCGTTCTGCAATCGCGCAGGCTGTGGCTGACATTCCTTGCGGTGCTGGCGATCTTCATCGTGACCGGGCCTTTCGGAACGAGCGAAACCATGAGCTTCGCCGACCGACTGCTTTACTGGACAATCATTCAGGCGAGTGCCTGGATATTTGCCATATCCTTTTCCATCATCGCCAAAACGATCCTATCAGGCCACATCGACAACATGCTGGCACGCATGATGATCGGCTCGCTGACCGCGGCACTCCCGATCGGGCTGCTGCTCACCATCACCAATCAGATTTTCTACGGCAAGGAGATGGGCTTAACACCGGCTTTGAAAAGCAGCCTCTCATCCCTCCCCCTCTGCGCGATCTTTTGCCTATTGAGTTACCTCACAACCTGCCAGTCCTTCGAAAAAGCGGCGGAGGCTGAAACGGGCACAGATGCAAATGCAGATCGGGAGGTCACAGGCATCATCCCCTTGCTGGAACGATTGCCGCCGCAAAAACGCGGAGAATTGTTGCGACTATCGGTTCAGGATCATTACACGCAAATCGTCACCACGCGCGGGCAGCAGCTGGTTCTGCTGCGTTTTGCCGATGCGCTGAAAGAACTCGGCCATACGGCGGGTCTGCAGGTGCATCGTTCCCACTGGATTGCCGATGCCGACTTTATTTCCCTGCGCAAGCAGACAGGCCGTCTGCACATCATTACAAGAGATGGCACGGAGATCCCCGTCAGCCGCTCTTACACCGCGGCGGTACAGGCCCGTTTTGCTGCGCTTGCCCCTGCCCGTTAAGAGTTTCTGTCGATTCCGGAATTTATGGGGTTCCGTTCTCAAAAACATTTGCCTATAAGCCGCTTCTAGCCTGAAAACATTTGAATTGCGCTCCCCGGCCGGTGATCTTCCACCCTGGCCGGTGCTTTGCGCAACCGAAAAGCGGAACGAGAGAGCCCATGCCGAAGCGCCAAGATATCAAGTCCATCCTCATCATCGGCGCGGGACCGATCGTTATCGGTCAGGCATGTGAATTCGATTACTCCGGCACGCAGGCCTGTAAGGCGCTGAAGGAAGAAGGTTACCGGGTCATTCTGGTCAACTCCAACCCGGCGACGATCATGACCGATCCGGGTCTCGCGGACGCCACCTACGTCGAGCCGATCACCCCTGAAGTCGTGGCCAAGATCATTGCGAAGGAGCGCCCAGACGCGCTGCTGCCGACCATGGGCGGCCAGACCGCGCTCAACACCGCGCTTTCTCTCAAGCGCATGGGCGTTCTCGACCGCTACAATGTCGAAATGATCGGCGCGAAGCCCGAAGCCATCGACATGGCCGAAGACCGGGCCCTCTTCCGCGAAGCCATGGCCCGCATCGGCCTTGAAACCCCGCGCTCGATGCTCGCCAACGCCACTGAAATCAAGGATGCCGACCGCAAGAAGCATGAAGCTGCGCGGGCGGAACTGAAGGGCAAGCTCTCCGGCCCCGAACTCGACAAGGCGCTGGACGACCTCGAAAACCAGTGGAACCTCGGCGAAACCGACCGCAAGCAGCGTTACATGGCCCACGCCATGGCCATTGCCGCCCAGGCCATCGATCATGTCGGCCTGCCCGCCATCATCCGCCCGTCGTTTACGCTGGGCGGCACGGGCGGCGGCATTGCCTATAACCGCTCGGAATTCTTCGACATCGTCTCCGGCGGCCTCGACGCCTCGCCGACGACGGAAGTTCTGGTCGAAGAATCGGTTCTGGGCTGGAAGGAGTATGAGATGGAAGTCGTCCGCGACACCGCGGACAATTGCATCATCATCTGCTCCATCGAAAACATCGATCCGATGGGTGTCCACACCGGTGACTCCATCACTGTCGCGCCAGCGTTGACGCTGACCGACAAGGAATACCAGATCATGCGCAACGCCTCGATTGCGGTGCTGCGTGAGATCGGCGTCGAGACCGGCGGCTCCAACGTGCAGTTCGCCGTCAACCCGAAGGACGGCCGCCTCGTCGTCATCGAAATGAACCCGCGCGTGTCGCGCTCCTCTGCGCTGGCTTCCAAGGCAACCGGCTTCCCGATCGCCAAGATCGCCGCCAAACTCGCCATCGGCTACACGCTGGACGAACTCGAAAACGACATCACCGGCGGCGCCACCCCGGCATCGTTCGAACCCTCGATTGACTACGTCGTCACCAAGATCCCGCGTTTTGCCTTCGAGAAGTTCCCGGGCGCGTCGCCGATCCTCACCACCGCGATGAAGTCGGTCGGTGAAGTCATGGCCATCGGCCGTACCTTTGCGGAATCCCTGCAGAAGGCGCTGCGCGGTCTCGAAACCGGCCTTACCGGTCTCGATGAAATCGAAATTCCCGGTTACGAAGAGGGCGAAGGCTCCAAGAACGCGATCCGTGCTGCCATCGGCACGCCGACGCCGGATCGCCTGCGCATGGTCGCCCAGGCGCTGCGCATGGGCATGAGCGAAGAGGAAGTCCACGAGAACTCGAAGATCGACCCTTGGTTCATCGCCCAGTTCAAGGCCATCGTCGATACGGAAGCCCGCATCCGCGAGCACAGCCTGCCACAGGACGCCGAAAACCTGCGGATGCTGAAGGCCATGGGCTTTTCCGATGCCCGCCTCGCCAGCCTGACCTCCAAGCGCCCGAAGGAAGTGGCAGAGCTGCGCAACAGCCTGAACGTCCGCCCGGTCTTCAAGCGCATCGACACCTGCGCCGCTGAATTCGCCTCGCCGACCGCCTACATGTATTCGACCTATGAAATTCCCTTCGTCGGCGCCGCCCGCTCTGAAGCGCAGGTCTCCGACCGCAAGAAGGTCGTCATCCTCGGCGGCGGCCCGAACCGTATCGGCCAGGGCATCGAGTTCGATTATTGCTGCTGCCACGCCGCCTTCGCGCTGAAGGATGCCGGCTTTGAAGCGATCATGATCAACTGCAACCCGGAAACGGTGTCCACCGACTACGACACTTCCGACCGCCTCTATTTCGAGCCGCTGACGGCCGAAGACGTGATCGAGATCATGCGCGCCGAACAGGAAAAGGGTGAACTCGTCGGCGTCATCGTGCAGTTCGGTGGCCAGACGCCGCTGAAGCTTGCAGAAGCGCTGGAAAAGAACGGTATCCCGATCCTCGGCACCGCGCCTGACATGATCGACCTTGCCGAAGACCGCGACCGCTTCCAGAAGCTCTTGATGAAGCTCGATCTGGCCCAACCGAACAATGGCATCGCCTATTCGGTCGAGCAGGCCCGCCTTGTCGCTTCTGAAATCGGCTTCCCGCTGGTGGTTCGCCCGTCCTACGTTCTGGGTGGCCGCGCCATGCAGATCATCCATTCGGAAGGCCAGCTCCAGACCTACCTGCTCGACACGGTTCCGGGTCTCGTACCCGAGGACATCAAGCAGCGTTACCCGAACGACAAGACCGGCCAGATCAACACCCTGCTCGGCAAGAACCCGCTTCTGTTCGACAGCTACCTGACCAACGCCGTCGAAGTGGACGTCGACGCGCTGTGCGATGGCGAAAACGTCTTCGTATCCGGCATCATGGAGCACATAGAAGAGGCTGGCATCCACTCGGGCGACTCGGCCTGCTCGCTGCCTTCGCGTTCGCTCAGCAAGGAAACGCTCGACGAACTGGAGCGCCAGACGACGGCGCTTGCCAAGGCGCTCAAGGTCGGCGGCCTGATGAACGTTCAATATGCCATCAAGGACGGCACGATCTACGTTCTCGAAGTCAACCCGCGCGCCTCGCGTACCGTGCCTTTCGTCGCGAAAACAATCGGCGCGCCGATCGCCAAGATCGCCGCCCGCGTCATGGCGGGCGAGAAGCTCGATCCGGCGATTGCCGCTTACGGCGAGAAGCCTGATCCGCGTAACCTCAAGCACATTGCCGTCAAGGAAGCCGTCTTCCCCTTCGCGCGCTTCCCCGGCGTCGACATTCTGCTCGGACCGGAAATGCGCTCGACCGGTGAAGTCATCGGCCTCGACAGTGATTTCGCGCTCGCCTTCGCTAAGAGCCAGCTCGGCGCCGGTGTTGACCTGCCCCGCTCCGGCGCGGTCTTCGTCTCGGTCCGTGATGAGGACAAGGAAGGCGTTCTGCCCGCCATCCGCATTCTCGTGGAAAGCGGCTTCAGAGTGCTGGCCACCGGCGGCACCCAGCGTTTCCTTGCCGAAAAGGGCATCAACGCCGAAAAGATCAACAAGGTGCAGGAAGGCCGTCCGCATATCGAGGACGCAATCCGCAACCGTCAGGTCCAGCTCGTCATCAACACCACCGACAGCAACAAGGCGATTTCCGACTCGAAGTCGCTGCGCCGCGCAACGTTGATGCAGAAGGTGCCCTATTACACGACGATGGCAGGTGCCGAAGCAGCCGCCCTCGCCATCAAGGCGCTGAAGGCCGGCAATCTGGAAGTGAAGCCGCTGCAGAGCTACTTCAACTAAGAGATCAGCAAGAAAGCCTGACGAACTGAATGAACGCCGGAACGCCGCGAACCACCAGGTTGGCGGCGTTTCTCATTGCGTAATACACCTGCAATCCAACGCCGGTATCAAAAAAACATCATTTCCACCCGCAGGCCGATGACGATTCTTCCCTGTCCCGAGAATTCTCCGCCATCGCCGATCACCCAGGTTCCTGAAGCCGCATCTGGAGTAAAAGCATGACTGGACGACCGCCCGGCCCGATGCGTGTAGCTTTCCCACTGCGCATCGAACCGGTGATTTTGAACGCTGTTCGCCAGACTGCGAGCGACGAGCTGCGCAGCATTAACGCGCAGATCGAAATTCTTCTGAAAGAAGCCCTTAGGCAGCGTGAGCGAGAGGTAGGCCATGACATGGGCCAAAAATCGAACGAGAGCGAATAGCATCTGAAACGGCAGGCTTTAAGCCGCCAGTGCTTCCCGGACGCAGTTGCGGCCTTCGCTCTTGGCGCGGTACAGCGCGCGGTCGGCCATGTCGGCCAGCGTCTGGAGATCACAGTGTATCTCGCCGCTTGTCGCAATGCCGATGCTGATTGTCACACCGACACGCAGCCCGCCGCAGTCCACCTCTTTCAAAGCAACCGCGTTGCGAATGCGCTCGCCTATCATTGACGCCTTTTGGCTTCCTGCGCCGGGCAGGAAGATGATGAATTCCTCGCCGCCATAACGGGCCAGCACGTCGCCACTGCGAATACTGCCGCTGATCCGCTTTGCCACTTCCTGCAGGACGCTGTCACCGACGGAATGGCCGAAGCGGTCGTTGATCGATTTGAAGTGATCGATATCGAGTAGCATTGTCGCATCGGTGGGATCAGGCTTTGTGGGCATCGTCTGGAAGAAGAAGCGCCGGTTCTTCACGCCTGTCAGCGGATCCGTATTGGCAAGGATCAACAGTTTCCGCTCCGAGCGTTCAGCCACCAGCACCATCACGAACAGGGCAATCGCAAAGTTGAGCATAATGATGAGGAAGAACGCATTGACGATGTCGATGGAGGCGAGAGAGGGTGAAAGCACCCCCTTTACCACCAGAAGTGAAATCAGCCCCGAGACGGTGGTGATCGCGCCCATCGCGATGCGGGAAAGAAGCGGCTCCTTGCGCCAGCCGCTAAACAGCACCACGGCTGCGCCGAGATAGGCGAGCGCCGCACAGCCATTGAACAGCGCAGCGCGCAACGCATTGTTCTCCGCCACCTCATACGCGAGGACAATCCCGAGAACCACGACAAGACAAGTCCCAAGCAGAGTTTTCGGCGATACAAAACGGCCGTCGCTCAACGCTTTCAGACCAAGCCAGATAAGCGCATAACCTGCAATACCGAATACGATACTGCCCAACCGCCACAAGGCCGGCGACAATATCTTCCACTCGCCATATCCGGCAAGCGTTGAGCCGACGGCCATTGCCGCAAAGCCCGCGGCAAGAGTGACAGGACCGCGCAGGCCGCGATTGGTCAGCATCAAATAAATAAAACTCATTAGCCCCACGATGTAGGAGCATTTTTGCATTAGTATGACTGTTGCAAGGTCAAGTTCACCAAGCATAATACGCCCGTCTATAAATATTTTGATGAGACATATAAAATGACTCGAATAAATTTCAATTAAAACGAAAAACTAACGATGCGCAAAGCATAACAACGCCAAGTTGATATTCGATAAAATATATACATAGAAAAGACTATTCAAAATTTCTTACATAAAGCATGTCCTGTTTGAATTTCTTGATTTCCATCTCTTTAGCCTGCTCATCAGGGAGGCGAAGCAGGTAGGATGGGTGCACGGTGACAAAAAGCGTCCGCCCTTCTTGCATTGGCAAGGGCCGGCCGCGAATCTCCGAGACCTTTTCTTTGCCGCCGGTCAGCGCATATAGCGCCGTTGCACCCATCGCAACGATCAGCTTCGGCTGAACAAGCGCGATTTCCTGGTTGAGCCACCAGCGGCATTGCTCCACTTCCCCCGCATTCGGCCGCTGGTGGATGCGCCGTTTGCCGCGCGTTTCGTATTTGAAGTGTTTCACGGCATTGGTAACGTAAAGCCCGCCGCGGTCCACACCGATCTCTCTGAGCGTCCTGTCGAACAGCTGGCCTGCGGGGCCGACAAAAGGTTTTCCGGCCAGATCCTCGTGATCGCCCGGCTGCTCACCGACGACCATGATCTTCGCGTTTTCCGGCCCGTCACCAAAAACGGTCTGCGTCGCCTTGCAATGCAGGGCACACCGTGTGCAGTGGCGCGCTTCATGCGCCAGCGAAGCAAGCGTGCCATCCGGCAAAGGTGGCTGCTCTTCCCGTGCGGAAGCCGCTGCCTGGAGGCGATGGTGAAACGGCTTCGGTTGGCTCGCCTCCTTCGCCGCCATCTCCAGCACCCGCGCCTCCGCGCCCAGAATCAGGTCAGGGATGAGCTCGGCTTCCGGCAGATTCTTCCAGTATTTCTTCGGCATCTCCGCTGTCATGGCCTTGATCTTCAAGCGGGCCGGGTTGAAAATATTGGCGTAATAGGTCCGCCAGAGATCGTCCGTTTCATCCTTGAGATCAGGCTTGGCGGCAGCCTCCCGTGATGTCTGCAGCAGGTTTCCGTCCCATCGGGCGCTGCCCTTCGGCGAGACAATCAACCAGTCCATGTCGGTGAAGCGACGTTGAAAAAACGGAGCCGTACGTTCGATGATGAAATGGTCCGGTTCGAACCACGCCACGAACCGCCGTCGCCCGCCCTGCCCTTGCGGCAATGACAGCTCCTTGAAACGCACGAAGGCCGTCATCTTGTGATAATCGCGACGGACAGACTTTTCGAGCAGCCGCACATCGGAAACATCCCGATCGGACTTGAACTGCAGCAGGGCCCGATCCCGTTTCAGCCGCCACAATAGCCTGTAGAGCAGCGCGAAACGGCCGGGATCGCTGTGGCAGATGACGGCCTGCGCCAGCGCGACAAATGCGGCAGGTACGGAAACCGGGGCGGCGCCCTCCGTTGGCAATGGCGCACCGGAAAAGTCGAGAAGCCCAAACCCGTCATCCTGCAGCCGCCAGTCGATCTTCTCCGGCGGTATATTGGCCGCAAGCGCCGCGCGCGCAGCATCGCGCCACTCGGTGAAATCCCCCCGCCCCTCCAGCACCGGGCCATACATCACAACAACGACAATTGTTCAGGCTGCGGCGCAAACATCGCGCGCAGATCCGGCCGTTCGATCAGCTTGCCCGGTCTCCATCCATCCGCGACGATAAAGGCCTTCACCTTTTTGAGAGATACGCCGAAGCGGGCGATATCTTCCAGCCGCAGGCTGCGGAACTTCCGCGACGAGAGAATCGAGGCAACCGTCTTGGTGCCGAAACCGGGTACACGCAGCAACATTTCGCGATCCGCCGCATTGACGTTTACCGGAAACTGATCGCGATGCTTCAATGCCCAGGCAAGCTTCGGGTCGATGTCAAGATCCAGCATGCCGTTTCCGCCGATAGCGGTGATCTCGCCGATATCGAAACCGTAAAAACGATAAAGCCAGTCCGCCTGATAGAGGCGGTGTTCGCGCATCAGCGGCGGCTTGATGAGTGGCAGGTTCTTCGACGAATCCGGAATTGGGCTGAACGCCGAATAATAGACGCGCCGCAGACCATAGCTTCCATAGAGCCGCGCGCTGGTGGAAAGAATGGTGCTGTCATCGGCGCCGTCGGCGCCCACGATCATCTGCGTGCTCTGTCCGGCGGGCGCAAAACGCTTGGTTTTTCGCGTTCTGACGGTAGGCTCGCCCGCCTCCTCGATCTTCAGGCGAATATCGGCCATAGAGCGGCGAATATTGGCGGGCTGCTTTTCCGGCGCAAAACGGCCGATGCCGCTATCGGTGGGCAACTCGATGTTGATCGACAACCGGTCCGCATAAAGCCCCGCCTCCTCGATCAATTTCGGAGACGCTTCCGGGATGGATTTTAGGTGGATGTATCCACGAAAGCCATGGGTGACCCGCAGTTCACGCGCCACACGCACCATCTCCTCCATCGTGTGATCAGAGGAACGGATGATACCCGAGGACAAGAACAACCCTTCAATATAGTTGCGCCGGTAAAATTCGAGCGTCAGCCACACCACCTCTTCTGCGGTAAACCGCGC
Source organism: Agrobacterium genomosp. 2 str. CFBP 5494 (assembly GCF_900013495.1). Classification (NCBI taxonomy): domain Bacteria; kingdom Pseudomonadati; phylum Pseudomonadota; class Alphaproteobacteria; order Hyphomicrobiales; family Rhizobiaceae; genus Agrobacterium; species Agrobacterium genomosp. 2. Next base: position 2,606,881 of record NZ_LT009718.1, read on the forward strand.
CCGTTCCACATTGCTGGAAGAACGGTTGATGCAATAGGCGCAATCATAGATGCAGAAATTGGTGAGCAGGATTTTCAGGAGCGATATGCAGCGCCCATCCGGCGCATAGGCATGACAGATGCCAGACCCTTCTGTCGAGCCCAATCCGCCAGAGGCTGCGGAGTTCCGTTTCGCCGTCCCGCTCGATGCGCAGGAGGCGTCGTATTTCGCGGCGTCAGAGAGAATGGCCAGCCGTTGCCTGATTGACTTCTTCATAATAATGTTCACTATATGTTCTCTTGAAGATTGTCAATCAGGATGTTCAAGTCATTGGAAAGACGAAGAAATATTGATGCCTCAAATTTGCTGGCATTTCGCTGTCGTCTTCTGATATAGTCCGCTCAGTTATGATTTTGGCATGGTTCCGGAGTTCCCCTCCGGAACCTGTTTCTTTTTGTGTCTGCAGGTAAAGCGACCGGAATGCGAAGGATAAAAAAATGGTAGAAAAAGTACCGATGACCCAGGGTGGATTCGTCAAGCTTCAGGAGGAGCTTCGCTGGCGCCAGCAGGAGGAACGCCCCCGCATCATCGAGGCGATTGCGGAAGCGCGCGCCCATGGCGACCTTTCGGAAAACGCCGAGTACCATGCTGCCAAGGAAGCGCAGAGCCATAACGAGGGCCGCATCACGGAACTCGAAGATCTGACGGCGCGCGCTGAAGTCATCGACCTTTCCAAGATGTCGGGTTCGAAGATCAAGTTCGGTGCCACCGTGAAGCTGGTTGACGAAGACAGCGATGAGGAAAAGACCTATCAGATCGTCGGCGACCAGGAAGCCGACGTAAAGGCCGGCCGTATTTCCATCTCTTCGCCGATTGCCCGCGCCCTGATCGGCAAGGAAGTTGGCGACAGCATCGAAGTCAACGCGCCTGGCGGCGCCAAGGGTTACGAGATCCTCGCGGTTCAGTGGGGCTGATTGCCCCATGCAATGCGCCCCCAGCGGGCGCATTGCTTTTGACCTGTTGCTCCCCTGAACCAGCCGCAAAGACGGAAGCCCATCTTGTCCCACGTCAGCCTGAAAGATGTGCAGGTGCTTGCGCCGAATTTCAAACGCAGGCTCTCCGGCGTCACCTCCACAATCGTTCAGCTAATACCGGTGCAGAACCGGATGGGACAGAAGGTCGCCACCATCGGCCCCGGCCTGCCGCCGCATCTGCCGCATGTGCGTTTCCGCGACCTGTGGCGGCTCTGGCAAGGCGGCCCGTTTGGCGGCCCGCGCATCTGGCATGCCCGCCGCAACCTCGAAATGTTGCCGGGAATTTTCATGCGTGATGTGCTGCGCATGAAGGTGAAGCTTCTCTTCACCTCGGCCGCGCAGAGGCGGCATTCCGCCTACACCCGTTTCCTGATCTCCAGGATGGATGCCGTGGTGGCCACCAACATTCGCTCGGGCTCATTTCTTGAAGTGCCCCATCGCGTTGTCATGCATGGCGTGGATACCGAACTTTTCCACCCGGCAACCGGTCCTGAGGACACGATAGCCGCGACCGGCTTGCCGGGACAATATCTGATCGGCTGCTTCGGGCGGGTCCGCCACCAGAAGGGCACCGATCTTTTCGTGCGTGCCATGATCGAACTTCTGCCCGCCTATCCGCAATGGACAGCTGTGGTTTCAGGCCGCGTGACGGCGGAACACAAGGCTTTTGCCGAAACCCTTGAAGCAGATGTCAGGGCCGCCGGCCTCTCAGATCGTATCGTGTTTCAGGGTGAAGTTGATGACATCAAGCCGTGGTACAGGCGGCTGACGCTCTATGTCGCGCCTTCGCGCAACGAGGGCTTCGGGCTGACTCCGCTTGAAGCAATGGCCTCGGAAACGGCCGTCGTCGCCAGCAATGCCGGTGCCTACGAGGAAATGATCGTCAAGGGCGAGACCGGGGCGGTTGTTGAAGCGGGGGACTATGCTTCGCTGAGGGATGCGATAAAGACCTATCTCGCCGATCCCGCCATGGCCAAAGTCCATGCGAGTACCGGACTTGCGCATGTGCGCAGCACTTTTCCGCTGGAAAAAGAAGCGGCCAGTCTTGGCGAAGTCTATGAGGCGTTGCGGCGGGGGTAATGCGTCGCAAACCGGAAAATCAGATTTCCACGAGACCGACGCGCTTGACCTGACGGATGGTCAGCATGGTGCGCACCGTATCGACATTCTCATCCGCAGTCAGAACCTCGATGACGAAGTCCTGAAATTCCGTCAGGTTTCTTGCGACGCAATGTAACAGGAAGTCGCTTTCGCCGGATACCATCCAGGCCTGGCGCACGAGAGGCCACCCGGCCGTCGCCGCGGCAAAGGCCTTCAGATTGCTGTCCGACTGGCGCTTGAGACCGATCATGCAGAAGGCGACGAGATCAAAACCGAGCTTCGGCGCGTTCAACATGGCGTGATAACCCTCGATCACCCCCGCCTCCTCGAGCTTGCGGACACGCCTCAGGCACGGAGGAGCCGAGATACCGACCCTTTCGGCCAGTTCCACATTGGTCATGCGCCCGTCGCGCTGCAATTCGCGCAGGATTTTCAGATCGATGGCATCGAGTTCGACGCTGGTCACGGAGGAGTACCTCGTTAAGCTGGAGAACTTCCTTGTACTATTCGGCGCGGGATTCGCAACAATATGCCGCCAACCGGTCACAAAATTGCGCGTGCATCCACAACTGCCTTGTTGGTAACGCAAGGCTGCCCTTGAATAAAGGCACTAGACAACCTTAAATACCCGCCAACGAAGGGGTTATGGCCCGTCCGCCCTGCCGCGGCTGGAAGGCCCTCGACTGAAGACCCTGCTATTGAGAAGGAAATTTCCCATGTCTGCCCGCCATACCAAGGTATTGATCATCGGCTCCGGTCCCGCAGGCTACACGGCGGCGATCTACGCCGCACGCGCAATGCTGAAGCCGGTGCTGATCGCCGGCATGGAACAGGGCGGTCAGCTGATGATCACCACCGATGTCGAGAATTACCCGGGCTTTGCAGACCCTATCCAGGGCCCGTGGCTGATGGACCAGATGCTGAAGCAGGCGACGCATGTCGGCGCGGAAATCGTCAGTGACCTGGTGACCGAAGTTGAAACCAGCGTTCGCCCGTTCGTCGTGAAGACCGATTCTGGCCAGGTATGGACCGCCGACACGCTGATCATCGCCACCGGCGCCAAGGCCAAGTGGCTCGGCATCGAGAGCGAGCAACATTTCCAGGGCTTCGGCGTTTCCGCCTGCGCCACCTGCGATGGTTTCTTCTATCGCAACAAGGATGTGATTGTGGTGGGCGGCGGCAATTCCGCCGTGGAAGAGGCGCTTTATCTCGCCCATATCGCCAGGTCGGTAACGGTCGTGCACAGACGCGACAGCTTCCGTTCGGAAAAAATCCTTCAGGAACGGCTCTTTGCCAAGGACAACGTCAATATCCTCTGGAACACGGAAGTTGCCGAAATTACCGGCGCGCCCGCAAAACCGCCGATGCCGCCCTCCGTTTCCGGCGTCAAGCTGCGCGACACCAAAACCGGCGCGATCAGCGAAAGGCCCATTGACGGCGTCTTCGTCGCAATCGGTCACGCGCCTGCCGTGGAGCTCTTCAAGGGCAAGGTGAAGCTGAAGGACAACGGTTATATGTGGACCGCTCCCGATTCCACCGCCACCGACGTGGAAGGCATTTTCGCGGCCGGCGACGTCACCGACGACATCTACCGTCAGGCAATCACCGCCGCCGGCATGGGCTGCATGGCCGCGCTGGAAGCGGAACGTTATCTCACCGCGCATCAACCGCTTGCTGTCGCAGCGGAATAACTGAAAGGCAGGATAGGCATGGCAATGCCATTGGACTGGGATAAACTGCGCATATTTCATGCCGCAGCCGAAGCAGGGTCTTTCACCCATGCTGCCGACAAGCTGCATTTGTCCCAGTCGGCCATCAGCCGCCAGGTCAGCGCGCTGGAGCAGGATGTCGGCGTCAAGCTGTTTCATCGCCACGCCCGCGGCCTGATTCTTACCGAACAGGGCGAACTGCTCTATCGCACCGCTCACGATGTGCTGCTGAAGCTCGAAACGGTGAAGATGCAGCTCACCGAAACGACGGAAAAGCCGAGCGGCAAGCTGCGCGTCACGACGACGGTGGGCCTCGGTCAGGGCTGGCTGACGGACAAGGTGCAGGAATTCCTGCAGCTCTATCCGGAAATGTCGATCCAGCTCATCCTCGACAATGAGGAGCTGGATGTGAACATGCGCCACGCAGATTGCGCCATTCGCCTGCGCCAGCCCCAGCAATCGGACCTCATCCAGCGCAAGCTGTTCACGGTGCACATGCACGTCTATGCCGCGCCGTCTTACATCAATCGCCATGGCGAGCCCCAGTCGGTTGAGGATCTGGACAACCATCGCATCATCTCGTTTGGCGAACCCGCGCCGAACTACCTGCTAGATGTCAACTGGCTCGAAAATGCCGGGCGGTCTTCCGACAATACCCGCACCCCGCATCTGCAGATCAACAGCCAGACCTCGATCAAGCGTGCCTGCCTGCTGGGAATAGGTATCGCCTGCTTGCCGGATTACATTGTGGGCCGGGACCCCGGCCTCATCCAGTTATCGCTCGCGGCCGACATTCCGTCATTCGACACCTATTTCTGCTATCCGGACGAGATGAAAAATGCTGCAAAGCTGAAGGCCTTCCGCGATTTTATCGTCGCCAAGGCGCGCAACTGGAATTTCTGACGTTTAAATAGCCGAACGGCTGAAATAGACGTTATTTTTCAAGGAGATACAGGGGAATTCATGGAAGGGCGACCAGTCGCCCTTCGCCAGCTTTGCACGTAAAATATACCTGAAATATCGAGGCCTGCACCCGACGCATGCCTGACCTGCACAAAAAAGAATTGTTTCGTGCACAAAAAAGCACCATATCGCTCTCAGCTGATGCACACGGTGGCTTTTCCTCCCAGTTCCACCGCATCAGCTGTTCCCCTCTGGAGGTTTTTGACCTTCACACTTAAAGGGCCCTGGATACATCCGGCGGCCCTCTTTTTTTACCTGCAAGAATTTTCTCCAAATTGGCGAAATATCGGATGATGCAACCTTGTTTTGCATTGTCGCTCCCACCATATCTTGGTTGGCTGTCACGCTCGCTCAGGCACGCGACAGCTGTTCCCCTCTGGAGGTTTTGACCTTCAAACTTATCAGGCCGCGGAAATATCCAGCGGCCTTTTTTTTGCCGATGCCACCGCGCCCTTGCGGTCCTCACAGAGACGTGAATTGTATATCGATAATGGTCGATATAAATATCGGGTATGTCAGATATTGAAGAAACCCCAATGAACCCGGAGGAAGTCCTCAAAGCCCTTTCGCACCCCGCACGGCTGAAATTTCTGGAATGGCTGAAGTCTCCGGAAAGTCACTTCTGTCAGGAGCATCCGCTCAGCATGGGTGTTTGCGCCAACCAGTTTCAGATCAGCGGCCTGTCGCAATCCACCGTCTCCTCGCATCTTGCGGTACTGCAGGCGGCGGGCCTGATAAGGTCGAAGAAGGTGGGGCAATGGGTGTTTTTTGAGCGCAACGAGGAAACCATCGATGCTTTCCGCAATTATCTGCAAACCAATCTCTGAGCCTCCCAAGCTTTGAGCCCCGGGGTGCCGGACGGGAACCGCGACACGGTTTCGCACCGGCACCCATATCAGGATAGCGCGCCTGCCGCGCAATTTCGCCAACCGACCAGAAAGTGAAGTCGCATGACCAGTCTTTTCGAACCGGCACAGGCCGGCGATATCGAACTCGCCAACCGCATCGTCATGGCCCCTCTCACCCGCAATCGCTCCCCGGGCGCCATTCCCAACAATCTCAACGCCACCTATTACGAGCAGCGGGCGACAGCCGGCCTGATCGTCACTGAAGGCACGCCCATTTCCCAGCAGGGCCAGGGTTACGCCGATGTTCCCGGTCTTTATAAGCGGGAAGCGATTGAAGGCTGGAAAAAGATCACTGACGGCGTTCATTCGGCGGGCGGCAAGATCGTTGCCCAAATCTGGCATGTGGGCCGAATTTCCCACACCTCGCTGCAGCCGCATGGCGGCCAGCCCGTCGCCCCCTCGGCCATCACCGCCAAATCGAAGACCTATATCATCAATGATGACGGCACCGGTGCCTTTGCCGAAACCTCCGAGCCCCGTGCCCTCACCATCGACGATATCGGCCTCATCCTCGAGGATTACCGCAGCGGCGCGCGCGCGGCACTGGAGGCCGGTTTCGACGGCGTCGAAATCCATGCCGCCAATGGTTACCTGATCGAGCAGTTCCTGAAATCCAGCACCAACCAGCGCACGGATGATTACGGTGGCTCCATCGAAAACCGCGCTCGCTTCCTGCTGGAAGTCGTCGACGCGGTGGCGGAAGAGATCGGCGCCGGCCGCACCGGCATCCGCCTCTCGCCAGTTACCCCTGCCAACGATATTTTCGAGGCTGATCCGCAACCGCTCTATAATTACGTGGTTGAGCAGCTGGGCAAGCGCAATCTCGCCTTCATCCATGTCGTAGAAGGTGCGACGGGCGGTCCGCGCGATTTCAAGCAGGGCGACAAGCCTTTCGATTACGCGTCCTTCAAGGCGGCTTATCGCAATGCCGGGGGCAAGGGCCTGTGGATCGCCAACAATGGTTACGACAGGCAGAGCGCCATCGAAGCCGTGGAAAGTGGCAAGGTTGATGCCGTTGCTTTCGGCAAGGCCTTCATCGCCAATCCTGATCTGGTGCGCCGCCTGAAAAACGACGCGCCGCTGAACGAACCGAACCAGCCGACCTTCTATGGCGGCGGCGCCGAAGGTTACACCGACTATCCGGCCCTCGCCCAATAGCAATGAAAAAGACGCCGCATCGTTCAAAAGCGATGCGGCGTTTTCGTTCATTGCGCGCTTCTCGCCTGCCGGGCGGCAAAATCGGAAAAGGCGCCCATTACGAAGGCATTGGGCAGATGCAGCGCCTGCAACAGCCCATTGCCCGTTTCCCGACCGATGCTCATCAGCGCCACCTGCAGACAATAGATAGCAAGCAGCACCAGCGAACGGCCAAGATTGGGCCGCAGGTCCTCGTATCGCAAAGCGAGGACCGCCAGCGACAGGATCGGAACGGCGATCAGAAGGCCGAGCCCCTTGTGCAGCGACAGCAGCGATCCATCGTAATAGATCGACAGCCCGGCCAGCAGCACCTGAGCGAAGATCAGCACGGGCACGCTTGCCGAAATCACGGCAAAGGCGCGACGCCTGGTCGACATTCCGTTCGCAACCGCGCCCATCACGCCCTGCTTTCGGCGTCGGCCGGATGCGCAAGGTTCGACGGCCGCGGCCTCTCGTCAAGGCAGCCGAGACCCGCCAACGTGGTCGCCACCGCAATGTCGATAGGTGTCTTCGGCTCGCTTCCAAGGAAATCTGTCAGCTTACGATTGCTCATCCTGATCGGCATCTGCCAGAGATATTGCATTTCCAGCACTTCGCGGAACAGCGGAACGAAGGGCGCAACCATTTTGATGCCTGTCCAGGATAAACGTCGCCGCTTGACCGGATGGCCCACAACCCGCTCGATCGCTTCAATCAGTTGCAGCCCGTCGAAATCCCAGAAACCTTCCATGTGGTAGATGGCAAAGGCCGGAAGCTCGTCTGCACGGTCGAGCAGTCGGCCAATGGTTTCCGCCACGTCAGGCAGATAAGCCCATTGGTGTCCTGCATGGCGGGCGGAAGGGTTCTGCACGCTGCGAACCGGCCTGCCGGGTCGCACCAGCATCTGCGAAAACCAGTTGTTTCTCGCATCTGGCCCAAAGAAGTCGCCCGCCCGGACGATCAGCACCGGCACGCCGCGCATTGAAGCCAGTTTAAGCCGCCGCTCCATCTCCACACGCAAAGCGCCCTTGCGGGTAAAGGGCTTTTGCGGGCTCTCCTCGCTCAGCAGCGGAAAGGCGTCAGAGCCGAAATTATAGATGGTCCCCGGGAAAACAATCCTCGCCCCACAGCTTTCAGCAGCCGCGATCGTGTTGTCCAGCATCGGCAATACCTGCTTCTCCCAATCGCGGTATCCGGGAGGATTAACCGCATGGACGATCAGCCGAACACCTTGTGCCGCCTTCAAGACGTCCTGTCCGCTCATGGCGTCACCCACCACGAACTCGACATCGCCAGTGATGTGGGAAGCCCCCTTCCGCCGCGTCATCGCCCTCACGCGCCATCCCCGTTGCTGCAGCATACGGGAGACCTGGCCGCCGACACCCCCATTCACGCCCAGGACCAGCGCCAGTGGCCGATCATTCTCTGCTGAATCTGCGTTGTTTTCATATATCATCGCCGTACTCCTTGTTCTGGGATGGAGTATCGCCGCGTTTTGCGATATACGAAATTATCGAAATCAGTGGATCGGCTATACAAAATTTTATGAGCAAGAACCGCGACGTCAGCTGGGATTTTTATCGCACCTTCCTTAGCGTGCTGAGCGACGGTTCGCTGTCCGCCGCCGCCCGCGAGCTTGGCATCACCCAGCCGACGGCGGGACGTCATATCGGCGCGCTGGAAGAGGCCGTCGGCTTTCCTCTGTTCATCCGCTCGCCGCACGGCTTGATGCCAACGGAAGCAGCCCTTGCGCTCCGCCCCTATGCGGAAAATCTGGCGGCGACGACCGCCGCCCTCATGCGCGCGGCCTCCGGCGAAGTCGGCAAGATCGAAGGCACGGTGCGCATCAGCGCATCTGACATCATCGGCGTCGAAATGCTGCCGCCGATTATCACGGCCATGCAGGAGGTTCACCCGCGGCTTGAAATCGAGCTGTCATTATCAGATACGCTGGAAGACCTTCTAAGACGCGAGGCGGATATTGCCATTCGCATGACCGAGCCGCTGCAGGACGCGATCGTCATGCGTTACATCGGCAATTTCCGTCTTGGATTTCATGCGACGCGCGACTATCTGGCAAAAGCCGGAACGCCAAAGAGCATGGAAGACCTGAACCACCACCGGATGGTTGGTTTTGACCGCAAGACGCCGTTCATCCGGGCGGCCATCCAGCGGATGCGTTCGCTCGATCCTGACATCCCCGATGTTGAGGAAATTTCCTTCGAAATACGCGCCGACAGCAACCTTGCACAACTTGCCATGATCCGCGCCAGCGCGGGCATCGGCGTCTGTCAGATTGGGTTGGCCCGCAAGGACCCGCGACTGGTTCAGGTTCTGCCGAACATCGATATCCCGCTCCATACCTGGGTCGCGATGCACGAAAACCTCAAGACCTCACCGCGATGCCGCGCCGTCTTCAGCGCCCTGGTCGAAGGCCTCAAGGGTCATCTCAAGGAAACCGATCCGGGCGCGCCACCGAAACGGCGCTAAGGCAATACCGCGTCGATACGAGGCAGCCCGCGATCCGCACCTGAAAGGGACCGGCGGAACGGAAAAGCGATCCTGGTTTGCATAAAATCCACGGATCGCCCGTCAGAATGGTTCGGCCTGCTGCGTTGTCTTGTCCACCACCTCGGCTTCCGGGCGGTCGCCGCCCTGGCTGTATTCTTCATGCCAGTGGCCGCTCTCATCCTGATAGCTGATTTCCTCGTCATCGCCACCCACCTGCTGTTCGGCAGCGACGATGCGCGCAGCCTCGACGGCATCCGCATAGGTAGGAAATGTTTCGGAATAAGCGCCGTTCATGCGGTAGGCAAAGCCCCCGTCATGTTCGACGATTTCATACACCACTTTGGTCATGCATGTTCCTCCTGTTTCGGTAGGCGACATGGCAACCACAACCGCGCTTCAAGCATTGCACCCGATGGGGACACCGCGGCATGAGCAGCATGTCCTGCGACATCACTATCCTACCAAAAGCACTCAAGCGCAAATCCTGCTTGATCTGAGGGACGATACGTCACAGCCTAAGCCGATCCGGGGGAAGGGAAGTCAATGGCGGGTTCTATTCTGAAACAGGAGCGTATGCTGCTTCTGGCGATACCGGCGGCAATCGTCGCCTATCTGGCCGAACATGCAATCTTCGAAGCGGGAAAGACGGCGACGATCATCGCTGCCGTCGTGCTGATCGGGCTCATTGTTCTCGTCTCGATGCGGGTTGCCCATCACGCCGAAATCCTGGCCGCCAAGGTGGGCGAACCCTATGGCACCATGATCCTGACGCTGTCGGCCGTTGCGGTGGAAGTGCTGATCCTTGCCATCATCATGAGCGAATCCAGTTCACCCACGCTGGTGCGGGATACGATCTATTCCGCCGTGATGATCGACATCAACGGCATTCTTGGTCTCGCCGCGCTTCTTGGAGGCCTTCGCCACGGAGAACAGCCGTATAACGATGATTCCGGCAAGACCTATGGCGTGATGATCCTGACGGCTATGGGCATATCGATGATAGTGCCTGAGTTCATTCCTGAACAGAGCTGGCACATCTACTCGGTGTTCACAATCGTGGCGATGATTGCGCTTTATGCGCTGTTCCTCAAAATGCAGGTGGGCCCGCACAGCTATTTTTTCAGCTACACTTACCCTCGAAAGCCACATCCGGCCGGCCAGCCAGCAGGCAGCCATGCGGAAGAGGACGATGAAGGCAACGTACCACTCTCCATCGGCCTCATCATCGCCGGCGTGGTTCTGATCGGCGTACTGGCGGAATTCATGTCCGCCTTCCTGGGCGAAAGTCTTGAAGGCACCAGCGCACCGCCAGCGCTGATGGCCGTGGTGGTGGCGACGATCTCGGCATCGCCGGAAATCCTCACCGCGCTCAGGTCCGCCCTGCGCAACCGTATGCAGGCCGTGGTCAATATCGCCATGGGCGCATCGCTTTCGACGGTCATCCTGACCGTGCCCGTGATGGAGGGTATCGCGCTCTATACCGGCCAGCCCTTCATCATGGCGATGACGCCCGTTCAGACCGTCATGGTCTTCATCACGCTCATCGCCGCCGCCATCAACCTCAATGACGGTGAAACCAACGCGATTGAAGGAATGACGCATTTCATTCTCTTCGCCACCTTCATCATGCTGCTGTTCCTGGGGCTCTGACCGAAACGAAAAAAGCCCGGCATCGCTGCCGGGCTTCTTCAATCGAGGTTACAAACCGATCAGCGGCAATCGGCGCAGAAGCGCTGGATGCGCTTGCAGGCCTCTTCCAGCAACTCTTCCGAGGTGGCATAGGAAATGCGGAAGTTCGGGCCAAGACCGAAGGCCGAGCCCTGCACAACGGCAACGCCTTCGGCTTCAAGAAGCTCGGAGACGAAATCCGTATCCGTCTCGATGACCTTGCCCGACGGCGCGGTCTTGCCGATCAGGCCGGCGCAGGACGGGTAAACGTAGAACGCACCTTCCGGAGCCGGGCAGCTGATGCCCTTAGCCTGGTTGAGCATGGAGACGACCAGGTCACGGCGGCCTTCGAAGATTTTCTTGTTCGCCGGAATGAAATCCTGCGTGCCGTTCAAGGCTTCGACCGCGGCCCATTGTGCGATGGAGCTCGCGCCCGAGGTCTGCTGGCCCTGGATCATGTCCATGGCCTTGATGAGCGGCAGCGGGCCGGCAGCGTAACCGATACGCCAGCCGGTCATGGCATAGGCCTTGGAAACGCCGTTCATCGTCAGCGTGCGGTCATAGAGCGAAGGTTCTACTTCCACCGGCGTGACGAATTTAAAGTCGCCATAGGTCAGGTGCTCATACATGTCATCCGTAAGGATCCATACATGCGGGTGCTTGACGAGCACATCGGTCAGCGCCTTCAACTCGTCGTGCGAATAGGCCGCGCCCGACGGGTTGGACGGCGAGTTGAACACGAACCACTTGGTCTTCGGCGTGATCGCCTTTTCCAGCCCTTCCGGCTTCAGCTTGAAATTGTCTTCCAGCGTCGCGTCGACGAATACCGGCGTGCCGCCGCAGATCGAGACCATTTCGGGATAGCTGACCCAGTACGGCGCCGGGATAACGACTTCATCACCGGGGTTCAGCGTCGCCATGAAAGCGTTGAACAGGATCTGCTTGCCGCCGGTGCCGACAATCGTCTGCTCCGGCTTGTAGTCGAGGCCGTTTTCACGCTTGAACTTGTCGGCAATCGCCTTGCGCAGTTCCGGAATGCCGGAAACAGGCGTGTATTTCGTTTCACCGCGTTTAATCGCGTCAATGGCCGCTTCCTTGATATTGTCGGGCGTATCGAAATCCGGCTCGCCGGCGCCAAGGCTAATCACATCGCGGCCCTGCGCTTTAAGCTCGCGGGCTTTCTGGCTAACGGCGATGGTGGCGGATGGCTTTACGCGGGAGAGAATGTCGGCAAGGAAGGCCATTTTTAATCGGTCCTATTGGGGTTGACATCGCAGAGCTTGGAAATCTCGTCTGCTGCGGCAATTTCTATGTCGAAAGACGGGCCTAGTTTCAAGGCCAAAAGCCAGCCTATCCGCCGTGGGGTACAATTTAAGCCTTCCTTAACCCGGAAGTAACGCTTGTTGAGCTACATTCGCGAGCCTAGGGGTCGTGTCTCTCTATAGCTGGTTGAAAAATGGCGCCCAAAAGCATCTTTTCCAGTCTTGTCCGCGAGGCCGATGGCACATGGTCCACCGCCTATAACAGCTTCAACCTCAAGTCCGCCCTGCAGCCCATATTCCGTCGCACATCAGGCGGCCCGCTGGACATCGATTCCTTCGAAGGTCTTGTGCGACCCCACCGCAACGGTGAACCGGTAACACCAGGTGAATTTTTCTCGCTGGTGGCACCGGAAGACATCGAAAATATCGACAGCATCCTGCGGACCATCCACATTCTCAACACCGGCAGGCTCAGCCGCTCCCGCGCGCGCATCTTCGTCAATTTCCATCCCGGCCTGTTCCAGACACCAGCCAAGATGCGGCAGGAAGTGGAGCGCATGCGTCTCGCAGCCCACGAGGCCGGTATGACGGCAGACCGTATCGTCTGCGAAATCTCCGAGAAGAAGGCCTCCGACACCCAGATGGTCGCAGATTTCGCCTACCACATGCACGATATCGGCTTTCGCGTGGCGCTCGATGACTACGGCGCCGGCGATACCGCCATCGAACGGGTAAAGCTCATCAAGCCGGACTATGTGAAATTCGAAGCGGGCTGGGTGCGCGACTTCATGCAGAATTCTGCGGGCGCCGCTCTCCTGCGCGTCATTGTCAGCCAGTTTCGGGAGGATGGGATAGAGCCGGTTTTCGAGGGGCTGGAAACCGGTTGGCAGGTGGAGCAATGTGAGGAACTCGGCGTTTTCCTGATGCAGGGCTACATTCTGGCAAAACCGGAACTTGCGCCCACCAGTTTCGACGCGCGCTTTCCCGAGCTGGGCAGCGCTTATTTTTCCCCTGCCGCACGACTGGAGAAAGGCGCCGCGGCTTTTTTCCGTGAGGAGCGTACCACTGACGCGCATCCCCTTCGCCAGACCCGGACCTTCGGAAAACGCGGCCTCTGACGCCAACTCCGGTTCAAAAACGCCCCCGCCACAATATTGCCGCAATAAATGCCGCGGAACGCCAGAATTCGGTCTCCAAGCCGTCCATTTCGAAGCCTCTTTTGTCCTTTAAGAACAGGGACAAGAGGCGACAGCCATGTTTACCAACGACCGCACTTCCGTTGAAAGGTTAAGGGCACAGAGAACGCTGTTTTCCCTCTGGATGGCGGTCGCGGCTTTTCTTGTCATCATCACCATGGCAGCCGGCATCGCGACATCGGCCAATGCGGCTGCGCAAGCGGTGGACACCCTGCATACCTCCGCCATACCGCAGGTGGCTGCGACGACGAAGGCAGGTCCGCATATCCTGCTCATCGTCCTCTCGGCCGCGGCGTTCGTCGGCCTCGGCCTTGGCGGCCTGATGCTTACCCGGCGCAGCCTGAAGGACGAGGCCCGCCGTTATAGATAACGGCCCTCCCCTCGACTTGCGGCATCGGCATGTTGCTGCTAAAGCACCCGGGAAACAGTCGTCCGACACAGCTGGATGACACCTCACAAAATCCCCTGTTTGCCCGGCCGTGACGTCAATGATCTCCCGGCCCCGCAGTGCTGGTGCCAATAATGACGCGAATTCAGGCCAATATGCTGCTTCTGCTCGCCGCAGCAATCTGGGGAGGCGGCTTTGTCGCACAATCCTCAGCCATGGCCTCGATTGGCCCTTTCTGGTTCGTCGGTTTGCGTTTCGCCATCGCCGCCATCGCCGTGCTGCCCTTCGCGCTCATGGAAACCCGGTCCCTGAAATCACCGCCCCGCCCGCGTCAGATCGGCAGCTTCATTCTCGTCGGTCTTGCGCTGTTCGGCGGCGCCACCACCCAGCAGGTCGGGCTGCTGACCACGACGGTCACCAATTCCAGCTTCCTGACCGGGCTCTATGTCATTTTCGTGCCCGTGATTGCCGTTCTGCTTTACCGCCGTCACCCCCACTGGGTCGTCTGGCCCTGCGCGCTGATGATGCTCGGCGGTATATTCCTCCTTTCCGGCGGCGCCTTCGAGACGCTGACGAAAGGGGATATTCTCAGCATCATCTGCGCTTTCTTCTGGGCGATCCAGATTACGCTAGCAGGGCGCTTCGTCTCCGAAAGCGGCCGGCCGCTTGCGCTCTCCTGCACACAATTCGCGGTTTGCTCCCTTCTTAGTTGCATGATCGGCGTTGTATCCGAACCGATCAGCATGGGCGCGATCGAGGCGTCGATGGTGGAAATTCTCTATGTCGGCCTCGTTTCTTCCGGCCTCGCCTTTGTGCTTCAGGTGATTGCCCAGCGCTACACAACAGCGCCGCAGGCCGCGATTTTCCTGTCGTCGGAGGCGCTCTTCGGCGCCCTGCTGGCCTCGATTTTCCTCAAGGAAACCATTTCCAGTGCCGGCTATGTCGGCTGCCTGATCATTTTCATCGCCATCCTGATCGTGGAATTGGTACCGGAACTGACGCGCAAACGGCAAAAAACCGCGACAGAAGCGGCGTGACGCGAAAAGAACTGTTTTTTCTGTTTTCTCGGGAAATCGCGGTCACGCGTCCAAATTTTTGCCGGGAAAGCTCAGACCAACCGGCAATTATTTCATCAACTATCACTTATGCGAAAAAAATGTGCGGTTCCCACGCGTAACTCTACCGCAGGTTTTTTATCTGACAAAAAGCCCGTAAAAACTTTTGCTTGCCAATTTTCGATAAACGCAGCAATCTACTGCGGTTCGGGCAATTTGCGAGCATGGGAAGGCCTATAAATTTGCGCACTGGGGACGCTATAAACCTCGGGCGGTGGGACGAAAAACGTTGGATGAGAACGCCATTACTTCCCGCTGCGAAGGTCCATTTTCTCAATAGTCAAAAACTGCCTGCCAACGCCCACGCGGGGCAAAACTGTAATGCTGCCTGTAGCTGAACGCGGGCAGAGCGAAAAGGACCTGATGCATGGCCGAAACTGGCACCGTAAAATTCTTCAATACAGACAAAGGCTTCGGCTTCATCAAGCCAGACAATGGTGGCGCTGATATCTTTGTTCACATCTCTGCCGTACAGGCTTCCGGCCTGTCCGGACTTTCAGAAAATCAGAAAGTGAGCTTCGACACGGAACCGGATCGTCGCGGCAAAGGGCCGAAGGCAGTCAATCTGCAGATTGCTGGCTGACCCTAAAACGGCTTTCTTTTCTAGTTGAAGCCCGGCAGGAATGCCGGGTTTTTTTGTGCGCGCTGCAGACCGCAGCCGTCCGGCGCTCACAGTCCCTTGAGATAGGGGTTGGTCAGCCGCTCCTCACCCAGCCGTCCGCCCGGGCCGTGGCCGCAGATGAAGCCGACATCGTCGCCAAGCGGCAGCAGCTTATCGCGAATGGACGCCATCAGCTGCTCGTGGTTTCCACCCGGCAGATCCGTGCGCCCCACCGACCCGGCAAACAGCACGTCGCCGACATGGGCGAAGTTCTGGTCGCGGTTATAATAGATTACGTGCCCGGGCGCGTGCCCCGGGCAATGATAGATCTCGAAGACGTGATCACCAAAGGAGACCTTGTCACCCTCCTTCAGCCATGAATCCGGCACGACGTTCTTCAGACCGCTGATGCCGTATTTCTGCGCCTGCACCTCAATTCTCTCCAGCAGGGGCCGGTCATCTTCATGCGGCCCGATCACCGGCAGGGAGAGTTTTTCGCGCAACTCATCCGCACCACCGGCATGGTCGAGATGGCCGTGCGTCAACCATATTTCCTTGAGCGTGATGCCGTTTTCAGCAACTACCTGAAGAATGACGTCCACATCCCCGCCAGGATCGACGACGACGCCTTCCTTGGTATCCTGATCAAACAGGACGGTACAATTCTGCTCAAATGGCGTGACCGGAATAATCCCGGCCTGCAACTTTCCCATATCCCGTGTCTCCTGTCTGAAAGATCCGCCATCCTATAGCCCGCTACCGGTTACGGCACAATGGCGACAGGTCGCCTTGTTCTCAGCGGCGAATTCACGAAGAAAATCCCTATTCCATACAGTTGGATAACACGAAGAGGCGGCTTGATGAGACATGATCTTCCCGAAAAATGTGGAACGCCCTGGGGATTGCGACGTTGTAGCACCAGTCTTGAAAGGAGTGAGACACATGGACAAGACGCTTAAAATGCTGATCGCTGGTGGCGCCTTCGCCTTGATGGCGGGCTATGCAAATGCCGCCATGGTCGCAACAACCGCCTCGGATATTTCTGTCCGGTCCGGGCCCGGTGACGACTATCCGGAAGTCGGCCTCGCCACGCGTGGCAGCAATGCCGTGCTGGACGGCTGCATGGAAGGCAGCAGCTGGTGTCGCATCGAGGTGAACGGTCTGCGCGGCTGGGCCCATGCCGATTACCTGAACGTGATGTATGAAGGTTCGCCCGTCATTCTCAAGGAACGCCGCACGGAACTCAGCGTGCCGGTCGTGACCTACGAAAAAACTTCGAGTGTCCAGGCTGAACCGAACCCCGGTGATCCGAATCTGGGCCGCGTCGGCGAAGTCGATCCGCCGCAGTCGGTCATCACCTATATTGACGAGCACCCTGCCGATACCATCACCTATGACGGTGACATTGCCGTTGGCAGCGTCCTGCCGGCCGATACCCGTCTGGTTGAAGTTCCAGATTATCAGTATCGGTATGTGCGGGTGAACGATGTACCTGTACTTGTAGAACCCTCGACACGTCGTATCGTCTACGTCTACCAGTAAGACGGCCATGACCACAGTAATGCTTGAGAGCGCGGAGTTTCCGCGCTCTTTTGTATTTGCGGTAAAGGTCGCTCAGGATTCCAGTTGCACCGGCACCCTCGCCATATTATCCACCGCAACAGAAAATGATCGCGGCATTCTCCCGAGCGGACGCATTTTCGGCTATGTTTACAGAATATTGGCGCATCGACGCCTGCAACATATGATCAGACAGCCGCAGAATATGAAGGAACCGCAGTGCCACCGCAATCGCTCAAAACCGCCGCCGCCAGACAGACACCGGCACTGCCGAAGGTTGACGACGGCAAGATTGACTTCGACACGATCGAAGCACTGTTTTTCGCCTATCGCGATTTCGTCTCCGATCCCGACGTCATCCTGTCGAAACTTGATTATGGGCGCGCGCATCACCGGGTGGTCTATTTTGTCAGCCGGCAGCCGGGCATGACGGTGGCGGATCTGCTCGATACGCTGCAGATAACCAAACAGAGCCTCGCCCGAGTGTTGAAGCAATTGATCGACGACGGTTACATCCGCCAGATGGCAGGTCCTGAAGACCGCCGCCAGCGCCGGCTCTATCCGACGCTGACAGGCCGCGAACTGGCGTTGGCGCTCAGCGAACCACAATCACGCCGCATCGACCGCGCGCTGGAAGGCCTCGGTCCCGATGCGCGCGCCTGCGTGCGCAAATTTCTGGCGCAGATGCGCAGCCCGGCGACGATGACAAGCGTGGAGGATGAGTGACGATGGCGCAAGCTCCGGCAAAACGTCCACCAGCGGACGACGATGCGGCTCATCTCCTGATCGTCGACGATGACGCTCGCATCCGCGATCTCCTGCAGCGTTTTCTTGGCGACAAGGGATATCGCATCTCCGTTGCGGCCGATGCAGCAGAAGCCCGCCGCAAGATGGTGGGCATCCGTTTCGATCTGCTGATCCTCGACGTGATGATGCCCGGAGAGAACGGGCTTTCGCTTACCCGCTCGCTGAACGAAGACAAATCCGTGCCGGTCATTCTTCTGACCGCCCGCTCGGAAGCGGATTCACGTATTGCCGGGCTGGAAGCGGGAGCGGACGATTATCTCGCCAAGCCTTTTGATCCGCGCGAACTGGTCCTGCGCATCAACAATATTTTGCGGCGCAACACCTCCCCGGACACGCCCAAGATCGAACAGATCATGTTCGGCCCCTACAGCTTCTCCATTCCCAGGAGGGAACTGCGGCGCGGTCCGGAAACGATCCGCCTGACAGATCGCGAACAGGAGATCATGTTGCTTTTTGCGCTACGCGCCGGCGATACCATTCCACGGCACGAGCTGGTGGAAGCGGAGTCGGAAGTGGGCGAAAGAACGATCGACGTGCAGATCAACCGTCTTCGCCGCAAGATCGAGGACGACCCTGCCAACCCGGTCTATCTGCAAACGGTGCGTGGCATCGGTTACCGCCTCAGCGTGGACTGACGAGCACCCAACGAAGGGCGAACGCACGACCATGGCGAGCCTCGATTTTCTCGACACGTTTAAAAAAAGCGCCGTCGCAAAGACCTGGCGCTCCCTCGGCAGATGGCTGCGACACTGGCTGCCCACCGGGCTTTACACCCGTTCGCTCCTCATCATCATCCTGCCGATGATCCTGCTGCAGGCCGTGGTCGCGGCCGTCTTCATGGAGCGCCACTGGCAGCTGGTGACCGAACGCCTTTCGGCAGCGGTGACCCGGGATATCGCCGCGATCATCGAACTTCTACAGACAGACCCCGAAGAGGATGACTATCAGCGGGTCATCCGCATCGCCCGCGACAAGCTGGGTCTCAGCGTCTATATCGAGCCCAAGACGGACCTGCCGGCGCCACGGCCGGAGCCGCTTTTCTCGATTCTCGATACCATCCTCGCAAACCAGCTCAGCCAACAGATCGGCAGGCCCTTCTGGATCGATACCTATGGCAACGGCTCACTGGTGGAAATCCGTGTCCAGCTCGATGACAAGACGCTCCGCGTCTTCACCAGCAGAAGCGCGGCCTATGCCTCCAACACCCACATCTTCCTTGTCTGGATGGTTGGCGCATCGCTGGTGCTCATCGCCATTTCGATCCTCTTCCTGCGCGGCCAGATCAAGCCGATAGAAGCGCTTGCCAAGGCGGCGGAGAATTTCGGCAAGGGCCAGAAGGTCAGCGCCTATTCTCCCCGCGGCGCGGATGAAGTACGCCGGGCAGGCCTTGCCTTCATCCTCATGCGGGAGCGCATTGAACGGCAGATGGAGCAGCGCACCGCCATGCTGAACGGTGTCAGCCACGACCTGCGCACCATCCTCACCCGGTTCAAGCTGCAGCTGGCGCTCGCCGGCGACAATCCGGATCTCGAGGGGCTCGACAAGGATGTGGAAGACATGCAGTCGATGCTGGAAGCCTATCTGACCTTTGCCCGCACCGATGTGGAAGAGGATGTCGGCACGCTGGAGCTTCCCGCACTTCTCGAAAAAATCGGCCATGATTTCGAACTGCACGGCAAGAAATTCAGCTACGAACTCTATAATATCGAGAGGATCATCGCGCGGCCGAACGCACTTTCACGGCTCGTCGCCAATCTCGCCGAAAATGCCCGGCGTTACGCCAGCAACCTCCACGTCGATATCCGCAAGGCGCCACGCTCCATTATCATGACCTTTGACGATGACGGACCGGGCATTCCGGAGAATTCACGCGAGGATGTATTCAAGCCGTTTTTCCGACTGGACGAGGCACGCAACCTCAATGCCTCGGGCACGGGTCTTGGCCTTTCCATCGTCCGCGACATCGCCCGCAGCCATGGCGGCGACGTGTCGCTGGATAAAAGCCCGATGGGCGGATTGAGGGTTATCGTCAAAATCCCGGCTTGACGGCAGGCCGCCAATCAGCACATTTTCTCGCCGTTAGGCACCGGCCTTTCGACCGCAGCCAGTACGATATCTCCATTGGCGTCGGCAAAGCCAAGCGTCAGGACCTCGGAGCGGAACGGCCCGATCTGGCGCGGCGGAAAATTCACCACGCCCAGAACCTGCCGGCCGATAAGGCTTTCCGGCGTATAGTGCACCGTGATCTGCGCCGAGGACTTCTTGATGCCGATCTCCGGCCCGAAATCGATCTTCACCTTGATTGCCGGTTTGCGCGCCTCGGGAAAAGGCTCGGCTTCCACGATCGTACCGACGCGGATATCCACCTTCTCGAAATCGGCATAGGAAATTTCGCCGCTCATCGCCCGCCTCCTCAGCCCGCCAGTTCTTCTGCGCGGGTCTTGGCAGCGGCGACCGCCCTGTCGAACAGGGGCTGCATGCCGTCTTCGGCCATCAGCACGGAAAGTGCGGCAGCCGTGGTGCCGCCCGGCGAAGTCACATTCTGGCGCAGGCGCGCCGCCTCGTCGGAGGACTGGTGCAGAAGCTCGCCGGCGCCAGCCACGGTTTCACGCGCCAGACGCATGGCCACATCCGCCGGAAGACCTGCTTTGCGGCCGGCTTCAGCCATGCATTCCACGAGATAAAAGACATAGGCTGGCCCGCTGCCCGAAACCGCGGTCACGGCATCGATATCGCTTTCGGCATCCACCCATTCGACCGGACCGCTGACCTTCAGCAATCCGTCCACCACGGCTTTAAGCTCGGGTGTCACAAGTTCATTTGCATATGCACCGGTAACACCACGGCCCACCATCGCTGGCGTATTGGGCATGGCGCGCACCGCGGCAATCGCACCGAAATGCGAAACGAAGGTGGCAATGGTGGTGCCGGCCGCGATGGAGACGACGACCGTTTCCGGGCCCAGCAGGGGCTTCAGCGAAGGCAGCACTGCTTCCATCATCTGCGGTTTCACCGCCACGAAAAGAATGCCAGCCTTGACGCCTTCAGGCGCGCTTTCGCTATGGGCCGCACCCGCTTCCGTAATCGTTGTGCGCATGGCGTCGGAGGGCCGCGGGTCAACGACAATGACCTGCGATCCCGGCACGCCCTTTTTCAGCCAGCCAGACAGCATGGCGCCGCCCATATTGCCGGCGCCCACGAGGACGAGCGGCCCGGAAGCCTTGTACACCATGTTACGCTTCTCCAACGGTCTCGAACATGACCGCTTCGATTGCACTTTTCGCATCCAGACCCGACCAGACGACGAACTGGAATGCCTGATAATATTGCTCGCAGGCCTCCAGCGCGCTGGAGAGCAGCACTTCTACTTGCTGGTTGTTCGGCTCGGCACCGCCTGACAGAAGCAGCGACTGGCGGAAGATCACGACATCTTCCTGCCGCCACAGATCGAAATGCCCCATCAGCACCTGACCGTTGACCTGCGACAGCAGGCAAATAACTTCGTTGACACGGTGATCGGGCACCTTGATGTCGAAGGCGCAGGCAAGATGCAGCGCTTCGAAATCTTCCATCCACGCAAATGAAACGTGATAATCGGCCCAGTGGCCCGCCACAGTCATGGCGATCTCGTCCTCGCCCGAACGCTCGAACGACCAGTCATTCGAGGCAGCGACAATCTCGATCATATCGACGGGATTGGACTGACGCTCAATTTCAAATTCTATCAGACTCATGCGGCACCTTCTCAGCCGGTCGGAATGTCGTGTTTTGAACGCCGGGCACAAAACGCACATACAAACCGGGATAAACATTTGAGACGATTGCCCGACACCACCAGAATAACGCATTCACCCTGTCTGGAGCTTACCGGTCTTTTCGAATCATCATTTAAAATCAGTGTATAATGGCCGAGTCCCGCTGCCACCCCTCGGTCGCCATTTTTGCTTTTTGAGCAGTGGATATCTTCTCCCCCATCACCTCAGGCGAGAGTCTTAAGCGACTCTGCCGATTGTGTTTTTTGGAAGTGTCCACAGGCCCAAAAAATTCGCGTCTGAGCACGACTTTCGGCAACCGGAGATCAAGCCGACCAGAGAGAGCCGAAAAACAAAAAGCCCCGGAATCGCCTGCGATCCGGGGCTTCTGAGAAAAGTGATGAAGAATCAGTCCTTCGTGGCCGAAAGCTTTGCTTCGAGAGCCTCGATCCGGGCGCGTAGGGCGTCATTTTCATCCCGCGCCTGGATAGCCATCTCCCGCACGACGTCGAATTCCTCGCGCCGGACGACATCCAGACTGTTCAGCCAGCGATCGGCCTGTGCGTGGAACGCAGCCTCGGCCTCCTTGCGCACGCCCTGGGCCGCGCCGGCCGCATCCGTCATCAGCTTGGCGAATTCATCCAGAAAACGATTGGTGCCTGTCGTGCTCATGGCGCTCATCCTTCGTCGGTTCAGGGGCATCATCTTGCCCGCTGTTGATAGCATTCAGGTAGGCACTCCACCATCGCCTTGCAAGCGAAATCGAAAAATCCCAAGAGCTTGCATCACCTTTGGTATGTTGAGCCATAGCTTAAAGAATCACCTTGACCGCCGCCACCGCAATCGCCATTTTCCTTGGCGTCAAAGAACCGGTGAGCATCATCGCCCGGTCCTTTGAGACAATGGATGATCCGTTGTCCGCCCAGCAACGATGACGGAATATATACGGATTGATAGCCGCTCCCACTTCACTCGCCATCATGCCCTTCCCGAATATCGACCCGATAGCGCTGTCCATCGGTCCTCTGGCGATCCACTGGTACGGCATTGCCTACGTCGCTGGCATCATGCTCGGCTGGCTTTACGCCCGCCGCCTCGCCCGCACGGACTGGCTGTGGCCTAACGATGTGTCGCCAATCTCGGCGCAGCACCTCGATGATTTCATTCTCTGGGCAGCCGGCGGCATCGTGCTCGGTGGGCGCATCGGCTACATCCTGTTTTACGATATGGCAGCCGTGGCCGCCAATCCCATCAGGGCCATCGAGATCTGGAATGGTGGCATGTCGTTCCATGGCGGCCTGATCGGCACGACGATCGCCATGATCCTCTTCGCCCGCAAGAACAGCATTCCGGTGTGGAGCATGTTCGATATCGTCGCAGCCGTAGCACCCATCGGCCTGCTGTTCGGCCGCATCGCCAATTTCATCAATGGCGAATTGTGGGGCCGCATTGCCGATGTGCCATGGGCCGTCGTCTTTCCCACAGGCGGCCCTTTCGCGCGCCATCCGAGCCAGCTTTATGAGGCTGGCCTCGAAGGCCTCGTGTTGGCCATCGTTCTGGCCATCGCCATTTACGCCTTCAAGGCTCTGAAGCGGCCCGGCACCGTCACTGGCATCTTCGTCTGCGGTTATGCGCTGTCACGCATCTTCGTGGAATTCTTTCGCGAACCGGACGCGCAGATCGGTTATCTCGCCGGCAACTGGCTGACCATGGGCATGGTTCTGTCCACTCCAATGTTCCTTCTGGGCCTCTGGGCCGTCCTGCGCGCGCGCCGCGCGGCAAAAGTCGCCTAAAGCGGTATGGCCAGCCATGACCACACCGCTCGCGCAACGCATCAAATCACTTATCCGGCTCAACGGTCCGCTTAGCGTAACCGACTTCTTTTCACTTTGCCTCGCCGATCCGGAACATGGCTATTACAAGAGCCGCGAGCCCTTCGGCCGTTCGGGTGATTTCATCACCGCCCCGGAGGTGAGCCAGCTTTTCGGTGAAATGCTTGGTGTTTTCGTGGTTCATGCCTGGCAGAGGCACGGTGCACCCGCTGAAACCCGGCTGGTGGAAATCGGCCCCGGCCGCGGCACCATGATGGCGGACATGCTGCGCGTCATTCGCCGCATCGCGCCGCCGCTCTATGAGACGATGCGGGTGCATCTGGTGGAGACAAGCCCGCGCCTTTCCGCCATCCAGAAGGAGGCGCTGGCCGAACATGCGGGTCGACTGGCATGGCATGACAGTTTCGACGATGTGCCTGAAGGTTTCCTGCTGCTTGTCGCCAACGAACTTTTCGACGCCATTCCGATCCGGCAATTCGTCAGGACGCCGCAGGGTTTCCGCGAACGCGTGGTCAGCCTCGACGCCAATGGCGACCTCGTCTTCTCCACGGGTCTTGCCAGCATAGACCCGGCGCTGCTTCCGCCGCAGCCCGAACGGCAGCCGCTTGGCACGATATTAGAGATTTCGCCCGCCCGGGAAGCGGTGATGACCGCAATCTGCCAGCGCCTGTCTGCCCATGGCGGCACCGCGCTCGCCATTGATTACGGCCATCTGGTTGCCGGCTATGGCGACACGCTGCAGGCCATGCGCAACCATGCCTTCGATCCGCCGCTCGCCCATCCAGGCGAAGCCGATCTGACCAGCCATGTCGATTTCGAAAGTCTTGTAAAAACGGCCGAGGCGACCGGTGTTCATGTTAACGGCACCCTGAGACAGGGCGATTTCCTCTACGGCCTCGGCCTCAAGGAACGGGCCGGGGCGCTCGCCGCCAAGGCAACCGCGGACCAGACCCTCGCCATCGCCGAAGCCGTCAACCGCCTCGCCGGCGAAGGCGCCGGCAAGATGGGGGAACTTTTCAAAGTCATCGCCGTTTCCAGTCCCGCGCTCCATCTTCTGCCGTTTCGGGCAGTGGATTGACAGCGTAATAACCTCTGGGCCAACATCGTCGCGACACACGAAGCAGGCACACTGCATCACACACGCCGCGCAACGCCGCGGCAACAGGAAACATCTCGCTTGACCCTGCTCCACTGGGCTACAGCGAAATTCTCCAAGGAACTCCCGCACCATGCAGAACGTAACGCTGCCGCTCCCCATCCAGAGTCCCCTCCTCGCCGCCTTCGATAAAAATCGCATCCGCCATGGCTTTTTCACCCGGCAGGGCGGCGTTTCCGATGGCCTTTATCAAGGCCTCAATGTCGGGCTCGGATCTGATGACGAGCCGGAACGGGTGCAGGAAAACCGCCGCCGCGTAACCCAATGGTTCGGCCTTGCCCCAGACCGCCTCGCCACGGTCCATCAGGTCCACTCTCCCGAGGTCGTCGTGGTTGACGGAACCTATGACGGCAGCCGTCCGCAGGCAGATGCGATGGTGACAGCGACACCGGGTTTCGTCCTCGGCGTGTTGAGCGCCGATTGCGGCCCCATCCTGTTCGCCGATGCGGAAGCAGGCGTCGTGGGTGCCGCCCATGCCGGCTGGAAGGGTGCTTTGTTCGGCGTGCTGGAAAACACGATCGAGGCGATGACGAAGCTCGGGGCCAGCCGCGATCGTATTGCTGCCTCGCTCGGCCCCTCCATCAGCCAGGACAATTATGAGGTCGGGCCGGAATATGTCGCGCGTTTCACCGATATCGAGCCCGCTTACGCGGATTATTTCTCCAGAGCGGAGAAAGAGGGCCACGCCTTGTTCGATCTCAAGCAGTTCACCATCGACCGCCTGACCAAAGCCGGTGTGAAGGCGGAAAATCTTGGTCTCTGCACCTACCCGGACGAAGAACGCTTCTATTCCTACCGCCGCACCACCCACCGCGCCGAACCCGATTACGGCCGGCAGATTTCCGCAATCGCAATTCTGGAGGACTAAGATGGCCCTGCATTTCGAGCTTTCGGAATTCGATGCCCGCCGCGAGCTGCTGCTCGCGAAAATGGCCGAGGAGAAGCTGGATGCGCTGCTGCTTTTCGCCCAGGAAAGCATGTACTGGCTGACCGGCTACGATACTTTCGGCTACTGCTTCTTCCAGACGCTGGTGGTGAAATCGGATGGCTCCATGACGCTGCTGACACGCTCGGCCGATCTGCGTCAGGCCCGCAATACTTCGATCATCGAGAACGTCCTCCTCTGGGTCGATCGACCCAATGCCGACCCGACGCTCGATCTCAAAAATCTGCTGAGCGATCTCGACCTTCTGGGCGCAAAGATCGGCGTGGAATATGACACCCACGGCATGACCGGCCGTGTCGCCCGCCTGCTGGATAACCAGCTTGCGAGCTTCGGCCAGATGGTCGATGCGTCGTATCTCGTCAGCACCCTCAGGCTCGTCAAAAGTCCCGCCGAAATCGCCTATGCCCGCAAGGCTGGCCAGCTGGCCGATGATGCTCTCGATGCCGCATTGCTGCTCATCAAGCCCGGCGCGGACGAAGCCGCCATTCTTGCGGCAATGCAGGGTGCGGTGCTCGCGGGCGGCGGCGACTACCCCGCCAATGAATTCATCATCGGCTCAGGCGCGGATGCGCTTCTCTGCCGCTACAAGGCAGGCCGTCGTATCCTCGACAGCAAGGATCAGTTGACACTGGAATGGGCCGGCGTCAGCGCCCATTACCATGCCGCCATGATGCGCACGGTGGTGATCGGCGAACAGGATTTCCGCCAGAAGGAGCTTTACAGCGCCTGCCTGCAAAACCTCACCGCCATCGAGGAGGTGCTGCGGCCGGGCAAGACCTTTGGCGATGTCTTCGATGTGCATGCCCGCGTCATGGACGAGCGCGGCCTCACCCGCCATCGGCTGAACTCCTGCGGTTATTCGCTGGGCGCGCGCTTCTCCCCGTCCTGGATGGAGCATCAGATGTTCCACTCCGGCAATCCGCAGGAGATCACCGCTGACATGACGCTCTTTGTGCATATGATCGTGATGGATTCCGATTCCGGCACGGCCATGACGCTCGGCCAGACATATCTAACCACGGACGGCGCGCCGGAGCCACTGTCGCGTCACAGCCTCGATCTTCTCACAGCTTAAATCGCCCCCGGGTTTGACACAGCGGGAAAACCGCCCTTACATTGCGCCACCTTGGGCAAGAAGGAGCGGAACATGAGAGGGAAAATCGCATGAGCCGGTTGGGGGTTGCCCTCATTGTTCCGGCTTTGGCACTGATCCTGTCCGGCTGCAACACCACGGAAGCACTGACGCCACAGGTGGATGTTGGCCACAACGCATCACAGTCGACGCCGGTAACACAGGGTGATCTCGACCAGATGGCGGCAGCCGCCGACCGCGCACCCGCAGGCGCGCCGGCAATCGCATCGTCCGTCCCTGCCTATGCACCCCAGAACTCTCTGCAGGCACAGGCACAGGCGCTGTCCAATGGCAGCCAGTACGGGGAACCGCTCCGTCAGAACCAGACCGCGGCCGCGGCCCCCGCCGTCACGCAACAACCGCCATCACAGCAGACGGCTTCCCTTGCACCTGCCACCGCCGCGAATTCCATCCGCTTCCTGCCCATTATCGGCGCGCCGGTTCAGGCGGTGACACCGCTATCCCGCCAACTGGGGGCCGAAGCGCGGGCCAAGGGGCTGACAATCCGCGCATCCAACGACAATTCCGCCGAAAATATTCTGAAGGGATATTTTTCCGCCTTTGCCGATGGCGGCAAGGTCAATGTCGTATACGTGTGGGACATTCTCGACGCCAATGGCGTGCGGCTGCACCGCCTGCAGGGGCAGGAGGCAGTGACCGCGCGAGGCAGTGATCCATGGGCCGCCGTGACCGACAAAGTCATGCAGGACATCGCTGCAAAAACACTCAACGACTACACGTCATGGAAGCAGTCTCAAAGCGGATGAGGTGAAACGACGGGAGAAGTCACAGAGATTTCACGAAAATCATTGTGAAAGCGCGGAGTCCTCTTGCAATCGGAAGCAACAGCGCTATTAAGGCGCGCATGGCAACAAGGCGTATCCGGCAAAGGCTTTTCAGCCGGATGTTCCTCCCCTTGAACGACGCTTGGTTACGGCGGATTGAGCCCCGTGGCGCAAGGCGATGGCATGGAAACAGGCGGCCGCAATGAAGGTTTTCGCAGGCAATTCGAACCGGCACCTTGCCGAAGCGATCTGCAAGTATCTTAATGTTCCTCTCGGAAATGCCACTGTAAAGCGGTTTGCTGACCAGGAAATATTCGTAGAAATCAGCGAGAACGTGCGCGGCGAGGACGTCTTTATCGTCCAGTCCACCTCCTTCCCGGCAAATGATCATCTGATGGAACTGCTCATCATGATCGATGCCATGCGCCGCTCCTCGGCCAAACGAATTACCGCGGTGCTTCCCTATTTCGGTTACGCCCGCCAGGACCGCAAAGCCGGCCCCCGCACTCCGATTTCCGCCAAGCTCGTTGCCAATCTCATTACCGAAGCCGGCGCCGACCGCGTTCTCACCCTCGATCTTCATGCCGGACAGATCCAGGGCTTTTTCGATATCCCCACCGACAATCTCTTTGCAGCACCGATTCTCGCCCGCGACGTGAAGGATCACTACGACACCAACAATGTCATGGTCGTTTCGCCTGACGTCGGTGGTGTGGTTCGCGCCCGTGCGCTGGCAAAGCGCCTCGACTGTCTTCTGGCCATCGTCGACAAGCGCCGTGACCGTCCCGGCGAATCCGAAGTCATGAACGTCATCGGCGATGTCTCCGGCAAGGACTGCATCCTCATCGACGACATCGTCGATTCCGGCGGCACGCTCTGCAACGCCGCTGAAGCCCTGCTGAAAAAGGGCGCAACCAGCGTTACTGCCTATATCACCCATGGCGTGCTCTCGGGCGGCGCGGTGGCCCGCGTGGCCTCTTCCAAGCTGCGCGAACTCGTCATCACCGACAGCATCCAGCCGACCACCGGTGTCCAGTCCGCGCATAATATCCGCGTGGTGAGCACCGCCGGCCTGCTCGGCGAAGCAATCAACCGGACCGCGCAGGAACAGTCGGTTTCCGGCCTGTTCGACTGAATAAATTCAGCAATCACGCTGAGGGTTGCCTACGTCTGCCGGTTTTTCCGGCATGCGCTTGAGCCGAAGTGGGCGCATATTCACTCAACGTGATCCTCGGCCTTGTGCCGAGGAGCTAACCACGTCGATAAAATCAAGGCCAGCGGGCAATAGGGACAAACCCGAGGATAAGCCGGAACTGTCTTGCCGCACGGCTCCCACCCCAGCGATGCTGCACCTCGAACTCCCAACTAAGACGACGCCGCACCCGTGTCCGGGGGCCGTTGGAGGCGGGTGGCTGCAGCCCTGATTTTCGGCCACCAGCCCCGAACGCGGGTAAGTATGGCGTGGCGGCCATTGCGCCAAAGGCTGATCGTATCGGCTGAGATGGCAGCACCGCTGAAGAGGTGACGGTGGTGGCTTATCGCCAGCACCCGGTACAGAAACAGTGTGGTCAGGGCCGAAAACAGGATGGACATCACCACATCGCTGAGGAAATGCCCGCCGGCCGCGATGCGAAGACCGGACATGAGAATGATTGCCCCGGCAGCAAGGGCACCAACTACCCATCGCCCATAGGGCCGCAGGCGCGGCCAGACAAGCACACAGAGGGGCAGGAAAAAACTCGCGATCAGCGCGGTTTCACCCGAAGAAAACGAACAGTTCGAATAACATTGCGTGCTGAACTGAAAAGGTGGCGTGAAAAGCTGATGCCCGCCAAATTCGGTAACGCTGAACGGACGCGCGCGACCGATCATGGCCTTCAGCACGCCGTTGACCAGCAGCCCGGCACAGAGGATCACGGGACCACACAGGAACGCCCAGACTCGCCAGCCGGTTCGCTGCGAAGTGCCGAGCCGGAGATTGCCGACGAGGACCAAGAAAGTCAGAAGCGCGGCGAGCTCGACACCTTCCCGCAACGTGTCGCGCAGCCATTCGGGAAACGGCTCCCGGCCAGGCCATGGCTGGCCCACCGGCGAGAAAAACAAGGCGGAAAAGCGCAGATCTATAGAGGGAAAGGTCGCAAACAGGATCACCAGCGCAAGCGCTGCGAACGTAACCCAGATGGTGATCCGCATATGCGAGAGATCATTGTCCATTGACGCTCTCCGGGACGCACTGTGGTGGCAGGCGCCACAGCCCGATTTCCCTGCCCTCGACAAAGCCCGGGCCGGCGGTCCAGTGCGCCACCGGCTCCTCGCCTGCAAGACACGCCGGCAAGCCATCGGCACTTGCCAGAAACAGCGGATTTTTCGCTTCGCCCGGCTTCAATGGATAAAGAAGGGCATAATGGCTGGACGGCACGCCGGTTTCCGGAAGCGCACGCGTCAACATCTGTTTCTCGTCCCGCAACTGGTAAAAAAAGTTCGGCCAATATCGAACGATCATGGGCGACAATAGCGTCCGCACCTGCTTCACGCGCCCGCGACAGGCCGGTCGATACCAGCTCGGAGCTTCCAAGATAACGTGCCATCGCCAGTTTACCGTTCGGCAGGCGCAGGCCCGTTCCCACTATCGTCATCAGCGGCAGCGCGATTGCGACGATGCCGCCGAGGACCAGTGTGGATACGATGAGCCAACGTCGCGATGCCAGGATCGGCACCGCCAGCAGTACGCCTGCCGCATAAGCTCCCACCGCCCAATTGGCGAGTGCCCGCGACATGAGGCCCTGTGCCGTGATCAAAAGCACGATCGGTACAGAAAGAGCGACGAGCGCCCGTGCTTCACCGGTTTTTGCGCGGATTGTCGCAACAATCATGCCGACGAAGACGTATGGCCCAACCACACCTGCCTGGGAAAAGAAGAATTCAAGCGCGGAGCCGATCTTGAGTTGGACACCGTGCCAGTTGGCATTGTCGGCGGTGTGGCGTGCCGTCATGAAATCATGGGCCGCATTCCACCACAGATTGGGCGCGATGACGGCAACGCAGACGAGCGCAGCAATGACCGCGTCACGCAGCCGGATCCGCCATGCTTCGCAAAGCCAGCTGGCGGCGATGAAGCACGGCAGAAAATAGATCATCGCATATTTCGACATCAGCCCGAGGCCGAAACAGAGACCCAGAGCGATGCTCCAACCTAACGCCGCCCTGCCCTCGCTGCGGGCGAGCGCAAGCTTGCGCACGGATATCATCGACAGCACGATGAACAGCATCATCGGCGTATCGGTCGAGATCAGCAGGCTGCCGAGCGTCACGGCTGGCAAGGTCAGATAGATCACTGCCGCAAGCGAGGCCAGCCTGACATCATAGATCATGCGGCCGAGCACAAAAATGGCCGCCGCCGCAACGCCATGCACGACGGGTGCGGCGAGCCGCACCTGAAACGCACCCTCCCCGCCGCCCAGAATGGTGGCCGCGCGAATAAGCCAGCCGATGAGCGGTGGCTTGGAATAGGCGCCGAGCGCCATTTCGCGACCCCACAGCCAGTATTGCGCCTCATCGACAAAAAGGTCGGTGCGGTTGAAGGCGAGCCCAAGGACGCGCAGGGCAGTTACGAGGACAATCGCCGAAAACGCGAATGTCAGCCATTGGCGCTCAACGCCTGCCCGCGCATAAGGCAGGGTCGTCGCCTCATGCATGCTGGCGGCGTTCTGCATGGATCAACCAGAGATTTCGAGCATAGATAAAGAGGCCGGATGCCTGCCCGAGAACAAAGACCGGATCGCGCCGCCACAGTGCATAGGAGAGCAGCACCACACCGCCAAGAATCGAAAAATACCAGAAAGCCACCGGCATGACCGACCGGTTGGCCCGTTCCGATGAAATCCATTGAACCAGAAAACGCATGGTGAACAGCATCTGGCCCATGAAACCGGTCAAGACCCATACGAATTCTTCCCAGCTGTTCACATGCAGCATGGACCATAAAGCCGGTACGTTCACGGCAATGTCTCCGTTATGAAAGTTTCAGCCCAGCTTGACCGCTTGCGCCGGCGCAAAAGCCATGCGACGCCGATCAGGTCGTGGATGCCCACCAGCGCCCGGCCGATATTGGTATAATGGGAATTTCCATGCAGCCGCGCCCGGTGCGTGACGTCGACATGGGCGACCTGCCAGCCGTCACGATTGAACAGCGCCGGGAAGTAGCGGTGGTGATGGTCGAAATAGGGCAAAGCGAGGTAGGCGTCGCGGCGAAAGGCCTTGAGGCCGCAGCCCGTATCGCGCGTGCCATCCTTCAAAATTCGCGCCCGAAGCCCGTTGGCAAAGCGGGAGGAAAGGCGTTTTCCCAGCGTGTCGCGCCGGCCGACGCGCTGGCCGGCCACCAGCCCAAGCCGGCGCGGTGCATTGGCGGACAGAAGCGGTGCAAGAAGTGCCGGCAGATTGTCCGGCGGATTCTGGCCGTCGCCGTCCAGCATACATACGATAGGCGCGCGCGCCGCCTGCACTCCGCTGTGGATCGCAGCCGATTGACCGCCCTGGCGGTCGTGCCGCACCAGCCGCAACATGCTGTAACGGGCAGCGAGCGCCAGAACCGCTTCCGCCGTGCGGTCAGAAGAAGCGTCATCCACCACAACGATCTCGAAGCGGCCGACCGGCGCACAGGCGCTCACGATCTCTGCCACCAGCGTTTCAACGCTCGCTTCTTCATTGTGCATGGGCACGACAACGGCAAAATCCGGGGCAGATCGCAAATTGGCTCCGTCACATCCGTCTGCGCGGGTTCCGCAAACATCATCGATTGTGGCGAGAGAA
The DNA here is from genome assembly GCF_900013495.1 of Agrobacterium genomosp. 2 str. CFBP 5494. Taxonomy (NCBI): domain Bacteria; kingdom Pseudomonadati; phylum Pseudomonadota; class Alphaproteobacteria; order Hyphomicrobiales; family Rhizobiaceae; genus Agrobacterium; species Agrobacterium genomosp. 2. Next base: position 2,639,271 of record NZ_LT009718.1, read on the forward strand.
GGAGCGTGAAAAGCTTGCATGAACATGAACAGCCGTTGATCTTCGCTGGATATGCGCCCGTTCTGTTGCAGTTTTATTACGTGGTGCCTATCGGCGCGGCTCTTCGATTTTTTCACGCCATGCGGGAAATTATCCTACAATTCCCTGTCCTTTAACGCGACCGTAAACAATTTTTGCAACGGTACGGCCACGTTTTTTGGGGGGAGGAAAACAGGATGCCGGGTGGAAATCCGACTGCTGTCAAAGCTAAATCATTGTCAATCAAAGCCAAATTTGCCGCGCTCGTTACTGGTGCGACACTGGTTTCCTGCCTGTCGGTGGGGCTGCTGTCCTACGAGATGGGTAAATCGGGGCTGATCGACGCCAGCAAGATCAGGCTCGAAACGGTTGCAGGCAACCAGTCCAAGCAGCTTGATGCCTATACGTTGCGCGTCGAACAGAGCATTTCCGAACTGTCGCAGAACGCCGCGGTGGCCCAGGCGCTGGAAACGATGACCACCGTTGTTCCAACGGAAAAGGACGCCATCATCCAGGCTTTCCGCCGAGAGGGCGTCTCCGAAGAGGAGCGCGCCTCCTTCAACGGCGAAGGGTTGCGGCTGCTCTACGCCATTCGTCATGCGACCATCAACGCCGCCATTGCCAGCGTCTGGCGTAATACCCGCGTCAGCGATATCTACGTGATCGACAAGAACGGCCTGATTATCTATTCCGTGACCAAGGGAAAGAACTTCCTGACCAATGTAACGGAACCGCAGAACGCCGCGATCAAGGAGCTGTTCGACCGCATCGAAGCCGGCAAGGACGGCGTCGTCAGCACCACGGGCTTCAGCGATGGCGAGAATAATTCGGCCATGATCGGCATGCCGCTCGCCGTTTCCAACTGGGGTCAGCTCCAGCGCAAGGGTGCCGTTATCATGCGCATCGCCGCCGATCGCATCGGCGCGGTGGTGACGCCCGAGGAAACCGGCAAGACCATCGATGACGCCGTTCTCCTGAGCGCCGACGGGAAACTCAGGGCTGGTGTCCTCTCGGGCGGTGCGGATGCTGCCGTTTCCGAAAGTCTCGCTGCCCTTTCCAACGTAAACGACGCCGGAACGGTCATGGCGCAGACACCTGGGGGCAATATCTTCTATGCCTATCGTCCGGTCGCCGTCTTCGGACAGAAACATCTTCTTGCCATCGGCCAGCAGGAAAGCAAGGTTCTCGCCGCTGCCAACGATCTCGCCTTCTGGGCAGCGGTGGCAACGCTGGCCGTACTTGCAATAATGACGCTGATCGGGATTTTCGTTTCCGCGAGCCTGACCAAGCCGTTGACCGGACTAGCCGGTCTTATGGAGCGCCTGAACGGCGGTGAAAACAACATCGAGATCAAGGCAGTTTCCCGTGGCGACGAGATCGGCACCATGGCGCGCGCGCTGGAATCCTTCCGCCAGGGCATTCTGGACAAGCAGCGGATGGAAGCCGAAGCCCACCGCAAGGGTGAAGAACTGGACGAGGAACGCGCCCAGCGCGAGATGGAGAAGGCAAGAAGCGCCAGGGAACTGGAAGAAGCCGTGGACGCGCTCGCCACCGGTCTTGCCAATCTGGCCGCCGGCAGGCTCGATCTTCGCATCGAAAAATCCTTTGTGCCGTCCCTCGATCATCTGCGCATCGACTTCAACAACTCCATGGCAGGGCTGGAAGCGACGATCTCCAATATCGGCGGAAGCGCCAATGCCATCCGCTCCGGTTCCGGCGAGCTGAAAAGCGCCTCGGAAGACCTGTCGCGGCGCACAGAACGTCAGGCAGCAGCCCTCGAGGAAGCGGCAGCGGCGCTCGGAGACATGACGCAGGCTGTCAATCTGTCGCTGTCGCGCTGCAATGTCGCCGTCGCCGCTACGGCGGATACGATGCAGGATGCCCATAGATCCACGGCTGTCATCAAAGAAGCGATCGTTGCCATGGAACGCATCGAGACCTCTTCGGCCAAAATCCGCCAGATCATCGATGTCATCGACCAGATTGCCTTCCAGACCAATCTTCTGGCGCTGAATGCCGGTGTTGAAGCCGCGCGCGCCGGCGAGGCCGGCAAGGGCTTTGCAGTTGTGGCGCAGGAAGTTCGCGAACTGGCCCAGAAATCGGCCGCCGCCGCCCGCGACATCACGCAGCTCATCGCCACCTCTGCGGGTGATGTGGAAAGCGGTGTGGCGCTGGTGTTGAAGACCGGTGAAAGCCTGGAACAGATCCAGAAACGCATCCAGTCGGTCAACGACCAGATCGGCGAAATCGCTACCGCGTCGCGCGAACAATCCGGCCGTCTCAGCGAGATCAATGCCTCCGTCAATGAACTCGACCACGTGACGCAGCAGAACGCCGCCATGGTGGAGGAGACAACGGCCGCCGCCTTCTCGCTCGCCAACGAGGCGGATGGCCTGACCGAACAGGTGGGGCAATTCTCCGTGGGCGATCCCCGCCGGCGAGACCAGCGTTACGCGGCATGATGCGACACAAAAAGGGCCGGAGGCAAAACCTCCGGCCTTTTATTTTGCCTGAAAACCCGATCCGGGCTCCCAGGGGCAGAAGCCCCTGGGAACACGCCGGCGACCTGGCACCACAGCCCCTCGCCGGCTTCCGGGGAGGACCTCAGAAGAAACCAACCTTGTTCGGGCTGTAGGACACGAGCAGGTTCTTGGTCTGCTGGTAGTGGTCGAGCATCATCTTGTGGGTCTCGCGACCGATACCAGACTGCTTGTAGCCGCCGAAGGCCGCACCCGCCGGATAGACGTGATAGCAGTTCGTCCACACACGGCCCGCTTCGATGCCCCGCCCGGCGCGGTAGGCGATGTTCGTGTCACGGCTCCAGACGCCAGCGCCCAGCCCATAAACCGTGTCATTGGCGATTTCGAGCGCCTCTTCCACCGTCTTGAAGGTCGTGACGGAGACAACAGGACCAAAGATTTCCTCCTGGAAAATCCGCATCTTGTTGTTGCCCTCAAAGACGGTCGGCTGAATGTAATAACCGTCCTTCAGATCACCCGTCAGCGTCTTGCGGTCGCCGCCGGTCAGAACCTTGGCACCTTCCTTCTTGCCGATCTCCAGATAGCTCATGATCTTGTCGAACTGTTCCTGCGAGGCCTGTGCGCCCAGCATCGTCGACGGATTGAGCGGATCGTCCTGGCTGATGGCCTGAACGCGCTTGATCGCTTTTTCCATGAAACGGTCATAGATCGATTCATGCACCAGAGCACGCGAGGGGCAGGTGCAGACCTCACCCTGGTTCAGCGCGAAGAAGGCAAAACCTTCGAGCGCCTTGTCGAGGAAGGCATCGTCCTCATTCATCACGTCGGCAAAGAAGATGTTCGGCGACTTGCCGCCCAGTTCCAAGGTAATGTTGGTGACGTTGTCTGCGGCATAACGCATGATTTCCTTGCCGACCGAGGTGGAGCCGGTAAAGGCGATCTTGGCGATGCGGTTGCTCTGCGCCAGCGGCTTGCCGGCTTCAAGGCCAGTACCATTGACGATGTTGAGGACGCCAGGCGGCAGAAGGTCTTCAATCAGCTCCATCACGATGAGAATGGAGGCGGGCGTCTGTTCGGCCGGCTTCAGCACCACGCAATTGCCTGCTGCAAGCGCCGGTGCGAGTTTCCACGCAGCCATCAGGATCGGGAAGTTCCATGGAATGATCTGGCCGACGACACCGAGCGGTTCATGGAAGTGATAGGCGACGGTATCGTTATCGATCTCGCCGATCGTGCCTTCCTGAGCGCGGATGCAGCCTGCGAAATAGCGGAAATGGTCGATGGCGAGCGGGATATCCGCATTGGTGGTTTCACGCAGCGGCTTGCCGTTATCCCAGGTTTCAGCCCGGGCGATGAGATCTAGATTGTCTTCAATGCGCTGGGCGATCTTGAGCAGGATGTTGGAGCGCTCGGTTATGCTCGTCTTGCCCCATTTGTCGCGGGCCTTGTGGGCCGCGTCGAGCGCAAACTCGATGTCGGCTGCATCCGAACGCGGCACTTCGCAGATCTTGTGGCCGGTCACCGGCGAGAGATTGTCCATGTAGCGGCCGGATTTCGGCTCCACCCACTTGCCGCCAATGTAATTGCCGTATTTCAGCTTGAAGGGCGCTTCGCCCGCTTTCTGCTGAACCTGAATATTCATGATTTCATCCTCCCTGATGAAAACGATCCTGAGCGGACCGCATGAAAGGAAGGTGGGCCCAGATGGCGCGGTTCGGTAGAGGGGCGACGCGGTTCCGCAGCGCACATTGTCTCACATCTGCGACAAAGCCGCGTTGATCCGGCGCGATCGGCCGGATCGCAACAACAAGAACGTCAATGAACGTCGAATTTCTTCATCTTGCGATGAAGCGTGGCCCGGCTGATGCCGAGCAAGGACGCGGCCTGCGTGACATTGCCGTTGGTGCGCGACAACACGCGCCGCAGCGCCGAACGCTCCGCTTCCGCGAGGTCGGAACCGCTGTCATGGCGCTGTTCCTGCAGGATATCCGCGGCCGGGAGACCCTGCGCGATGCGGGCATCGTCCAGCTTCAGCGCAAGACGAGCGGCGCGGGTCGCGCCGAGCACGAGATCGTCCTGATCCACGGCGAGCAGCGAAAGCGCCGCCCCGAACCCACTTGGCACGACGACGATGCGTGCCCCCGGAAAGGCACGGCGGAACAGATTGCCCTCGATGCGCTGCGCCGCGTCCTTCACCGCCTGGGTGACAAAAGAAAAGGTCATCTCGTTGATGTCGTCGCGGCAGGTGGAAATATCGAGCGCACCCGTCACCCGGCCGGTATGATCGCGAATGGGAGCCGTGGTGCAGCACAGTTCCGTATTCGACGTGAAGAAATGCTGGTCACGATAGACAACCACCGAACGCTCGTCGACGAGCGCGGTGCCTATGCCGTTTGTGCCAACGCTCTCTTCGCTCCAGACGGCGCCGGACCAGAGGCCGAGCGCCCGGAAATCGCGATCATCGCCGGACGCGCCTCGCCGCTCCAGCGCAACGCCCTGAGCATCGGTCAGGAGCAGGCAGCAGCCGGATCTCCCGACACTGTGGAAAATTCGGTCAAGTTCGTCGGTGCTTTCAGCAATCAGGCCAGCGGCACTTTCACGGGCGCGCCGAAACTCCGTCTCGCTGAGAAAGATCGGCTTGCGATTTTCTTCCGGTGCAAGACGGTGCTTGACCATGCAGCGACGCCACGAGGCGACAATCGGCGAACTTGCGGCTGCGGAACGGTGGCGTGCGGTTTCATACACGCGTTCCGCATGGGCGATGTCTGTCGGCATGCGCTCCTCCCAAAGCTTTTGGGCGATGGTGCGCTGGAAGCGTCGATGTTTCAACAAAAAACTTCGCGACCGGCATCGGAGGCGCAGCTGACGGTCAGACCGCCTTGAAGTAACGCCTGCCGGCAGTGACCTCCGGTTCGTCCTCAACGGACAGGAAGGTGTCATCCACGAGGCTGGCAATGGATGTCAGCGGACCGGGCTTGCCGAAAAAGAAGCCCTGCACCTGTAGGCAGCCTTCGCGGCGCAGGAACTCGACATGGGCCTTGGTTTCCACACCCTCCGCAAGCACGGGAATATTCAGGCTATGCGCCAGAATAAGCGTCGAACGCACGATCGCTTCGGACTGCACATTGGTCGACAGCCCGTCGATGAAGGCGCGGTCGATCTTGATCTTGTCGAAAGGGAAACTCTGCAGCGTCGACAGCGAGGAATAGCCCGTGCCGTAATCATCCATCGCGATCTTGACGCCGAGCGCCTTGAGCTTGCGGATGGTGACGAGCGCATGGCGGTGATCGGCGATGATGCTGCCCTCGGTGATTTCCAGCTCGAGCCTTTCAGGCGCAAGGCCCGTTTCTGCCAGGATTTTTTCGACCTTGTCCGGGAACTCGTTATCCGCAAGCTGCTGCGGCGCCACATTCACCGCAATGGAAAGCGATTTTTTCCAGAGTGCCGCCTGCGCGCAGGCTTCTCTCAGAACCCACTCGCCGAGTTCGACGATGAACCCCGTCTGCTCCGCGATCGGAATGAATTCGGCGGGAGAAATCATGCCCCGATCGGGATGGTTCCAGCGCAAAAGCGCCTCGAAGCCGACGATACTGCCGCTTCTGGTGTCGTTCTGCTGCTGGTAATAAAGCTCGAACTCGTTATTGGCGAGGCCGCTGCGCATGGCGACGGCAAGTACATTGCGCTCACGCGCGGCCTCATCCATCGATTTATCGTAAAAGCAGATCGTATCCGAACTGCCGCTTTTTGCCCGGTACATCGCGACATCCGCCTGCGCCATCAGCGTATCGGCATCGATGGAGCCGGTATTGCGGACCGAAATGCCCACACTCGCACCGACCGAAAATGTCTGCCCGTTCCATTCCACCGGCCTGCTGATCTGGTCGATCAGCCTCTGGGCGAATTCGGTGCCGTCGGCGCGGGTATAATAGGAATTTGTCATCGCCACGAATTCATCACCGCCCATGCGCGCCAGAAATTCGCCGGCCTTCAGCACGGAACTCGCCCGGTCGGCGATGGTGCGAAGCACGGCGTCGCCCGCCGCATGGCCGTGAACGTCATTGATTTCCTTGAAACGGTTGAGATCGATGGAAAGAAGCGCGGTGTGTGCGCCCAACGAAATATGACGGGTGCGACGATTGAGATGTTCGATGAAGGCTGCCCGGTTGGGAATGCCGGTCAGCGGATCATGCAGGGAAAGATGGCGATAGCGGGCGACTGCCTGCTGGGTGGACTGGGCGTCGATGACATAAGTGGAAAGCCCCAGTGCCAGCAGCAACAGCGTTACCGCAATGGCGCCTCCGCCCATGATGGCCGGCGGCAGCAGATTTTCAGGAATGATGATACGCGGGTCGAAGGCGAAAGACATGGAGGCCATGCCGGTATAATGCATCGACGCTATCGCCAGGATGAGAAACGCCACCGCGCTGTACTGGCAGAACCGATTGACGGGCCGCGAGACCCGATTGACTGCAACGGCGCCCAGCACTGCCCCCAGCACCAGGGACGCGATGACATAGTTCTGATCCCAGAAAATCATGCCCTGAACATTGTAGGCTGCCATGCCGGTGTAATGCATCGCTGCAATGCCGAGACCAAGGATGATTCCGCCGGCTTCCACCAGCACGCTGCGCCCGCCATAGGCAGAAATTCCGAAACCGGCAGTCGTTGTGGTAATCGCAATCAGAAGTGACAGCCCGGTCAGATACGGATCGTATCCCACGTCACCCGCGGCAACATAGCCCAGCATCGCCACGAAATGGGTGGTCCATATCGCCGCGCCGCCATTGACACCTGCCAGAAACAGCCAGTTGACCTTCTGCACCCCCGTCGCCAGACGTGCTTTCGAAAAAAGGCGCATCGACACGAAACTACCGAGCATGCAGACGAAAACCGCTGCGGCGGTATATCGATAGTCGTGATCGATGGTAAGGCACTGGAGAACTTTGAGCATTGTCATCTACGCAATTGGAATTTTGTGTAGCCTTATCATTCGCCAAGTTTTCGCCCGGTTTACATGAATGGATAAGCACATATTAAAAGTTGCAACATGCGAGTGAATTAGTATAACCTAATAAACCCGCAAGGCGTGCGATCAAAAAGCAGGCCTCTCTTGTCTTTGTCTCCCGTTTGTATTATAGCGCCCGCACCCGTGTAGACACCCTTGGAGGCAACGCGGGTGGGATGGCGCTTGCCGCCTCCCCAGTTCAGCGCCCGCGGGCATGAACTCTCCATATAACCTCGAAAGGAATTGCCATGAGCAAAGAATCGTATGAGCTCAAGGCCGAGGCGCGCGAACGAGTTGGTAAGGGGTCCTCTCGTGAACTTCGCCGCAACGGTTTGATTCCCGCTGTCATCTATGGTGACAAGCAGGCCCCCATTTCTATCGCCCTGTCCACCAACGAAGTCACCAAGCGTATCCACGCCGGCGGTTTCATGACGACGGTTGCGACGATCGACGTCGACGGCAAGAAGATCAAGGTTCTCCCGAAGGATTACCAGCTTGATCCGGTCCGCGACTTCACCATGCATGTCGACTTCCTGCGCGTTTCGGGCAACACGCTCGTCAACGTCGAAATTCCGGTTCACTTCGAAAACGAAGAAAAGTCGGACATCAAGATCGGCGGCGTTCTGAACATCGTTCGCCACACGGTGGAATTCCACTGCCCGGCCAACGACATTCCGGAAGCCATCACGGTTGATCTCTCCGGCCTGAAGATCGGCGACAGCGTTCACATCTCGAACGTCAAGCTGCCGAAGAACATCACGCCCGTTATCGCCGACCGTGACTTCACGATCGCAACGATCGTTGCCCCGGCAGCAGGCGTTGAAGAAGAAGCAACTGAAGAAGCTTCCGAGGAATAAAATCGGCGGCCGCAGGGCCGGACAGCTTTGAAGAACAAGGCCCGTTCCGTTTCCGGAACGGGCCTTTTAGTTTTTATGAACTTTAAAAACAGAAAGCTCGCTCCCCGCCAGCGATGCGGGCCCTGTTTCAGCGTCGATTAACACTTCCATGAAACGATACCCATGCGCCCTCATGGAAACACCGGCGGGTCGAGAAATAGCGTGGGGAAAGGGCTCGGCCCCGGAATCTGACGCATCTCTGTCCGAAAGGATGAAACAGGGCGCAGCAAGTCTGGGGCAAAGGGTAGCTGCAATCGAACATGGCTCATTCCGTCGAAAGTCGCTTTATCGCGATTGTTTCCGGCGCACTTCTTACAGTGGTCGCCCCGCTCTTCACGCTTTTGCTGACACTTTCCTATAACGAGGCTATTCGCAGCCAGCGCAACCATATCGAAATTCTGCTGTCGACGAATACGCAGGCGCTGGCCCGCCCCCTGTGGGACCTCGATGACGACACGATAAACCAGATTACCGGAACCCTTGTCTCCGATCCCATGATCCGTATGGTCGAGGTCAAGGATACGTCCGGCCAGCTTGATGTCGTTCAGACCGCCGGCAGCGACATCATCCAGGATGCCGCCTCGACGACGCGCGAGGTCATTTACAAGACGACCAAGGGGCCCGTCACGGTCGGCCAATTGACGGTGTATTACGATGATGTCGGTCTTCTGACCTCCCTAAGCCGCACCGAACTGGCCTTTATCACGATTTTCATCCTCGCCATTCTCACCATGGTCCTTGCCGCCATTGCCGGTAACCGCTTCATGGTCATCCGTCCGCTGATGCGGCTGGCCGCGGCAATAGAAGCGACACGACGCCTCGGCTCCCGCCACCACGTCGACTGGCGGTCGAAAGACGAGATCGGTCGGCTGGCGAAAAGCTTTAACGAAATGCAGAGCCAGCTCGAAAAGGAAGAGCTGGAGATAAAGAACGCCCACGCCCGCAAGACGGAAATCTACAACCGCACGCCTGCCATGCTGTTTTCGCTGGACAGGCACGACAGGATCGCCGCCGTCAGCGACTACTGGGTGCAGGCAACCGGTTACGACCGCGCCAGAATACTCGGCCTGAATTTCGCCGACCTCATCCACCCCGATGACCGGACGTTATTCCAGGAACGCAAGGCGGCGCATCAGGCGGCTGACACCCAACAGGCAGGCATCACCGTTCGCTTCCACTGCAGGGATGGCAGCGTCATGGATGCCCTTATCCTAGAAAAAGCCCTCGATTCCAGCGATACGGCCCATCACAGCACCTGCCTCTGCGTTATGACCGACGTGACCGAACTTCGGCAGTCGGAAAAGCGTAATCGCCAGCAGGCCATTTCCGACCATCTGACCGGCCTCTTCAACCGTCAGGGCTTCGAGGCCATCCTCGACCTGCAGATTCGCGATGCGGACAGAAACGGCAGCGAACTCGCGTGCCTGTTCATAGATCTCGACCGGTTCAAGGCCATCAACGACAATCTCGGTCACGCCGCAGGCGACGCCGTTCTGCGCGAATTCACATTAAAACTGCAGCCGCTGCTGACACCGCTGGACAGCGCCTCGCGTCTGGGCGGAGACGAGTTCGCAATCCTGCTGGCCGGTGACAAGGTGGAAGAGCGCGCCCTGCAGTTCTGTGAGCGCATCTGCACCCTGCTGGACACTCCATTTGAAATCGAGAACAACAGCATCCGCCTCAGCGCCAGTATTGGTATGGCGGTCTACCCCCTTCACGCCGCGAGTGCCTCCGAGCTTCTGCAGAACGCCGACATGGCCATGTATACCCGCAAGCGGACGGGCAAGAACGGCTCCCAGGTCTTCGACAGCTCGATCATGGACAGGGCCCGCGAACATGCGGAACTGGAACGGGATATCGCCCAGGCGCTTTCCGAAGACTGGTTCGAGGCCTATTTTCAGCCAATTCAAAACATTGCAACCGGCCAGACAGCGGGTTTCGAGGCCTTGCTGCGCCTCAACCATCCGGATAAGGGGCTGCTTTCCCCTGCTGCCATCATCAGCCTTGCGGAAGAGAACGGAACCATTCACCGTATCGGCAACGTGATCCTTGATCAGTCGGTCGCCAATCTCGCCCGGCTGTCGCGCCTGCCGGGCATGGCGCAAACCTATGTGGCGGTGAATTTTTCGCCATTGCAGTTCGAACCGGGACTGCCGACACGCATTGCCGGACTGTTGCACCGGCACGGCATTCTTCCCGGGCGGCTGGTCATCGAAATCACCGAAGCGGTCATCATGAAGGACGATCCGCAGATCCGGGCGATCCTCACCGCCATCCATCAGCTGGGTTGCCGCATCGCGCTGGATGATTTCGGCACGGGTTACTCGTCGCTCAGCTATCTCAGCCGCTTTCCGGTCGATATTGTAAAGATCGACCAATCCTTCACCCGCTCGATCTGCGACGATACGGTGGAAATCCGGCAGCGCAACCGCATGCTGGTCGAAGGTATCGCAGCCATCTCGCACAAGATGAATTGCGTTGTCATCGCCGAGGGTGTCGAGACGGAGGAGCAGAAGCTGCTTCTGGCGGATATGGGTGCCGATTATGGCCAGGGTTACTTTTTCGCTCGCCCGCAGCCCGTCGAGCGGCTGATTGCCGCCTATGAGGCCGGGTCTGGACAAAGCCGCACAGCGGGCGCGACAAGCCTGAGCCGCGGGGAGTAGTTATGGGATTGATCCGCTTTTGCCTGGTCTTTCTTGCTCTTGCCAATCCCGTCTGCGCGGCCAAGCTTTTCCTCACCACGGAAGTCTACCCGCCCTACAACCTGCAGGGCAGTGACGGCAGCGTACGCGGCGTCTATTTCGACCAGCTCAAGATCATTCTTGAGGACACCGGCACCAGCTACGAGGTCGCCGTCATGCCGTGGGCCCGGGCGATCGCCCTTGCCACAACACAGCCGATGCATTGTGCCTTCGCCACGGCGAGGACCGCCGAGCGGGAAAAGCTCTTCAAATGGGTCTCGCCAATCCACATCGATCGCAACATTCTCGTGGCGCGGCGCAAGGCGAATATCAACGTCCTGAGCCTCGAAGACGCCAAGAAATACCGGGTTGGAACCCAGCGCGGCGACTACACCGAAACCCTTCTGGAAACGCTCGGTTTTCCGCAGGTGGATGTCGGCGCGGATTTCGAGATCACGCTTCACAAGCTGACGGCCGGACGCATCGACCTTATGCCCATGTCGGAAAGCACCTTCAAGAGCCTGCCGGCGCACACTTTCAGGGAAGTGATAACGCTGTCGAGACAGCAGCTTGGGCTTGCCTGCAACAAGAGCGTGCCGGACGAGGTTATCGCGAAATTGCAGGCCCGTCTCGATGAGCTGATCGCCGACGGGACACAACAGCGGATCTTCGACCGTTACGATCTCATCAGGCCCTGAGCGTCGGCCGGCACTGCCGCATCCCCACAAAAAGATTGACAGCCAGCGGATTTCAGGGTGGTGACAACAGCATCATCAGGCACAACGCGGACATGCTTCATGAAGATCATCGCAGGACTTGGTAATCCCGGCACGCAATATGCCGGAAACCGGCACAATATCGGCTTCATGGCGGTGGATGCGTTACAGCGCCTGCCTTCGTTCGCGCCCTGGTCAAAGAAATTCAAGGCCGAGATTTCCGAAGGCGAGATCGCCGGAGAAAAAGTCCTGCTGATGAAACCGCAGACCTATATGAACCTGTCGGGCGAATCCGTGGGCGAAGCGATGCGCTTCTTCAAACTCACGCCGGCGGACATCATCGCCATCCATGACGAACTCGATCTTCCGGCCGGGCGCGTGCGCATCAAGACCGGCGGCGGTCACGGTGGCCATAACGGCCTGAAATCGCTCGACGCCCATTGCGGCAAGGACTACCGACGCCTGCGCCTCGGCATTGGGCATCCCGGTGACAAGGAGCGCGTGCACGGCCATGTGCTGGGCGATTTCGCCAAGGCCGACCGGGTCTGGCTGGAGCCGCTGCTGGATGCGATTGCCGACAACGCCGCCATGCTGGTGAAGGCGGAGGATTCCCAGCTGATGAACAAGCTGGCGCTGGCCACGGGCAGCAAGCCCGAGGCCGAGAAGCCGGCCAAGGCAGCCAAACCCACCGCGCAGTCTCATATCCACCAGGCACGCAACAGCGCCCAGCCTACAAAGCTGCCGGAGACCGGGCCGATGGCCGAGATGCTGAAACGGATGTTCGGCAAGAAGGATTAGATCGCGAATGTCTTCGAAGACCATCGCCCCGCGCGAAGCCGGAACCAGCGATCTGGCTGGATTGCTTGATCTCTACCGGGCGCTTAATCCATCCGACCCGGAAATGACGACAGAAGAAGCAAAGACGGCTTTTGCGACCATGCTCGCCCAGCCGGGTCTGACCGTGTTTCTTGCGACCGAAGGCGAGGAAGCGGTCGCTACCGCCACGCTGCAGATTGTTCCAAATCTCACGCGCGCCGCCCGTCCCTATGCTCTTATCGAAAACGTGGTGACAATGGAAAACCGTCGCGGCCGCGGATATGGCCGCGCGGTCGTGCGCCATGCCGTCGAGGCGGCTTTTGCGGCGAATTGTTACAAGGTGATGCTGCTGACAGGGCAACAACGCCCGGAGGTTCACGCCTTTTACGAAAGCTGCGGCTTCGTGCAGAACAAGACCGGTTTTCAGATCCGGCAGGATTGATGCTCACTCCTCCGGCTCGGTCGTGAACATCAGCGGAAATCCCGCTTCCTTGCCGAGATCGGTCGCCTCCTTGGCCTTCGTCTCGGCAATATCACGTTCGCAAACGACGACCACCGCGCTGCCGAAACGGTGCGCCGTCATCATCACCCGGTGGCCGGCCTCCTCGCTCATGCGGAACACGGCTTTCAGCACCACAGTCACGAACTCACGTGGCGTATAGTCGTCATTCAGCAGAATGACCTTGTAGAGCTTCGGCCGCTCCAGCTTTGGCTTGACCTTCGGTTTTGGTTTGAGATCGACAGGACTGTCGCTCATCATGGCCGCTCGTGCCTGCCGTTCATCGCGGTTGCTCATGGGAAAACCCCGTTGATGACGAAAGATCGATCGCTTGACCCGCTTATATTGCGCCGCAACCACGCCATCGGCAAGTCTGTCAGGAATTCCTCGCCTTTAAGAAGCCTTTGCCGGCCCAAATCGACCCGCGGGCTTGACCTTCCCCCGCCCTTTCCGCAAAAGGCTCCTCAACGAATTCTTTCAAACGGACAGGTTTCAAGCCATGGGCTTCAAATGCGGTATCGTTGGATTGCCGAACGTCGGCAAGTCCACTCTTTTTAACGCGCTGACGAAAACGGCCGCCGCACAGGCCGCCAACTATCCCTTCTGCACCATCGAACCGAATACCGGCGAAGTGGCGGTGCCCGATGCGCGCATGAAAATCCTTGCCGACATCGCCGGCTCGAAGGAAATCATCCCGACCCGCATCTCCTTCGTCGATATTGCCGGTCTGGTTCGCGGCGCATCGAAGGGCGAGGGTCTCGGCAACAAGTTCCTCGCCAACATTCGCGAAGTCGATGCCGTCGTACACGTGCTGCGCTGCTTTGAAGACGACGATATCACCCATGTGGAAGGCCGCATCAACCCGGTTGGCGATGCCGAAACGATCGAGACCGAGCTGATGCTCGCCGATCTCGAAAGCCTGGAACGCCGCGTCGAGCAGACGCGCAAACGCGCCACCAGCAAGGACAAGGAATCGCTGGCCCAACTGCCTGTCATGGAAGCCGTCATCGCGCTGCTCACCGACGGAAAGCCGGCACGCCTGCTTTTGAAGACACTGGCGGACGAGGAAATCGAAATCCTCAAAGGCCTCAACCTTCTGACATCGCACCCGGTGCTTTATGTCTGCAACGTCTCGGAAGCCGACGCATCGTCCGGCAACGAGCACACAGCAGCCGTCGCGGAAATGGCGAAGCAACAGGGTGCGGAATGCGTGATCATCTCGGCGGCGATCGAAGCCGAAGTCGCGCAGCTTCCAGCCGATGAAGCCGAAGAATTCCTCTCGGCCCTTGGTCTTAACGAGGCCGGCCTCGACCGGCTGATCCGTGCGGGATACCACCTGCTCGACCTCATCACCTATTTCACCGTCGGCCCCAAGGAAACACGCGCATGGACGATCGTGCGCGGCACCAAAGCACCCGCCGCCGCCGGCGTCATCCACAGCGATTTCGAACGCGGCTTCATCCGCGCCTTCACCATCGGCTTTGACGATTACGTTACCTACAAGGGCGAAGTCGGCGCCAAGGAAGCTGGCAAGGGACGCGACGAAGGCAAGGAATATGTGGTTCAGGACGGTGACGTCATCCACTTCCGCTTTAATACCTGATTTGATCTGAACGGGCTTGCTTCTTTTATGGGGCGGACCCAGCCGCTTGTTTCTTCTCCCCGACCGGGGAGAAGATTGCCCCAAGGGTCGGATGAAGGGCGACGTTGCCGCAGCTCACTACCTTCGCCCGCTTCATCCCGCTGCCGCGACCTTCTCCGCGGCGGGGGAAGATGCGAGACGCATCCGTTCGCTCCATAGCGCTTTCCCGCTCCGATATTGCGCCACCGATTTGACCTTTACGTAAAGGGAAAAATCCTCTTAGATGCGACGGTATTGACTGTGCGAAGGGAGGAAACCATGGCGCCGGTCGCGACCTATGCTTACGAGGATTTCACGGTAGGGCGGGAGTTTCCGCTTGGACCGCAACCGATCTCCGCGGGGCAAATCATTGCTTTCGCCAGCGAATTCGATCCGCAACCCATGCATCTTTCCGAAGAAGCAGGCCGCCAGAGCATTCTTGGTGGGCTTGCAGCTTCCGGCTGGCACACCTGCAGTCTGCTGATGCGAATGATGGCGGACAGCTATATCTCGGATTCGACGTCGCAGGGCAGCCCCGGCATCGACTACGTTGATTGGAAGAAGCCGGTTCTGGCAGGAGATACGCTTTCTGGGAAATCCATCGTGCTGGAGCAGCGCCCTTCGGCTTCGCGCCCCGGTATCGGCCTCGTGAAATTTCGCCACGAGCTTTATAACCAGCGCGACGTTCTGGTGTCGCACGGCGAAAACACCGTGATGTTCCTGATGCGCGGCAATGGAGGTATTGCGGCATGATACTGGCAGAACTCTCCCCGATCGGCGAACGAGTGACCCTCGATACGCTGCATTTTTCCGCCGAAGACATTATTCGCTTCGCCCGCGATTTCGATCCGCAGCCATTTCATCTTGATGCCGAAGCCGCAAAGAACAGCGTTTTTGGCGCACTTTGCGCATCTGGATGGCACACTGGTGCAGGCTGGATGAAGTGTTTTCTCTCGTACTGGGCCAAAGAGGTTAAAAGACTGAAGCTTGAGGGCCTTGAACCGCCAAAACTCGGCCCTTCACCGGGCTTTCGCGAACTTAAATGGAAAAAGCCGGTCTTCGCGGGAGACGATGTCACCTACTTCGTCACCCTGCTCGATACCCGGGCGCTGGAATCCCGGGCCGGTATCTGGCTGAACACCACATTTAACGAAGGGGTCAACCAGTCGGGAGAGACCGTCCTGACTTTCCAGAGCGGGGTTCTGGAATTCGAATAAGCGAGCTTCGGGGCATGTCGTTGCGACCTGCCCCACCCGCCGCTCAATGACCGGAAAATTCCACCAGGGTCCGTACCTCGACACCGAGGTCCTCGAGTTTCTTGCGGCCGCCGAGATCAGGCAGATCGATAACGAAGCAGGCGGAGACGATCTCCGCGCCCATCTGGCGCAAAAGCTTGACCGCGCCCTCGGCAGTCCCGCCGGTCGCAATCAGGTCATCGACCAGAATGACCTTTTCACCCGGCTGCACCGCATCAACATGCATTTCCATTTCATCGACGCCGTATTCCAGGCTATAGGCAACCCTTACAGTGGCATGCGGGAGCTTGCCCTTCTTGCGGATCGGCACGAAGCCGGCCGAAAGCTGATGCGCTACCGCGCCGCCCAGAATGAAGCCGCGCGCTTCCATGCCCGCGATCTTGTCGATCTTCGTTCCCGCATAAGGTTGCACGAGTTCGTCCACGGCGCGGCGGAATGCGCGGGGATTGCCAAGCAACGTGGTGATGTCCCTGAAGATGATGCCCGGCTTCGGATAGTCGGGAATGGAACGGATGGCAGCGGAAAGCTCCGAAGCGATAACGGTCATGGTATTTCCAGTTAAAAATGGGAAATGGATGGTTCGGGCCACCCTATCAACTTGACGGCGGCGCACCAACTAAAAAGGACCGGCGCAACCTTCGGCCAACGCCGATTGGTATGGAGCATCGCAAATCCGCATCTTGTGAACGACAACCAGGTCAATGCAGACTTCATATAAAAAGGCCCCCATGGAGGCCATGGGGGCCGATGACTGCCGGCACCGTAGTGCCGATCAATGTTCCTTGTTGGCGTAGACCGATTTCTTGGTGAGATAGATCAGCGCGGTGAAGATGAACAGGAACACCATGACCATGAAGCCGGTGCGCTTGCGCTCTTCCAGATGCGGTTCTGCAGCCCACATCAGGAAGGCGGCCACATCCTTGGAATACTGATCCACGGTCTGCGGCGCGCCATCGTCGTAAGTCACCTGATCGGCGCTGATGGGCGGGGCCATCTTCAACGCGACCGCGCTGACGAAATACGGATTGAAATGTGTGCCTTCGGCCACTTCAACACCAGCCGGCGGGTCCTGATATCCGGTCAGCAGCGCATGGATGTAATCCGGGCCGCCTTCCTGATAACCGCCGACGATCGGGATCATGTCGATGATGAATTGCGGGAAACCACGCTCCACGCCGCGCGCCTTGGCAAGCAGCGACATGTCTGGCGGTGCGGCGCCACCATTGGCGGCAGCAGCCGCCTCATGGTTCGGGAATGGCGACGGGAAATGATCTGACGGCACGGCCTTGCGATTATACATTTCGCCGTCGGCATTCGGACCGTCCTGCACTTCATATTCAGCGGCGAAAGCCTTTACCTGCTCTTCCGAATAGCCAAGATCCTCCAGCGTACGGAAAGAGACAAGGCTCATGGAATGGCAGGCCGAGCAGACTTCCTTGTAGACCTTGAGACCACGCTGCAGCTGGCCCTTGTCATATTTGCCGAAAGGACCGGCAAATGACCAGCTCTGCTCCTCGGGCTTGATCACCGGGAAGTGGCCCCCGGCAATCGCATGTTCCGTCTTGGTGGCGAGGTCATGGCTCTCCTCCGCCGCCGAGGCGACGGTGAAGGAACAGCCGATGGCGGCGAAAAGCGCGATGCTCGTTACAAGCTTCTTCATTGTCGTCATCCTTCCTTCGCGCTCAGATTTCGGCAGCCGCAGGCGCGGCACCCGACTTGGCGGCGTTCTTTTCGAGAACGGCCTCGGTAATCGAATTCGGAATACGCCGGGGCGTTTCGACCAGACCGAGGATCGGCATGATGACGAGGAAGAAACCGAAGTAATAAAGCGTGCCGATCTGCGACATGATGACGTAGGTGCCTTCCGCCGGGCGCGAACCCAGCCAGCCGAGCATGATGGCATTCACCACGAACAGCCAGAAGAACATCTTGTACCAGGGACGATAGACGGCGGAGCGAACCTTCGACGTATCGAGCCAGGGCAGGAAGAACAGCACGACGATTGCGCCGAACATCACGAGAACGCCACCCAGCTTGGAATCGATGACCCAGATGTTGAAGGTGATGGCGCGCAGCATGGCGTAGAACGGCAGGAAGTACCATTCCGGAACGATATGCGCCGGGGTCTTCAAGGGATCTGCCATGATGTAGTTATCAGGGTGGCCAAGGAAGTTCGGCATGTAGAAGACGAACCAGGCATAACCGATCAGGAACACGGAAACACCGAGCGCATCCTTCAGCGTCGCATAGGGCGTGAAGGGAACGGTGTCGGTCTTGCTCTTCACTTCGACGCCGGTAGGATTGGTCTGGCCGGTGACGTGCAGCGCCCAGATATGCAGGATAACGACGCCCGCAATCATGAACGGCAGCAGATAGTGAAGCGCAAAGAAGCGGTTCAGCGTCGGCTGATCCACGGCAAAGCCGCCGAGCAGGAACTGCTGGATCCATTCGCCGATGGCAGGAAACGCCGTGAAGAAGCCGGTGATGACGGTCGCGCCCCAGAAGGACATCTGACCCCAGGGCAGAACATAGCCCATGAAGCCCGTCGCCATCATCAGCAGGAAGATGACGCAGCCAAGAATCCAGAGGATTTCACGCGGCGCCTTGTAGGAGCCGTAATAGAGGCCACGGGCGATGTGCAGGTAAACCGCGATAAAGAAGAAAGACGCGCCGTTGGCATGCATGTAGCGCAGCAGCCAGCCGTGGTTGACGTCGCGCATGATCTTTTCGACGGAATTGAAGGCAACCGTCGTTTCGGCCGCATAATGCATGGCCAGCACGACGCCGGTGAGGATCTGCACGATCAGCATGACGGAAAGCATCGCGCCGAAAGTGTAGGCGTAGTTCAAATTACGCGGGACAGGATAGGCAACGAAGCTGTCATAGATCATGCGCGGCAAGGGAAGCCGCGAATCGATCCACCTCTCGATGCCGGTGGACGGCTGATAACTGGAATGACCACTCATGAATATCTGTCCCCTTATCCGATCTTGATCACGGTATCGGATGTGAATGCAAATGTCGGGATGGCGAGGTTCTGCGGCGCCGGACCCTTACGTATGCGGCCCGCCGTATCGTAGTGCGAGCCATGGCAGGGACAGAACCATCCGCCGAAATCGCCGGCCTGGCCGAGCGGAACGCAGCCGAGATGGGTGCAGGAACCGACCATGACGATCCAGTTTTCCTTACCCTCGCCGGCGGAACGGTCGATATCGGTCGCCTGCGCGTCGGCGGCAATGTTGGCGTTGCGCGCCACCGGATCCTTGAGTTCGCCAAGAGCGACCGCCTTGGCTTCCTCGATTTCCTTTTCCGTGCGGTTGCGGATGAAAATCGGCTTGCCGCGCCACTTGACGGTAAGTGACATGCCCGGCTCGACCGCCGCGACATCCACTTCGATGGAGGCCAGCGCCAGCGTCGATGCATCGGGGCGCATCTGGTCAATGAAAGGCCATGCAACTGCGGCGGCACCGACGGCGCCCGCCATTCCTGTCACTAGATAAAGAAAATCGCGACGGGTCGGTTCACCCGAAGCGTCGTGATTGGTTACGTGCTCGCTCACCGCTACACCATCCTCTGCGCTGTTTTTGCCGTAAATCGCATGAGTCCTCCCGCTATGATTTGATCCAGGACAATCTCCGTCCCACCGTCCTGGACACAACTGCGGCATCAAGAAACCGCGTCACTCTGTGTGATCGCAAAATATTGACCGACTTGGCAAGAGCAAAGCACACAAAGCTGCCGTAATTCTGCCCGAAGCGCCCGATTTGCTTCTCATTTTTTCGCCGCCTCTGGCAGTCGGGCAACATTGTGCACCCAAAGGCGCCATGTTAGGAGACTACGAGGGAGAGCTTGGAAAGCAGGGATTCGGATGACGGCGAAGCTCTCGTGCATGGTCTCCACGGCGGTTGCTGCCGTTCTCGTCATTGCCAGTCTGCGCTACATCACCGATTTCTGGCTTCTTGCCTTCGTCACCAGCTTCCAGCTTCATATCGCCATTATCTGCATCCTGTTGTCATGGCTGGTATTTTGGCTCATGCGCGACGCCTTTTCCGCCGTGCTCTTGGTCTGGTCGATTGCGCTCGCCGTCCATGCGGTGGCCATGCTTCTGGATTTTTCGACATCGGCCACGGCCGCACCGGATGCGCAGCCGTTCCGGCTGCTTTCCTTCAATGTGCTGATGGATAACGCCGCCAATACGGAGGTGATTGCCGACGCGATTGTCGAATCACACGCCGATGCGGTTTATCTCTTTGAAGCGGACGCCCTGCAATCGGCTCTGCCGCGTCTGCAACAGACATATCCGCACAGGCTGGGCTGCTTCGAGGGAACGCCGGGCTGTGACCTCGTGATCCTGTCGAAGCGGCCTTTGCTCGAAGGCCATTTTCATAGTCTTAGCGACCTGCGCCGCGACCGTTTCGCGATCGCCAAAATCGATCTCGACGGCAGGGAAGTCACGCTTGCCGCGGCCCATCTTACCAAGCCCTATTTCGACGATTATCACCGCGACGAGCTGGACGAGGTCAGCGAAATTCTCTACCGCGTCACCGGGCCGCTCATTCTTGCAGGAGACTTCAATTCGGCAAGCATCGCTCCCGATATGCGGGATTTTCTGGCCGCCAACGATCTCAGGAAAGCGCCCTGGGAACCCGCGACTTGGCCAACGGAAGCAGGACGTTTCGGCATAGCCATCGACCATATCTTCGCCCGTGAACCGGCAACGCTGATAAAAACCACGCGCCTGCCGGACAGTCTCGGCGCCAATCATTACGGTCTGATGGCCGACTTCATGATCGGCAAATAGCGCCGCGCTTTACGGGATCGCCTCGTCTGCCGCGAGAAACCCGCCCGATTGCCGCGCCCAGAGCTCCGAATAGAGTCCGCCCCGCGAGACCAGTTCCGAATGTGTGCCCTGCTCGACGATGCGCCCCTGATCCATCACGATCAACCGGTCGAGCGCCGCGATGGTCGAAAGGCGGTGGGCGATTGCCAGCACCGTCTTGCCCTGCATCAGCTCGTCCAGATTACTCTGGATCGCAGCCTCTACCTCGGAATCGAGCGCCGAGGTCGCCTCATCAAGCACGAGGATTGGTGCATCCTTCAGCATCACACGGGCAATGGCGATGCGCTGGCGCTGGCCGCCGGAGAGTTTCACGCCGCGTTCGCCCACATGGGCGTCAAAACCGGTGCGTCCGCGCTGATCCTCCAGCCGCTTGATGAAGTCGTCCGCCTTGGCCCGTCGCGTCGCCTCCTGCAATTGCGTTTCGCTGGCGTCGGTGCGGCCGAACAGGATGTTGTCCCTGATAGAGCGATGCAGCAGCGAGGTGTCCTGCGTAACCATACCGATATGGGCCCGCAGCGATTCCTGGGTTACCCCCGCAATATCCTGCCCGTCGATGAGAATGCGTCCCTTCTCGACATCGTAAAACCGCAGCAGCAGATTGACGAGGGTGGATTTCCCCGCGCCGGAGCGTCCGACGATGCCGACCTTTTCCCCTGCCCTGATGTCGAGATTGAGATGGTCGATGACACCGTTCTTTCGGCCATAGTGGAAACTGACATTCTCGAAACGAATGCTCGGTTTTTTAACCTCCAGCATAACCGCGTCAGGCGCATCGACGAGACCGATCGGCTGAGAGATCAACTCGGCGGCGTTCTGCACCGTGCCGAAATTGCGCATGATGCCGTTGAACTGCGTCATCAGGCGCCCCAGCAGGAAGTTGAGACGCAGCACCAGCGCCAGCGTGAAGGCCACCGCACCGGAACTGATCTTGCCGGAAAGCCACAGATCGATGCAGAGAGCCGCCATGGACGTGATCATGACGCCTGACAGCAGCGCCATCGATGCGCGCACACCGGTAATGAACCGCGTGAACGTCATCGTCGCACGCTGAAAGATATCGAAGCCCTGCCGCATGTAGCGGTCATTGGCGTCGTCGCGCCCGAACAGCCGCAGGGTCTGGATATTGCTGTAGGCATCTACCATGCGGCCGGAAAGCATGGAGGCGGCTTCCGCCGTTTCTTTTGAATGATAGCGGATGCGCGGCACGAAATAGCGCGCCAGCAGCGAGAAGATCGCCACCCAGACAACGACGACGACCGCAAGCCGCCAGTCCAGCCCCCCGATCAGAAAAAGCATCGAGACGGAATAGATACCGACGAACCAGACGCTTTCCATCAACGAGGTCACAAGGTCGCCCGCCGCCTGCCCGCCGGACCAGACCTTGGTGACGATGCGGCCGGAAAAATCGTTCTGGAAAAAGGTCAGCGACTGCCGCGCCACATGCATGTAGGATTGCCAGCGCACCAGATTGTAGAAGCCGGGCGTGATGATCTGCTGATCCACCAGCGCCGTTAGCATCGTGACGATGAAGCGGATGACGCCGATCAGGACAAGCATGCCGACGAGTTCGCCGCCATGGGTGGAAAGCAACCCGGCCCAGCCTTCTTCCGGTTTTACCGTCGAGAGAATATCAACAAGCCGACCGACGAACCAGAAAAGCGCCGCCTCGATGGCCGCAGTCAGCCCACCCAGCACCAGCATCGCGAAGAACGGCGCTTTCGCCTGCGAAATATAAAACCAGATGAAGGCGAACGTGCTTTCCGGCGGCCGCAAATCGTCCTTGCGGTCGAAGGGCTTTATCCAGTTCTCGAAATACTCGAAGATGCGGGTAATGAGCATGATCCGGATATAGGCGGATTCCCGGTGCGGGAACAGCCGCGGAGGCTACGGTGAGAGATTATATTTCGGTAACGTTCGGGAAATGAAAAAGGGGCTGGGAATGTTCCCGGTCTTGAAATCCACCCAGCGACATTTTGCGCATCGGCAAGCATCTCCACGCTGTCACCCCGGACGAGATCCGGGGTCTTACGGCGCAGACGCGCCGTGACGGATGCCGGATCAAGTCCACTCCTGTCTGATTTAAATTTCTGGAGGACGCGCAAGCATCTCAGTCGAAGAGGATTTCAGGTTTTTGCCTTGGGCGGACGCGAAAGAAGAGCGGCCTCTCCCCAATAGGAAGGAAAGTCGAGCAAATCGCGCCGACGTCATCCTCGGGCCTGACCCGAGGATGTGCAACGGTTGATTTTATTCGACGTGATTCGATCCGCGGGACAAGCCCGAGGATAACGTTGAGTGAATTCCACCCTTCGCCACCGACTTCTACGGATTGTAGCCTGGCCAGAATTTAAACCGGACAGCTGTGGACGGAGCCCGCGTGACGGAGGAAAGGCGAGAGTGCGCATCATAAGCGAATGGGCGGAGACTATTCCCCGCCCTCTTGCATCCACTACTCCGCGGCCGCTTCCACCTCATGATCGGCGATGAAGCCGCCGGACTGGCGCCGCCACAAATCGGCGTAAATGCCGCCCATTGCCACCAGTTCCGCATGGCTGCCCGCTTCCACGATCCGGCCCTTGTCCAGAATGATCAGCCGGTCCATTTCGGTCAGCGTCGAGAGACGGTGGGCGATGGCGATCACCGTCTTGCCTTCCATAAGCGCGAACAGGTTCTCCTGAATTGCCGCCTCGACTTCTGAATCGAGCGCCGAGGTCGCCTCATCAAGCACCAGAATCGGCGCGTTCTTGAGGAAGACGCGCGCAATTGCGATACGCTGGCGCTGGCCGCCCGACAGTTTCACGCCGCGTTCACCTACCTGGGCATCGAGGCCCTGGCGACCATGCATGTCGACCAGCGTTTCGATGAAATCCCAGGCATTGGCCCGCTTTGCTGCCGCAATCACCTGCTCGTCGGTGGCTTCCGGATGACCATAGGCAATGTTGTCGCGGATCGAGCGGTGCAGCAGCGACGTATCCTGCGTCACGACACCGATCAATTCTCGCAGGCTGTCTTGCGACACCTTGGAGATGTCCTGACCGTCGATGGTGATCCTGCCGCCTTCCAGATCGTAAAAACGCAGCAGCAGGTTCATCAGCGTCGTCTTGCCCGCCCCCGAACGCCCGACCAGACCGACCTTTTCGCCCGGCTTGATATCAAGCGTCAGCCCGTCGATCACGCCCTTGTTCTTGCCATAGTGGAAGCGGACGTTGTCGTAGCGGATGCCGCCCTGCGGGGCCGCAAGTTCCGGAGCCTTCGGAACGTCGACGATGTCATGCGGCTTCGTCATCATCGACATGCCGTCATAGACCGTGCCGATGTTTTCGAACAGCGACGTGACTTCCCACATGATCCACTGGGACATGCCGTTGACGCGCATGGCGAGGCTGATGGCGATGGCAACCGAACCGGCCGTCACCGAACCCTGCATCCAGAAATAAAGACCGAGCGCGGCCGTTGAAAACAGAACCACCGCATTGTTGAGGTCGATCAGGATGTTGAAGCCGGAAATCTTGCGCATCTGGCGGTGAACGGTTCCGAGAAACACGTTCATGCCCTCACGCGCGTATCTCTCCTCGCGGCCCGCATGGGAAAACAGCTTGATCGTCGAGATATTCGTATAGCTGTCGACTATCCGGCCCGTCATCATGGAGCGCGCATCGGCCTGCTCCTGCGCCAGCCGGCCGAGCTTGGGCACGAAATAGGCGAGGATACCCATGTAGATACCCAGCCAGACCAAAAGGGGGATAACCAGTCGCCAATCGGCAGCCGCGACCATGAACAGCATCGAAACGACAAAGCTGATCGCGTAGACGAAGACGTCGATGACCTTCAGTGCCACTTCGCGGATCGCCAGCGCCGTCTGCATGACCTTGGTCGAAACCCGGCCGGCAAATTCATTGGCGAAAAACGTCATGGAATGGCGCAGCAGGAAACGGTGCATTTTCCAGCGCGCAATCATGCCGAAATTGCCGGCAAGCGTCTGGTGCATCGTCATGGTGTGGATCGCGCCCATCAGCGGCAGCAGAAACAGCACCAGCCCGGCCATGATGATCAGATGCCAGCCCTCATCGGCAAAAAACGTCTCACGATTGGCCGTGGAAAGCCAGTCGACGATATTGCCGAGGAATTTGTAAAGCATCGCTTCCGCAACGGCGATGCCCATCGACATCAGGCCGAGCAGCAGCAGCCAGGGCCAGGCGGGCTTCACATAATGCCACAGGAACGGCAGAAGCGTCTTCGGCGGCACGGAAGGCGTCGAAGACGGAAAGGGATCGAGACGTTTTTCAAACCAGCCAAACATAGGCCAAGCTCCGGCAATAAATCGCCCCGTCGTCAAAGGTAAGCGGACGCAATATGGCCCACGACGGAACGGAAAAGTCTTTGAACATGGCCGTGACAGCCACATGACGAATCGGAATATGGGAAACGCGGCCGAGCCGCGGAGTAACACCTAGGCCAGCAGCAGCACTACTGGGGCCGGGAGGCGAATACGAATGTCATTTGGCATAAGAACCTCCCTTGGCTGGTGTTGAAGATATGGCCTTGTAGCGCAAAAATTAAGCAATGACCAGCCGGAAAGACACCGACACGCTCGAAAACTCGAGATGTGTCGAGTAGCACAAAGGGACGGATTTACCCGCAAAGGTTTCCGACCGCCGCCTGCCGTGCTGCACCGCCTTATTCGGCTGCGTCCTGCGCCTGACCACTCTCATATTCCGTGATCAACTCGATCATTCCGGCCTGAGTATGGCGCTTGAGTTCCCGCCGGTCGCTGGGCTGCGGGGCAAAGGTGACGGTCAGGCCGGTATCCCTTATCGTGCCGATGGCGAAAGATGCGCCGGAGAGCATGCGTACGCCCTCATGCAGCCATAGAGGATCGGTCGCGAAATGCTGGCCGATACCGACCACGATGGGAATGCCCTGCCAGTGTGAAATGCGGTCGTAATGGATGTGGCCTGCCAGAATACCAATGACATCATGTTCGAACAGCAGCTCGTCCAGAATCTCGGTATCGTCAAAGGACAGGGATTCCCACTCCGCATCGGGACGGTCGAAATCAAGCGCCGGCGCATGGTGCATCACCAGCAGCTTCGGCAATTCGGGATGGTTTTCCAGCTCATCCTCAAGCCATTCGACCTGTCCGGGTTCGAAAGCACCCCCGACCTTGCCGGGAACGCTGGTGTCCATGACGATGATGTGAATGCCGGCAATCACCTCGGCATGGTCATAGGGCTCGTCCAGATCCTCGTGGCGATCGAGCATCACGGGATAAAATCCATCGCGGCGGTCGTGATTGCCGAGCGCGAAGAGCACAGGCATACCGAGTTCCGCTTCCTTTATCAGACGCTTGAGCTCCTCATAGCTGCCGGCATCGCCCCGATTGGTCAGATCGCCGCTGACGATGATGAATTCGGGCGGCGGCACCAGCGCCTTGATCTGCGCAAGCGTCGTGGAAAGCGTGGCCGAGGTCTCTGAATAAAGATCGTCATCCTGCACCTGCGGATTGCCCACATGCAGATCGGTCAGATGGACGAAATTCACCCGTTCGGACATGCTATCCCCCTGTTCCTGCGTGCAGAAGATCCGGCTCAAGTAGGCCGACGTCAACCGTTCCCGATGGTTCGGGCAAGCCTGATGATGTACTGGTGAATGGGTAGCCGCCCAGTGTGTCACGCGCATGAATATCCGGTCTGGAATGACACCCGAGAGGGACTTTTCGCAAACTGCCTGTCGTCCCCTGTCCGCGCGTGATAATCGGACGAGCATAGCAACCGCAGTGAGATCTCCATGTCCGGCACCACGACCGAAATCAGAATCGCCCTTTACCAGCCCGACATTCCCGGCAATACCGGCACCATCCTGCGGCTGGCCGCCTGCCTTGGCCTTGGCGTCGACATCATCGAACCCGCAGGTTTCGACATCTCGGATCGCAATCTGAAACGGGCCGGCATGGACTACATTGCGGCGGCCGCCCTCACGCGCCATGTCAGCTGGGGTCGCTTCGAGGAATGGCGGGCAACCACCGGCCGGCGGCTCGTCCTCGCCTCCACCAAGGCAGCCCTGCCCTATACTGATATCACCTATCGTGCCGACGATATCCTGCTCTTTGGCCGCGAAAGTGCGGGCGTGCCTGATCACGTGCATGAAAAGGCGGATGAGCGAATCATCATTCCGATGGTCGCCGGGCAGCGCTCGATCAACGTTGCGATGTCGGCTGCGATGGTCACCGGCGAGGCCTTGCGCCAGACCTCATGGTCCTGACCTGCCATCTTTACAGCCAATTTTTCAGGCAAATTTGAAAATTGGCCGTTTTTGCCGCGAAACTGTCGCAACCCGGCCTGTACCGGAGGCGTTCACGCTCCTATACTGATTAGCCGGACAATAAAAATCGCCCTCGCCGAGACGGTCCGCCGGCGGGTGTGTGGAGACGTCGCATGCAGTCCACCATTGTCATCGTCAATCTTCTCGGCGCGGTCGCGCTGCTGCTCTTCGGCCTCGCCCAGGTGAAGGATGGCGTGACCCGTGCCTTTGGCATGAAACTGAGGAGCGTACTCGCCACCGGCACCCAGAACGGGCCCCGATCCTTCTTTTCCGGCTTCTTCGCCACCGTCGCGCTGCAGAGCTCCACGGCAACCGCTCTCACCGTCGCCTCCTTCGCCGAACGTGACCTCATCAAGCCGCGCATGGCACAGGTCGTGCTGCTTGGCGCCAATGTCGGCACCGCCGTGACCGCGTGGATCGTGGCGGCGGGCGTCGAATGGTTGTCACCGCTTCTGATCCTCGCGGGCATCGTGCTCAAGAAGGGAAGCTCCAACGCCAGGCAGGGCGGCGGAACGGCGCTGATCGGCATCGGCCTGATGCTTTTGTCACTGCATCTGCTGAGCGGCGCGACCGAGCCCATGCGCGCCTCGCCCGCGCTTGCCGTCTTTATCGGCCTGCTCGACGGGGCCTGGCCGGTTGCGCTGATTTTCTCCGCGGTGCTTGCCTTCGTCTCCTCCTCCAGCCTTGCCGTGGTGGTGTTGATCCTGTCGCTTGCGGCCACCGGAACGCTTTCCACCGGCCTCGTCATCGTCCTCATTCTCGGCGCCAATCTCGGCGGCGCCATTCCTCCGGTCATCGCCACGCTTTCCGGCCCCGCCTCGGCGCGGCGCATCACCATAGGCAATCTCGCGGTGCGCACCACTGGCTGCCTCATCGCCCTGCCGCTCGCCTCCTATGGCGCGGAGTTCCTGCAGCAATTGCCGCTTTCACCCGCGAAACTGCCGGTCGACGCCCATCTCATCTTCAACGTCATCCTGGCCGCGCTCGCATGGCCCTTCTCGGGCCTCATCTCGGATCTGATGACGAAGCTGGTTCCCGGTGATCCGAAAGCCGAAGACGGCCCGAATTTCCTCGATCAACAGGCGCTGGCAACGCCGGTGGTGGCACTGGCCAATGCAACGCGGGAGGTCCTGGTCGTCGGCGACAGCATCGAGCGAATGCTGATCCGC
The DNA here is from genome assembly GCF_900013495.1 of Agrobacterium genomosp. 2 str. CFBP 5494. NCBI lineage: Bacteria > Pseudomonadati > Pseudomonadota > Alphaproteobacteria > Hyphomicrobiales > Rhizobiaceae > Agrobacterium > Agrobacterium genomosp. 2. The sequence continues at coordinate 2,667,586 of NZ_LT009718.1, forward strand.
GCCGAAAACGCCTTCAAGCACAACGACCTGGCGCCGCTTGCCGAAATATCCCTGCTCGAAAAAAAGGTCGACCGCCGCCAGCAGGAAGTAAAGGTCTATCTGTCCCAGCTCGGCCGCAAGGGGCTTGACGATGAGGATGCCCGCCGTTCGATCGCAATCATCGATTATGCCATCAACCTCGAACATATCGGCGACATCATCGAAAAGGGCATTTGCGAACAGATCCGCAAGAAGGTGCTGAACAGCTTCAAATTTTCCGATGACGGTTATGAGGAGTTGAAGACCCTGTTCGACATGACCATCGAGAACCTGCGCGCCGCCCAGAGCATTCTGGTGACCGGCGATTTCGAACTTGCCCGCAGGCTGATGGAAAGCAAGGTGGATATTCGCCGCCTCGAAAAACAATCCTCCAACCGCCATCTGGAGCGGCTGCGCGACGGGCTGACGGAAAGCATGCAGACAAGCTCGCTGCATCTCGACATGCTGCGCGACCTCAAGCGTATCAACGCCCATATCGTTTCGGTGGCGCACCCCATTCTGGATGAAAGCGGCGTGCTGATCGAAAGCCGTTTGCGATACGCCGAGCCGCGCGCCTAGAGGATTTCAGGAAGCGTCGCCCGGTTTTTCGGTACGGGAAGACTAAAGCACTCTAAAAATCAGTCTGCCGAGGGAAGCCGGCGCATGGTGAATTCGATGCGGTCACCTTCCAGCTGCCGCCAGCTTTCCACTTCCGTCCAGTAAGCGGCCTTGGGAAAGCTGTCGAACCATTCTCGAGCCTTGGCGCGGGCTTCTTCGCGTCCCAGACAGAACGTCTGCCGCACGAACATGCCCTCACGCTTTTGCTCGCCGCCGGCGCTGTCGCGCTCCCTGCGGTGATTGGCAATTCTGCGCTTCAGCCCGTCGAGGGGCGGCGGTCCGGTAAATTTCGTCATGATATTCACCTCTGGCACCTACGTCTTTAAAGATAGTGTCGACACGCTGACTTGGCGAGTCGAATTTGTGCGCGGCGCAAACACCTGCTAGAGGCGGCATGACAGACTACACCGCAGGAGAATGAGACATGGAACGGCCGATCTTGCCGAAGGGCTTGCCCGAGGACATTGAAGACAAGAAGGCCGTTGCCCAGGCATGGTTCCAGCATCTGCGCGACACCATCGTCGCCTCCTTCGAAACCCTGGAAAACGAACTGACCGGCCCCTTGTCCGATCAGGAACCAGGCCGTTTCGTCCAGAAAGACTGGCTGCGTGACAATGGTGAAGGCGGCGGCGGCAAGATGTCTGTGATGGAAGGGCGCGTCTTCGAAAAGGTTGGCGTGCACACCTCCACCGTCTACGGCGAATTTTCGCCGGAATTCCGCAAGCAGATACCGGGCGCGGAAGAAGACCCGCGCTTCTGGGCATCGGGACTGTCGCTCATCGCCCATCCGGTCAATCCCAATGTGCCGGCTGTGCACATGAACACCCGCATGGTCGTCACCACCAGCCACTGGTTCGGCGGCGGCGCGGACCTGACGCCGGTGCTTGGCCGCAGGCGGACGCAACAGGACGCCGATACCCAGCTGTTCCACCGCGCCTTCGAGATCACCTGCAACCGCCATCCCGTGGCGGACTATCCACGATACAAGACGTGGTGCGACGAGTATTTCTACCTGAAGCACCGCGACGAGCCGCGCGGCACCGGCGGCATCTTTTTCGACTGGCTGCATCCGCAAGAGCAAAATGGCGGCTGGGACGCCAATTTCGCCTTCGTGCAGGATGTCGGCCGGGCCTTCAATCTGGTCTATCCGAAAATCGTCCGCGCCAATTTCAACCAGAACTGGACGGAAGAGGACCGTGACGAGCAGCTTATTCGCCGTGGCCGCTACGTGGAATTCAACCTTCTCTACGATCGCGGCACCATCTTTGGACTGAAGACCGGCGGCAACGTCGAATCGATCCTGTCTTCCCTGCCGCCGGTGGTGCGCTGGCCCTGAAAACCTCACGCAAATTTGACGCTTATCAGCCATTTTGTCGCAAATAGCGTAAATTAGGACTTATGGAAAAATCAAGGCAGTGGTAGTCTCCTCCCGCAGACGTACTGGAGGAGCTATCGTCATGATTACTTCGAACAGCATGCCTATTTCTGCTTCCGCCGAGGGAGCATCGCAATCCATCGATACCACCGCATTGATTGACCGCCTGGCCGCCGAAATGCGCTCAACAGGCGATCGCGAACTGCCGCATTCCTTTTATGTCGAACAGGTGAAACGCACGCTCGCCGGAAAAGCCGTGAAGCGCGCGGATAACGACGAACGACCCAGCACAAAAATCCCGCCGGCCGGGACGTCCTCCGTTTTCCAGTGCTGGGCGATGCCCGAATAAGTCCGGTATCAGCGCTCAAGGACGCCGCTTTGGAACATAAGCGGCGGACTTTTGTTTCATAACGGAAGGGCAGCACGTCACTTCAATGCTGCCTTTTTCTGAAGCAGGGAGGCAAGACCATGAGACTTTTTGAATGTGGAACGCTCGTGCCGGGCTGCGCCTGGCATACACGCGCAGATGACGATGCTGAAGTCGTCCGCCGCACGGTGGAGCATATGCGCTCGGCCCACGGCGAAACCGTTATCCGCGAAAATATGATCGAGAACATCAAGGCCCGCATCCGCGACGAGGCGAATGCGGCTTAGACCGGAGTATCAGCGCTCCGGCAATATCAGTCCTGAAGCATCTCTTTAAGCCGGGCGGTCAGCGCTGCCCGGTCAAGCGAGAAATTGACGTCGATCCACTTTTCCTCAAGGCTTTTCAGCACCTCGCCGACCTGCGGACCGGCCGCGACGCCCGCTGCCATCACGTCTGCACCGCTTAACGGAAATCCGGGCTTCTGGAATTTCTCCGCCCTCGCCAGCAGTGTCGAAAACCGCGCAACCTTCTGCATGGCTGTCTCGCCGGCCGAAATATCGGCACGAGCGGAGGAAAGCGCGAGTTTCAGCCGCGTCTTCACGCCTTCGACACCTTGACGATAAAGCAACCGGTCGAGCGCCGTCTCCTTCAGTTCGGGATCTGCCGGCGGGGCCGAGGCCCAATGGGCAAGGTAGGCAGCTTCTGCCTTCGACAGCCTCAGCCGCGCGGCCAGAGAGGCCATCCTCTCCCTATCCGGCGGCACGATCGCGGCAAGCCGCAGCATTGGATCCACCGCCCAGCCAAGAGCCTGCTCCGTCGCGACCAGACCGTGAATGGCGTCGATACCCCATTTCTCGGTTTCGGGAAGAATTTCCGTTAGAACGCCCGATTGCCGCATCCAGAGCAGGGCGCGGGAAGGATCGCGAGCCGAAAGCAGCTTTTTCAACTCGCTCCACACCCGCTCGGCCGAAAGCGTCGCCAGCCTGTCCTTGGCCCGTGCGCTGGCTCGCAAGCCATCGGCATCCGGGCGGCCAGAGCCATAATGGGCAAAAAAGCGGAAAAAGCGGAGAATCCGCAGATAATCTTCCGAAATTCGCGTCGCCGCATCGCCGATGAAGCGCACGGTTCCGGTTTCGATATCGGGCAACCCGTTGATAAGGTCGATGATCTCGCCCTTTTCATCGGCATAAAGAGCATTGATGGTGAGATCGCGCCGCTCGGCATCGGTCTGCCAGTCGGTGCCGAAGGCCACCTGTGCGTGGCGGCCATTGGTCTCCACATCGCGGCGCAGCGTCGTCACCTCGAAACCTTCACCGTCGATGACCAGCGTTACCGTGCCATGCTCGATGCCTGTTGGCACCGCCTTGATGCCCGCAGCCTTGGCCCGCGCAACAACCATGTCAGGGGTCAGCGTCGTGGCCATGTCGATATCAACCACCGGCAGGCCCATCAGCGCGTTGCGCACCGCGCCGCCGACGATCCGCACCTCGCCGCCATCGGCATTCAAAAGCGTGAAAATGCGCTTCAGTGCCGGTTTTTCGAACCAGTCCTGGCCGGCAAGGCTGTTCATGAATAAAACCTTTCGTAAATCGTCCTGACGATGCCCGCCGTAATGCCCCAAATGTAGCGTTCGCCATAGGGCATTTCATAGAAAAACCGCTCCTTCCCCTGAAAGATGCGGCTACCGCGCGCGTGGTTTTCAGGGTTCATCAGAAAGGACAGCGGCACCTCGAAAACTTCGTCCACTTCCGCCGGATTGAGCGTGAGGTCGAAGCCCGGCCGAACAACGGACAGCACCGGCTTTATCCGGAAACCCGTGCCGGAGATATAATCCGGCAATCGCCCCACCGTTTCCACGAAGGACCGGGACAGACCGATTTCCTCCTCCGCTTCGCGCAATGCTGCCTCTTCCGGCGTGCGGTCCTCGGCGTCGATACCGCCGCCCGGGAAGGAAATCTGACCTGAATGTTTGCGTAAGGTGGAGGTGCGCTGGGTGAAGATTACCCGGGCATCATTGCCGTCATCGATAACCGGGACCAGCACGGCGGCGTCTTTCAACTTGATGCCGTTCCCGGACAGCACCACGCCCGGATTGAGGACATGGTCGCCATTTTCGCGCTCGGCCACGCCCTCGCCCTCCTGCAGCACCCGGCGGCGGAAGTCGCTTGCAGTAAAAGCCCTGAGGCCTATTGTCGTGATCGTCATTGCGAAAGCCGTTCCAGTTCATTGGCGGGCATGACTGGAAAAACGACGCCGCCCGAGCGCACCGCGAACATGTCGACGCCGTTAACCTCGATCACTTCACCGAGGGCGACAAGGTCGTACATCACGGCTCGCGAGACAAGCGCTTCCAGACGGCCGCGGACCAGAAGATAGGGCTTCAACTCGCGGTTTTTGCCCGAAATTTCAAACCGCAGCGGATGCTCCCGCCCCGCCTCCACCACGTCGCCGACATTCGTCCGGAAGGTGAGCACAGGCTCCCCATCCTCCTCGCCCACCGTCACCTTCATTTCCACGGCGACGAAAGGCGCATCGACGACCCGGATCCCGACTTTTTCCACAGGAGTTACAAGATAGGTTTTGCCATCCTCATCCTTGCGCAGAACGGTCGAAAACAGCCGCACCAGCGGCGCCCTGCCAATGGGCGTGCCGAGGTAGAACCAGGTGCCGTCAGCGCGGATTTCCATGTCGAGATCGCCGCAAAAGGGTGGATTCCAGCGGTCCACCGGGGCCGGTCCGCGCCTGGCGTCACCGGTCTGTTCCGCGGCGCGGGAAATCAACGCCGCAAGGCCAGCCGCATCATCAGCCGAATTTATCGTCTCCGCTGCCATATTCGAGTCTCGCTTTGCCGATAAGGAAATACTAAGTCACGACATAGTCATTCGAATGGCGCTTGTCAGCGGCCAAGAGAGCAATAAGCTATATGCAGCGCAAAATCCGTTCCGGCTGGCGGCCAGCAAAACCGGAATGCAAATGTGACAGCGGCGAAGGTATGAGGAGAGCGACATGGGCGTGATGAATACCGGCGAAACCCTCGATGAAAAGGCGATCATCGCCTCGGCCGAAAAGGCGCTGTCCGACATTGCGGCGATCCGCGCGGAAGTCTCCAAGGTTATCTTCGGCCAGGAAAAGGTGGTGCAGAACACGCTTCTCGCCATCCTCTCCGGCGGCCACGCCCTTCTCGTCGGCGTTCCCGGCCTTGCCAAGACCAAGCTCGTCACCACACTCGGCACCGTGCTCGGCCTCGACGCCAACCGCATCCAGTTTACCCCGGATCTGATGCCGTCAGATATTCTCGGTTCCGAAGTCATGGACCAGGACGAAAACGGCCGCCGCTCGTTCCGCTTCATCAAGGGACCGGTTTTTGCTCAGTTGCTGATGGCCGATGAAATCAACCGCGCCAGCCCGCGCACGCAGTCCGCGCTGCTGCAGGCCATGCAGGAATACCACATCACCATGGCCGGCCAGACATATGAGCTGCCGAAGCCGTTTCACGTTCTCGCAACGCAGAACCCGCTGGAACAGGAGGGCACCTATCCGCTGCCCGAAGCCCAGCTCGACCGCTTCCTGCTGCAGGTGGATGTCGGTTATCCCGAACTTGCCGCCGAACGCCAGATCCTGCTCGACACCACGGGCACCGCCTCGGGCGAAGCACGCGGCGTCATCGATGCGCCCCGCATGATGGAGATACAGGCGCTCATCCGCCAGATGCCGGTTAGCGACAAGGTGGTGGACGCCATTCTATCGCTCGTCCGTTCCGCCCGCCCCGGCCACGGCAACAAGTTGACCGATAAGAACGTTGCCTGGGGTCCCGGTCCGCGCGCTGGCCAGTCGCTGATGCTGACGGCCCGTGCGCGTGCGCTTTACGAAGGCAGGCTCGCGCCCTCGCTTGACGATGTCTATGCGCTGGCCGAACCGGTGCTGGAACACCGCATGGCGCTGACCTTTGCGGCCCGCGCCGAAGGCATGTCGGTGCGCGATGTCATCGCTGCCCTCGTGGAGCAGGCGAAGAACTGAAGCGACGTTCGCGAAAGGACTGCATGTGGCATCCATCGGCCAGATCGTAGACAAGACACCGGGTAGCGAAGTTCTGGCGCGCGCGCGCCAGCGCGCTGCTCTGGTGCCGGACTGCATGGTCGAGGCAAAGCGCATCGCCAACACCGTCACCGCAGGCTGGCATGGCCGCCGCAAGCGCGGCATCGGCGAAAATTTCTGGCAGTTCCGCCCCTATGCCGAAGGCGAAAGTCTCTCGCGCATCGACTGGCGGCGCTCCGCCCGCGACGATCATACCTATGTGCGTGACCGCGAATGGGAAGCGGCTCACACCATCTGGCTCTGGGCTGACATGTCGCCGTCGATGATGTTCAAATCGACCCTCGGTTCCGTTTCCAAGGAAAGCCGGGCCCTGGTGCTGATGCTGGCGCTGGCGGAAATCCTCGCGCGCTCCGGCGAGCGCATCGGCTGCCCCGGTATCATGGAACCGGTTTCGGCCCGGAATGCCGCCGAACGGCTCGCCACCGCGATCATGCATGCGCCGCCGACCGAAGGCATGCCGGAAACGGGCATGATCCGTGGCGCGAGCGACATCGTGCTGATCGGTGATTTTCTCGATGATGCACAGGCCGTGATGGAGCGCATTTCACCGCTCGCACGGCGGGGCTTGCGCGGCCACGTGGTGGAAATTGCCGACCCGGCCGAAGAAACCTTCCCCTATTCCGGCCGCACCGAATTCAGCGATCCGGAAACCGGCGAAAAACTGGTGTCCGGCCGCGCCGAGACCATTCGCGAAGACTATACCCGCGCCTATCTCGCAAGGCGCGAGGCACTCTCCTCGTCGCTTCGCCGGCTGGGCTGGAACTTCGTGTTCCACCGCACCGACCATCTCGCTTCCGAGGCATTGGTGGCCATGCACATGTATCTTTCCGGCGCGCCGGCACAGGGCGGTGGGCAAGGCGGTGGCCGCCGATGAGCGCATTGCCTTTCGTCTTCACCAGCCCCTACATCCTCTTCGGCTTGCTGGCGCTGCCTGCCATCTGGTGGCTGCTGCGGCTGACCCCGCCGCGCCCCAAGGCGGAGGTCTTCCCGCCATTGAAGATTCTGGCGACGGTGTTGAAACGCGAGGAAACGCCGTCGAAAAGCCCGTGGTGGCTCACCTTGCTGCGCATGGCGCTTGCCGCCGCCGTGATTCTTGCTCTCGCCGATCCCGTGGTAAATCCACGCAACAGCGGCATCGCCGGCAGCGGCCCGCTGGTGCTGGTGGTTGACAATAGCTGGGCGTCTGCGCCCGACTGGGAGCGGCGCGTGGCGACCGCGGAAGCCCTGATCGGGGATGCAGAGCGTGCCGAGCGCCCCGTCGCCATCGCTTTTACAGCCAATGCCGAACATGACGCCGTGCCCGGAACGACAGCGGTCGCCCTGGAAAAGCTGGCAGCGGCAAAACCGAAGCCGCTCGTGCCCGATCGTGTCCGTATGGCCGAAGCCATCACCGAAGCGCTTAACGGCACGACCCCCGGCACCCTCGCCTATATCGCTGATGGCGTGCAGACGGCGCAGGACGAAAGCGCCCTGAAAACGCTGGCCAGTCTTTCACCAGCCGAATTCCGTATCGTCAGCGGCGACGGCAAGGCCATTGCCGCGATAACGGGCGCAACCAACAATGCCGACGCCATGAGCGTTTCGCTTTCAAGGCTCGATACTGCGGAAGCTGCCCGGTTGACGGTCAACGCGCAGGACAGCCAGGGCCGCATCCTCGCCAATGGCATCGCCACCTTCGCCCCCGGCCAGGCTGAAACAACGGCAACGGTGGAAGCACCCTTCGAATTGCGCAACGATTTCGCCCGTCTTTCGCTTGAAGGTGTTTCCACGGCGGGTGCAGTGCATCTTCTCGATGACGGCTTCCGCCGCCGCCGCGTGGCGCTGCTGGCAGGCGAAACCGGCAACGACTTCCAGCCGCTGCTGCAACCGCTTTATTACATCAGCCGCGCACTTCAGCCCTTCGTCGATCTCATTCCGCAGCGGCAGGCCGATCTGGCGCAGGCCATCCCGGAAATCCTGCAATCCAACCCCTCCGTCATCGTCATGGCCGATATCGGCCGCCTGCCGCAGGAAACCTATGAGCCGATGCAAAAATGGCTTGTGGGCGGCGGCACGTTGATCCGCTTCGCCGGGCCACGCCTTGCTGCAGCCCCCGCCGACGACCCGCTGGTGCCGGTGACGTTGAGACAGGGCGAACGCGCGCTCGGCGGCGCACTCTCCTGGGCTGAACCGCAACCGCTTGCCGATTTCCCTGCATTCGGCGCTTTCGCCGGCATGCCGAAAGCCGATGGCATTCTCGTCAAACGTCAGGTTCTGGCCGAGCCGACACCGGACCTCGCCGAACGCACCTGGGCAAGCCTCGCCGATGGCACGCCGCTCGTCACCACCCGCAACGTCGAGGCGGGCCGCATCGTGCTGTTCCATGTCAGCGCCGAGGCCAGCTGGTCCGACCTGCCGATATCAGGCCACTTCGTCGATATGCTTCGCCGTATCGTGCAATTGTCCAAGGCGGGCGGCGCTTCGGCTTCCGCCAATGCCCCGGCCGCCGCTCTACCACCCTTCCGGCTGCTGACGGCGGAAGGCGCGCTATCTGCCGAAATCGGCACTGCCCGGCCGCTGGAAATGCGCGCGGGCCAGCTTCCGCGCACCGGTTTCGACAATCCCCCCGGCCTTTACGGCACAGAGGATGGTTTCGTGGCTCTCAATCTTCTGCCGGCAGGTGCGACGCTGCGCGCGCTCGATACCTCGGCCGCCGGTGTCAGCACGTCAAGTGAAGCGCTGATCGGCGAAACCGCGAAATCGCTGCGTCCCGCCCTCTTCATCGCTGCCTTCCTGATGCTGATTGCCGACAGCCTGATCGTGCTTTTCATGAACGGTGCCTTTGCCCGCCTGCCGAAAGCCAGAAGCGCCACAGTGGCCACAATGCTGCTGGCGCTTGGTGCCTTTGCCGCCATGGCGCCAAACGATGCCCGCGCCGACGATCCCAAACCCGGCGACGAGCAGATATTCGAGCGGCTTGATACAACGCACCTCGCATATGTCCGCACCGGCGAAGACGACGTCGATCGCATTTCAGAACAGGGTTTACAGGGTTTGAGCGAATTCCTGACCTGGCGCACAACATTGGAGCCCGGGCAGCCTGTCGGCCTCGATATTTCCAAGGATGAATTGTCCTTCTACCCAATCATCTACTGGCCGGTTTCGGCCTCTGCGCCCATGCCGTCCAGCGCCGCCATCTCGCGCATCGACGCCTATATGCGCGCCGGCGGCACGGTGTTGTTCGATACACGCGACCAGTTCTCCTCGCTCGATACCGGCGCGACCAGCGCCAATGGCGAGCGTTTGCAGGCGATCCTCGCCAATATCGATATTCCGCCGCTGGAGCCCGTGCCGGAGGATCACGTCCTGACGCGTTCCTTCTACCTGCTCACCAATTTCCCCGGCCGTTACAATGGCTCGCCGCTCTGGGTGGAATCGCGTCAGGGTGCCGCCAAGACCACCTCCGGCCTCTCCTCCTCCGGGGACGGCGTGACGCCGATCATGATAACCGGCAATGATTTCGCCGGCGCATGGGCCGTCGATGCGCAGGGCGCACCGGTTCTGCCCACCGTGCCGCCTGACGAGATGCAGCGCGAACATGCCTTCCGCTCCGGCGTCAACATTATGATGTATATGCTGACCGGCAACTACAAGGCCGATCAGGTCCACGTTCCGGCACTTCTCGAACGGTTGGGGCAGTGACATGACATTGACCTTCGCTCCCTTCCTGCCATGGATCGTGATCGCCGTTCTGGCCGTCGCAGCACTTCTCCTTTCCTTCATCGGCCTGTGGCGCGGCGTGCGTGGCGCATGGTTGCGCGGGCTGGCGCTCGCCGCCCTGCTTGCCGCCATCGCTAATCCGCTTTTGACGCAGGAGGAGCGCGAGCCGCTTTCCACCATCGTCCCCGTTATCGTGGACCGCTCGCAGAGCCAGGACGTGCAGGACCGGCCGCAGATGACGGATACGGCGCTTAACGCGCTGAAAGACCGGCTGTCCCGCTTCCCGCGCATCGAGCCGCGTATCGTTGAAGTGCGCGACAATGGCGAGAGCGATTCGCCCTCGACCCGGCTTTTCTCGGCCTTGTCCTCCGCCGTTTCGGATGTCTCGCCTTCCCGCGTGGGTGGCGCGATTTTGCTGAGCGATGGCCAGATTCACGATATTCCCAATGCCCTGCCCAACGCCGAGCAGGCGCTCGGCTTCCGCGCGCCCGTGCACGGCCTGATCACGGGCAAGGCTGATGAGTTCGACCGCCGTATCGAAATCGTTCGCGCCCCGCGCTTCGGCATCGTCAATGAGGAACAGCAACTGACGCTGCGCGTCTTCGATGACGGACGCCCGGCAGGCGGTGGCGCAGCTGAGGTGACGGTGAAGATGAATGGCGAAGAGATCGCCACACTACAGGCGACACCCGGTCAGCCGACGCCGTTCCGCTTCAAGGTCCCACGCGGCGGCAACAATGTCATGGAATTTTCCGTCGCCGAAATCCCGGGCGAAGTGACTGTTGCCAATAACCGCGCCGTTCACCTGATCGAAGGCATCCGCCAGAACCTGCGCGTGCTGCTCGTCTCCGGCGAACCGCACGCCGGCGAACGGGCATGGCGCAACCTCCTGAAATCCGACGCCTCGGTCGATCTGGTGCATTTCACCATTCTGCGTCCGCCGGAAAAGCAGGACGGCACGCCGATCAACGAACTCTCGCTGATCGCCTTCCCCACACGGGAGCTGTTCGTCGAGAAGATCAATGATTTCGATCTCATCATCTTCGATCGCTACCAGCATCGCGGCGTGTTGCCGATCCTCTATTACGATTACATCGCCCAATATGTCGAAAAAGGCGGCGCGCTGCTGATTGCCGCCGGGCCGGAGCATGCCGGTCAGGATTCGATCGCCATGACGCCTCTGGCCTCCGTGCTGCCGGCGCAGCCGACCGGTCAGGTGCATCAGGCCGCCTTCTACCCGCGCCTTTCGGAAGCGGGCAAGAAACACCCGGTCACCCGCGGGCTAGAGGGATCGGGCAATGAGCCGCCGCAATGGGGCCGCTGGTTCCGCACCATCAGCGTCGACCCGCCGCAGGGCCAGACCGTGATGCTGGGCGATGGTCAGGACCCGCTGCTGGTGCTCAACCGCCAGGGTGAAGGCCGTGTCGCCATGCTGCTGTCGGATCAGGGCTGGCTCTGGGCGCGTGGTTATGAGGGCGGCGGCCCGCATGTGGCGCTTTACCGCCGCATCGCCCACTGGCTGATGAAAGAACCCGAGCTGGAGGAAGAGGCACTGACGGCGCGCGCCAACGGACGCACCCTGCAGATCACCCGTCAGACCATCGGTGACGATCCCGGTCAGGCCAGCGTGCGTTTCCCTTCCGGCAAAACCGAAAACATGGCTTTCACCAGCAGCGAGCCCGGTCTCTACAGGATCGAACGCCGCATGGATGAAACCGGCCTGTTCGAAATCAAGAACGGCGATTTCACCACCCTCGTCCATGTTGGCGCAGTGGACGCCCCCGAATTCAAGGCGATGATTTCAACGACCGAAACGCTGAAGCCGCTGGCAGATGCCACCAAAGGCAGCGTGCACCGTGTCGCCGATAATTCCGGCCGGGTCACACTGCCGGATATTTTGCCGGTTCGTGGCGATATCAGGGTTGCCGATGAGGATCGCATGCTGATACGCATGACCGACGAGACGGTGCTGAAAGGCGTCAACACCCTGCCGCTCTTTGCAGGTTTCGCCGGGCTAGGCGCGTTACTGCTTGCCTTCTCCGCTCTATGGTGGCGTGAAGGCCGGTAAGGGCGTTCCAGCAAAGATCGTGGGGCCTTCCCCTCGTCTCGGCACGTAAACGGGAAACGGCCACCGCCCGGCGGCCGGGGAAGATGAACATGAATTTCGTTTTAAGCGATGCCGCCGATCCAGAGGCCGAAAAAGCCATCCGCGATCCTCTGGTGGCCTATAATCTTACTCGTTTCGGCGAAAGCGACAAACGCGACATTATCATCACCATCCGCAACGACGACAATGAGGTCACCGGCGGCCTGGTGGGCCACACCGCCCGCGGCTGGCTTTATGTGCAGCTTCTTTTCGTGCCGGAGACGATGCGCGGACAAGGCACGGCCTCGAAACTTCTGGCCATGGCCGAAGACGAGGCGAAAAAGCGCGGCTGTATGGGCGCCTATATCGACACGATGAACCCGGATGCGCTGAGGACTTACGAACGGTACGGTTTCACCAAGATCGGCTCGCTTGGGCCACTCTCCAGCGGCCAATCCATCACCTGGCTGGAGAAACGGTTCTAGAGCGCCGGCCACGCAAATTTCAGGCGGCGATGCCCGACACCTCGCTGTCGACCGTGCGTCCCATGGTCTCGCGAATCTGTTGACGCAGCCACACGGCTCCCGCATCCGCATCGGTCTGCAATGTCCAGACCATGGCAACAGGCGGGAAATTCAACGTCACCGGCACCGGGCTCACTTCCAGTCCCAGCATGGGCGCATAACGCTGAGCAATGCGCGAAGACACGGTCGCCAGCACGGCTGAGGAGCGCGCCGTTGCCAGCACGGAAAGAAAATCCGGCGCAGCGGCGACGACGTCGATTTCCAGTCCGGTCAGTTCCAGCGCGTCCTTGATACAGCCATGCAGACTGTCGGTCTGTGATATGACCGCGTGCTTGGCCGACAGATAGGCGTCCAGTCCAACGGGATTGGGCAGATCGAGCAGAGCCGGGTTGAAGCAGCAGAGCACGCTGGAAGAATAAAGCGGTTCGCAATGGTGCCGCTGTTCCTTCGAATAGGTGCATCCTACAGCCATGTCGATCACGCCCGTATCCAGCATAGCGGTGATTTCCTGCTGTTGCCCGTTGCGCGCAAGGATACGGATACCGGGTGCGATCTCGCGCAGCCGCGCGGACAGATCCGGTAAAAGCAGCAGCTCCACCTCACTGGACATGCCGAGCCGGAACGTCCGCCGCTCGGTCGCCGGATCGAACACATCAGCCGTCAACACCGCCGCCTGCGCTTGTCTCAGCGCCTGCCGTACCGGCCCCGCCAGATTGAGCGCCCGCGGCGTCGGCTTCATTTCCTGCCCCACGCGAATGAACAGCTCATCCTGAAACAGTGTGCGCAGGGTGGAGATATTATGGCTCATGGCAGGTTGCTGGATTTTCAGCCGCCGTGCCGCGCGCGTGACGTTCATCTCTTCCATCATCGCATCGAAAGCGACGAGGAGATTGAGATCGAAGGAACGGAGATTGAAATGATCGATAGTTTGCATAAGTCACATCGATTTGATTGCTAACCTGCCTACACTTAACTGGAGATCGGAAAGTTTCAAGACATTCCTAAACCCAGGAGCCTTCAATGCCATCACGTCGCTCACTTCTCAAAGGCGCCGCCAGCGCCCTCATCGCCGCCCCCTTTGTTGCGCCCTCCGTCGCATTTGCCAAGGCACCGCTTGTCGCCACGCAGGCGCCCGGCTTCTACCGGCTGATGCTCGGCAAGGTGGAAGTTACTGCGCTTTCGGACGGGGTCATTGCGCTGCCGCTTGCCAAAATCTACACCAACACCACACCGGAACATGCGACGAAGGCGCTTCAGGATGCGTTCCTTCCGGAAGAGACGCCTACGTCCGTCAATGCGTTTCTCGTCAACACCGGTGACAGGCTGGTGCTGATCGATGCCGGCACCGGCTCCTATCTTGGCCCAAGCCTCGGCAGGCTCGTCGCCAATATCGAAGCCTCGGGCTACAAAGCGGATGAGATAGATGATGTCGTTCTCACCCATATCCATACAGATCATTCCGGCGGTCTCTCCGCGGATGGCAAGCGCGTCTTCGCCAACGCGACCCTGCGCGTGAACAAGCGCGAAGCCGCTTTCTGGCTCGATGAGGCGAAGGCCAAGGCAGCACCGGAGGCGCTGAAGAAGGGCTATGCCGAAGCCAAAGAAAGCATCCAGCCCTATATCGATGCCGGCAAGTTCGAGACGTTCGGCGACAATGCCGCGCCGGTTCCCGGTCTCGGCTCAGTCCTTTACGCCGGCCACACGCCGGGCCACAGCGGCATCGTTCTCGAAAGCGACGGCCAGAAAATCGTCTTCTGGGGCGATATTACCCATGGCGATATCCTCCAGTTCGATGAACCTGATGTCGCCGTCGCATTCGACGTCGATCAGAAGGCAGCCGTCGCCACGCGTGATCGGGCATTTAAACAGGCGGTGGAAGGCAAATATCTGGTGGCAGGGGCGCATATTGCCTTCCCCGGCATCGGTCATGTGCGCACCGACAGCACCAATTATGATTGGCTGCCGGTGAATTACACGACGCTATAAAGCCGAACAGAATGGCCTGATCCTCAAGGGTCAGGCCATCGTCCCGCACTGACACCCTATGTCAGCGCCACCTGGCGCGTTTCCGCATTGATCATAGTCGCCGCAATGGCGGCCAGTACCAGCAGCCCGGCAAATATGCCGATCGCGACACCAAAACCCTGCGCAATGGCATAACCGAGGAGTGACGGCGCCAGCAGGCCGCCAAGCCGCGCCATCGCCCCTGCGGCACCCATGCCGGTTGCCCGTGATTCCGTCGGGTAAAGTTCCGGCGTGAATGCATAGAGAGCGCCCCAGGTGCCAAGCAACGCAAAGCTCATGATGAGAAGCGAGGCGGCAATCATCGCACCGCCGGAAGCAAGCGTGAAAAGCAGGCATCCGAGCGCGGAGAGCAGGCAGAAGCCGATCAGCGTCGGCTTGCGACCCCACTTTTCGACACCATAGGCCGCGAGCGCGTAGCCGGGGATCTGTGCCAGCGCCACCAGCACAAGGAAACCATAACCGCGTACGAAACCGAAGCCATCTCCCGCCAGCTTCGCCGGCATCCAGGTGAAGACGCCGTAATAGGAAACGGAAACGAGAAACCAGATTGAGAGGATCATGATGCTGCGTTGGCGCAGCGCCGGTGAAAATATCCCCTGCCCCTTGGACACTTCAGGCTGGAAAAGCCCTGTCCCGGCATCGAGCGGGGCGCGGCCATTCGTGACCAGCATACGGTTGACGACGGCCTTTGCTTCCTCTGACCGACCCGTGCGCAGGAGATAAAGCGGCGATTCCGGCACGAGAAAGCGAAGGCCAAGGCCGAGGACAGCCGGGAACGCGGTTACGGCAAAGATATATCGCCAGGCATCGGCAACACCGGCAAGGCTGGCACCCCAGGCTGCAAGCGCCACGATCAGCGTCCCGACAGCCCAGAAACCTTCCAGAAAGACGAGCCAGCGCCCACGATTCCTGGCGGGCAGGAATTCCGCCATCATCGCATAATCCACCGGCAGCGTGCCGCCCACGGCGGCCCCGGTGAGAAAGCGCAGGACAAGCAGAATGGTGAAATCCGGCGAGAATATCGAAAGCACGCCGAACAGGGCATCACAGGCCACCGTGACGATCAGCACCCGGCGACGGCCGTAACGGTCCGCCAGCCGTCCGAAACCCGCAGCACCCAGCAACATCCCGAAAAAGAACGCTGTTCCGGTCTGCAGCGCCTGCGGCACCGTCAGCCCAAAGGTTGCGGCAATGGAGGCCGCAGTGAAACCGACGGCCAGAACCTGCATGGCATCCGCCGCCCAGACGAGGCCGAATATGCCCATCAGCCTGCGCTGATAGGCGCCTGCGCCCGCGCGCTCCAGCGCATCATTCATGGTGATTGCCGTCATGCCTCGTCCCTTCGCAAAAACCGACTTTCACTTGCTATCGCATGGGGGGAGGAAACGGAATTGAATTCTGTGGAGGGAGACTCGTTGTTTCGAAACAGGCTACCGGAAGAAGATTTTACCAGACGAAAAGATGTGCACGGCGGTCTCGATGTCTGCCATAGCGCGCAACGCCCCTTCCGTCATCCCGGCCTCGAGCCGGGATCCAGTCACGGCGCGTCTGCGCTGTGGGAAGAGTCCTTTTCAGCCCAAAGACTTGGCCTGGCTGCATTCCGGCTCAAGGCCGGAATGACGGGGCTTATGTTGCGCTAAGAAGCAAAAAGCTCTTCGGATACCCCGTCACCCGTAAACCCGAAGAGGCGCCTCGAAACCCTCATCTTCCACTGTCGCAGCCGACATCACGGCCTCGCATTTGCGCCAGCCGATATTGCCCTTCAGCCGCTGGTGCACGTCATTACCAAGCGGCACGACCAGCACCCGGTTCGGATCAACCGGCCCCGGAAAATCAAGCGCCGCATAAGCGATCTTCTCGAACCCGAGCGGCATGTAATAGGGCGGATCGCCGATCAGTATCACGGCTTCGGAGCCCTTGCGCCTTGCCGCCGCAATGGCGATCCGGACGAGTTCCCGGCCGATGCCCTTGTTCTTGTGAGAGGGCCGAACCGCAAGCGGGCCAAGCATATGACCCTTCACATTGCCTGCCAGAACCGGCGTCATGCGCACCGAGGCAATCGTCTCGCCATCATCGGCGCAGACGAAGGAGAGCGACCGGTCATGCGGACCCTGCTCGCGAATGCGCGCTGCCGCACGGGTGTGCCGGCCGGGGCCAAATGCTTCTTCGTTGATGACTTCGATGATGGCGTCGTGCGACGCGTCCTCGGTGAGGTAGACAAGATCGTGCTTGGACATGAAGAGACCGAAACTTCCAGAATGCGGATGCGACAATAGATGACGGCTGCGCCGGTTAGGGCGTTCAGGAGCGTCAGCGTCGTCGGAGCATCCGTAGTTCGATCATAATCAAAAATTTCCTCAGATTTGTGAAAATCGCAATTATCAGGAAAATAACGACCCGTCCAGAACAAATCTCGTCGCGGCCCCATTCCAGCTCTGCAGCACGGAAACGCATTGTTCAATGCCTTGCGGGTTCGCGACAACGAGTGAAACGGGTAGGATTGCCGCCAAGGAAACAATCAAGGAGATCGTCATGGGCATGCTGGTGGAAGGCGTATGGAAAGACGTCTGGTACGACACCAAGGAAACCAAGGGGCATTTCAAGCGCAGCGCCTCACAATTCCGCAACTGGATAACGGCGGATGGCGCACCCGGCCCTTCAGGAGGAGGCGGCTTCGCAGCGGAGAAGGACCGTTACCACCTCTATGTCTCCTTCGCCTGCCCCTGGGCGCACCGAACCCTGATTTTTCGCAAGCTGAAAAAGTTGGAAGAGCTTGTTTCGGTCTCGGTTGTCGACCCTTTGATGCTGGAAAACGGCTGGGAATTTAAGCCTGAAGGTGAGCGGACGCCAGGTGCGACCGAGGATCACCTCTTCGGTTCATCCGCGCTCTGGCAGGTCTACACCAAAGCAGATCCCAAATATTCCGGCCGCGTGACCGTGCCGGTGCTCTGGGACAAGAAGCGCGGCACCATCGTTTCCAACGAATCGGCGGAAATCATCCGCATGTTCAACTCCGCCTTCAACGACCTCACCGGCTCGCAGACCGATTATTATCCCGAGACGTTCCGCGCCGAAATAGACGCGTTGAACGACGTGATTTACGACACCGTCAATAACGGCGTCTACAAGGCTGGCTTTGCCACAACGCAGGATGCCTATCAGCAGAATGCGGTCAAGGTCTTCGAAACGCTGGACATGCTGGAAGACCGGCTGAAGCACCGCCGTTTCCTGTTCGGTTCGGAGCAGACGGAAGCGGACTGGCGCCTGTTCACCACGCTGGTTCGGTTCGACCCCGTCTATGTCGGCCATTTCAAGTGCAATATCCGCCGCATCCACGACTATCCGCACCTCACGGGTTACCTGCGCGATCTTTACCAGACGCCGGGCGTGCCTGACACGGTCGATATGCGCCATATCAAGGAACATTATTACCGCAGCCACCGCACCATCAACCCGACAGGCATCGTGCCCATCGGCCCCGAGCTGGACCTGACAAAGGCCCATGGCCGCGACTCGCTTTCCTGACGAGGGTGGACACTGCTACCAGTGATCGGCGAGCGCCGCCTCGCCGGCAAGTTCTGCAAGGCGGCGGCGGGTTGCGGCTGTCACTCCTTCGGGCAGATTTGAAAGATCGAAAAAGCCGCTTTCGGCAATTTCATGATCCGGCTTTTTCGGCTTGGTCTGGGTAACCTCAAGCCGATAAAGCGCGACATGGTCGCGATTGCTGCCTTCCAGATTGAGATAAACATGGAAAAGCTCAGGCTTTGACGTGGCTTCGAGATTGCCTTCCTCCCTAATTTCCTTGTGAAGCGCCGCGAGCAGGGTTTCACCCCGCTCCACCCCTCCACCCGGCAGATACCAGCCCGGCAGATAGGTGTGGCGGACGAGGAAAATCCTGCCGGTTCCATCATAGCAGGCGGCACGCACGCCAAGAGTTGCGCCGCGCGTGAACAGAAAAACGAAATGCAGCAAACGAATGAAGACGCGCATATGGAACGGACGGGCCTGCCGCCCGGTTGTCTCGTCATTCACCCTGTTTCTCCCCGCCTGCCGGCTTTTGTTGGACGTGCGGCATATCATAGGTTATCTCTGCCGCCATGTTCAAACTTGCGCATATTTCAGACGTCCATTTGGGGCCACTTCCAAAACTCACTTTTCGCGAACTTGCATCCAAGCGTATCACCGGTTTCGTCAACTGGCATCGCAACCGCCGCAAGCATCTCTTCACCGATACGCTGGAAAAGCTGCTGGACGATCTGGAGACAAAATTACCGGATCATCTGGCTATCACCGGCGATCTCGTCAATCTTGCGACCGGCATTGAAATTCGCGCCGCCGCCGACTGGCTGGAAGAGGTGGGTGACCCCGAAAAGACCTCCGTCGTTCCCGGCAATCACGACGCCTATGTGTCCGGCGCGCATGACAAGGCGATGCAGGCCTGGTACCCCTATGTTCGTGGCGATGGCGACCCTGCCGAATGGGACGACGACCGCAAGATATTCCCCTATATGCGCGTGCGCGGCCCCATCGCGCTGATCGGCTGCTCCACATCGATTGCGACGCCACCTTTCTCGGCCACCGGCTATTTCGGCAACCGGCAGGCGCGCGCCACGGCGGAACTGTTGAAAAAAGCCGGGGAACAGGGGCTGTTCCGCGTCGTGATGATCCATCACCCGCCGATCCGTGGCGCCGCCCCAACGCACAAGCGCATGATCGGCATACGCCGTTTCGCCGCGGCGCTAGGCGTCGGCGGTGCGGAGCTCGTGCTGCATGGCCATACACATTTGAACACAGTCTATTGGCTGAACACGCACCATGGTGAAGACCACATTCCCGTGGTCGGCATCGCCTCTGCCAGCCAGGGGCCCGGTGGAGAAAAACCGCGCGCGGCCTATAATCTCTTCAACATCTCCGGTGGTCCCGGCACCTGGAACGTGACCTGCGAACGGCACAGCCTCAATGAGACGGCAACCGGTGTCGCGCTTGAGGATATCAGGGTATTTTATGAAAACGGGCGGCCACTGGGGTTTTCGCGGCCTGCGGAGCAGAGCCCGGAGGATTGAGAGGTAGGAGGTTGGGGCTACCCCCCCCTCTGCCCTGCCGGGCATCTCCCCCTTCAAGGGAGGAGATCAGCAGGAAGCACTACCGCCATTTCATTCACAAACGTTGAGATGGGCGAGACCTGTCCGGGAGTCGATCTCCCCCCTTGGGGGGAGATGTCCGGCAGGACAGAGGGGGGGGGGGCTTGCCCACCTCAACGCCAGCCTTACTTCGCCCGCTCTTCCAACACTCGGTTGGCCGCAGAAACGATCGCTTCCAGCGAAGCCGCCACGATATTCGTATTCACCCCTGCTCCGAACAGCTTGCCGCCCGGATGTTCCATCTCGACATAAGCGATGGCCGAGGCATTCGAGCCGTGCTGCAGCGAGTGCTCGGAATAATCGTTCACCGAGAGATCAATGCCGAGATAAACCGACAGCGCATTGATGAACCCGTCGATCGGACCGGTCCCCTTGCCTTCAATGCGCTTCACCTCACCATTGTCGGTGATCTCCGCGGCAACGATGCGCACGCCCTTGAAATCGCCGGCCGGATAGGTGTGGTGATCGACGAATTTGAGGCGCGCATTCGGCTGCGTCACGTAGCGCTCGATAAAGCGCTCATAGATGCGCTTGGCCGGCAGCTCGACACCCTCTTCATCGGTGATGCGCTGGATATCCTCGCGGAACTCCACCTGCAAATTGCGCGGCAGGTTGATGCCGTAATCCTGCTGGAGGATATAGGCGATGCCACCCTTGCCGGATTGCGAGTTGATGCGGATGATCGCCTCGTAGGAGCGTCCCACATCCTTTGGATCGATCGGCAGATAGGGCACTTCCCAGACGGGATGATTGGCGACCTTGATCGCCTTCATGCCCTTGTTGATGGCGTCCTGATGCGAGCCGGAAAACGCCGTGTAGACCAGTTCGCCCACGTAAGGGTGGCGCTCGGGGATCGTCATCTCGTTGGAATATTCATAGACCGCCTTGATGCGCTCGATATCGCGGCAGTCCAGCTCAGGATCTACACCCTGCGTATACATGTTCAGCGCCAGCGTCACGACATCGACATTGCCGGTGCGCTCACCATTGCCGAAGAGGGTGCCTTCAACGCGGTCCGCACCCGCCATCAGGCCCAACTCGGTCGCCGCAATGCCCGTGCCGCGGTCATTGTGCGGATGGAGCGAGATGATGACGTTTTCGCGATTGTCGATATTGCGGCACATCCATTCGATCTGGTCGGCATAGATATTCGGCGTCGCCATTTCCACCGTCGATGGCAGGTTGAGGATCAGCTTGTTGTCGGCAGTCGGCTTCACAACCTCGACGACGGCGTTGCAGATTTCCAGCGCCACTTCCAGCTCTGTGCCGGTAAAGCTCTCAGGCGAATATTCGAAGCGGTAACCGCCGCCGGCCTTGGCCGCCATGTCGGTGATCATCTTGGCCGCATCGACCGCGATCTGCTTGATACCGTGCACATCCTTGCCGAACACCACGCGGCGCTGCAGTTCCGATGTCGAATTGTAGAAATGGATGATCGGCTTGTTGGCGCCTTCCAGCGCTTCGAAGGTGCGGGTGATTAGTTCCGGGCGGCATTGCACCAAAACCTGCAACGAGACGTCATCGGGCACATTACCCTCTTCCACGCACCAGCGGGCGAAATCGAAATCCGTCTGCGACGCGGAAGGGAAACCGATCTCGATTTCCTTGAAACCCATTTCGAGCAGCAGCTTGAACATGCGGGCCTTGCGGTCGTGACCCATGGGGTTGACCAGCGACTGATTACCGTCGCGCAGGTCCACCGAACACCAGATCGGCGCCTTGGTGATCGTCTTGGAAGGCCAGGTGCGGTCGGGGATGTTGATCGTGGGATAAGGGCGATACTTCACGCTCGCGTCGGTCATGCCCTTGGAAACAGTGGTGGTCTTGGCGTCCATGTCGCTTCCTCCTTGCGCCATCCGCGGGCTTATTCAAGCCATCGGCGGATGCGCGGCCCTTGAGGGCCTAAATCCAGTATAAATGAGATTTCGAGATGAGGAGCGTTTGCACCAGCGGGCTTTCGGCCGCCGGGCGCTCCTCACTGGACCCGGCAACCGCGTGTAAGGTCGAGGCTAAGAAGCGAGAGTGCACCGCACGGCGAGGCCTTCGCAGAAATCTGCGCGCTCATGCCGGAAATGGTTGCGATGCTGTTGCTCATGGCGATGTGTATAAACAGCGGCTGGCGGTCTGACAAGTGATCTTGTGCGGTGCAGGCCTATTTTGCGTGTCGGCCGATCTCAAGCCTTTCCGCGATCCACAATTTGACAAGCGACTGCCGGGTCACCCCAAGTCTCCGAGCCTCATTGTCCAGGTCGTTGACGACCCACGTCGGAAAATCGATGTTGACACGTTTGGGCTCGATATTCAGATGCCGCGCCGTTGTCCAGTCGAGATACTCACCGATGTCCTCGCCATCATCAGCCATTCTGTCGAATTCTTCTGCGCTTATTGTCTTCATAATGATGCCTCTCTAACTCACGGGCGCGCCGAACGGAAATGATTCGAATACGCCCATCCCGCAGCGTATGCACTGCGAGCCATAATTTGCCGCCGAGAAGAGCGATGAGCGCAAACCGCTCTTCACCGACGCCCAGCGCGGTAACGGTCAAACCGAATTTGTCGTGCCACAACGCCTGAGCATCGACAAAATCAATCCCGTGCTTGTCTTTATTGCCAGCGCTCTTGGCCGGATCAAATTCGAATTCCATGAGAATATAATATAAAAACTATACCATTTCCACTACCTAACCACGCCTTACCAACCGTTGCAACGCCATCATCAACCCGCCGCCGATCAAGCCCCAGAAAGCGCCGGAAACGCCGCCGAAGGAGAGGCCGGAGGCCGTGATGAGGAAAGTGATGGCCGCAGCCTCGCGGGTTTCGGGGTCCTTGAACGCGGCGACCGCGGAGCCGGAAAAGGCGCCGACCAGCGCCAGCCCCGCCACCGCCTGAATGAGGATGGGCGGCGCAAGCGCTACGAAGGCCGTGACCACGCCGGCTAGCAGACCGAAAATAATATAGCCGACACCGCCGATGATCGCCGCCCAATAGCGCCGCTTTGGATGAGGATGGGCATCCTCGCCCGCGCACATCGCCGCCGTTATTGCCGCAAGATTGACCGCATGGCCGCCAAAGGGTGCGGAAAGCAGCGAGAAGAAGCCGGTCGCGGCGAAAAGCGGGCCGGGCTGCGGATCGTAGTGATTGACCTTCAGCACCGCAATGCCGGGAATATTCTGCGAGGCCATGGTGACAATGAAGAGCGGCAGCGCGATGGAGACGACGGCATGCAGGCTGAAGACGGGTGTTACCCATTCCATCGGCGGCGTCAGCGATTGCGCGACGCTATCGAGCGCACCCGCCGGAATATCGACGCCGAAAATCATCACCAGCACGAAGGCGGCAAGGGCCGCAGGTACTGCAAACAGCCGCCTGAAAGCCCCCACGACAATCCACGCCAGAATGATCGGCAGGCCAAGCGCCGGGTTGAAGCCGATCGCCTTGATCGGGGCGAAACACAGGCCGATGATGACACCCGACAGCATGGCATTGGCGAGTGGCGCCGGAATGGAGGCAACCGCCCGTCCGAGCGGCTTGAACAGGCCGGCAACGATGATCAGGACGGCGCAGACAATGAAGCCGCCGACAGCCGCAGGAAAACCGCCCTCGATCACGCCCGTCGTGGCCAGAAGTGCGGCGCCCGGCGTTGACCATGCAATGCTGACCGGCAGCCGGGTGGCGACGGAAAGAACGATGGCGCAAAGCCCCATCGCCACCGAAAGTGCCATCAGTCCCGACGCGGCCTCGAAATCGGTCGCGCCCACGGCTTTGAGGCCCTGCAGCACGACGGCAAAGGAACTGGCGAAACCGACAAAGGCGGTGAGGCAGCCCATGAACAGGCTCTGGACGGAAAAATCTCTCAGCATGAAGCACTCTGCGGCCTGCTGCCCGTCGCAAGAAACCGCAGCGATCTGCACTGGCGACGGACACGAACAAATTTGAAGCGTGAAGCGCGAATCTGAAGATAGCAGCACGCTCTGGATGAAGCATGGCTATATTCAGGATCAAAAAAGACGGGGCTTGGCAAGATGAACCGCCAGGCTTCGGGTACGCCGGCATGGAAAACGTCATCAAAGTTTAGCGGCAGCACGCTAATCCTCCCTGCATCGCAACGGATCATCCGCCACAGGAGGGAGCTTCATGTTTCGTATCGTCACCGTTGCAGCCCTGGGTTTTGCAGCCCTTCCGGCGGCTGCCCAGACCCTGCCGCAGCCGGCCTTTCTGGGCCAGATCGTCGTTCCCTCCGGCCTCGCCATCGATGGCGTCACCTTCGGCGGGATCTCCGATCTCGCTTTCGACAGCGAAACCGGGCGTTATCTCGCAATTTCCGACGACCGCGTGGAAAAGGGCCCGGCCCGTTATTACGAGCTGGAACTGGCGGTGTCGGAAGGCGTCGCCACCCTCAATATCGCCGCCATGCATGAATTGAAGGATGAGACCGGCGCGGCCTTCGCTCCCAAAGGCATCGACGCGGAAGGCATCACACTCGACCGCAAGGGCGGCAAGCTCTATTGGTCTTCGGAACGCGACCTGAAAAACCAGCCGGCGATTTATGTGTCAAACCTCGATGGAAGCGATGTCAAACGGCTGGCGCTGCCCGACGCCTATCTCATCGATGACGCGAAGACCAGGGGCGTGCAAAACAATCTTGGCTTCGAAGGCCTGACGTTGACACCTGGCAGACTGATCGCCGCCACCGAAAATGCGCTCACTCAGGATGGCCCGAAGGCGACGCCGCAGGCGGGCAGCCCGTCCCGTATTCTCGTCATCGATACCGCGACCCTGAAGCCGGTCGCTGAACATGTCTATGTGACGGAGGCGATCTCCAACACACCGACAGCCGCCGAGCCGAAATACAATGACAATGGCCTCTCCGCTCTTGCGGCCCTGCCGGACGGGCGCCTCGTCGCCGTCGAGCGCAATTTCGCCTCCGGGGTCGGCAACCATATCCGCTTCTTCGTCGTCGACCTCTCCCGCGCCGAGAATATTCTCGGCAAGGACAGGATCGATCCGGCATCCGTGGCCGCCGTTTCCAAATCGGCATGGTTCGAAATCAGGGAAGGCGACTTCGGCCTCGACATAGACAATATCGAAAGCCTTGCTTTTGGACCGGTCGTGGATGGCAAACAGCTCTTTGTCATCGCCTCGGACGATAATTTCAACCCGGGCAAGCAGTTCACCCAGTTTGCAGCCTTCGCAGTGCCGGCAAACCTCGGTCAGTAACACACGATAAGGATCGTGCCGGCCCCTGACAGCCCACAGCGCCGGCATGAGCGGACACGACACAACAGGAAACCTGCCTTCACCAGCGGAGAAGACGTGAACCGGCGAAGGCCCCGATCAGACCGGTGAGGAGAATACCCAGCGAATACCAGATCAGCACGAAGGCCAGGCCGTTTTCGCTGCAGAACCAGGAATAGACCCAGGCTCCGGCCGCTCCGGCCGCAAGTCCCGCGGCAAAACCTGCCAGGGCGGGATCGGCAGGAGCAGATCGTTTGAGAGCGGCAAAATTCGCAAAAAACACCGGTACAGAAAAGGCGACGATCAAGAGCGGGCAATGCAGGGCTGAAGAACCCAGGATGAGCCTGCGGTAAGCTTCAGGCAGGGCAAATCCCAGCTGCACGAAGGCCATCACCGCCATTGCCGAAACGATCACCGCGATCCCGACAAACAGGCAGCTTCTTTCTCCCTCCGGCCGGGCAAGACGCCTGACCGCGAAAAAAGCGACCATCGCCAGCAGGGCATTGTAGAAAGACTTCACCCAGAAAGCTGGCTCGCTCACCGCATCCCGCATATCGCCGCGCGGTCCCAAAATGATGAACATCAGCAGAAGTGAAACGCCAAGCGCCGGCAGGGCTGCAAAGGCCAGCCGACGCTCGAGCGCAAAAGCCGGAACGGGCCTGAGATCTGCTGCCAGTCGCTCGATAATATCTTCCGTCTTCTTCACGTGTCGCCTCGCAACTTCGCCGCCAGGGTTTTTAATGTCCTGTGAATGCCGACTCGTGCCGCAAGCTCTGTCTGGCCGGTTTTTTTTGCCGCTTCGGCAATGGACTGCCCTTCAAGCTTCACGCTGCGAATGAGCTCGCGTTGCCGCTCCGGCAAATCCTCGAGCAACCGTTCGACATCCATCCGCGCGGTGACGGCGTCGACAGACCAATCCGCCTCCAGGGTCTCATCCAGCTCCACCTCCCCCCGCATGCGCGCGCCCCTGCCGCGATAGTGATCGATGAGCTTGTAGCGCGCTATCGAAAAAAACCAGGCCGTGAACGGTCTTGAGCGATCATAGGTCGCCCGCTTCGCATGCAGCGACAATAGCGTTTCCTGCACAAGATCTTCCACTTCTGCCCTTGAAGCGGCGCCCATGCGCCGACCGTAGTAAGCAGTCAGCAGCCGGCGCAGGGCATGAAGCAAATGCCTGTAGGCGCCTTCGTCCCCGTCGAGGGAACGCAGCATCAGCGTCTTTAAAGTGTCTTCTGAAAGGCTGCCTGTCATTGTCACTATCGGGTTATTCGCGGTCGGCAGCATATTGTTACACGGTGGTTTGAAAAATCTCGCCCGAAGATGTTGTCACAAACGTGTGAAGCTGTAACGACCGCCCATTTCTCCCGAATGGACAATCGTGATCCCCGACATGATGCCGGCGGACATTCGATAACGTCCAGAGGAGACCCTTCATGACCCGCATTTTCACCGCCTTTGCCGCCGCCTCCCTGCTCTCTAGTGTTTCCCTCACGGGCATCGCCCATGCCGACGGCATGAAGACCGACCCCACGAAGCCCGACGCGATGAAAATGGAGACGATGAAAAAAGATGGCATGTCCGTGACCGGCAAGAAGGCCTGCATGCACAAGGCCGGTATGGAAATGGACAAGATGAAGAAAGCCGACATGATGAAGGCCTGCGATATGATGAAATAACAACGGCCCGAAAGGAAAAAGCCCGCATCGGTTTTCACCGACACGGGCTTTCTCGACTGAAAATCCGGAACTCAGAGTTCCGACTGGCTTTCGACGATCTTGCCGACGAGGCCATAGTCCTTGGCCTCTTCCGCGCCGAGCCAGTAATCGCGATCGATATCCTTGGCGATCTTTTCTTCGCTCTGGCCGGTGGCCTTGGAGAAGATCTTGATCAGGCGCTGGTTCATCTTGATGATTTCGCGAGCCTGGATTTCGATGTCGGACGCCATGCCGCGCGTACCGCCGGAGGGTTGGTGCAGCAGGAAGCGGGTGTTCGGCAGGCAAAGGCGACGTTCTTTCGGCACCGAAACATAGATCAGCGCGCCGGCGGAGGCGACCCAGCCCGTGCCGATGATGTAAACCTTCGGCTTGATGAACTTGATCATGTCGTGGATGGAATCACCCGATTCGACATGACCGCCCGGAGAATTGACGTAAACGCGGATGTCGTCGTCGCTGGCGGCGGCAAGGGCCACGAGCTGCGTGCAGACCTTCTGCGCCAGTTCCTGCGTGATGCCACCATAGATGAAGATCGAACGCGACTTGAAAAGATTCGCTTCCGTTTCCTTGCCGATCGGCAGTTCCTTGCTCTTGTCGTCTTCGTCTTCGTTCATCAACGGCTCTCTCCAGCAAAATTCGTGCATGCCCTTCGGACATAGTGCGACTTGTTACGTAAGGCAATGAGCAAAAAAGACAAGGTTCGCGCCCGAACAATAAACAGCACCCCCGGCAGATGACGCATGGACAGCTCGTTCGTCTTCGCGATATCGTCAGCGTCTCATTGCAGTGCCGCACGCTGCGGAACCCCAAGACAGCAGGTGGGCGGCGATAATCTTAAGAGGGAACCATGCTGAAAAGACTAAGCCTTGCAGCCGCCGCGCTCGGCCTTACCACCCTGCCCGCTTTCGCGCATTTGAACCCGGAAGAACACGGCTCCTTCATGGCCGGTGTCTCTCACCCCTTCTTCGGTGCGGATCATATTCTGGCGATGGTGGCGGTCGGCATCTGGGCCTCCCAGATTGCTGTCGCGCAAAATGACCGAAGGGCGCTGTGGATCGTGCCGGCCGCCTTCGTCGGCACCATGGCCGTGGGCTTCCTGATGGCGGTTTACGGCATCGACCTGCCCTTCGTCGAACCCGCCATTCTCGCCTCCGTCATCGGCCTTGGCCTTCTGGTCGCCATGGCGGCAAAGCTTCCCACCGCAGCAGCCGCGGCCGTTGTCGGCGCTTTCGCGCTTTTCCACGGCCATGCGCATGGCGGCGAACTCGGCAGCGCGGGCGCGCTGCAATTCGGCATCGGCTTCATAATCGCCACCGCCATCCTGCACCTTGCCGGCATCGCCCTCGGTCTCGGCATCGCCCGCTTCGGCTCGGTCGCCAGCCGCACGGTTGGCGCGCTCACGGCGATTGCGGGCCTCTCGCTCGCTTTCGGCGGCTGAGGATCATTACCGAAATTTAAAATTCGGACCGCTTTGAAAAGCCAAAATTGTGGCCTACCTCCTTATCGTAGAATTTCGCTTCACGGTAAGGAGGCAGCACATGTCACCGGAAGAAAGCCAGCTTCTCAAGGGCCTGTTCGAAAGAACCAAGGCCGCATCCGCCACCCCGCGTGACCGCGAGGCGGAAACGTTGATCGCAGACGCCGTGCGCGATCAGCCCGCAGCTCCCTACTATCTCGCTCAGGCGGTGATCGTGCAGGAGAAGGGACTGGAAGCGGCAGCAGCCCATATCAAGCAGCTCGAAGAGCGCATCCACGCATTGGAAAGCGCCAACCCGGCCCCTCAGGCCGCAGCGCAGGGCGGCTTTCTCAGTTCCATCTTCGGCACC
The DNA here is from genome assembly GCF_900013495.1 of Agrobacterium genomosp. 2 str. CFBP 5494. Lineage (NCBI taxonomy): Bacteria > Pseudomonadati > Pseudomonadota > Alphaproteobacteria > Hyphomicrobiales > Rhizobiaceae > Agrobacterium > Agrobacterium genomosp. 2. The sequence goes on from NZ_LT009718.1 coordinate 2,696,310, forward strand.
GGCCAGCCGCAGCCGCCAGCTCCGACACCAGCACCTGCTGCTGCCGCCCCGGCCTCGTGGCGCAACGATACCGCTGGCCAGACGGCCGGTCCGTGGGGATCGCAGGCAGCCCAGCAGCAGCCCGGTGGACCTTGGGGTCAGCAGCCGGCAGCAGCCGGCCGGTCTGGCGGCGGTTTCCTGCAGGGCGCGCTTGGCACCGCAGCCGGCGTTGCAGGTGGCATGCTGCTTGCGAATTCGCTGAGCGGCATCTTCGGAAGCCACATGTCGTCGCTCGGTCTCGGCTCGCCCTTCGGCGGCAATAGCGGCACTGGCAATGCGCCAGTCGAAGAAACGGTCATCAACAACTATTATGGTGACAGCGCGAACCCGCAGGATAACAATGACGACGATATCCAGCAGGCCGATTACGACGACAGCGCCGATGATGCCGATTTCGATTCAGGCGACGACAGCTCGTTCGCCTGAACTTTTTATCCTTTAAGGAGCCGGATCAGCCGCGGCCGCGATAAGTGGCAACGCCCTGATCCGGCAGCCATACGCCCTCGGGCGCCGGTCCGGTCTGCCAGAACACGTCGATCGGAATGCCGCCGCGCGGATACCAGTAGGCGCCGATACGCAGCCACTTCGGCTGCAGCAACTCCACAAGGCGCTTGGCAATATAGACCGAGCAATCCTCATGGAATGCGCCATGGTTGCGGAAGGACTGCAGGAACAGCTTCAGCGACTTCGATTCCACCAGAAAGTCGCCGGGAATATAATCGATGACGATATGGGCGAAATCCGGCTGGCCGGTCATCGGGCAAAGCGAGGTGAATTCGGGCGCGGTAAAGCGCACGACATAATCGGTGCCGGCATTGCCGTTGGGCACCTTTTCGAGAACGGCCTTTTCAGGGCTCTCTGGCGTATCGACCTTCGTGCCCAGCTGCGACAGGCCGGAAACATCCGTCACGGACATGGAAAACTCCTGTTTTTTAAACGATCACTTTGACGCCATGCGCCTTTTCGCCTTCCGGCTCGACGTGAATGGCAAGGCTGGCGCCCGGTATGACGTCCCTTATGGCATCTTCAAGGCGGTCGCAAATATCATGCGCCTCACGCACCGTCATGATCGCCGGTACGACGACGTGAAAATCGATGAAGGCGGCCGAACCGGCGCGGCGGGTTCTGAGATCATGGACACCGATAATGCCACCGGAATTGGCTGCGATCGCCTTCTTGATCGCCTCATCCTCCTCGGGCTCCACTGCCCGATCCATCAGGCCACCAAGCGAATGCAGGATGACCTTCGAGCCCTGAAACAGAATGTTGACGGCCACGAGAATGGCAAGCGCGGGATCGAGAATGGCATAGCCCGTCAGCAATGCCAGGACGAGGCCGACAAGTACGCCTGCCGATGTCACGACATCAGACATGATGTGGTGGCCGTCCGCCGCAAGCGCCGGCGAAGAATGCTGTTTGCCGACGCGGATCAATATTGTCGCCCAGACAGCGTTAATGATCCCGGCCGCGGCATTGATGGCAAGACCAAGTACCGGCGCTTCCGGCAGTCTCGGATTGAAGAGTGCGCCCCAGGCCTCCTGCACGATCAGCAGGGCAGCGACAACGATCAGCACCCCTTCGACGACAGCGGAAATATACTCCGCCTTGTGGTGGCCGAACTGGTGGTCGTCATCGGCAGGCTTCTGCGCATAACGAATGACGAAATAGGCGATGAAAGCCGCGACCACGTTGACGGTCGATTCCAGACCGTCGGACAGCAGCGCGACCGAGCCGGTAACCCACCAGGCCACAAGCTTGAGGCCGAGTACACCGAAAGAAAGCGGAATGCCCCAGAATGCGAGCTTCCTGACCAGCGCATTGCCTTCAACGTTCATTTTCTGTCCCCGTGCGGATGCGAACGAATTGCATCATCAAGTCCCAAAACGCACGAACCGCGCGCACGGGGGTACCCGTGCGCGCGGTTCGCTATTTGAGCGTTCTATCGTTCAAACGAGGATCAAGGTCAAGGGCCTTGCGCTCGCGTCCAAAACATCACTATCCGCTTTTCTGCTCGCAGAAACGAATGCGGTTGCCGAAGGGATCGGTCACTTCCATCACATTACCCCATGGCAGTTCTTCAACGCCGGGCTTCATGAAGCGATAATCCTTTGCCGCCAGTTCCCGCTGATAGGCGAGAACGCCATGCATCGTGACGAAGACGTTGGAGCCCGGCGTCGCATCGCCGTGGTGGCCGCTGAGATGCAGCCCCATTCCGGCGCGTGAAATCTGCATGTAGAGCGGGAAATTTTCGCCGAAGCGGTGTTCCCAGTCGACCTCGAAACCGAGAAAATCGATATAGAACTCCCGTGCCTTGGCCTCGTCGAACATCCTGAGGATGGGGAATATCCGCTCGAAAGCGATATCTCCGTCTATGCGCGTCCCGGCATCGGCCATGCTGCCTTCACCTTCTTCAGGCCATAAAATGAAACCGGCCGCAACAGGTGCGGCCGGTAAGGTCAGCTTATTCGGCTGCGACGATCTTGCCGTCCTGCCACTTGAACAGCGAGAAGGTCTGCGAGGTCAGGTCACCGCTTTCGCCATAGGTGACCTTGCCAATTGCGGTCGGGAAGGCTTCACCGCTCTTCAGGACCTTGGCAACCGCTTCGGAATCCTTGGCACCAGCCTTTTCGATGCCGGCCTTCAGGACTTCGACAGCAGCGTAAGCGTTGAGCGTGAACGCTTCCGCCGGAATGTTGGCGGCCTTCAGCGCTTCCGCAGCAGCCTTGGAATCAGCGTTCTTCAGCGCGTCGGAAGCGTTGGTGAAGATCGTGCCTTCGCCAGCCTGCGAACCGATGTTCCAGAACTCGCTGTTCGACAGGCCGTCACCGCCGATAACGGCAGCCTTGGAGCCGATATCCTTCAACTGGCGCACCAGAAGACCGGCTTCCGGATGGTAACCGCCGAAATAGATGATCTCGGCATTGTCGGACTTCAGACGTGCCGTCAGCGCGCCGAGGTCCTTTTCGCCCGGCGTCAGGGCATCGTAGAGAACTTCGGTCACGCCGCCGGCATTCAGCGTCGCCTTGAAGGCATCTGCCAGGCCTTTGCCGTAAGCGCCCTTGTCGTGAATGATGGCGACCTTCTTGTCCTTGAGGTTGGCGAGAACGTATTTCGCCGCAACCTCTGCCTGCTGGTCATCGCGACCGCAGGTGCGGAAGACGTTGGAAAGGCCGCGGTTGGTAAGGCCCGGCGCAGTCGCCGTCGGCGTAACCATCAGCACGCCGTTTTCGGCAAAGACGTCCGAAGCGGGAATGGCGACGCCGGACGTCACCGGACCGACGACGAAGTGAATGCCTTCGGCAACCAGCTGATTCGCGGCCGAAACGCCCTGCTTCGGCTCGCCGCCATCGTCGGCCAGCTTCAGCACGACCTGTTCGCCGAGGATGCCGCCCTTTTTGTTGATTTCATTGACTGCCGTCTGGGCGCCGTTCTTGACCTGGTCGCCATAAGCGGCGACAGGACCGGTAAGCGGCGCAATCAGGCCGATGACGATTTCGGCATGGGCAAGGGGTGCGAATGCGAAGGACGCTGCAAGCGTCACGCTGGTCAATGTCTTCAGTTTCATCCTGGTGTCTCCTTAAAGGGGGTCGCGGGACCCGGTGAGCGCCATGGGCGCCGACCGAATGAAACTATCGGACGCCTCCCGGCGAAAACTCGTTCCATTTTTGAATTCCGAGCCTTCCACTCAACTCATACGGAAGGATTGATGATCTATGCAAGTCACCTTTGCTGGATTAGGTCTATTAGAGGTAAATCAAACGCGAAGCGGGCCATGATCCTATCACTCCGAAGCACGGTATCGACCCATGGAAATGCTTGGCGTTTGGCCGCCGCTGGAGGATAATCGCGGCATGATCACAGCAGATGACGAATTTCTGACGGGCCTGCCCGTTTTTCAGCGCTTTGAGGACGTGGTTGATCCGGCGCTTTATCGTGCCCTGCCACCGGGATGGGGGCTTGCCATCGCCGATATCGTCGATTCAACGGCGGCGATCCAGACCGGCCGATACAAGGCGGTGAACATGGCCGGCGCGGCGGTCATTTCCGGTGTGTCGAACAGTCTCGGACGTCACGACCTGCCCTTCGTTTTCGGCGGCGATGGCGCCGCCGTCACCGTGCCCCCGGGCGGGCTGCCGCTTGCCAGCGCCGCTCTTTCTTCCGTTCAGCGTTGGGTGAAGGACGATCTCGACCTTACGATGCGGGTAGCGCTGGTTCCGGTTGAGGATATTCGTGAGAATGGCTTCGATGTGCGCGTCGCGCGTTTTCAGGCAAGCGACGATGTTTCCTATGCGATGTTTTCAGGTGGCGGCAATAGCTGGGCTGAAGCACGGATGAAGGAAGGCCTTTATATCCTGCCCACCGCAGCCGCAGGCGAACGCCCGGATCTGACCGGCCTCTCATGCCGCTGGAATCCCATTCCGGCGACCCGTGGCAAGGTTGTATCCATCATAGCGGTGCCGGGGCCGTCGCGGGACATGCCGGCATTCCGCAAGCTTGTTACCGATCTTGTCGATCTGGCCGAGCAGGACGGAAGGCATGGCCACCCCGTGCCTGAGGAGGGCCCGAAGCTCGGTTTCGTGCGGGAGGGACTGAATCTCGAGGCACGAGCAGGAGCGGCCCATCGCGACGTCTGGGGCCAGTTGCGCCGTTCGTCCCGTATTCTCGGCGAGACCCTGCTTATCAATTTGCTCGGCTTGACGGGTCTTTCGCTCGGACGGTTTAATGCGGAGCGCTATCGGCGCTCCGTCGCCAGCAATACCGATTTCAGGAAATTCGACGACGGTTTGAAGATGACCGTGGATATCGACGGCGCAAGGCTCGAAAAAATTCGCGACCGGCTGGAGCAAGGCCGCCTGTCTGGAAGCTGTTATTTCGGCCTGCATGAGCAGGACGCCGCATTGATGACCTGTATCGTACCCTCCCCGCTTTCACGGGATCACATGCATTTCGTGGACGGCGCTGACGGCGGATATGCGGCTGCAGCAAGCCTGCTCAAGCAGCAGATGCAGGCTGGGCCCGCCCGCTGATCGCACCCGGCGCAAAGACCAGCGCGCTCCTTGCGGGATCACCCGCCCGGTCAGGTAACTCACAAACGAAAAACCGGCGTCAAGCGCCGGTTTCAATTCAATGCTGCCGGAGGCCTGACGGCCCCGGATCAGGCGGCTGTCTTGCTGCTCTTCTGCGCCTGGCAATAAATTTCCTCAAGGGAGGCCAGGATTTTCTTAACGGATTCGGAGTTGCTGGAATAATAGATGGTCTGCGCATCCCGTCGTGTCTTTACCAGCCGCTGGGCCCGCAATTTCGAAAGATGCTGCGAAAGAGCGGACTGGCTGAGACCAACCTGAGAGGCGAGAACACCGACCGGCACTTCCGTATCCACCAACGTGCATAAGATCATCAGGCGCTTGGGATTCGCCATCGCTGAGAGCAAGTCTGCAGCGGCGATGCTATGTTCCGACAGAGATTGGTTATCCATACGCTCAAGTCTCCTGATGACAGTCGGAAAGACGGTCATGGTGGCTATTATAGGTGTTCCAAAAGGTGTTTTTATAATTCGGTGGATACGTTGTATATACCTAAATCTTGCTTATATCGTGTCCCTTTCAAAGACTATTCTTCACTAATTATCCATCTAAGACACTTCACCTAAAATATCGGCGTTCTGCCTGATTTTTATCCCATTGACAATAAAAACATGTATTAGAATAAGTATTCATAAGCAACAAATGATAAAAATTTCAGCTCCCAAATCACCATAACCCGCGACCGATTTTGAGGCTTTAAGCTTATACCACCTTAAATTTAGCAACGCGCTACAGAATCTAGTTTTACTTTGCGCAATTTTCTCGAAATTTGCAATATGGTTTTTATTAGTAATAATTTTCATGCATAACTTATGATGTCAAAGATACTCTTTCCAACAGGGGGAAGGTAACTTGCCCGAAATATCTGCGGAAAAACAAAAGGGACCCCCCGGTGAGGGAGGTCCCTTTTGTTTCCTGGCAAAAGCCAGTTATTTTTTGCGATGACGGGTCAGCCCTGCCACGACTTCGTCAGCGGAAATCGTGCCGACGATTGCGCCATTGTCGACGACACCGATTGCGCCGGAATGTTTGGCCAGCGCATCGAGAATGTCGATCAGGGGGGATGACGGGCGGGCGGTGGCCGCGACGGTCATCTGGCCGTTGCGTTCATCTACGCCCCGCTTCATCACATCCGCAGCGGTCAGCATGGAGATCGGGTTCATATTCTGCACGAAATCCGCGACATATTGCGTGGCCGGTTGCTTGACGATCTGCTGCGGCGTCCCGCACTGGATGATGCGTCCGCCTTCCATCATGGCGATACGATTGCCGATGCGGAAAGCCTCATCCAGATCGTGGCTGACAAAGAGGATCGTTTTCTTCAGCCGGCTCTGGAATTCGAGAAGCTCATCCTGCAGGCGGCTTCTGATAAGGGGGTCGAGCGCCGAGAATGGTTCGTCCATCAGCAGGATCGGCGCGCCGGTGGCAAACGCTCTCGCCAGTCCCACACGCTGCTGCATGCCGCCGGAAAGCTCTCCCACCTTGCGGTCGGCCCAGGCGGAAAGATTGACCAGTTCGAGCTGCTCGGCCACCATGCGTTTGCGCTCCGCTTCCGGTACGCCGGAAAGCTCGAGCCCAAAACCGACATTGTCGGCCACGTTACGCCACGGCAGAAGACCGAATTGCTGGAACACCATGGAAACCGTATGCATGCGCAGGTCGCGGAGCGATTTGGCCGTTGAGCGATAGGGATCGACAAAGCCGGTCTTGGTCTTCACCCCCACATTGCCGCGTACCACGGGCGCAAGCCCGTTGACGGCCCTGAGCAGCGTCGACTTGCCCGAGCCGGAAAGCCCCATAAGCACGAGTATCTCGCCTTCGCTCACCGACAGCGATGCATTGGCGACACCGAGCACCAGCCCGGTCTCGGCATTGATCTCGTCGCGCGTACTGCCCCTGTCGATCATCGGCAGCGCGGCATCGGGCCGGTCGCCAAAGACGATATCGACATTTCCGAAGATGATGGCGTCACTCATAGATCATCCTCCGTACCGGGAAGGCGGAAAAGCCGGTCAAGAACGATCGCCAGTATGACGATGCACAATCCCGCCTCGAAGCCCATGGCGATATTGACGGTGTTCAAGGCGCGCACGACAGGCACGCCCAAACCATTGGCGCCGACAAGCGCGGAAATGACCACCATCGACAACGACAGCATGATCGTCTGGGTAAGACCGGCCATGATCTGCGGCGCGGCAAAGGGCAGCTCCACCTTGCGCAGCACCTGCGACGGCGTTGCTCCGAAGGCGACGGCCGCCTCGACCAGCGCCGGCGGCGTGGAGACAATGCCGAGGCGTGTGAGCCGCACCGGAGCCGGAATGGCGAAGATGACGGTGGCGATCAGCCCCGGAACCATGCCAAGGCCGAACAGCACCAGCGCCGGAATGAGATAAACGAAGGTGGGGATGGTCTGCATCAGGTCCAGCACCGGGCGCATGCCGGCATAGATCCATTTGCGCCTCGCCGCCAATATGCCAAGCGGTATGCCGATGATCATGCACACGGCGCTGGCGGCGATCACCAGCGCCAGCGTCTCCGTCGTCGCTTTCCAATAGCCGAGATTGATGATGAGCAGCAGGCCGAGTGCGGTGAAGACGGGCATGCCGATCGAGCGTCGCGTCCAGGCCGAAAGCGCCGTGACAATCGCCACGATGACCAGCGGATGCGGCGCCTGGAGCACATAAAGCAGGGCGTTGATGACGCTTTGGAAAATGAAGGAAAGCCAATCGAAGAAAAAAGCGAGATTGCCGGTCAGCCAGTCGATGGCCTCCTTGGCATATCGGCCGACGGGCAGGCGGTTTTCAGGAGCGCTGAGCCATTCCACGGTAAGAAAAGACCTTTCTTAAACAAATGCAGAAACAACGACCGGCAGACGGCGGCCGGACGCGGTGCTGGCGCATGACCTGCAATGCGTTGAAAATGCGCGGGCAAGGTCATGCATGGGCATCGATATTTCCCGCTGTATCCAGCCTGTCGCGCAGGCCGGATACATTCATGCATAGTCTTGCGTTTTAAAGGCCAAGCGCCTTCTTGACGGCGGGCAGGGCGTCGGCGCTGCCATCCTTGGTCTTGACGTTGGCGAGCCAGGGCTCGACCGCAGCCGGATTGGCCTTCAGCCATGCGGTGGCGGCAGCTTCGCCCTCAAGCCCGTCATTCAGGATTTTGCCCATGATCTCGTTTTCCATGGGCAGGGAAAATTGCAGGTTCTTGAGGAAGGCGCCGACATTGGGGCATTCCTCGACATAACCCTTGCGAACATTGGTGTAGATCGTCGCACCACCGAAGTTGGGACCGAAGACCTCATCGCCGCCCGTCAGGTAGGTGAGCTTGAAATTCGCATTCATCGGATGCGGTTCCCAGCCGAGGAAAACGATCGGCTCGCCGGATTTTTCCGCGCGGGCGACCTGCGACAGCATCCCCTGCTCGGAGGATTCGACGACTTCGAACGCCTTCAATCCGAATGTATCCTTGGCCACCATGTCGAGGATCAGGCGGTTGCCGTCATTACCGGGCTCGATGCCGTAAATCTTGCCGCCAAGCGCGTCGCTGTGCGTGGCGATGTCCTTGAAATCCTTGATGCCGAGTTCGGCACCCTTGGCGTTGGTCGCCAGCGTATACTTGGCGCCGGTCAGGTTTTCCCGCAGCGTTTCGACCGATTTGTCTTCGCGGTAAGGCGCGATATCCCCTTCCATGGTCGGCATCCAGTTGCCGAGGAAGACATCGATGTCTTTGTTTTTCAGGGATGTATAGGTAACGGGAACCGAAAGAAGCTTGACGTCGGTTTCATAGCCGAGGCTTTTCAGTAGCACCGTGGCGGTGGCCGTTGTGGCGGTGATGTCGGTCCAGCCCACATCGGAAAACCGCACCGTGCCGCAGCTTGCCGGTTCGGCGGCACCGGCCGCGCTGAACGTCATGGAGGAGATTGCTGCGGCCAGAACCAGACAGCGACGTCTATTTGCAAACATTGTTTGCTCCCTTTTTTTCGTTCCCTTGCCATTATCAATATCTTCCGGCCACAATCAACTCGCGTGCATTTGCGTGCTTTGGCCCGCCCGTTTGCGACAAAAACGGCAAAAACGTCGGGATTCGAACCTGCAGATGGGAAAAAGCAGACCGCAGAAATCTGTGTTTTTCGCGCCTGCGCACTTTTCAATCCACATCTTCCTCGTCAAAAGACGCCTGATGCGGCATCGGACCGGGCTTTGTGATCGCCTGGTGAAATCCGGCGCGCCGTTTCGTGAGGTTGCGAGGCGTCCGAAAGGCGCGAAGGCGCTCCGGGAGTGGATAATGGCAAAACTCTATTTCAATTATTCGACGATGAATGCCGGCAAATCGACCATGCTGCTGCAGGCGTCCTATAATTATCAGGAGCGCGGCATGCGCACGCTGATCTTCACGGCCGCGTTTGACGACCGCGCCGGCGTCGGCCGTGTCGCCTCGCGCATCGGTCTGTCCTCCGACGCCCTGACCTTCGATGAAAATACCGATTTGTTCGCTGAAGTATCGGCCCTGCATGTACAGGCGCCCGTCGCCTGCGTTTTCGTCGACGAGGCCAATTTCCTCTCAGAACACCATGTCTGGCAGCTTGCCGAGATTGTCGACCGGCTGAACATCCCGGTCATGACCTATGGTCTGCGCACGGATTTCCAGGGCAAGCTCTTCCCTGCCTCAAAAGAACTGCTTGCGATTGCCGACGAGCTGCGCGAAATCCGCACCATCTGCCATTGCGGCCGCAAGGCGACGATGGTGGCCCGCTTCGACAATGAAGGAAATGTCGTCACGGAAGGCGCGCAGATTGAGGTAGGCGGCAACGAAAAATATGTTTCCTTCTGCCGCCGCCACTGGGTGGAGATGTTCAACGGCGGCTGAGCGGCTGCGTCCGGTTGCCGCATTTGATTTTTCGCAAAGATGACCGCCCGGCTCCTGCGCTAGAACGGCGGGGACATCCGCTTGGATGTGCTTTCTCTCAGGAGCAAAATTATGCAGAACAAAATTGCCGGATTTGCCAGCCTCGTCATTGCTGGAATTTTTGCCTTCCCCGCCCTGTCTGCCGAAATCGAAGTGAAGATGCTCAACAAGGGCAGCGATGGTCAGGCGATGGTCTTCGAGCCCGCAACCGTCAAGGCTGCCGTAGGTGACGTCATCACCTTCATTCCGGTGGACAAGGGCCATGACGCGGCAGCCGTGAAGGATATGATCCCCGAGGGGGTTTCCGAGTTCAAGGGCAAGATGAACGAGGCGGTGAAGCTGACGGTCGAGAAAGAAGGCGCCTACGTCGTCAAATGCACGCCGCATCTCGGCATGGGCATGGTCGCGCTCGTTGTCGTGGGCGACGCCGTGCCGGCCAACCTCGATGCCGTCAAGAGCGGCAAACTGCCGAAAAAGGCACGCGACCGGCTGAATGAGGAGATCGCCAGGCTCGGCCTCTGACTGCTTGCCCTCCGGCTCCACGGCGGCCGTTACGTCGCAGTCCGTATGGAGAGCGATGATGGCCGGCGCGGACCGCAGGTTGAGAAAAGTTTCGCAATCATGTTGTATCCCGGTTGACCGGGACATATCTGCAGGACAGTAAATGACCGGAGTCCGACCAGGCGCCGAAGGGCGCCCCACCGGATGGTGGTTTTATTCCGGCATCCAGCCCCACGGGCAGAGGAGACTATGACGACATGATAGACCGGATCACCGCCACGATTCAGGCAGCCTTCAGTGCCATCGGCAGGGCCGCCGGTCTTCTCGTCGCCTGGCTTTTATGGCCCTTCATGGCCGCCCATGGCTGGTACAGCGGCCGCAACTGGCTCATCAAGGGCCCGATCGCTCTGGTTCTCATCCTGCTTGCCGGCTTCTACGGATATTTCGTCTGGCAAACGCAGGTCTGGAGCAATTTCGATCCGGATTACATTTCCCGTTACAAGCTTGCTGAACGGACCGTGCCGCCCGGACAGGAACTGCCGGCCGCCTCCCCGACGTCGCCCGCTGGCGTAACCGGTGCAGCCGCCAACACATCGGCACCGGTGTGCCAGCGCTCGGCCATCGTTGACGCTGCCGCCGATCTCACCGATTTCAACGTCAACCAGAATGCATGGATTTCCTCTATGCTGCTCTATCGCCTCGGTCTCTTCGGCATGGACTGGGATAGCACACCGTTTCTCGACAACAAGGCCTCATTCCAGCGCGGCGTGAACCAGGCCGTGCGCCGCACCTCGGTGGAGCTGGTGGATACGCTCGGGCGCGTGCGCGGGACATCGGGCATCAACAACAACCTCCAGGAAGCGCGTGGCAATATGCAGTTCAGCGAATATTCCTGGTATTTCGGTCTCGATCCCTTCGGCCCGAAGACGCCGACTCCCAGCTATTACCGCGCCGCGATCCGCAGCTTCCAGGCCTTCAATGGCGAGCTCGTCGCCTGCAAGGCCGTCTTCGACACCCGCGCCGACAACCTGATCCAGTTCATCGACCGCATTGCCGGCGATATCGGCTCGACATCGGCCATCCTGCGTGAGCGTTCGGAAAACTATAATGGCGGTTGGTTCGATACCCGCGCCGACGACCGTTTCTGGTTCGCCTATGGCCAGCTCTACGGTTATTACGGCGTACTTTCCGCGGCCGGATCCGACTTCGCGCAGGTCATCCGCGAACGCAACCTCACCAACCTGTGGAACGACACGCTCCTGCAGACCCGCGCAGCCTTGCGCATCCAGCCGGCGATCATCTCCAATGGTGAGGAGAGCGGCTGGATCATGCCGTCGCACCTGGCCACCATGGGATTTTACGTTTTGCGGGTTCGCTCCAATCTCGTCGAGCTTCGCTCGGTTCTCGACCGATAAGGCGCAGGTTTTCCCGAAGGGCGGGACCGATCAGACGATCAGGCCAAGGCGTATGGTCTTGGCCACCAGCTGGGTGCGGTTCACGCAGTCGAGTTTGCGGATGGCGTTGTTCATATAGGCGTTGACGGTATGTTCCGAGATGGAGAGAAGCTCGGCAATCTCCACCGAGGTCTTCCCCTGCGCCGTCCAGCGCACCACGTCGAGTTCCCGCTTCGTCAGCGGTGAAGGCCCTCTGGAGCCGGTGCGGCAAAGCCGGTCATAGACCTCCAGCGCATGTAGCGCGATCATGCCCAGCTCGTTCAGCGCGGCCTGTTGCAGGGTATCGCGATCGCCTGCGAAATTCATCAGATACCGATTGCCGTTCATGCCGTGTACCGGGACCATGAGACCCGAAGTGATGCCCATGCTGCGCACGGAGGATACGGCATCCTGAAGCGTTTCACACGCAATGTCCGGGTCCTGCAACGACCAATATTGCGGCATCATCGATGATGCGCCGCGCCTGATGACGGGACAATCCCCGAGCGCACCGTCGCTGGTCATCGCATTCACGACCCAGATTGGCAGGCTGCTTTCAATGACCGTCGGCAAACCATAGGCATTTTGGCCGCCGGGCAGGAGCAGCAGGGTCACATAGGCGTAACCGAAGGCGTGCATCACTTCCTGCAGCGCCTCCAGCCATTGGGACTTGTCGGTAGCAGCCGACAGATCATCGCATAGCCTCGCCTGACGCTCCGTCTTCACCATTCACGCCCCCTCTCCGCGCCGGGTCTTGACGCCAGGAGCGAAAAAATGCGTGGCCATGACGGGGTTGCGACCTTCATATCGTCTGGATTACCCTGCTAAAGCACCGGCTTTTCGGCCTTGTCCTTCGGCTTGGCCATCAGTTTCTCCAGGAAACCAAGCATGACCGCCGAGGCGACAAAAGCCAGATGGATGATCGTGAACCACATCAGCTTGCTGTCCGAGTACTGATTGGCATTGAGAAAGATTTGCAGCAGGTGAATGGACGAAATGGCCACGATTGACGACGCGACCTTGATTTTCAGGCTTCCGGCATCAAGCTTGCCCAGAAACGAAACCTCCGCATCGGCATCGTCGAAACGGCTGACAAAGTTCTCGTAACCGGAAATCATCACCATGACGATCAGGCTGGCGACGAGTGCCGCATCGATCAGGCCCAGCATGGCAAGGATCATGTCGGCTTCGTCGTAGGTAAAAACGTTCTTCGCAACTTTCAGAAACTTGAGCGCGAAAGAAAAGGCGTAGACAGCCAGCGCCGCGACCAGGCCGAGATAAAAAACGACCAGCAGCCAGCGGCTGGAGAGAATGATCCGCTCGACGAGCAGTTCAAGAGACTTCATTTCCGTATCCGATAATTAAACTGTTATTTTCGGGTATGCTTTCTTTCGCCATGTAAACTGACCGCTAAGATCGTAGCAAGCATCAATGTCGGCACTTTGACCGCATCGTGGCGTTTTCGTCCTTACCCATCTTTTTTGGCCGCGGCCCGCAAACGTAATATTTTTGCAACATAGCGCCCCGCTTTAAAACATGATGCTAAAAGTCATATATAATAATGTTGACAGTTATAATCATGTTTTTTAGTCCTCGCTTACCGGCTCGCCCGTAACAATCAAAACAGTTTCAGCCGCGACGGCAAACGCGGCGTGCTTTCGCACGCCGTGGCCTATTCGCGCGCCTACCTGGGGGTATTTAATGTCCATTTCGCGCACGCATTCCGCGCTGCTTCTGTGCACTGCCATCTCTCTTCTGCCGCTCGCCGGCCCCGTGCGGGCGCAGGATGCCGCGGCGCAGGCGGACGGCACCACCACGCTCGAAAAAATCGTCGTCAAGGGCAAGCGCGTCAAAAGCGCCAATGCCGTAGCCGACACCCCGCTGGCGAGCCAGACGACGGCGGAAGATATCCGCAAGAAGGACATCGGCAGCATCAAGGACCTCGGCAACAGCACGGAACCCGGCGTCGATTACGTCGACGCCAAGCCCGGCCGGCCCGGCGGCCTGTTCATTCGCGGCCTCGGCGGCGCACGCGTCGTCACTTTGATCGACAATATTCCCGTTCCCTTCTTCGAAAACTTCGCCCGGCAGGGTCAGGCCACCACCACATTGAGCAATACGAATTCGAGCTTTGATTTCTCATCGCTTTCGACCGTTGATGTGGTGCGTGGCGCCGATTCCAGCCGCATCGGCTCCGGTGCTCTCGGCGGCGCGCTGGTGCTGCGCACGCTCGAGCCGGAAGACCTGATCGGCGAAGGCAGGGACTGGGGCGGTGTCGTCAAGACCACCTATGACAGCGAGGACAGGAGCGTGGGCGGATCGCTCGCCGTCGCCAAGAAGATCGAAAACACCTCGGTCCTGTTCCAGGGCTCCTACAAACGCGGCAATGAAACGGACAACAAGGGTACGGCAGACATCTACGGCACGCGCCGCACCAAGCCCAACCCCGCCGACACCTATGAAAGCAACCTGATGTTCAAGATCCGCCAGGATCTGGAAGGTGGCCACCGCATAGGACTTACTGCCGAACGGTATTCGCTGAGAGACCGCAGCGACATGAAAACCCTTCAGGGTGTCAGCGTATCGGGCTCGACCTATCGCATCGGCGATTACCGCGGTTACGAGGACACTGAGCGCGACCGCGTCTCGCTTGATTATGAATACGAGGCGCCCTCGACTGACAGCGTGATCGATGCCGCCAATCTGTCGCTCTACTGGACGCGCCTCTCCAAGGAATCCGGCGCTGGCGACCGGCTGACCAATAATTCCCTCTATATTCGCGAAGACAGCATGCGCAACAGCGCCTTCGGTATCGTCGGGGGCCTGGAATCCGGGTTCGAGCTTGGCGGCGTGCAGCACACCGTCCGTTTCGGCGGCAACGCCATGACCACCGATTTCAGCCAGGAGCTTTTCGCCAATACGGCCGGTTCGACCTCATCATCGCAATCGGACATGCCTGACGTGAGCGGCAAGAGCCTCGGCCTTTATCTCGATGACGAAATCGCCTTCGGCAACGGCTTCCGACTGACCCCCGGCCTGCGCTTCGATTCCTACGATTACGATCCCGATGGCTCCGTTTCCAGCAACAGCGGCTACCGAACATTCGGCCTGCCGAGCGGCAATAGCGGCTCGCGCTTCTCGCCGAAGCTTCTTGCCACCTATGACGTCACGCCCGAACTACAGCTTTTCGCACAATGGTCGATGGCCTATCGTGCCCCGACGATCAACGAACTGTATCTGAACTTCTCCAACGTCAGCTCCGGTTACGCTGTTGTCGGCAACTCCGCCCTCAATCCCGAGACCAGCAACGGTTTCGAGATCGGTGCGAACTACGCCTCCGGCGACCTGACGGGAAGCCTGACGCTGTTCCACAACAAGTACAAGAACTTCATCGAACAATATACGACCTCGACAACGCTCTTCCCCGGCTTCGGCGGCAGGGGCAACGGATCGCTGTTTACCTATCGCAACCGCAACAACGTCGAAATCTCCGGTGTGGAGGCCAAGGTCCGCAAGGATCTGGCAAACGGCTTCTTCGCCCACGCTTCGCTCGCCTACGCCTATGGCAAGGACACCGACACCAACGAGTTCATCCGCACGGTGGCACCGTTCAAGTCCGTCCTCGGCGTGGGTTATGCGCAGGATGTCTGGGGCACGGAACTGACGGGCGTTTTCTCCGCCGGCATGCGTGACGACAGGGTGGCCAACACTTTCGACGCCCCCGGTTACGGCGTCTTCAACCTGACCGGTTGGTGGGAACCCGAGCAGACCAAAGGCCTGCGCATCCAGGCCGGCATCTACAACCTGTTCGACAGGAAATACTGGAATGCCGTCGGCGTCCGCGACGTGAACCCGAATTCGGTCAGCACCGTCAATCAGCCGGTCGATTTCTACACGGAAGCAGGCCGCACCTTCAAAATCTCCCTGACCCAGAAGTTCTAAATCCGGGGCGGAAGCATCAACTCCAGTCGGGCGGCCTTTCGGGTCGCCCCTTTTTGTCAGCGGCAATAGAGATAGCCGCCTTTTCGCTCCAGCACGTCGAGATGCAGGTGATCCTGATGGGTAGCATCGCTGCCGGGCGAAAGGACCGTGCGGAAAAACAGGCAGGCGGCAGCGGTAATCGTGCGCTGGAAAGCGCCTTCCGGCGTCCCGTCCTCACCGCGCGGCTTCATCACCAGCGGCTCGCCCTTATCGAAGGAAATGGTAGAAATATCCACGGCATTGCCCTTGGCATGTTCGGAAATCTTGCCGTTTTCCGCGCTGTTGCGGTTTCGGCAAATATAGGTCGAGGCATTGGCGATCGTCGTCACCTTTCTGTCCGGGAAAGCGAGAGCGGCCGCCGGCACCATCATCTCCTTGGTCCAGCGTGAAAGGGCAAGCGCGGTTTCGCAGCGCATGGTCCCCGATGGCTCCAGCTTGATGCCAGGCAGAACCACCGATAGCTCGACGGGCGATTCGATGCCGCACCCCTGTTCCTCGTCGCGGACGGGCTCAAGAGGTTCGAACTCGGCGCCAATCTCCTTCAACGAGGCAAGACATGCCTGGAGTGCGGCCGGGTCCTCCGGCTTCACCGGCTCCGGTGGCTTCTCCTCAGGTTTCGCCGCTTCGACAGTCGGTTTCTTCTGCTCCACGCCATCCTTGTCCTCGCCTTCCTTCTTGGCGTCATCGGAACCCTTGTCTGCGGGTGTCTTTTCACCATCGGATTGCTGGTTTCCGGAAGCATCGGGTTTCGCGACCGGCTTCTCCTCGGGCTGCGGCTTGGGAACGGGTTTGGGTGCTTCCGCCGGCCTTTGCGGCGTCTCGTCGGATGGCTTTTCCGAGGGGGTGGAGGACTGCCCCTCACCCGGTTTCGGCTGCGGCACCTGCGCCGGCGGTTCAGAGGCAGAAATCAGTGCGAGGGTGGTTACCAGAAGACAAAGGCGATGAAGCATTTTACGGGGCACTCCTGACCGTTTCGGCAGGGGTGCAACGCCGCGGCGGCCCGTAAGGTTCATTCCCCTGCCGAAATCCGCTTGCCAAGGCGGATCGTGCACGCTAACAATTTTCGCATGAACATCGTGTCTAAGAACATTGCTAACTGGTGGTGGAGCAGCTTTACGCGGCCTTGACCAGTCATGTCTTCAGACAAAGTCCAAGCCGCCCGAATTTTCAGGCGGCTTTTTTGTTATCTTGCCGCCTGTCATCGGGCCTGAACAACGGGAAGTGCGAAAGAAATGGTAACGATCATTCAGGATGACGGAGCGGAAACCTACGAGACGAAAGGCGGCATCAAGGTCAGCCGAAAGCGCCGGCCTGCCGACTATGCCAACGCCATCGACAATTATGTCGAAAAGCTCGATTCCCATCGCGGCGCAGTTTTCTCGTCCAACTATGAATATCCCGGCCGCTACACGCGCTGGGACACGGCCATCATCGACCCACCGCTCGGAATTTCCTGTTTTGGCCGCAAGATGTGGATTGAGGCCTATAATGGCCGCGGCGAAGTACTGCTTTCCTTCATCACCGAAAAGCTGAAGGCGACGCCCGATCTCACGCTCGGCGCTTCCACCACGCGTCGTCTTGATCTTACCGTCAACGAACCGGACCGCGTCTTCACCGAAGAAGAACGCTCAAAAATCCCGACCGTCTTCACTGCGCTGCGCGCCATAGTCGACCTCTTCTATTCGAACGCGGATTCGGCAATCGGCCTGTTCGGCGCCTTCGGTTACGACCTCGCTTTCCAGTTCGACGCCATCAAACTGTCGCTGGCGCGCCCGGAAGACCAGCGCGACATGGTGTTGTTCCTGCCCGATGAAATCCTGGTCGTTGATCACTATTCCGCCAAGGCCTGGATCGACCGTTACGATTTCGAAAAGGGCGGCGTGACGACGGACGGCAAGTCCTCCGACATCGCGCCCGATCCCTTCAAGACAACCGATACGATCCCGCCCAAGGGCGATCACCGTCCCGGCGAATATTCCGAACTTGTCGTGAAGGCCAAGGAAAGCTTCCGCCGCGGCGATCTGTTCGAGGTCGTCCCCGGCCAGAAATTCATGGAACGCTGCGAAAGCAACCCATCGGCGATTTCCCGCCGCCTTAAGGCGATCAACCCGTCCCCCTACTCCTTCTTCATCAATCTCGGCCATCAGGAATATCTGGTCGGCGCTTCGCCGGAAATGTTCGTGCGCGTCTCCGGCCGCCGCATCGAGACCTGCCCGATCTCAGGCACCATCAAGCGCGGCGACGATCCGATTGCCGATAGCGAGCAGATCCTGAAGCTGCTCAACTCGAAGAAGGATGAGTCCGAACTGACCATGTGTTCGGATGTGGACCGCAACGACAAGAGCCGCGTCTGCGAACCCGGTTCGGTCAAGGTCATTGGCCGCCGCCAGATCGAGATGTATTCGCGCCTCATCCACACGGTGGACCACATTGAAGGCCGCCTTCGGGACGATATGGACGCCTTTGACGGCTTCCTCAGCCACGCCTGGGCCGTGACCGTCACCGGCGCACCGAAGCTCTGGGCCATGCGCTTCATCGAAGGCCATGAAAAGAGCCCGCGCGCCTGGTATGGCGGCGCCATCGGCATGGTCGGCTTCAACGGCGACATGAACACCGGACTTACGTTGCGCACCATCCGGATCAAGGACGGCATTGCCGAGGTGCGTGCGGGTGCGACCCTGCTCAACGATTCCAATCCGCAGGAAGAAGAAGCCGAAACCGAACTCAAGGCGTCCGCCATGATATCAGCCATTCGCGACGCGAAAGCCACCAACGCCGCGTCCACCAAGCGCGATGCGGCTAAGGTCGGTACCGGTGTGAAGATCCTGCTTGTCGATCACGAAGACAGCTTTGTCCACACGCTGGCGAATTATTTCCGCCAGACCGGTGCGACCGTCTCCACCGTCAGATCGCCGGTCGCAGCCGACGTATTCGATCGCTTCCAGCCCGATCTCGTCGTGCTTTCCCCCGGACCGGGCAGCCCGACGGACTTCGACTGCAAGGCGACGATCAAGGCGGCCCGCGCCCGCGAATTGCCGGTCTTCGGCGTCTGCCTCGGCCTTCAGGCTTTGGCGGAAGCCTATGGCGGCGAGCTTCGCCAGCTTGCGGTGCCGATGCATGGCAAACCCTCGCGCATCCGCGTGCTGGAACCGGGCCTCGTCTTCTCCGGTCTCGGCAAGGAAGTGACCGTTGGCCGTTACCACTCGATCTTTGCCGACCCCTCCACCCTGCCGCGTGATTTCATCATCACGGCCGAAAGCGAGGACGGCACGATCATGGGCATCGAACATGCCAAGGAACCCGTGGCTGCCGTTCAGTTCCACCCGGAATCGATCATGACGCTTGGCCAGGACGCCGGCATGCGCATGATCGAGAACGTGGTGGTGCATCTGACCCGCAAGGCGAAGACGAAAGCCGCGTGATGGCTGCCGCGGACACCACCAACATCGAGCCGATACGGGCGGAGCACGTTGAGAGCTTTCACCGTGCGCTCGATGCGGTATCGCGCGAGCGGAAATATCTGAGCTTCCTGGAGGCGCCGCCGCTCGATGCGGTACGCGCCTTCGTTCTCGACATGATCGAGAACAACCATCCGCAATTTGTAGCGATTGCGGATGGCGAAGTGGCGGGCTGGTGCGACATTCGCCGCCAGGACCGAGTAACCCGCGCCCATTGCGGCACACTCGGCATTGGTATCCTACCAGCCTACCGTGACAAGGGACTTGGCGCGCAGCTGATGCGGCGAGCGCTCGATTCCGCCCGTCAAGGCGGGCTGCATCGTGTCGAGCTGAGCGTGCATGCGGACAACGCCAGAGCGATAGCGCTGTACGAAAAAATCGGCTTCGTGCATGAGGGCCGGGCCCGCGATGCCGTTCTGATCGACGGGCGCTATATCGACAGCCTGAACATGGCGATCATCCTCGGCAACTAACCCCTCGGCAGCGCAGCGGAAATACAAAGCGCGAATTTCTTCAGCAGCTGCAGGTCGAAATGTCCCTCCCGACGCAGCATCCAGGTCAGCGCGTCATTCGCCGTCCATGGCTTCTTGTAGGGTCTGACCGAAGTCACGGCGTCGTAAACGTCGCAGATGGCCGCGATACGCGCGTAAAGGCTGATCTCGCTGCCGGCACGCCCGCTGGGATAACCGCCGCCGTCAATTCGCTCATGATGATTGAAGCAGACATCAAGCACCATCTCAGGCATCTGCTCGTTTCGCGACAATATTTCCCGCCCGAATGCCGGGTGGAGATTGATGATTTTGCGTTCGTCGGTGCTCAACCCATCCGCCTTGTTGAGAATGGACGAGGGGATTTCCACCTTGCCAATATCATGCAGCAGGCCACTGACGCCGAGCAGATCGACCGTTCCGCGGTCGAGCCCGAGATAATTACCGAAGAGGATCATCAGCCCACTGACGGAAACCGAGTGCACGAAAGTCGTTTCATCTTTCGATTTCAGGCGGGTGACCCCGATGAAGATCGCCGGGTTCGACTGTACGGCATCGGAAATCTTGCCCGCCGCCGCCGCCATGCCCTTCAGCGACACAAGGCCGCCGGCTTCTGCGGAAGCAAAGGTCTCGGAAATAGTGCCTGCGGCTGATCGGACCGCATGGGTTACGGCGGCAATGGTTTCCGGGCAATTGTCCGGCGCCAGCGAAACCGCAGCCGAACGCCTGCCGCCTTCGGTATCGTATCCCCTGGCCGTGTTGATGATGATGCTTTCAGCGCCGCTTGATTTCAATTGCCGCATCAATTCCTCCTGCCGCAAAAGAAAGCGGTGCCGCTTTAAAAATCCCTGATTCGAAAGCGTTCCTTCGACCGCTTCGATAAACATGCCAAGTGTCAGTTGCTGGGTGGAAATTCGTTTGAGCATCAGACGCTTTTATTTTCCTTCCCGGGAATATAACCTAAAACCGCAATTCGTAAAAATGCCGGCGCACAACCGGATGAACTATAAAGGTGAAGTCAAGCCTTCCCAATCCCGCCTAAACTTGAACCTCGAAGATTAGATACCACAAATATGAAAATTTTTTACTCTCGATATATTTAAAACTCAAATAATCAATTCGAATAGATCCAGAAACAACCCTCGAATGTAAATAATGAAGATTCTCGCATACGACGTAAATCAGGAGCCGAAGAAAGCCGCATGAATTCCAGACTTGAAAAGCGCATCGACCAGGGTACGGGCCGTGAACCGGCAGACATGGTTCTCAAGAACGGCCGCTTCTTCGATCTCGTCACCGGAGAACTCGTTGCCTCGGATATCGCCATTTGTGGCGATACGATCGTGGGAACCGGTGAAAGCTATGAGGGTTACCGGGAAATCGATATTTCCGGCAAAATCGTCGTCCCCGGTTTCATCGATACGCATCTCCATATCGAATCGTCGCTGGTGACACCGCATGAGTTCGATCGCTGCGTTTTGCCGTATGGCGTCACCACCGCCATTTGCGACCCGCATGAAATTGCCAATGTGCTCGGTGTGGAGGGGCTTCAGTTCTTCCTCGACAGCGCCATGGAAACCATCATGGACATCCGCGTGCAGCTTTCCTCCTGCGTGCCCGCCACTCACCTGGAAACCGCTGGCGCCGACCTGCCGATTGAAAAGCTGCTGCCGTTCCGGAACCACCCGAAGGTCATCGGCCTTGCTGAATTCATGAATTTCCCAGGTGTCATCCACAAGGACCCGGTGTGCATGGCGAAGCTGGAGGCTTTTCAGGGCCAGCATATCGACGGGCACGCACCGCTTCTTTCCGGAACAGCGCTGAACGGTTATCTCGCTGCCGGCATCCGCACCGAGCATGAATGCACGAGTGCAACGGAAGCGCTGGAGAAAATCCGCAAGGGCATGCACATTCTGGTGCGCGAAGGCTCGGTCTCGAAAGACCTGCATGCCCTGATGCCCATCATAACCGAGCGGCTGTCGCCCTATCTGGCACTCTGCACCGATGACCGCAACCCGCTCGACATCGCCGAACAGGGCCATCTCGACTACATGATCCGCACCGCGATCGCCAGCGGCGTGGAACCGCTCGCCATCTATCGCGCCGCCTCTATTTCCGCCGCCAAAGCCTTTGGCCTGCGCGATCGCGGCCTGGTCGCGCCGGGCTGGCGCGCCGATCTCGTGGTGATCGACAGCCTGGAAAGCTGCAAAGCCAGCATGGTTCTTTCCGGCGGCCGGATCGTCAACGATGCGCTCTTTGCCACGCGCAAACCGGTCGCACCGGTCGGTCTCGACAGCGTCAAGGCGAGACCCGTGCTCACCTCGCATTTTGGCGTGCCGGTCACGGAAGGCGAAAGCCCTGTCATGGGCGTGCTTCCCGGCAAAATCATTACCGAGCACCGCCGCTACAGGCTGCCGACGGACGGCAACCAGACCACCGTCGATCTCGAAAACGATATCATCAAGGTCGCCGTCATCGAACGCCACGGCAAGAACGGCAACCATGCCAATGGTTTCGTTCAAGGTTTCGGCCTGAAAAAGGGCGCCATCGCCTCCACCGTCGGTCATGACAGCCATAATATCTGCGTTGTCGGGGTGAGCGAAGACGACATGGCGCTGGCCGCTAACCGGCTGGGCGAAATCAAGGGCGGTTTTGTCGTGGTGGAAGACGGCAGGGTGACAGGCGAAATCGCTCTGCCCGTCGCCGGGCTGATGAGCCTTGAACCCTACGAGACCGTTCGCGATACGCTGCACACCCTGAGAAAAGCAGCCTATGCGCTGGGCACCACGCTGGAAGAACCCTTCCTTCAGGTCGCCTTCCTGCCCCTGCCCGTCATCCCCCATCTCAAGATTTCCGACATGGGCATGGTGGATGTGGACCGGTTTGCGCTGATCTGATGGTGGCTTGGCGACTAGCGGCAGCGAAGAACGCTTCGCCTCCGTTTTTGAGGCCGCTGGCGCGGCCTCATGCCTTCGTCTCCGCAGGCCAGGTGACATAATAATATTTGCCCGCGACCCTGCCGAAATAGGCATTTTTTCCCGTCGCCTTTTCGACATAACTCCCGTTTCCGTCCTTGGAAAGCGCACCGTCTTCGCTGCGCTTCAGTTGAGTATTGAGGAAGTCGACCCAGTTGGTCTTGGCGGTATCGGTAGCTGTGGTCGGCGTTGCTTTTTTCTGGTTGGGATCCCACGCATTGATCGTTTTACCCTGAGTGGGATTGGTAACCTGCAGGGCCCCGCGCTCGAGAGCGCCTACCATTGCCCGGGCGCGCAGATATTGCGCCGGATCGTCGCCAGCCAACGCGAGCTTCGCTTTCAGATTCCGCATGAAAGCGGGCGACGCGATATAGTCGGCCGAAGAGGTTTTTGCCGCTGGTGTCGATGAGGATGTGCGGGCCGCCGATTTCCCGGCAGGAAATACATCGCGGATGGACGGAAGGGCAGCCTTGGCTTTGCCGCCTGAGGATCTAGTATTACCGCTGTTGGGCTGATTGAAATTCTTGATTGAAACGGACATGACAATTTCTGCTTCACTAACGAGTGGTGATGGAAATATGCAGGACTCGATGTTTGACGCCGAAAGCTTGCCCAGGACTTGCAGTACAGCCGAAATAAATGCGAAACCATTATTTATGCGGAGGAAAAACGATAATATAAACATTCTAAATTATGAATATACTTAAATAGCTTCGTTACGACGTTAAGACAAAGCCATGACGTCACATGCGGCGGTGGCAACCCGCCCCGCAGCCAGAGACTCTTCGCGGATCAGCACAGGCAGCCTATCGCTTCGGGATCAGCGACTTGCGAAAATAAACGACGCGCTCCGTTTCCTCAAATCCCAGGGCCGCATGCATGCGATGGGAGCTGAGATTGGCGATATCGGCATCGGAGGCAAGTTCGCTGACGCCTTGGTCGATGGCCCAGCGGGTCACCTGCTCCACCAGAAGGGCGGCGACGCCCTGCCTGCGAAACGCCTCCTCCACGTAGATTCCCTCAAGAAACGCCACGGGTGACGTATCGCAGCCGTTGACGTAATCCCGCCGCAGGCTGACCTCGGCAAAACCAATGGCCGATCCGTCGAGATCGTGAACGATAAATCCAGCCCCGGTTTCGCAAACGTCCTGCAACTCAGCCCGATGGTCTTCAGGCGCCGTATCGGGCCAGAGACGGTGTCGCAGAAGGCACCAGTCATCCGGATAGTCGCCAGCATTTCGGACGTCGAAAGTCCCGCTCATTCAACGCTCCCGCAAAACACGTCCAGCCCCTCAAGCTTGACGATGCCGCCATCAAACAGCGGCTCGAAACCCGGCATCGGCAGGATTGTCGTCACGTTCATGCCCCTGGGGATGGGAAACTCCACCGGCTTGCGCGTCAGGTTGAAAACGAAAAGCAGCGTATGCTCGCCCTTGTGACGCGTGAAGGCCAGCACGTCGAGATTTGTTTTCAGGAACGTCATGTCCCCGTCACGCAGCGCGCCATGGCTTTTCCGGAACGACAGAACCGCCCGGTAATGGTTCAGTATCGAGTCCGGCCTTCGTTCCTGCGCATCCGCGGCGTGCATGGCATGCGCATAGGGCACCGGCAGCCACGGTTTTTCAGCGGTCGAAAAGCCGGAATTCTGCTTGCCTGTTTCCCACACCATCGGGGTGCGGCATCCATCGCGCCCCTTGAAGGCTGGCCAGAAGCGGATGCCATAGGGGTCGCGCAAATCAGCGAAAGCCAGCTCAGCCTCCGTCAAGCCAAGTTCCTCGCCCTGATAGAGGCAAATGGACCCGCGCAGGCTGGCGAGAACGCAGATGGCAAGCTTGGCAACCCGCGTCTGTTCTTCGGCGCCTTCCGAAAACCGGCTGAGATGGCGCACCACGTCATGGTTGGAGAAGGCCCAGCAGACCCACCCGTCCGTCACCACCTTGCCGAAAGTCTCGACCGACCCGCGGATGTGTTTGGCGGTGAAATCCGGTCCCAGAAGGTCGAAGGTGTAGCACATGTTGAGCTTGTCGTTGCCGGACGTGTAAGCAGCAACGGTCTTCAACGATCGCGCGCCGTCACCAACTTCACCCACGGTGGCGCGGCCCTCATACTCATCGAGCAGTGCGCGGAAGCGCTTCAGGAATCCGATATTTTCCGGCCGGGTCTTGTCATAAAGATGGTCCTGCATGCCGTAGGGGTTGACGTCCGAAGCGTCGAGCCCGAAGCTTTCCTCGTCGAACAGCGGCGGGTTGTCACGCAGGAGCTTGTCGTGGAAATAGTGATTGACGGTATCGAGCCGGAAACCGTCCACGCCGCGATCCAGCCAGAAGCGTACCGTTTCCAGCAGCGCATCCTGAACCTCGGGATTGTGGAAGTTCAGGTCCGGTTGTGACGTCAGGAAGCTGTGCATGTAATATTGCTTGCGCACGCCATCCCACTCCCAGGCCGGCCCGCCAAAAACTGAAAGCCAGTTCGTCGGTGCCGTGCCGTCCGGTTTGGGATTGGCCCACACATACCAGTCAGCCTTGCTGTTCGTCCGGCTCGCCCGGCTGTCCACGAACCATGGATGCTGGTCCGACGTGTGCGAGATGACCTGGTCGATGATGACCTTCAAGCCGAGACGATGCGCCTCGGCCATCAGCGCATCGAAATCAGTGAGCGTGCCGAACAGCGGATCGACATTGCAATAATCCGAGACGTCATAGCCCATATCCGCCATGGGCGAGGTGAAGAAGGGCGAAAGCCAGATTGCGTCGACACCGAGCGAGGCGATGTATGGCAAGCGCTTGGTCACGCCGGCGAGATCACCATAGCCGTCGCCCGTCGTGTCCTGAAACGAACGCGGATAGACCTGATAGATCACCGCTCCCTTCCACCAGTCCGATTGCGCTTGGGGTTTGTGGACCGGGGCATGGGATAACGTCATCGGCAATCTCCTGATCGTGTCTGACGGAGAGAATATAAAGCAGCCGCCTCCGCGTAAACCTTAACTTCGCACCTGCACAAACGGCCAAAACCACCTTGTCAGCAGCGCGCACTCGTCGTAAGCCGCATGGCTGGAAAAAACGGGAGGATGACGGCGTGGGCGGACGATTTCTGTCGATTGGCGAATGCATGGTGGAACTGTCGCAGGCCGGCAACGGGCTGCTGCGTAAGGGTTTTGCCGGCGACACCTTCAATACCGCCTGGTATGCGCGCGCCTGCCTGCCGGAGGACTGGTCCGTCGATTATTTCACCGCAGTCGGCGACGATCCGCTTTCGGAAGACATGCTGGCATTCATTGCGGAAGCCGGCATCGGCACGGAAAAAATCCGCCGCATCAAGGGCGGCACGCCCGGCCTTTACCTGATCAACCTGAAAGACGGCGAACGCACCTTCAGCTACTGGCGCAATGCCGCGGCGGCAAGACAGCTCGCTGCGGACGCGGACCACCTGCGCAAAACGGTCGAAAACGCCGACGTGGTCTATTTCTCCGGCATTACGCTCGCCATCCTCGCCTCCGCCCATGATGTCGATACATTCCTTGCGGAACTGCGCCGCGCCAGGGCGGCCGGTAAGCTCGTGGTCTTCGATCCCAACATCCGCCCGCGCCTCTGGGCGGACAAGGACATCATGCTGGAGACGATCTCCAATGGTGCCCGCGCCGCGACGCTTGTCATGCCGAGCTTCGACGACGAGGCGAGCCATTTCGGCGATACCTCCGTGGAAGCGACCATTGCCCGTTACCGTTCGCTCGGTGTTGAAAACATCGTTGTGAAGGACGGCGCCAAAGGCGCAACACTCGATTTTGGCGGCAGCCACAGCCATGCCCCGGCGATGAAGGCCGTTGAGGTGGTGGACACGACGAGCGCCGGCGACAGTTTCAACGGCGCCTTCCTTGCCCGCTACGTGACCGGTAACTCACCGGAGGAAGCGGCCACCTTTGCGGCAAGGGCCGCCGCAACCGTGATTGGCCACCACGGCGCGCTGATCAGCCCCGAATTGCTCCCTCTCGTCGGATAGCCGCCACGCCCGGCCAGCAAACAAGGTTTTGCAGCCGTCACAGACCCTGACATGATCCTGTAACAAGCGCGCCGCATATACGGGCGGAAGCCGGGCAATGGGGATTCGCCCGTGCGCAGATGAGCAGGATCGGTGTTCATGACGAGAATCACGATTGTCACAGATGCCTGGCACCCGCAGGTCAACGGCGTGGTTCGCTCGATCGAAAACACCAATACCGAACTCGCGCGGCTCGGCGTCGACGTGCGCATGGTGACGCCGCAGAGTTTTTACAGCATTCCCTGCCCCACCTATCCGGAAATCCGCCTTTCGGTTGCCGGCTATCGCCGCGTGGCGGCGGAGATCGAAAAAAGCCAGCCCTCCTTCGTGCATATTGCCACAGAAGGGCCGCTGGGTTTCATGGCGCGGCGCTGGTGCGTAAAGAACCGCATGCGTTTTTCAACCAGCTATCACACCCGCTTCCCCGAATATGTGGCGGCGCGCTTTCCCGTGCCGGAAAGCTGGCTTTATGCCTTCGTGCGCTGGTTCCACAATGGCGGCAATACCTGCATGGTGGCGACGCCAAGCCTTGAGACAGAACTGGAGGCGCGCGGCGTGCGCAACCTCAAGCGCTGGAGCCGCGGCATCGACGCCGAGCTTTTCCATCCCCGCCCGAAGGCAAAGCTGCCCTTCGACCTGCCAAGACCGATTTTCATGACCGTGGGACGTGTAGCGGTGGAGAAGAACCTGCCGGAATTCCTCGATCTCGACCTGCCGGGATCTAAGGTCGTCATCGGCGACGGCCCCGCCCGCCATGAATTGCAGGAAAAATACCCTGACGTCCTTTTCACCGGCGTCAAGACCGGCGAGGATCTTGCCGACGCCTATGCGCAGGCCGATGTCTTCGTTTTCCCGTCCAAGACAGACACCTTCGGCAACACCATTCTGGAAGCTCTGGCAAGCGGCGTGCCCGTGGCCGCCTTCCCCGTTACCGGACCAATCGACATCCTTGGCGGCAACCCGGCGGCCGGAGCGCTGGACGACAATCTTCGCGATGCCTGTCTTGCCGCCCTTCATTGTTCGCCCCAGGCGGCGCTGGCGCTCTCCAGGAGCTACAGCTGGGAAAAGGCATCCAGGCAATTCCTCGACAATGTCATTCATGCCGCTGGCAAATCGCTGCCGCTGCTCTCCCGCTCCCAACTTGCATGAGTCGATCCCCGAGATTTTCTTCAGGGATAGTGGACGAAACCGATCGGGAATGTCACAAGGCGATCAGGACGCGACTGCCGTTATCTTTAGAACGGGGTCGGGCTGCTGATTGACGTCAGGCGGCTGCCGCGAGATTACGCTGGCCGTCCTTTAGTCCGATAAACCGGTGCCTACCAGGCACCGACCAGAGATTCGCCCGTCAGCGGCACGGCCCGTTCCTTTCCGTCTCGGTCCTTGACCGAAAGAGATGCGGCCATCTGCTTGGGTGACTTGCGGAACCAGTTGGCGGCGACGCTTGCCATATCTCCGATCGCCGCCTGTTTGTGCCATTCGGCAAAGCGCTTGGCTGTTGCTTCCGGCTCCGAACGATAGAAGAAATCGCCGGATTGGCCGAGATCGTTGATGGATGACGCCATGGCGGAGAGTGGCCGCTGGAACATTTTCGCCGGCACCGACAGCCCCCGGGCGCTATCGGCAAAAGCCGGCGCCATGAAATCGATCGCCCAGCCATCGGCCTCGATCCAGCAGTGGAAATTCTCGCCCGCACCTGTCACGTAACCATCGTCGCGATGATCCGCGAACAGGAGCACCTTTCCGCCAAGATTATAGGCCGCAAGCCCGCCCTTCGGCACCGCTTTCACCTTGTAGTGCTGCTGCAGGATGAAGGCGCCGAAAGTGCTGAAATACATCGAGGCCGAAGCGGGATCGGCGTTCTGGGCGAGGAGCAGGCTGTTGATGACGCGGTAGATCCGCTGATAGTCGGTCTGCTTGATCAGCATGATTTTTACTCTTCAAAACAAGGCGTTGGATGAGCGTCCGCCGCTTGTTTCTTCTCCCCGAGGGGGAGAAGTCCGCGGCAGCGGGATGAGGGGGCTAGGCCAGCGATATACGGAGAGCTTGCAACACAAAACACAACACACACAACACG
>NZ_LT009718.1:2725311-2762018 GCF_900013495.1 Agrobacterium genomosp. 2 str. CFBP 5494
GCTAGGCCAGCGATATACGGAGAGCTTGCCCCCTCATCTGACCCTTCGGGCCATCTTCTCCCCGGCAGGGAGAAGAAAATCGCCGCGACGTCTCACGCCGAAATCAACGTCTCTTCTTCGCCTTGCTCTCGAACGGATTGTCCGACCCGCGATAATGCACGCGGATCGGCACGCCCGGCATGTCGAAATCCTTGCGCAGGCCATTGACGAGATAACGCGTATAGCTCTCCGGAATGGCTTCCGGCCGCGTGCAGGAAATCATGAAGGCGGGTGGACGGGCCTTGACCTGCGTCATATATTTCAGCTTCAGGCGGCGGCCGGAGACGGCCGGCGGCGGGTGCTGCGTGGTCTGCGCGTCGAGCCAGCGGTTAAGCCTTGCGGTGGAGATGCGGCGGTTCCAGACCTTGTCGGTATCGATGATATTCTGCATCAGCCGGTCGAGACCATACCCCGTCTGTCCGGAAATCGGCACGGCGCGAATACCGCGCGCCTGCGGCAGCAGACGCTCGGTCTTTTCACGCAGATCGGCCAGATAGGCCTGCGGGTCTTCGACGAGATCCCATTTGTTGAAGGCGAGCACGGCGGCGCGGCCTTCGCGGATGACGAGATCGACCAGCTGCAAATCCTGCTTTTCAAACGGAATGGTGCTGTCGAACACGATGACGACGGTTTCGGCGAAGCGGATGGAGCGCAGCGAATCCGCAACAGAGAGCTTTTCCAGCTTCTCCGTCACCTTGGCCTTGCGGCGCATGCCAGCCGTATCGAACATCTTGATGGTGCGGCCGCGCCAGTCCCATTCGACGGAAATACTGTCGCGGGTGATACCGGCTTCGGGGCCGGTCAAAAGGCGATCTTCGCCGAGGAAACGGTTGATCAGCGTCGACTTGCCCGCATTCGGCCGGCCGATGATGGCGACGCGCAGCGGCTTGGTCTCGTCATAGACGGGCTCTTCGTCTTCCTCGTCCTCGCTGCCGGGCTCGCTGCGTGGCAGAACGATATCCGTTTCCGCCTCGTCCACCTCCGGCGGGAAGGCGACGTCTTCGCCGATCGCCTCGACAATGGCGTCGCGCAGGTCGATCATTCCCTGGCCGTGTTCGGCCGAGATCGGGCAAGGATCGCCAAGACCGAGCGTGAAGGCATCGTAGAAACCGGCGTCGGAACCGCGCGCTTCGGATTTATTGGCCACCAGCACCACCGGCTTGCCGCGTCGGCGCAGCATTTCCGCCAGCGTCTCGTCGGCCGGCGTCAGGCCTGACTTTGCATCCACTACGAAGAGTGTCACGTCGGCATCGTCGATCGCCGCTTCCGTCTGGGCCCACATGCGGCCCTGAAGCGTTTCCGGCCCGGATTGCTCCAGACCGGCGGTATCGATGATGGTGAAACGCAGGTCGACGAGCTTTGCCTCGCCAGGCCGGCGGTCGCGGGTCACGCCGGGCGTATCATCCACCAGCGCCAGCTTCTTTCCGACGAGACGGTTGAAAAGCGTGGACTTGCCGACATTGGGGCGCCCGACTATGGCGACGGTGAAGCTCATTGATCCTGGTTCCTTAAAGCACGTCTGCCCAAAACGTTACCTGTTTTGGGCAAAGGACATGCGTAAAATAATGCGTTGGATCGCTTTGGCAATGCGAAGATTGTCGGCGCGATCTCGGGCGGGGAAGCGGCGTTAGGCAGCCTTGCCCGAAGCGGTGATGTTATCGAGCATGATCTGCGCGCGATTGGTGACGTTGCGCGGCGCCTGCGTGTCGCCGACGATCTGCTCGAACCATTGCTTGGCCTTGGCGAAATCGCCAGCCTTATAGGCGGCAAGACCGAGCGCCTCGCGGGCGGAAGCGCGCATGGTCTGGCCGTCAGTGCTGAGCGGTTCGGCAAGCGCAGCCACCTGATCATAGGTGCCATTATCGACCAGCAGCCAGGCAGCGCGAACCTTGGCGGCATCACGGAAGACCTGCGGCGCGGAATTATCGTTGCCGATCGCGGTGAAGGCGGCGATCGCACCGGCCGCATCGCCCTTCTGTGACAGCAGCGTTGCCGAACGGAACTTCGCCAGAACCGGATAGTTGCCGTGACCGGAGGTTTCGAGATCGGCGAAGGCCTTCAGCGCCTCATCCGTCTTGTTTTCGGAAGCGAGCGTCAGGGCCGCCAGGAACTGATCGCCGGAATTGGAGGCACGGCTGGTGTTCCAGTATTCGTAGATGCCGGCACCGGCGGCACCGAGAACAACGAGGACGGCGGCACCCACGACCACGATACCGTAACGGCCCCAGAAGCGCGACAGCTGCTCGGAGCGGATCTGCTCGTTCACTTCGCGGATAAAGGTATCATTCTCGTTTGCCATCAAATTCTCCGTTACCCGCGCGGAGATCGTGTCCCGATCCATCCGTCCGCGGACATACCAAGCCGCTTACCCGGATCGGCAAAAGTAAGGCCAACCGGGTCATGGTCGGCCTTCTAGCCTATTTTGCCTGATATGTAAGGGGGAAACGTCGATTTCCTACATGGCGATGGGCTGAACGCCGATCAACCATTCGTGCAGTTTCAGGATGAAAGCCCCCCACAGAACGATGCCGCCGACGACCGCCACCAGATCGTAGCGGCTTGAAACGAAGTCCCGGACCACTTTTTCACCTGCCCGTTCCCGGCGCTTCAGCGAAATCCGCATCACCACGCCCCAAGCAAGGAACGACACGAAAAGCAGGATCGAAGACGTTTCGCCATTGGCGAGAAGATGCGCGAGCGCCCAGATTTTGACGGCCAGAATGAGCGGATGTTTGGTCTTCGTTGCGATATGGCCAGCCGGGATGAGGCTGGCCACGAGACAGATCATCGCCAGCAACATCAGGGTAATGGCGATGTGGCTCATCCAGACCGGCGGATACCACAGCATGCCCGTCTCCTGCCGCGCTTCGCCGAAAGCGTAAATGACAAGGCCGAGCGTGATGAGGCTGACGACGGAATAAACGCCCTTGAATGGCCCTTCACCCATCGTCGCGATCATGCGCGCGCGAAACTGCGGTGCGATCACCTTCAGGAGATGGGTGAGCAAAAACAAGGCAAGACAGAGTGCGAGAAAAAGCATGGAACACGGCCCCCGGAGTGGAACGAAGCGGCTCAATCACCGCAGTCAAGAACAGGAATTAGGCTGAAAGTCATGAAAACGCCAGACTATTCAAAGCTTCGCCTTATTCCACCCGCAAAAGGCCACGGTGTTCATATGACGGAAGACTGATGTTTCGCCCCTTTGCCGCCTTTTCCCTGTCGCTTCTCGCCGCCCTTCCCGCTTTTGCGCAAGAGGTGCAGAAGCCGAAGCAGCTTGTCATCGTTTCCTTCGACGGTGCGGGCGACAATACCCTGTGGGAAAGAAGCCGGACGACGGCGAAAGAAGTCGGGGCGCATTTCACCTATTTTCTCGCCTGTACGCTGGTGATGGATCGCAGGACCAGCGCCAAGACCTATCAGGGACCGGGCCAGAAGGCCGGCCGCTCCAATGTCGGCTTCGGCCAGTCGCCGGATGAGGTGGAGGCAAGGCTTAGAAACATCTGGGCCGCCTATCGCGAAGGCCACGAGATCGCCAACCACACCTGCGGCCATTTCGACGGCGGGCAATGGACCGCCGAACAGTGGGACGGCGAATTCACCACCTTCACCAGCACGCTGGAAAACGCCTGGCAGATGATCGGCAAGAAGGGCGAGGAGCCCGAAGGCTGGCGCGACATGGTCAAAAAGATCAATGGTTTCCGCGCGCCCTATCTATCGCAGGGTCCGGCGCTGACAGCCGCGCAGAAAAAGCATGGCTTCGTTTACGACGCCACCAGCATTACCAAGGGACCGGAATGGCCGGTGGAGCGGGAAGGTATCCAGCATTTCGGCCTGCCGCTGATACCCGAAGGCCCGGGCAACCGCCCGATCATTGCCATGGATTACAACCTCTTCATCCGCCACTCCGTCGGCGTCGAAACGCCCGATCGCTCGAGCGAGTTCGAAGAGCGCGCCTACACTGCCTTCCGCAACGCTTTCGACAGGCAGTACAATGGCGAACGCATTCCCCTGCAGATGGGCTTTCACTTCGTGAAAATGAATGGCGGCGCCTACTGGAACGCCTATGAAAGGCTGCTGCGCGAGGTCTGCCTCAAGACCGATGTCGCCTGTGTGAGCTATGCTGAAGCCATGCCGATGATCGAGGCGCGCAAGAAGCTGAAGACCGAGGGCTGAAACCTCTTCATGAAAAAAGGCGGCCGATTGGCCGCCTTTTTGTTTGTCAGGGTCGATCAGCATCCAGCTCGCCGCCTCTTGCTTCCCGAAGCAGGTAGCGCTGGTCGATTTCAGGCAGTTCCTGCCCTTCGATGGCCGCTTCGAAAGCTTTAAGACGTTTGTAGATCGACAGGAGTTCAACAATGGTCGTCCATGAGTTGACGAGGTACTGGAACGAGCCACGGACCTGTTCAAAGACGTTGAGTACCTGGTTCATCAGCCCGAGCGTTACCTTGCCGGCAACGATCGACGGGATGAGTACCAGTGTGCCGAAGATGTTGTCCGCCTGCAGATAAAAGATGCGGGCGACGTTGAAGTAGAGATAGTGGAAATAGAGGCGGAAATAATTCTTCCGGACATTCGCGAACAACTCGCTGATGGTCAGGGGATCCGCGCGATCTTCATGGTCTTCACCATAGACAAGTTCTTTTCGATACGCCGCTTCGACGCGCTGATTGCGGAACTCGAGGCCGGGCAGTTTGATACCCACGAGCGCCAGGAAAACGGTTCCGAACACCGACCAAACGATCGCAGCCCATACCAGCGCATGCGGCACGGTCCCGAAAAACGGCAGGTCCGTGATGGTTTCCGAGAAAGTGAACAGGACAGGTAGAAATGCAATCAGAGTCATGATCGCGCGTACGAAGCCCACGCCCAGCCCCTCGACCGTGGAGGAAAAGCGCATCGTATCTTCCTGCACACGCTGCGAGGCACCTTCAATATGCCGCAGACGATCCCAGTTCGACATGTAGAATTCGTTCATCGCCGTGCGCCACCGGAAAATGTAGTGGCTGACGAAAAACAGATTTAGAACGCCAACGAAGATCGCGACGAAGGCAATGCCTGCGAAACCAAGCGACCCCATATATAGCTGCTCAGCCGTAACAGGCGCCGTTCGCGCCAGAGCCTGCTGGATGAGGTCGTAGAACGGCCCGTACCAGGCATTCACCGCAACACTCACCTGCACCGAAAAATACGTCGCGAAAATAATAAGCGCCGAACCGAGCACTGACCAGTTTTGCCAGCGATGGGGCCGATACCAGAACCAGAATGCGGAAAAGATCAGCGCGGCAACGGCATAATAGATGTAGAACCACAGGAACGGCGTGGACCAGAAAACCGAAACGCCGATGACAGGCTCCTGTCCGGCAGGCAAAGGCGGCAGGCCAATGGCGGCGCCCCAATTGCGGCCGCCGGCATACCAAACGCCGATCATGGCCATCGCCCAGACGAAGGCCGACGTGAAGAACAATTTCGGTTTGGGAAAGAAGGAATGAAACACGTTTCGAACTCACGCGCGTTTGAAATCAGCCATTATTGGCGAAGCACTAGATTGCCCGAACCTAGGGCAGAAATTTGTGCACAGCAACGGCGAAGCGCTGACCTTAACAAGATGTAAGGCGGAGTCCGTGGACGATACCCAGCGGAAACGCAGGATGAAAGGGGAAGAGACGGCGGCCCGCGGCCTTAACCACGCCGCTCCGTGGCGAGCACCGGCAGCATCAGCAGAATGCTGACGACGAGCACGGCGGAGGCGAGAACGCTGGGCGCGGTAAAACTTCCCGTTGCCTCGGCAATCCAGCCGGCGGCAAGCGGCCCGACGATCTGGCCCATCCCGAAAGCGGCTGTCATCAGCGCAAAGGCGCGACGCGGGCTCGGACCCGCAAATTCCCGGCCGAGCTGTAGCCCGTAAGCAGTGATGACCATGAAGGTCAGCCCCAGGAGCAGACCACCCATGAGCACACCGGACACGGGCGGCAGCATCACGGAGGCGAAGACGCCGACGGCTTCCACGGCAAGAACGATCACGAAAGCACGTTTCAGCCCCTGCGCCCTCAATAGCGGCTTCCAGAGGAACAAGGATACCGCAGCGGCGCAGCCGGTGATGAACCAGGCGAGGAACTCCACGAAAACACCGGCTGCTGCCATGCGCGCTATCGCCACGATGAAGGTGGCTGTGATGACATAACCGAAGCCAAAAAGACCGTAGGCCAACGTCGTCAGGAAAAGCGGTCGTGTCCAGCTGAGCGGCGGTTCCGCCACCGCGGAAGCATGCCGCGGCGGGCCTGCCGGCAATATCCTGAAGACGAGCATAAAGGTCAGGAAGGAGAAGACGGCGCCGGCGATCCATTCCTCCCGCCACGAGGCGCCACCCCCATCGAACACGACACCGATGAGATAGACCGCAAGCGAGGAGATTGCGATCCCCGCGCCAACGCCACCATAATGCAACGCCTGGATATTGTCCCTGCCGGCCTTGACGGCATGGCCGATGACGATCTGCGAGGTGAAGATCATGGTCAGCGCACTGGCTATGCCGGCGAGAAACCGGATGACTGTGAAAGCGGCGACGGAATTGAAAGCCGCCATCGCAAACAAAAGCGCTCCGGTTGCAAAAAGGCCGCTCAGCGCCACCAGCCTTTCCCGTCCCGAGCCCCATGAATAGGCCGCGAGAACCGCACCCGCCAGATAACCGGCAAAATTACCAGCCGCCACGATCCCCGCATCCCCCGCAGACAGGGGCACGTTTGCCATCATGCCGGGCAGGATCGGCGTAAAGGAAAAACGGCCGAAGCCCATGGCGGAGGCCATCATCAGGGCACCGGCGAAACCGAGCGCTGTCAGATGTCTGGCGGAAAGTGGCTTGTCGATGCTCATGCATGGCTTATCGCAACGCGGAGGATAAGGGACAAGCGAGTTATTTTGATCGGCGTTATAAGCGGTCGTTATCGGTCACGCGGTGAGCATCGAGGGTGCCGCGTATTTCTTGTCCCCGCCGGGGAGAAGGTGGTCCGAAGGGTCGGATGAAGGGGCCAGGTTGCCGGATTTCGGAGAGCTTGCCCCCTCATCCCGCTGCTGCGGACTTCTCCCCTCGGGGAGAAGAAACAAGCGGCACGCGCCCGCTCCGACAGCGAAAACGAGGCGGCAAAGGAGACGTCGTCAGTCCGCGAGCGTCAGGACCAGCGGTCCGTTCTTGGTCGCGACCACGGTATGCTCATATTGCACCGTCGGCGCGCTCGGATCGCTGTAGAGCGTCCACAGATCATCATCGCCGTCTTCCGCCCAGTAAGCCCCCGTCGAAAGAAATGGCTCGACAGTGAAGACCATGCCTTCCTGCATGATGCGCCGCTCATCCTTGTCCGGCCAGGTCGCCAGTTCCTTCGGCTCCTCGTGCAGCGAACGGCCAATGCCATGGCTCGCCAGATTGGTGATCAGCGTGTAGCGGTTTTTCTTGGCGAAAGCGCCGATGGCATTACCGATATCGGCAAAGGGCCGGCCTGTCTTCACCTGCTGCAGGCCTGTCCACATGGCGCGCTTGCCATCGCGGCACAGCCGCTCGATTTCCTTTTTGACCGGCGGCACGGCGAAAGACGAACCCGTGTCGCCGAAAAAACCGTTCTTCACGGCCGAAACATCGATATTGACGAGGTCGCCCGCCTTGATAATGCGCGCTCCCGGAATGCCGTGGGCCACTTCCTCGTTGACGCTGATGCAGGTCGCACCGGGAAACTTGTAGCAGAACTCCGGCGCCGATTCCGCATCGTTATCCTCGAGCACCTTGCGGCCGATGGCATCCAGTTCGGCCGTGGTGATGCCCGGTTCCAGCGCATCCGCCATGGTCTGCATGGCAACGGCGCATATACGGCCGATATCCTTCAGCATGACCAGTTCTTCGTCGGTGGAGATAACCATATGTCTTTCCGTCATTGTGAATGGCGGGTCTCGTGGCGCCCGCCTTGGTAATCATGAGGCCGTGGCTTTCACCGGATCGGCGCTTCCCGTCAATTCTTTTCTGACGATCGGAGCGACTTTCGTACCATAAAGCTCGATGCCGCGCATGATCTGATCATGTGGCATCAGGCCGATGGCCATCTGCAGAAGGAAGCGATCATTCCTGAACACCCCATGCGCCTTGATGATCTTTTCTGCCACCAACTCCGGCTCGCCGAGAAAAAGATTGCCTTCCGGGCCACGCGCTGCATCGAAATGGGCGCGGTTGGTCGGCCCCCAGCCGCGCTCGCGGCCGATGCGGTTCATCACCTCCGCCTGCGGACCGTAAAACTGATCGGCCGCCTTGTCGGTGGTATCGGCAATGAAGCCATGCACGTTGATGCTGGTGCGCAGTGTCGTCTTGTCCTGACCGGCCCGCCGGGCAGCCTCGTGGTAGAGATCGAAGAGCGGCGCGAACCGGCGATATTCGCCCCCGATAATGGCGAGCGCTACCGGCAGCCCCATGGCGCCGGCGCGGGCGACCGATTGCGGCGTGCCGCCAACGGCGATCCAGACAGGCAGACGTTCCTGCAGCGGTCGCGGATAAACGCCCCGACCGTTGATGGCCGGGTGCTTGGTGCCCGACCAGGTGACGATTTCCTGTTCGCGCAGCGCCAGCAGCAGATCGAGCTTTTCGGCAAACAGCACGTCGTAATCTTCCAGATCATAACCGAACAGCGGATAGGATTCGATGAAGGAGCCGCGCCCCGCCATGATCTCGGCACGGCCGTTCGACAGGAGATCGACGGTGGAAAACTGCTGGAACACGCGAACGGGATCATCCGAACTCAGCACCGAAACGGCGCTCGTCAGACGTATGTTCTTCGTCTTCACCGCCGCCGCCGCAAGCACGGTGGAGGGCGAGGACACAACATAGTCCGGGCGGTGATGTTCGCCGAGCCCGAACACATCGAGACCTACCTGGTCGGCAAGTTCGATTTCCTCCAGAAGCTCCCTGAGCCGGCGCGCGCCTTCCGGCCCCCGGCCATCGGCGGGGTTCGGGTTGACATCCGCGAAAGTGTAAAGACCGAGTTCCATGAACATACCTCTGTTTGCCTGTCCGAGAGATAGGGACTGAGGCCCCCGCAGACAAACGCATAATATGGAAGTTTAGCTTCGAAAAAATGGATGGGCGCCGCCGGATCCGTGTCCTGTGACCCCGGACAGAAATGGCGATTGCCAGCCTGCCTTCTTGGGCATACGCTGGTTAAATATGTGCGAAGTAATGCAAAAAGGGGAAAGCATGCATCGGACAGTTATCGTGACAGGCTCCACGAGCGGCATCGGCCTTGCCATTGCCCAGAGATTTGCAAGGGAGGGCGCAAATGTCGTGCTGAACGGTTTCGGCGACGAGGACGAGATCGAAAAACTCCGTCTGGTGCTGGAAGCCGAAAGCGGCGGGCGCGTGCTTTACCATCCCGCAGACATGACGAAACCGGACGAGATCGCCGATCTCATCCAGTCGTCGCACGATAAGCTCGGCTCGGTCGACGTGCTCATCAACAATGCCGGCATCCAGCATATCGCGCCCATCGAGGAGTTTCCGACGGAAAAATGGGACTGGATCATCGCCATCAATCTGACCAGTTCCTTCCATACCATGCGCGCCGCGATACCGCTGATGAAGAAGGCTGGCAAAGGCCGCATCATCAACATTTCCTCGGCCCATGGCCTCGTCGCCTCGCCGTTCAAATCGGCCTATGTGGCCGCAAAACACGGCATCATGGGCCTGACGAAGGCGGCGGCGCTGGAGCTTGCGCAGACCGGGGTTACCGTCAACGCCATCTGTCCCGGTTATGTGCTCACCCCGCTGGTGGAAAAACAGATACCTGAGATGGCCAGGGTGCGTGGCATCAGCGAAGAGGCGGTGAAGAACGACGTGATGCTGGAATTGCAGGCGACCAAGCAATTCGTCACCGTCGATGATGTCGCGACCGCGGCCATATTCCTGGCCAGCGACGCCGCCAGCAACATCACCGGCACGCATATTTCCGTCGACGGTGGATGGACGGCACAATAATCGCCAAATTTTCTTTCCATTATGGAAAGAATGAATTGCCAAAACGGAAATCGATATGCCCGCCGGGGCGTGCATAGATGAACAACAAGAAACCGGCTCGGCCGCCGGACAAAAAGCAAGGCATTGCATGAACGACGCGATCAGCTTCATCCTCAACAGCGAAACGATCTCGCTTAGGGATTTCGGACCGACAGACACGCTTCTCGATTACCTCCGCATCAGCAAGCGGTTGACCGGGACCAAGGAAGGCTGCGCGGAAGGCGACTGCGGCGCGTGCACGGTGCTGGTCGGGCGGCTGCTGGACGGTTCGCTGCGTTATGAAAGCGTCAATGCCTGCATCCGTTTTCTGGGCTCGCTGCACGGCACCCATATCGTGACGGTGGAGCATCTGGCAGCCCGCGACGGCACGTTGCACCCCGTGCAGCAGGCCATGGTGGATTTCCACGGCTCGCAATGCGGCTTTTGCACGCCGGGCTTCATCATGTCGCTTTACGGCCTGTGGCTGACCAGCGAAAACCCAGGCCGCGCCGATATCGAGAAGGCGCTGCAAGGCAATCTCTGTCGGTGCACGGGTTACGAGCCGATCGTAAAGGCCGCCGAAAAAATCGCTGCCGCCCGCCCGAGCGCCCTGTTCGACCCGCTGCAACGCGACCGCACCGATATTATGGCACGGCTTTGGGCGATCCGCGAAAACGAGACTATCACGATCGTCAGCGGCGAAGACCGCACCATAATTCCGGCAACGCTTGCTGATCTTACCGAAATCTACGCCGCGGAGCCGAAAGCGACCATCGTTGCCGGCTCAACCGATGTCGGCCTGTGGGTGACGAAGCAGATGCGGGCGCTGAACCCTGTCATTTTCATCAACAATCTCGGCGACCTGCAGACCATCACGGCGGGCGAAGACGGTATCACGCTCGGCGCGGGCGTCACCTACAGCCAGGCCTTCAAGACCATCGCAGAGCATTTCCCGCCGCTTGCCCGGTTGTTCGATCGTCTCGGCGGCGAGCAGGTGCGCAACATGGGCACCATCGGCGGCAACATCGCCAATGGCTCGCCTATCGGAGATACACCGCCGGCACTGATCGCGCTTAACGCGACGCTGACCCTGCGTTCTTCCTCGGGAAACCGCAGCCTGCCGCTGGAAAGCTATTTCATCGATTACGGCAAACAGGACCGGCTGAGCGGCGAATTCGTCGAAAAACTCTTCATTCCGTTCCTGAATCCTGCAAGCCGCTATGCCGTCTACAAGATTTCCAAACGCCGCGACGAGGATATCTCCGCGCTGTGCGGAGCGTTCAATCTGACGCTTGATGCTGAGGGCGCAGTCGAAGACATCCGCATCGCCTTCGGCGGCATGGCCGGTACGCCGAAACGCGCTGCACATCTGGAGGCGGCGCTTCTCGGTAAAGCGTGGTCGCAGGACACGATTGATGCCGCGCGCGATGCGTTGGACGAGGATTTCACCCCGCTGACCGACTGGCGGGCGACCGCCGAATATCGGCAACTGACGGCCAAGAATTTGCTGACACGGTTTTTCCTCGAGACAGCAGGGGAAAAGCAGGAACTTGCCCGCTTCTCGCTGGAGGAGGCTTGAACCATGGACACCACAAGCTTCGACAAGACCAAGACCGAAATCGACGGCCCGATGCACACCTCGCTCCGGCACGATTCCGCCCACAAGCACGTGACGGGCAGCGCCGAATATATCGACGATATTCCCGAACCCGCGGGCCTCATACACGGCGCGCTGGGCATGGCGGACCGTGCCCACGCGGAAATTGTGTCGATGGACCTCTCCGAGGTCGAAGCCACACCAGGCGTTCTCTGGGTGATGACCGGCAAGGACGTGCCCGGCGAAAATGACATTTCCTCCGGCGGCCGTCACGACGAGCCGCTGCTTGCCGAAACAAAGGTGGAATTCCACGGCCAGCCGATCTTCGCGGTCTTCGCCGAGACGCGCGATATTGCTCGCAAGGCCGCCCGGAAAGCAAAGATCACCTATAAGGATCTGCCGCATTTCACCGACATCGATACAGCGATTGAAAACGGCGGCGCGCTCGTCATCGATCCTATGACGCTGAAGCGTGGCGATGCGAAGCTGGAAATGGATGTCGCGCCACGCCGCCTCACCGGCACGATGCGGATCGGCGGACAGGAACATTTTTACCTCGAGGGCCACATCGCCATGGCGGTGCCGGGCGAAGACGATGATGTGACGGTGTGGAGCTCCACCCAGCATCCGAGCGAAATCCAGCACATCGTCAGCCACATCCTGCAGGTTCCATCCAATGCAGTCACCGTGCAGGTGCGCCGCATGGGCGGCGGTTTCGGCGGCAAGGAAACGCAGGGCAACCAGTTCGCCGCGCTCTGCGCCATCGCCGCCAAGAAGCTGAACCGGGCCGTGAAAATCCGGCCGGACCGCGACGAGGACATGACGGCAACAGGCAAACGCCACGATTTCCGCGTCGATTACGAGCTGGGCTTCGATGACGAGGGCCGCATCCACGCCGTCGATGCCACCTATGCCGCCCGCTGCGGTTTTTCCTCCGATCTATCCGGCCCGGTCACGGACCGCGCGCTGTTCCATGCGGATTCCAGCTATTTCTATCCGCATGTGCACCTCACCTCGCGGCCGCTCAAAACCCACACCGTCTCCAACACCGCCTTTCGCGGTTTCGGCGGCCCGCAGGGCATGCTCGGCGCGGAACGTTTTATCGAAGAAATCGCCTATGCCGTCGGCAAGGACCCGCTCGATATCCGCAAGCTGAATTTCTACGGCGAGACCGGTTCCGGCCGCACCACGACGCCCTATCATCAGGAAGTCGAGGACAACATCATCGCCCG
This sequence comes from Agrobacterium genomosp. 2 str. CFBP 5494, assembly GCF_900013495.1. Classification (NCBI taxonomy): domain Bacteria; kingdom Pseudomonadati; phylum Pseudomonadota; class Alphaproteobacteria; order Hyphomicrobiales; family Rhizobiaceae; genus Agrobacterium; species Agrobacterium genomosp. 2. Next base: position 2,738,201 of record NZ_LT009718.1, read on the forward strand.
CGTTGTCGAGGAGCTGGAGACGTCAAGCGACTATCGGGCACGACGCGAGGCGATCATCGAATTCAACAAAACCAGCCCGGTCATCCGCAAGGGCATTGCGCTCACCCCTGTCAAATTCGGCATCTCCTTCACCATGACCGCCTTCAACCAGGCCGGAGCGCTGGTGCATATCTATAATGACGGCTCCATCCATCTGAACCATGGCGGCACCGAAATGGGCCAGGGCCTTTACACCAAGGTGGCGCAGGTCGTGGCCGATGCCTTCCAGGTGGATATCAACAGGGTGAAAATCACCGCCACCACCACGGGCAAGGTACCGAACACGTCAGCCACCGCCGCCTCGTCAGGCACCGACCTGAACGGCATGGCCGCTTATGACGCCGCCCGCCAGATCCGCGATCGGCTGATCAAATTCGCCGCCGAGAACTGGAACGTGCCGGAAGAGGAAGTCGTCTTCCTGCCGAACCGGGTCCGCATCGGCCTTGAGGAAATCGCCTTCAACGACTTCATCAAAAAGGCCTATTTCGCCCGCGTGCAGCTTTCCGCCGCCGGTTTTTATAAGACGCCGAAAATCCACTGGGATCGCGCCGCCGGCCGTGGCACGCCGTTTTATTATTTCGCCTATGGCGCGGCGTGCTCGGAAGTATCGATCGACACGCTGACCGGTGAATACCTGATGGAACGTACCGATATCCTCCACGATGTCGGCAAGTCGCTCAACCCGGCCATCGATATCGGCCAGATCGAGGGCGCCTTCGTGCAGGGCATGGGCTGGCTGACCACGGAGGAATTGTGGTGGGACGGCAAGGGGCGGCTGCGCACCCACGCGCCTTCCACCTACAAGATCCCGCTCGCCTCCGACCGGCCGAAGAGCTTCAACGTCAGGCTGGCGGAATGGTCGGAAAACGCCGAACCCACCATTGGCCGCTCCAAGGCCGTGGGCGAACCGCCCTTCATGCTGGCCATCTCGGTTCTCGAAGCCCTCTCCATGGCCGTCGCTTCCGTGGCAGATTACAAGGTCTGCCCACGCCTCGACGCGCCAGCGACGCCGGAGCGGGTGCTGATGGCGGTGGAACGGTTGAAGAAGGTTTGAGGGAGGACGTATCCATGCGGCCGAGCCCCAATGCCTGACGCCTCCCTCTCCACTTTCCTCGCCCGCTACACCTCCACAATCCTCGTGGAAATCGAAGCCGTGAAAGGCTCGTCACCGCGCGAGGCCGGCACCTTCATGCTGGTCAGCCAGGAGGCCATCTGGGAAACCATAGGCGGCGGCCAGTTCGAATATATGGCGATAGACCATGCCCGCGCCATGCTGCGCAGCGGTGTTGCCGAAGACCGCATGGATATACCGCTCGGCCCCGAAATCGGCCAATGCTGCGGCGGGCGCACCCTCCTGCGCTTTCGGCTGGTCACGGCGGATATTGCCGCCGCGCTTGAGGCAAGGCAGAAGGGCGAAGCCGAGCAGCAGCCCGCCGTTTTCATTTTTGGTGCCGGCCACGTGGGCAAGGCGCTGGCTGAGGCCCTGTCGCTGCTGCCCCTGACCCTGACCGTGATCGAAACACGCGAAAACGAACTGCGCGATCTTCCGTCGGCAGCGGCGTCCATACTCACCCCCATGCCGGAAGCATTCGTTCGCAAAATCCCAGCAAATGGGGCCGCGGTCATCGTCACCCACGATCATGCACTCGATTTCATGATCGCGAAGGAGGCGCTCGCCCGCAACGATCTCGCCTATGTCGGCATGATCGGCTCGAAGACCAAACGCGCTACCTTTGCCCATTGGCTGGAGCGGGAAGACGAGCCGCCTTCCCGCCTTGCGAAACTCACCCTGCCCATCGGCGGCAGCGGCGTCAGGGACAAGCGTCCCGCCGTTATAGCGGCCCTTGTGGCAGCCGAGTTGCTTCAAGCATTTTCCGCTGCCGAAACCCGCCGCAGCGGTAATCAATACGGCCATCCTCAAGGCCTAGATCTCGCTTGAGCGCGTCCGGCAGGCTTTCATCCGCCAGATTGTCGGGTTGGAGGCTCTCTAGGATAAACCGTTCCGCTGTCCGCAGGCCCGCGCGCAGGCGGGACCACGCGCGCAAGAGTGCTGTGCGCATGTTCGTCTCCGTTCAAAAATGTCAGAAGCTCAGTTGATGAATTGCGCTAAAAATGCTCTGATTTCCGAATTAAAACCAATGAAACCTTTGGCAATTGGCATAAAGAGAACTTATCCATGAAAATGTCACGCCAGTTCCCCCTGAATGCCCTGCGGGTGTTCGAAGCCGCCGCAAGACACATGAGCTTCACCAAGGCCGGCGAGGAATTGGGCATGACGCAGACGGCAGTCAGCTATCAGGTGAAACTGCTGGAGGAGAATATCGGAGAGCCGCTCTTCATAAGAAAGGCGCGGCAAGTCTCGCTGACCGAGGCTGGAGAAAAATTAGCGCCGAAAGTTGCGGAAGCCTTTAATACCTTAAAGGAGGCTGTCGATAGCGTGCGCGACGCGCCCGACGCAACGCTGACAATCCACTCAACCGCCACCTTTGCGTCGCGCTGGCTTTCGCGGCATCTGGGCGCTTTCCAGCTTGAACATCCCTCAATCGCGGTGCGGCTTGATACATCGAGCTCACTGATCGATTTTTCCCAATCAGACTGCGATGTCGCCATTCGCTGGAGCAAAGATAACGGTAAAGGGCTGATCTACCATCAACTGCTGCGCGGCGTTTATACGCCGATGCTGCATCCAAGTCTTGCTGACAGCATCGGCGGATTGCACAAACCGGAAGATCTGCTGCGCCTGCGCATCATCGATCCCGGCGATATCTGGTGGAGCCAGTGGTTCAAGGAAGTCGGCGTCGAAAATCCGGGCCTCGACCGTTATCCCCGCAGCCGCCTCAATGTGCAGGCCTTCGAGGCCGCAGCGGCGATCGCCAGCCAGGGCGTCGCCATGCTCACCCCGGAACTCTATGCCGATGAGATTGCGCTCGGCCGCCTTTATCAACCCTTCGAGCATCTTAGCAGCGAGGGCAAGAACTACTGGCTGGTCTACCCTGAAAACCGCCGGAACATTCGCAAGATAAGGCTGTTCCGCGACTGGATTTTGAAGCGGATCGAGGAAAGCCGGCCGCAGCAGCAGCCTCAATACCCCATATCCGGCGCATAAAAGCATCGCGGCGTATCCTCATCCGGAAACAGACAGAGGTGGTACTCGCCGTCTTCGGATCGACGCGCCTGACTCTGGGACCAGTTGAAAACGTGACGTCGCGTGACCATGCGGTGATCACCGGGCGCAAGCGAGACCTCGTAACCATCAGACGTCACCCGAACGCTGCGCGTCGGGATCATCTGGCAATCGCCGGTTTCGGCATCGCCGTTACAGCAGTAGCTTTCATATTTGAATCCCTTGTGGGATTCATGGGCAAGCGCGGTGGCGCTGAATGCAAAAAGCAGAAAAAGAACCGTCAGAACAAGGCGCATCGGCACGGTCTCCGTTGAAAACAACGGCGGCAGCCGGAAGATCATTGCGTCCCTTAACTTAAAATCTCATATCACTCACACCCGGACACAATGGCACCGGGAACTGCGACACCTGCCCCCTGATCTGCTCCGCCCAGGGTTCGCAGCGCCCGCTTTCGGAAAAACCGCCAGCGAAACATGTCATGGGAGCCCTGCGCATCGGCGCGAGAGTCCACAGCCTGATATTCTAACACATCAGCAGGCTGCACACAGGATCATAGCTGAGTCGCCTTAGCCAGCTAAGCACAAACTCAACGACAGGATAGACCGTTTCCAGCTTTCGAGGGCTAGATCGCCAAGCCGGAATGGACCGGCCCAGGATTGCAGACACAACCGCGTTGCATTGTGAACAATCTCTGCCCGGTCTCTGCTTTTCCCTTCCCTAAAGGCCAAATTTCTCGCAAGGTGCGCTGCACAAGGATCAGGGGAACCGCATGTACGAATACGCCATTGCGTGGGAATGGATGGCCTTTGCCGTCCGCTGGCTCCACGTCATCACCGCCATCGCCTGGATTGGCTCATCCTTTTATTTCATCGCGCTCGATCTCGGGCTGGTCAAACGGCCGCATCTGCCGCCGGGGGCCTATGGCGAGGAGTGGCAGGTGCATGGCGGCGGCTTTTACCACATCCAGAAATATCTGGTCGCCCCTGCCCAGATGCCCGAGCACCTGACATGGTTCAAATGGGAAAGTTACGTCACCTGGCTTTCCGGCTTCGCCATGCTCTGCATCGTTTATTATGGCGGGGCGGACCTGTTCCTCATCGACCATTCCGTACTTGATCTCACCCAGTTCCAGGCCATCGCCCTGTCGCTGGCATCGCTCGCCATCGGCTGGCTGTTTTATGATTTCCTCTGCAAATCGCCGCTCGGCAACAATACCTGGGGCCTGATGATCGTGCTTTATGTCGCGCTGGTAGCGATGGCCTGGGGTTACACGCAGGTCTTCACCGGTCGCGCCGCCTTCCTGCATCTGGGTGCGTTTACCGCCACCATCATGTCGGCGAACGTCTTTTTCATCATCATCCCCAACCAGAAGATCGTCGTCGCAGACCTGATCGCCGGGCGAACGCCGGACCCGAAATACGGCCGCATCGCCAAACAGCGCTCGCTGCACAACAACTACCTGACGCTGCCCGTCATCTTCTTCATGCTGTCGAACCATTATCCGCTGGCTTTTGCCACGCAGTTTAACTGGATCATCGCAGCGCTGGTGTTCCTGATGGGCGTCACCATCCGCCACTGGTTCAACACCACCCATGCCCGCAAGGGCAAGCCGACATGGACATGGCTTGCGACCGCCCTCATCTTCATCGTCATCATGTGGCTTTCCACCGTGCCGAAAGTGCTGACCGGCGAACAGGAAGAGAAGGCCGCCACCCTCTCACCCATGCAGCAGCAATTCGTCAGCGATGCCCATTTTACCAAGGCCCGTGACGTGGTTCAGGGTCGCTGTTCCATGTGCCATGCCGCCGAGCCGGCGTGGGAAGGCGTGCCCTTCACGCCGAAATCGGTGAAGCTCGAAACCGACGAACAGATCGCCGCCCACGCGCGCGAAATCTATTTGCAAGCCGGGCGCAGCCATGCCATGCCTCCCGGCAACATCACCGCCATCACCCCGGATGAGCGCAAGGTGCTAACCGCATGGTATGAAAGTGCGGTTTCCGGGGCTGGAAAAGCCGAAGGAAAGACTGAATGAGCCTGGTTCTGCTGCGTGGCCGCCTGCTGAGCTTCCGCCGCGCGCCGCTCGCAATCGACGATACGCAAAGCTATCTCTATATTGAAGATGGCGGCCTGCTTCTCGAAGACGGCAAGATCGCCGCCATCGGCGAATACGCCGATATCCGTAAGACAGCACCCGAAGACGTCGAGGAAAAGGACCACCGCCCGCACCTTATCGTGCCGGGCCTCATCGACATGCACCTGCATTTCCCGCAAATGCAGGTCATCGGCTCCTATGCCGCCAACCTGCTGGAATGGCTGAACACCTATACCTTTCCGGAAGAATGCCGCTTCGTCGAAACCGCGCATGCTCAACGCATCGCCACGCATTTTTACGACGAGCTTCTGCGCCACGGCACGACAACGGCCGCCGCCTATTGCTCCGTGCACAAGACCTCCGCCGACGCCTTCTTCGCTGAAGCCATGAAGCGCAACATGCTGATGGTCGGCGGCAAGGTGATGATGGACCGCAATGCCCCGCAGGGCCTGCTGGACACGCCGGAAACCTCTTATGACGAGACACGCCAGATCATCGCTGACTGGCACGGCAAGGGCCGCAACCACGTCGCCATCACCCCGCGCTTCGCCATCACCTCCACACCGAAGCAGATGGAAGCAGCACAGGCGCTGGCGCAGGAGTTTCCCGATCTCTTCATCCAGACGCATCTGTCTGAAAATCTGGACGAGATCAAATATACCTGCGAGCTTTACCCTGAAGCGACCGACTACACCGACATCTATGTGCGTTACGGCCTGATGGGCAACAAAACCCTTCTCGGCCATGCCATTCATTTGTCCGATCGCGAGGCGGATGTGCTGTCGGAAACCGGCGCGGTGGCAGTGCATTGCCCCACATCGAACCTCTTCATCGGCTCCGGCCTCTTCCCGATGAAAAAGCTGCAAAGGCGCGAAAAGCCTGTTCGTATCGCCGTCGCCACCGATATCGGCGGCGGATCGAGCTATTCCATGCTGCGCACCATGGACGAGGCCTACAAAATCCAGCAATTGCTGGGCGAACGTCTCAACCCGCTGGAAAGCTGGTATCTGATGACCCGTGGTAATGCAGAAGCGCTCTCCATGGTCGACCGCATCGGCACGTTGGAGGCCGGCACGGATGCCGACATCACGGTGCTGAACGCCTCCTCGACGTCAGCCATGGCCCTGAAGATGGAAGTGGTGAAAAGTCTCACCGAAGAACTGTTCCTGATGCTGACCATGGGCGACGACCGCACAGTGGTAGAGACCTATGTGGCCGGCCAGCCGATGAAGAGCGTGCTGGCATAGTTCGGCTGCGGCCGAAACATAAAGCTGCTAACTGGTTTACATCCGTCACATATTGGATCGAGCGTGTGCCTCCTCTTTCTTCTCCCCGCCGGGGAGAAGGTGGCCCGAAGGGTCGGATGAGGGGGCAACGTTGCCGGATTTCGGAGAGCTTGCCCCCTCATCCCGCTGCCGCGACCTTCTCGCCGGGGGGGGGGGGAAGAAACAAGCGGCACTCGCTCGCTCCACATGATTGCCTGACGCCATTTCGGCCGAATGCGAATGACCTCTGGAGTGCCCGGTGCCGAACCTAGACACAACCACCCTGCTGATGATCCTCACAACATTCATCGTTGCCGGCATCGTCAAGGGCGTGACCGGCATGGGGCTGCCGACTGTTGCCATGGGCGTGCTCGGCCTCTTCATGCCCCCGGTCATCGCCGCCGGCCTGCTCATCCTGCCCTCCTTTATCACCAATATCTGGCAATTGCTGGCCGGGCCTGATTTCCGGGCCATCGTGAAGCGGCTATGGCCGATGATGATCGCTATCACCCTCGGCACCCTCATCGGCATCCGGCTGATGACGGCGGGCACCGGCGTCTGGACCACCTCAGCGCTCGGCCTGTGCCTCGCGGTTTACGCAGCCTACAGCCTGCTTGCTAGACCGATCTCAATACCGGCAAGGCTGGAACCAAAACTCTCCCCCATCATGGGGTTGGTGACGGGCCTTCTCACCGGCGGCACCGGAATTTTCGTCGTACCCGCTGTGCCCTATATCCAATCGCTGGGTTTTAGCCGAGACGATCTGGTGCAGGCACTCGGCCTTTCCTTCACCATTTCCACCCTTGCACTTGCCGCCGGTCTCGCTTCTCAGAATGCTTTTCATGTCGAGCATCTGTCGCTTTCCGCACTCGCCGTCCTGCCAGCGCTTCTCGGCATGTGGCTTGGCCAGAAAATCCGCCATATCGTCAGCCCGAAAACGTTCCGGCGCTGGTTCCTCATCTGCCTGCTCGTGCTTGGCTGCGAACTATCCCTGCGCGCTTTTTGGTGAAACACCAACGACGATTTCGATGTCGCAACCCTGCTATTCATGTTAAGTGAAGCCATCATTCAAATGTGAAGGCTTTATCCATGGGCAAAATCCTGACCATCGCTGACCTGAAAAACCATGCGCAGCGCCGTGTGCCGAAAATGTTCTTTGACTATGCCGATAGCGGCGCCTGGACGGAAAGCACCTACCGCGCCAATGAGGATGATTTTGCGAAGATAAAGCTGCGCCAGCGCGTGCTGGTAGATATGACCGACCGATCGCTCGCCACCGAAATGGTCGGCGAGAAGGTGTCCATGCCGGTAGCGCTCTCCCCGACGGGCCTTACGGGCATGCAGCATGCCGATGGCGAAATGCTGGCTGCCAAGGCGGCGGAGGAATTCGGCGTGCCCTTCACGCTCTCCACCATGAGCATCTGCTCCATCGAGGATGTGGCCTCCGTCACTTCGAAACCCTTCTGGTTCCAGCTTTATGTGATGAAGGACCGCGACTTCGTCAACAACCTCATTGACCGCGCCAAGGCCGCCGGGTGCTCGGCGCTGGTGCTGACGCTCGACCTGCAGATCCTTGGTCAGCGGCACAAGGATCTGCGCAACGGCCTCTCGGCCCCGCCGAAATTCACCCCGAAACACATCTGGCAGATGGCGACCCGGCCCAAATGGTGCCTGGACATGGCGCGGACCAAGCGCCGCAGCTTTGGTAACATCGTCGGCCACGCCAAGAACGTCTCCGACCTCTCGTCGCTCTCTTCCTGGACGGCCGAGCAGTTCGATCCGCGTTTATCCTGGAAAGACGTTGAATGGATCAAGAAACGCTGGGGCGGCAAACTTATCCTCAAGGGCATTCTTGACGAGGAAGACGCCCGCGCTTCGCTCTGTACCGGCGCCGATGCCATCATCGTCTCCAACCATGGCGGCCGCCAGCTCGACGGCGCGCACTCCTCCATCGCCATGCTGCCGAAAATCGTCGATGCCGTTGGCGACAGGGTCGAGGTGCACATGGATGGCGGCATCCGCTCTGGCCAGGATGTGCTGAAGGCCGTGGCGCTTGGCGCAAAGGGCACCTATATCGGCCGGCCCTTCCTCTACGGCCTCGGTGCCGATGGCAAGCAGGGCGTGACGACCGCGCTCGAGATCATCCGCAAGGAAATGGATGTCAGCATGGCACTATGCGGCAAGCGGCTGATTACCGATGTGGATCGCAGCATTCTGGCGTGATGTCAGAAGGGCAGAACTTCCGGCATGGCAACCACAGCTCGCGGACCTCTCTACGGTCATGCCGGACTAGATCCGGCATCCAGCCGCGGCGCGTCTGCGCCGCGAAAGAGTCTCTCGCGATCAAAGACTTGATCGCGCCGGATCCCGGCTCAAAGCCGGGATGAGGCGGTCGGTATAGCCTTCGCGCTACACCACCCAGCCCCTCAATGCCCGACCGTTTTCGAAAACACGTTCACGATCACCACGCCGGTGATGATGAAGCCGAGGCCGATGACGGCGGCAATATCCAGCGTCTGGCGGAACACGAAATATCCGATGCCGGAAATCAGCACGATGCCAAGCCCGCTCCAGATCGCGTAGGCCACGCCGACCGGCAGCGCCCGCAGCGTGAACGACAGAAGATAAAAGGCTGCACCGTAAAACAACGCCATCAGCACTGTCGGCACCAGCCTGGTGAACTGCTGCGATTGCTGCAGGAAGGAGGTGGCGATTACCTCGCAGACAATGGCTGCGACAAGCGCGCCATAAGTGAAGACCGCGGTATTCATCGTCACGTATCCTTCTTCGTCTGGGCGATCATCCGGGCCCTCAGAGCCGCCCTGTCGCCACCCGCTTTGCCGTCGTCGGCCAGCAGATCGGCAAACCAGATGCCGTCGGCAGCCAGCCGCACCATCTCCAGTACCACCCCGTCATCCGTTTCTTTATGACGGACAAGACGACCCTCGATCCAACTGTTCCACATGCGCCGAAGCGACCGTTCGCCGACCATGGAAACCGAGATCGCTGCCCATTGCCGACCCGAATCCCTGCCCCGATCAGAGAAAACCGCGTTCACATAGGCCCGCGTAAAGCTTCCAGAAGCTTCACGATCCTGTGAGATGAGCGCATCGATCTCGTTGTCCAGCGCCGCCAGAAGGTCAGTCATGACGGCTTCGAGCAGCACCTGCTTGGAAGGAAAATGGTGAAACAGCCCGCCCTTGGTCACTCCCGCCGCATCCGCCACCGCCTGCACGGAAAGTGCTGCAACCCCTTGCTCAGCAGCAAGTTTCGCCGCGCAATCGAGTAGATTGCGGCGCACCACCTCAGGCTGCTTCTTGCGTTCATGAGCGTTTGTCATGCCAAAAAACATACCGGATGGTTGGTTTCTTTTCAAGGAAATTGTGAGGGCAGCTGTCGGGTTGAAATTCATACTTAATTAAGCATGAAAGCGATCTCTAAAGTTTTAGCGGTTTTGTTGCCGGAAAGTGTCAGTAAAACTTTGCCCAGCGCGGCAATCGAACAAAAGGGGTGAACTATGTCGGGAATGATCAAACGGGGAATGGCGGGTGCCTGGATTTTTGCACTCGCCTTCTTTTGCGCGATCCTCTCGCTCCATGCGTCGCCGGCGCAGGCGGGCTATGCCCATTTCATCATGGACGCCAATACCGGCAAGGTTCTGGCCGCCCGCAATGCCGATGTGCTGAACCACCCCGCCTCGCTCACCAAGATGATGACGCTTTACCTGACCTTTGAGGCGCTGCATGCCGGCAAACTTCGCTGGGACCAGAAGATAACCATGTCCAAGAATGGGGCATCGGTCATCCCCTCGAAGCTCTATGTGCGTCAGGGCCAGACCTTCACCGTGCGCGAAGCCGTCTACGGCATGATCGTCAAATCCGCCAATGACATGGCCGAAGGTATGGGCGATCACCTCGGCGGCTCCGAGGCACGGTTCGCCGAGATGATGACCCGCAAGGCCCGCCAGCTCGGCATGACCAAAACGGTCTTCCGCAACGCGTCCGGCCTGCCCAACAAGTCTCAGGTGACGACGGCACGCGACATGGCGAAGCTCGGTCTTGCCTTGCAACGGGATTTTCCCAAAGAATACGGTCTCTTCGCCACGCAATCCTTCAATTTTCGTGGAAAGCGCATCCGCGGCCACAACAATCTGATGTATCGTTATCAGGGGATGGATGGCATCAAGACCGGCTATACCAACGCCTCCGGCTTCAATCTCGTCAGTGCAGTCAATCACAATGGCCGCCGCGTCGTCGGCGTCGTGCTGGGCGGCAAGACCGCGCGCAGCCGCGATGCCCAGATGGCTGCACTTCTCGACAAGGCCGTGCCGCAGGCATCGAGAGGCCGCAACACCGAACAGCTCGTCGCCAGTGCCAATGTCAGCCGCACCTTCGATGTTGCCGCCGCCGTGCCGCCGGCTGCCGTGCCGCTGCCGATGTTCGCCGAGCGCCGGGCAGATCCGGTTGCCATGCAGATTGCCACCGCAAACGCCGATGTGGCGGACATGATGCAGGTCTCGGCCATCCCGCGGCCTGCTCCCGCCGCGGCCCCTTCCGGCCAGCGCAGCCGGTGGGAGGTGCAGATCGCCGCCACCGACAGCGAAGCCGCCGCCCGCTCGCTGCTCGCCAATGCGCGCTCCAATATCGGCAACTATTCCGGCATCGCCCCCTACACCGAAGCCGTGCAGAGCGGATCGGCGACGCTCTACAGAGCCCGCTTCACCGGCTTCGAAGACCAGTCCTCGGCAGTCTCCGCCTGCAAGGCGCTGAAGGCACGCTCTTATGCATGTGTGGTGATGACCAGCGAGGGGTGATCCCTAGCGCTTCAGCCAGCCGTTTTCCAACGCATCGGCCAGATAAGGAATACCGTTGACCCGAGCCATTTCGGACATGGCCAGGTTGTCGTAACGGATATTGCGGAAATAGACCTGCCAGCCGCGTGCGGTTTCTTCGAGAACCGCATAGGTGGCGAGCGGGTGACCGGCTTCAACGTGGTGATCGAAAGGCGTATCGTCCCTCCACCCAGGACAGCCGACGCTGCCCGGATTGACGATCAGCCGGCCATCTGAAAGCTGCACGGCGCGTGGAATATGGGTATGGCCGCAAAGCATCAGCGGCTGCGTGATACCCTCAGCCATGGCTTCAATTTCGGCCAGAGGCCGCAATTTCAGGACACCTTCAGGCGACAGCGTTTCCAGCCAATATTCCAGATCCTCACGGGGCGAACCATGACAGCAATAAGCGACGTCCTTGAACACCATGCTGAACGGAAGAGTTTGCAACCAGTCCCGGTGCGCAGTGCTCAGCTGCGCATGGGCGGGCCTTTCCCAGCTCCCCATCTCCTCCGGTGCACGCTCGATCAGTTCCCGGTCGTGATTGCCGCGGATGCTGGGAATCCAGTTGCCGACCAGCACATCGCCGGTAAAACCGGCCTCCAGCGGACCGCTGAAACAATCGCCGAGATTGACAATGTCCTCAATACCAAGCCTGGCGATATCCTCAAGCACCGCCTCCAGCGCGGCGCAGTTTCCGTGAATATCGGCAATGGCGGCAAAGATCATCGGTGTCAGCTTCCTCGATAGGTGGAATAGCTATAAGGCGAGAGCAGCAAGGGCACATGGTAATGACCGCTCTCGTCGGCAATGCCGAAACGGATCGGGATAATATCGAGGAAGGCCGGCTTCGGAAGCACGATACCCTTTCCTCGCAGATAATCGCCGGCATGGAAAACCAGCTCATACTCACCGGCCCTGAAACTGTCGCCAACGAGCAGCGGCCCGCCATCGACACGGCCGTCGCCATTTGTCTGCACCGTCTTCAGCTTGTCACGGCGATCACCGGAGAGCCGGTAGAGATCGATCACCAGCCCCTCGGCAGGCGTGCCGTGCGCGGCGTCGAGAACATGGGTTGTCAGACCGGTCATAGGCTGGGCTCCGCGATTACATAGGGCCTGTCGAAAAAATACTCTTCCAGATTGTTGCCCGGCCCGTCACGGTCGGCAACCAGAAAATCCGAAACCGCCTGCAACGGCATCAGCGGATAGTGCCAGACATTGCGGCGGTAATTCACGCCCTGATCGCCCCGCGCCAGAAACACCCGAGGCCGCCCCGGCCGGCCGCCATCGTCTTCGGCAACGACCACGAGGAAGGGCCGGCCGGAAAGCGGCGAAAAACTCTGGCTGCCGAGCGGATGCCGCTCCATCATCTCGATTTCATGCGGAAAGGCGCGCGGCTGCCCGCGGAAGATATTGAGGATCACACGTGCCCCCTCGCCTGCCGCCTCCGGCGCTGCGAGCGCATGATGCCGCTCCGTCTGGCCGCCATTGATGTACCGCATGGAAGAAGGTGTTGTTTCGATCACGTCGCCGAAGGACGCAAACGCCTCCTTGGTAAGAGGTTGTATGTTGAGAAAATCAGTCAAATGTCATTCACCTTGGGCATGCCAGTTTCGGAGAAGGGAGAGGCGCGCCTGCAAATCCGGAATACTCTGCGTTATCGTTTTCCAGACGACCGAGAGCTCTGCCCGGAAGTAATCATGCACGATCAGATTGCGCATACCCTTCATCTTGATCCAGGGGATTTCCGGGTGCTGCTGTATAAATGCTGGGTAGTGCCTGTCGAGCTTGGCGACCGCCTCGCCAATCAGGGCAAGACCCATCATCACCGCCATCTGCGTGCGCGTGTCGGAAGAAAAAGCGGCCTCATCCATATCCTGAATGAAATCCCGTATCCTGGAAGCAGCAACATCCATCTCCTTCAGATAGAGCAGAAGCCGATCCGTACTCATACCGCTTTGGCTTCCTTCAGAACGCGCGCCCGAATATCCGAATGCAAGCCGCCCGAGGTGACGACATCGACCTCGACACCAAGCATCGTCTTCAGTTCTTCCAGCAAACCGCCGAGATCAAACAGCGTCGTACCCGGCAGCGCGTCCACCAGAATGTCGAGATCGCTGTCCGGCCTGTCCTCGCCGCGGGCGACGGAGCCGAACACGCGGGGATTTGCCGCATTGAAGCGTTTCGTCGCTTCGCGGATCGCTTCCCTGTTCTTTTCCAGCACCTCGGAAGGTCTCATCGTCATCTCCACACGGCGCGATTCTAGCAGAATGGCCGCAACGCGCCAATCATCCCTCCGGCAGCATTGCGCAAAGACGAAGCCAGGCGATCTTTTCAACCTGCCCCGTGGCGGTCGCGAATTCTTCGGCTGCGCCGTTACCTATGCGTGTCTCGAAGGCCGAGAGTATATCGTGCCTGTTCAGCCCCTTGACCGCGATGATGAAAGGAAAACCGAATTTATCGGTATAGGCGCTGTTCAATTCGGTAAAACGGGCGTGCTCTTCCTGGGTAAGCCTGTCGAGCCCGGCACCGGCCTGTTCGTTGCGGCTGTCTGCCGTCAACTCGCCGGCAATTGCCAGCTTGCCGGCGAGATCGGGATGCGCCCGCAAAACGCCAAGCCTTTCCGCCTCGGAAGCCGCGCGAAACTGCGCGCTAAGCGCGGCATGAACCGCCTTCGCCGTCAGTTCCAGCCCGGCCCCACCAGCGTCATAGGCCCTCTCGGCAATGAATGGCGAATGTTCGAACACGCCACCGAAACGGGTAACGAACTCCTCACGCGTCAGCATCAAAGCGCCTCCGGCTTGTGATGCTCATGCCAGTGACGGGCGATCTCGATGCGCTGCGGGATCCACACCTTTTCGTGGCCAAGCACATATTCGATGAAGCGGCGAAGTGCCGCTGCGCGACCGGGACGGCCGACAAGGCGACAATGCAGGCCGACACTCATCATCTTCGGCGCACCTTCGACACCTTCCTGATAAAGCACGTCGAAAGCGTCCTTCAGATAGGTGAAGAACTGGTCGCCGGAATTGAAGCCCTGCGGCGTGGCAAACCGCATGTCGTTGGTCTCAAGCGTGTAGGGAATGATCAGGAAAGGCTCATCCTTCACACCCTTCACCCAATAGGGCAGATCGTCGGCATAGGAGTCCGACGAATAGAGAAAACCACCCTCTTCCATGACAAGCCGCAGCGTATTATCCGAGGGCTTGCCCTGATACATGCCATAGGGACGTTCGCCGGTGACCTCCGTGTGCAGACGGACCGCTTCGACGATGTGCTTACGCTCTTCCTCCTCGGAAAAATCCTTGTATTCCAGCCAGCGGTATCCGTGGCTGGCGATTTCCCAACCCGCTTCCTTCATCGCCGCAACCGCTTCCGGGTTGCGGGCCATGGCTGCGGTCACGCCGTAAACGGTGGTGGTGACGCCAAGCCCGGTGAACATGCGCCACAGCCGCCAGAAGCCGGCGCGCGAGCCATATTCATAGATCGATTCCATGTTCAGGTTGCGCTGGCCAGGCCAGGGCTGGGCGCCGACGATTTCCGACAGCAGCGATTCCGACGCCTTGTCATTGTCGAGAATGCAACTTTCGCCGCCCTCTTCGTAATTGATGACGAATTGCACGGCAATGCGCGCACCGCCCGGCCATTTCGGATCGGGAACATTGCGGCCATAGCCCACCAGATTGCGGGAGTAGTTTTCGGAAATCATTCAGCCACCCAGACCATCTCTCCCAATCGGCAACCGATTTCGGAGACACAAACAGAACTTCGAAGATGCCTGATCCAGACGGATGACGCAGCGGGCTTCGAATATGCGATGTTGAACGGTATCATTCGCATACGGAATGTCGAGATCAATTTTGCCGACATTCCGAAGCTTTTTTGTATACGATTATGATGGCGCGCCAGTCAGGCAATCTTGCGGGCGGAAACGCGGCCCATGGGATGAAGCGAGTGCACCCGGAAAGGCGCTCCCGGCTCATCCTCGATGAAGAGCGCAAGGCTGGAAAATTGCAGGGACCGGGACAGCAGCGGCTCGAACACCTTGCGCACGGCCCGCTCGATCCTCTGGCTGCTGGCGGGTTCCACACCGCCGGTCAACGACATCTGGAACCGGAACTCGTCCATCACATGCGGGCTGCCCCAGCGGTGCAGATTGGTGAGCTGCGAGGCCGACAGCCGGTCCGGATCGGCACGCTCGATCTCCGCCTCTGTGAGAGGCGCCCGGTAACGGTCGAATTCCTGCACGACGCGGGCCGCGAAAAAATGCAGCACTTCACAGGGCCGTTCGGGGACGAGGCTGAAGACATTGTCATGCCTCGCCACCACAAGTTGCGGCAACGGAAAGGGTTCCTGCCTGCCGGAAAAATACATCAGGTCGCGCAGGAGCGCCGCTTCGGACTGACCCTCGGCAAGGCGGAAAGGAGCCTTGATGGTGCCATGGAAACCATACCGGCGCGGCAGGGCCGTGTGATAGGAAATCTCCTGCATACCAAGATCGAT
Source organism: Agrobacterium genomosp. 2 str. CFBP 5494 (assembly GCF_900013495.1). Taxonomy (NCBI): domain Bacteria; kingdom Pseudomonadati; phylum Pseudomonadota; class Alphaproteobacteria; order Hyphomicrobiales; family Rhizobiaceae; genus Agrobacterium; species Agrobacterium genomosp. 2. The sequence continues at coordinate 2,754,057 of NZ_LT009718.1, forward strand.
CATACCGGGCGGCTCAACCGCCTGACCGGAATAGGCATCGCGCCCCAGCCACGCAGCGGCCACCTGCGTCAGGGGGTCATTGGGGGAAGGCGTGAAATGAATGGCGTATCGCATGCGCTGTCACCTCGCCGCAAAAGCGGACAAACCTGCCTCGTTGCAGGCCAGCAAATAAGTGATTTGCGTGACAGATTAACGACGTAAGCGGTCTGGTCAGAACTTTCCGATGCCCGCCATGGCTATGTTCACGTGTTCTTGAAGCTGGAAACTCCGCGGCACGTCCGGTGCCTTTCCGCAAACGGCCTGTAGCGCGGCATCGGCAAGAGAATGGGCAAGACCGAAGCTCACCTTGAAGCCGCCCGTCAATGCCACAAGCTTCGGGTGACCGGCAACCGTTCCCACCATGGGGTCTCTGCCCGCAGCCTTCGGCCGCAGCCCGGCCCAGCGTTCGAGAACCGGAGCCCCGCCAAGCCAGGGGACAATCGCAGCCGCATCCGCAAGCAGTTTTTCCAGCTTCTCATCCGTATCGAATGGGTCGGAAAAACAATCTTCGCTGGTACTGCCGATGGCGACCGTTCCGTCTTCGTGCGGCACGATGTAAAGACCGTTCAGGAACACCACGGGCATGGCCGGATCGACCGCCGCGTCGAGCAGCGCCGCCTGCCCCTTCACCGGCTGCCCGAGCACCAGCCCGGTGTCGAGGCCCAGTGCGTCCCGGATCAGGGGAAAGGATCGATGCCCATTGGCGATCACGGCGTGGCCGAACACGACCTCGTCCCCCGAAGACAGCGCCGCCCGGCCTGTCTCCGCGTCAAGCGAAAGGACGCGGCAACCCTTGATCAACCGCACATGCCGCGCCTTGCCGAGAAATGCCGAAAGAAGCGCAATCATTGCACGCGGAGCCACCCGCGCCGCCAGCGTATCGAACACGAAACCCGCTGCGCCAGCCGCGTCATCCACCCAGCCCGCAACCGCAGGGCTGTCACCGACATGCCAATGGAACCGGCGCTCACCCGAGACCCAGTTCTCCTGCGCATCCCTTTCATGCCGCTCGGCGATGGGACGCAGATGCGGCTTCGGCAATGGGATGATCCGGCCAGAGCGGCGATAACCGGCGGAAAGCCCGGTCTCCGCCTCCAGCCCGGCGATCTCTTTTTCCAGCGCCACGAGGGCGGCGAACTGGAACTGCTTCTTGTCCGACCAGCGGTCCGGCATATGAGGCATCAGCGCGCCGAGCAGCCCGCCACTCGCGCCGCCACCGGGATGGTCCGCCTCCACCAGCAACGTATCGATGCCGAGCCGTTCCGCCTTAACCGCAGCCCATAGACCCATGATACCACCCCCGACGATGAGGAGAGGGACGGAAGCAGGCAAAGGCGTTCTTGGTGATTGACCCTGTTCGAAAGCGGGATTATCGGCTTTAGCCATGAAAGATTCCAACGACACTATCAGAGAGACTGGCGCACAGGCCGGTTCGGCAACCGGCGAAACCCACACTGCACTCGACTGGCGTGACGGGGATATGCCCTATTCGCTGGCTTTTGACGACCATTTTTATTGCCAGACGGATGGCAGGCTGGAATGTGGCCACGTCTTCCTGTCAGGAAACGGCCTGCCGCAACGCTGGCGGGAACGCGAAGGCGTCTTCCGCATCGGGGAACTGGGCTTCGGCACCGCGCTCAATCTGTGCGAGACATGGCGCCAATGGAAAGAGCTCCGCAACGGCCGCTCCACGTTGCATTTCATCTCCTTCGAACTCTACCCGATGAAGGCGGACGAGATCGGCCGGGCACTTTCCCGCTGGCCGGAGGTGGACGCCGAACGCAGGGCGCTCACCGCCCTCTGGCCCGCCGAACCGAAGGGGAAGGTAGAGATTGAACTCGATGGTGAAACACGCCTGACGGTGGTCTGCGGCGAGGCGCTCACCGGTATTTCCAACAGTCACGAAACCTTCGATGCCTGGTTCCTGGATGGTTTCGCACCTGCGCGCAACCCGGACATGTGGTCGCTGGAGATCATGCAGGCACTGTTCGCCAGGACGGCGCCGGCAGGCACCTTCGCCACCTATGCCGCCGCAGGCTTCGTCCGCCGCAATCTCATCGCCGCCGGTTTTGATGTGGAACGACGCAAGGGTTTCGCAGGAAAACGGGAAATGCTCTGCGGCACCAGGCCCCCGGTTTGACCAAAACGACATCAGCGACCGGTTGCGTCATCAGATACCCGGCGCGGAATATCTTCACCCAGCCACTGGGCGATCTTATCCTCGAGAATTTCGGGGCTGATGGGCTTCGACAGATAATCGTCCATGCCGGCCTGCAGGCATAGATCGCGGTCAGCATCCTGCGTATGGGCCGTCACGCCAATGATCGGCACATGCCGGCCTTCGGCGGCCGCAAGTTCGGCCGTCCGGATCGCCTGCGTTGCCTGATGCCCGTTCATGACAGGCATGGAGACATCCATGAGGATGATCGCGGGATTATATTCCTCCCACGCCTGAACGGCCTTTTTCCCATTGCCGACGATCAGGAACCGCAGACCCGTCTGCTGCAAAATCTGCGTGAAAACAATCTGGTTGACGTCATTGTCCTCGGCCACCAGCACATCGATCAGGCTGGGCCGCAGCCGGACGGAAACTGTCGGCACCTCTGCCCGCCGCTTCTTTTCTGAAGCAGGACCTTCCGGCCGGGACGAACCGCCGTCCGAGGCACCTGCGAAAGCTTCCGGCCGCGCGCGTTTCAGCCGCACGTCGCGCACCACGTCGAACAGGGTGGAGCGCAACAGCCGCGCCCGCGCGGGCTTCATCAGATGTGCCTGCACGTTGAGATCGGTAAAGAGCGTCTCGTCACCCACGACATCCATGGACGTCAGGAAAATGATGGCGATGTCGTCGAAACGGCGATCCGCCCTGATCCGCTCCACGACGTCCAGGCCGTTCATGACAGGCATGTGATAATCAAGAATGATGGCGTCGATCGAAAGACCCACCGCTACGGCTTCCTGCAGCACGGCAATGCCGGTGGGCCCTCCCTCGACGGCATGGCCGTCTATGCCCCAGCTTTGTAGCTGCTCCGTCAGGATGCGCCGGTTGACATCGTTGTCATCGATGACGAGCACCCGGATATTTTCGATCGCCACCGAAAGAGGTGGGACATCCCTCCGCCTTTCGGTCATCTGAAACGGGATGTTGACCTCGAAACTCGACCCCTTGCCCACTTCGCTGACGACATCGATCTTGCCGTTGAACAGCCCGACAAGGCCGACGGTGATCGCCAGGCCGAGCCCGGTTCCTTCGTGACGGCGCGTGGCGGAACTATCGACCTGGCTGAACTTGTCGAAGATCGTCTCCAGCTTGTCGGAGGGAATACCGATCCCGCTGTCTTCGACACGCAGCGACAGGATAGCCTCCGAAGCTTCCGCTGACTGCGCAGAAAGCTCCACCAGCACATGGCCGGTTTCGGTGAACTTGACGGCATTCCCGACGAGGTTTGTAACAATCTGGCGGAAGCGTCCGGCGTCACCGATGACCTTGCCGAAAACCGACGGGTCGGTCCGCACCACCAGCTCTATGTTCTTCTCCAGCGCCGCCGAGGACAGGAGCGAAACCACATCCTCAACGGCTTCCGCCGGATCGAAAGATACGCTGCGCAGTTTCATCTGCCCGGCTTCGATCTTGGAGAAATCGAGGATGTCGTTGATGATCGTCAGAAGCGCATTGCCTGACTTGACGATGATGTCGGTGAAAGTCTTCTGGCGCGTATCGAGGTTGGATTTGGCCAGAAGCTCCGCCATGCCAAGCACGCCGTTCATCGGCGTGCGGATTTCATGGCTCATATTGGCCAGAAATTCCGATTTGGCGCGGTCCGCCGCTTCCGCCCGCGAAAGCAGACGTTGCAATTCGCCTTCGCGCATCTTCATCTCGGTCACGTCGGTGACGATCACGAGCCAGTAATTGCCGGAACTGTTGGTGGCTTCCAGGTTGAGCCACCTCTTGCCGGCGACATGGATTAGCCAGGAGAACGGCCGGTTGGCGGCAATGTTGTCTTTCCAGGCATTAAGCATCGCGGCCGCTTCCTCGGCCGTGCCGAAATCTCCGCGCGCGGCACAATGGGCGAAGAAGCCGGACCAGTCGCGATCCTTTTCCAGCAGCTCGGGCGGCACGTCGAACATCCGCGCCATCGCCTCGTTGGACATGATGATCGTGCCCTGCTCCACCAGCACCAGGCCCTGCGCCATGGCGCGCGTCGCGCCCTGCATATATTCGCCGACGCGCTCCAGCTCGGCCTTCGCCTTGCTGATTTCGGCGTCGCGCATTCGCACATCCGTCACATCGGCATAGGTGCTGAGGATTTTTCCGCCTTCGAGGCGCGTTTTGGAGATGACGGTCACCTTGCCGCTTTTGCTGCGCACCTCGCGGGGGGCAAAGGCCCCATCCTTCAGGAGCCGCTGCGCCCGCTCGCTATAGACCTCGTCGAAAGGCCGATCGCCATAATCATAAAGGCCGCTATCGAAATTCATCCTCATGAATTCGCGATAGTCTTTGCCCACAAGTGATTTCTCGCCGCCGATTTCGCCCCAGACCTGGTAGAAGAACGGATTGACATATTCGATGACGAGATCGGCGCTGAGAAGCAGCACCCCCACGGGCAGCGCGTGAAGTACCGCTTCGAGCTGGCGATGCAGCGCCTCGGCTTCGGCCTGTGTGGCGATCAGCGCCTTTTCCCGCTCCTGCAGGAGGCTGACATCGGTGACGGAGCCCACGAGGTAATATTCGTCATCCGGTGTCGCAACGCGGCCGAGCCGCGTGATGACGGGAATGGCCCGTCCGTTGCGCTGAGGCATGTTTCCCGTGCGTTCGAGCGCCTCTCCGGTCTGCAAGATCCGTTCGTTTTCCTGCTGGAACTGGGAGCCATTCTGCGGGAACATTTCGGATTCGGTCTTGCCGATATAGTCGGCGAGATTGCCGCCGAGAAATGCATCATAGGCGGCATTGGCATAGGTCAGCCGCCTGTCTTGATCCCTCAGGAAAACCCCCACCGGCAATTGTTCGAGGGCAGCGCGCAGCAACCAGGTTTCGCGGATCTGGGCGCTGAGAAGGGTCTCGTGCGCCTTGAACTCGGTCACATCGATGCGCAGGCCAACCAGCATGCCGTTTTCCAGCCGCTTGTTGACCATGCGCACCCAGCGGCCATCGGCGAACTGCTCCACCCTTTCGAGATAGGGCAGGGAAAAATCGCGCAACTGCTCCCGCATCCAGCCTTCGAACGCAGGGTCGTCTTCTTTGACGCGACGATATCCGCTCGAAAAATAGAGCGCCTCCATCAGCGCCTCGAGCCGGATGCCCGGCTTCAGCTCGACGCCAAAACCGCTATAGAACTCCGCGAAACGGGCATTGCAATAAACCAGTCGGTTTTCCGCATCGTAGACGACGATGCCGGCATCGATGAAATCCATGAGGCCGCTGCTGAACAGCAGGTCCGACGCCCCGCCGATATCCGCCGTCCCCGTCAGAACGCCCAACGGCATGTCTTCCACCGTTTCGAACAGGAACAGGCTGCCGTCATCATCGGTGAAGCGCTCGCAGAGAAGCGTGTATGGCAGGGAGGAAACCGAGGCATGGCAGGCGATCATCTCGTCCGTCGCAAAAACGAGTGAACGGCGCTCCCTGTCCTCCCGCTCCGCATCACGGATATCAGCCGAGAGGGAAAGGCTGGTGTGGCCTTCGAACGCCCTGAGGGGACGCCCCATCAACCGTGCGTAGGCGGCGTTGACCACGAGATAGCGCAGCTCGCTGTCCTTGATGCACGCGGGCAGGTTCAGGGCGGCAACAGCCCTGCAAGCCTTTTCCAGCAACCCGCTGCCCTCGGTCAATCGATACTCCACAGCGTGCAGTTTCACTTTGTCGAATCAAATATTTCTAGATGACTTCGCACAAACGTTATGTGAGAAAATCTGTTTTTGCTATGCGCCCTGCCCGGCAATACACTTTTTTAACCATAATTATTCGCTGCGACCCAGCTCTTCGGCCAGCTGGCGGCGGCGTTCCGCATGGCTGCCATGCGCCGTCCGGCAGCCATGTCATGAAACTATCGCTTGACTTTGACGAGTAAAACGCCCACATGCCGGTCAAGCTTTCACCTTCGGCAGCCGCGTGAGCTGCAGCGTATGTTGAGAAGACTTGGTCCGAGAGAGACTTGGCCCGCATGAAGGAAAAGCGCAGAGAATACAGAAGACGGCATGTGCCGCACTGATGCGCAGAAAGTTATTCCAACCCACAAGTTCCCAATTCACGCGGGGTTCTTGACGCCGAAACCGCCGGACAGCAGCCCTGTTCCGGACGATTGGTTTTTGGCGCCCCGAAAGGCATTATATTGACCAGTTTTAGCGAACTCGGCCTCTCCGAAAAGATTGTTGCCAGCGTTACCCAGCTTGGCTACACAACCCCGACCCCCATTCAGGCAAAAGCCATTCCGCTGCTGCTCGAAGGCCGCGACCTGATCGGCCTCGCACAGACCGGAACCGGCAAGACCGCCGCTTTCGGCCTGCCGATCATCGAAATGCTGATGAAGCAGGCGGACCGCCCGGCAAACCGCACCTGCCGCACGCTCATCCTTGCCCCGACCCGCGAGCTGGTGAACCAGATCGGCGAAAACCTGCGCGCTTTCGTGAAGAAGACGCCGCTGCGCATCAACCAGGTGGTTGGCGGCGCATCGATCAACAAGCAGCAGCTCCAGCTCGAAAAGGGCACGGACATTCTGGTGGCAACCCCCGGCCGCCTGCTTGACCTCATCGCCCGCAACGCCATCTCGCTCTCCAAGGTCACCTATCTGGTGCTGGACGAAGCGGACCAGATGCTCGACCTCGGCTTCATTCACGATCTGCGCAAGATCTCGAAGATGGTGCCCGCCAAGCGCCAGACGCTGCTCTTCTCCGCCACCATGCCGAAGGCGATCGCCGATCTTGCCCACAGCTACCTGACCGATCCGCTGAAGGTCGAAGTGACCCCGCCCGGCAAGGCAGCCGACAAGGTGGAGCAATATGTCCACTTCGTCGCCGGCAAGAACGATAAGACCGAGCTTCTGAAGAAGTCGCTCAACGAGAACCCGGATGGCCGCGCCATCGTGTTCCTGCGCACAAAGCACGGTGCGGAGAAGCTCTACAAGCATCTCGAACATATCGGCTTCAAGGTCGCCTCTATCCACGGCAACAAGAGCCAGGGCCAGCGCGAGCGCGCCCTGAAGGGCTTCAAGGACGGCGAGATCAAGGTTCTGGTCGCAACCGACGTCGCGGCCCGCGGCATCGATATCCCGGCCGTGACGCACGTCTTCAACTATGACCTGCCGGAAGTACCGGACGCTTATGTCCACCGCATCGGCCGTACCGCCCGTGCCGGCCGCGATGGCATCGCCATTGCTTTCTGCGCACCGGACGAAACCCGCCTGTTGCACGACATCGAAAAGCTGATGAAGATCGATATTCCGGTTGCTTCTGGTGAACGCCCGGCCGGTCTTGCCAGCCCGACGCGCCCCAACAACAACCGCGGCGGACGAAATAACAATGGCGGCCAGCAGCGCGGTCCGCGCGAAGGCGGACGCCACAACGGCGAATCCCGCCCGTCTCGCCACCACGCGCCGCGCGATGCGGACAATGATCTTGAAGTCACCTCAGACTTCAAGCGCGTGAAGCAGGCCGAAGGCGACGCAGGCCGCCCGGCTGGCCCGCGCAAGCATCGTCGTCCGGCCCGCAAGCCCGGCGGCAGCGGCGCCAACCGCCACGCCCCTGCCGGCGGCAACGGCCAGGAAAAACGCGCTTCCGGTAACGGCCATCGCGGCCGCAACCGTTAAGGCGCTCTGAATGGATTGAGGACGCCGCGGCATTGCCGGGCGTTTCTTCTCCCCGCCGGGCAGAAGATGGCCCGAAGGGTCGGATGAGGGGGTAAAGTTGCCGTATCTCATCACCCTTGCCCCC
>NZ_LT009718.1:2762631-2837070 GCF_900013495.1 Agrobacterium genomosp. 2 str. CFBP 5494
ACAAGCGGCACGCGCTCGCCAATAATCAAGCCCCGCAGCCACACCCGGTAGCGGGGCTTTTCTTCGCCTTCAGTTCCCCTGCGCGACCGGACGACGCCGTGACGGCAGGGTCATCGCCAGCACGCCCGCAATCACGCAGACGAGCCCACCCCACATGGCGGGCGTCGGCATTTCCCCCAGAAACGCCATGCCGATGGCGACCCCGACCGGCACCCTGAGATAGGCCTGCGAGGTGGTACCGACCGAACCGAGCGTCTGCATCAGCCGGAAATAGATCATGAAGGCGAGCGCGGTCGAAAACACACTGAGGCACAACAGCGCCGCCAGTGATGCCGCCGAAGGCGACAAGGTCCAGGGTCGGTCGACAATCAGGCTCACGGGCAGCAGCAGGACAGCACCGCAGATAAGCGAGCCGGCGGCCGGCATGATCGGATCGAGCCCTTTGAAATTTTTACTGAAAATGGCCGCGCAGGCATAAGAAAATGCCGCTGTCAGCACGGCGAGCTGGCTCCATATCGCCTCGCCCGCCCCATCAAGTGCCTCCATGCCGATAATGAGGCAAACGCCCGTCATGCCGGCAATCGTGCCGAACAGCTTGCGCCCGCTGACTGCCTCATGCCGGATCACGAGCGCCGTGAGAAGAAAGGTAAAGATCGGCGTCGTGGCATTGAGAATGACGGCGAGGCCGGCATCGATGCTCTGTTCAGCCCAGGCGATCAGCGTGAAGGGGAGAACGCTGTTGATACAGGCCTGAATGAAGAACAGCCGCCACGTCGCTAAATCCGTGGGCAAACGCAACCCGCGCAGCCGGATCACCGCGAAGAGCAGCAGACCGGCGATCATTGTGCGCGATGCGATGAAGGTAAGGGGCGGAATGGTCTCCACCCCGATCTTGATGAAAGTGTAGGATGCGGCCCACAGCGTGGACAACAGGGCCAGAAGCAGCAATTCGCGGGCGATGGGGTTCTCAGAGGACACGGATCGATTTCCAACTAGATTGAGGGTGACCCGTTCTTAACCGGAAAACAGGCGCCTATGCTTCGGCCGCGGCCGAAGTATCAATCCTGCTCTAAAAAGAAGCCCCGCGCGGCGTTGGCCACGCGGGGCTTCGGCAAAACAAATCGATGTCCGGTCAGGCAGATCAGGCCCGGCGCTCATCCACCGAGAAAGCGCCCGGACCGGCCACGAACAGATAGAGGAAGATGAAGCAGAACAGGATGGCGGCATCACCCCCGTTGAGTGCCGGGAAGAAGCTCTTCGGCCCATGCGCGATGAAATAGGCAACCGCCATCTGGCCGGACAGGATGAATGCGACCGGACGCGTGAAAAGACCGATCAGCACGAGAATGCCGCCGACGAATTCCAGAATCGCCGCCACCAGCAGCATCGTCGGCAGGGAGCCTTCCATCTGCGATGCCGGAAAACCGAACAGTTTCTGCGTTCCATGCGAAATGAAAAGCAGCGCCGTCATGATGCGCAACGCCCCGAGTGCCTGTGGGCGATAGCGGGAGAGAGAATCGAAAATTGCCATGTTGATGTGTCCCCGTTGAAGTGGTGAAGCGCCGATAAGAGCGCGATGGCACGTTTATGGATACACCTCCGAAATAGCGGAAATCACGTTTCCGATATTGCAGAACTACCTAAAATACTCAAAACGCCATTTTCTACAAATAGTTGATTTCACCATAGAAAATTGACTTTCTTACAGAAAAATCAACTCAGGGCTTCAGACATTTTTTCGATCGCAACAGGCGGAAAAACCGTCCCGCCTCACGCCTGCAGCACCACCACCTTCGAACCGACAGGCACGCGGCTATAGAGGTCGATGATGTCGTGGTTCAGCATGCGGATGCAGCCGCTCGACATGGCGTGGCCGATGGACTGCGGCTGGTTGGTGCCATGCAGGCGGAACATGGTGTCGTTGCCGCCGCGATAAAGATAGAGCGCGCGGGCGCCAAGCGGATTGTTCGGGCCGCCGGGCATGCCGGCTGCGAATTTCAGATTGCGCGGATCGCGGCGCATCATGTTCGCGGTTGGTGTCCAGGATGGCCATTCCGCCTTGCGACCGATATAGGCGTCACCCTTCAGGGCAAGACCCTGGCGGCCTACACCGACGCCGTAGCGCATTGCGCGACCGTCGCCGAGAACATAATAAAGCCGCCGCGCCGGCGTATCCACAACCACCGTTCCAGCCGGATGGCGCGTATCATAGGCCACCTCCTGCCGGCGCAGTTCGGGCTTCACCTTATCGAGATGCATGGCGGGAAGCGGGAATTTTTCCTCCGGCTTCGCCGCGTAATCCAGCCTGTGCTGGCCGATGCCGGTGTTTGCGCAGCCAGCCAGAAACAGCGGCAATCCAAACAGAACACCACGACGTGAAATAGACATGTAACCCCCGCCAAATCATGTGATTAACGAGAGGTATAATTTTATGGTTAACAAACCCCTAATATGAGGTTGCAGTAATTAACCAGCCGCAACCGATGCGGCAGGTTTGCGATTGGCGAGATAAACGCCTGTCACCGCCAGAACCGTACCTGCAATCATCGCAGGCGTCAGCGTCTCGCCGAAAAGCAGGGCGGCTTCCACCGCGGCAAGCGGCGGCACGAGATAGATCAGCGAAGCGGCGCGCGAAACCTGGCCGCGCCGGATCAGATAAAGAAGCAGCGCCACGGCCCCGATGGAAATCGCGCCGACAGACCAGGCGAGCGTGGCGGCAAGGCCGAGGCTCCAGTCCACATGCCCATCTTCCAGCAGAAGCGCGAAGGGAACCGTTATCAGCAGTGCGCCGACATATTGCAGCGTTGCCACCGCCATGATGTTGCCGCCATGCACGTACTTCTTCTGGTAGAGCGTGCCATAGGTGACCGAGGTCATGCCCAGCACATTCACCGCCACGGCGTAAAGCGGCACCGACAGCCCGCCAGCACCCGCGGCCATGACCTTCGGCAGCACCGCGATGGCGATGCCGGCAAAGCCGATGAGCAGGCCGGCGCGCTGCAGCGGCGAGATCCTTTCGCCGATCATGAAACGGGCGGCCACCGCCGTCATCAGCGGCTGCAGGCCGGCGATAATGCCGCCGATCGCCGCCGGCACGCCCTGCCCTATCGCCCACCAGATCATGCCGAGATAAAGACCGTGCAGGAAGACGCCTGACAGGATCGCCCGGAAGATATCGACACGACTTTCGGGCCACTGGATGGACGAAAAGCGGCAGATCGCCCACAGCAAAACGCCCGCCAGAAGATAGCGCAGACAGAGGAAGGTCAGCGGCCCGGTATAATAGACCGCATATTTGGCGGTGACCCAGCCCGTCGACCAGAGAAAGACGAAGATGGCCGGAGCCAAACGGTCGAGCGACATGGGCGCGTCCTCTGTGTAGCATGGTGTCCGCTACCGGTGCGGAACAGACGGCGAATTGATGTTTCTGCGGCTTCACGCAAACCGGCGAATAGTCGAGCCGGGTGTTCAGCATGGCGGTATCCGCATCCCGGCAAAAGGTCAAAGGCGTTTTGGTGATCACATCTTTAAGATTTTCTGATGCGACGCCGGACATTCATCAACCGAAAGCGAGCGAACAAAATTTATGCATTCGCCCACGGCGCACACAGCGCCACCGCCCGCTTACACCGCTCGTCGCCCCGCAACCAATTTGCCAATGCCGCATTTATAGGCGGAAGCCGAAAAAACGCTTCTTTTTTAAAACTCTAGGGCGACAAAAAATCTTCTCGGGGAGGCCTGCATAGTTCTTGCATTGCATTTGTCGTTGTATTCATATGGCAAAAAAGGGGACATCGAAGTTGGCATTTGACGAAATGATAAATGCGGACAACACGCCGCGAAGCCCATATGAAAACTATAACGAATGGTACAGCCGGCAGGACAGGGCACACCTGATCCAGAAATCAAAAGACGCGGAAAACATCTTCAGAAAAACCGGCATTACTTTCGCAGTCTATGGCCACGCCGATAGTTCAGAAAAACTGATACCCTTCGATATTATCCCGCGCATCATCTCCGGCCGTGAGTGGCGCAAACTGGCCCAGGGCATCGAACAGCGTGTTCTCGCCCTCAATGCTTTCCTCGACGATATCTACCACAAACAGGAAATCATCCGCGCCGGGCGCATCCCCCGTGAGATCATCGAAAAGAACGAAGCCTTCCTGCCGGAAATGATCGGCTTCACGCCGCCTGGCGGCGTCTACACCCATATCGTTGGCACCGATATCGTCCGCACCGGCGAAGACCAGTTCTATGTTCTGGAAGACAATGCCCGCACGCCTTCCGGTGTCAGCTACATGCTGGAAAACCGCGAAACGATGATGCAGATGTTCCCGGAACTTTTCCATGAAAACCGCGTGCGACGGGTGGAGGATTACCCCTATCTGCTGCGCCAGTCGCTTGCCTCGCTCGCACCTCCGGGCTGCACCGGCAAGCCGCGCGTCGCGGTGCTGACCCCCGGCATCTATAATTCCGCCTACTACGAGCACTCGTTCCTCGCCGACATGATGGGTGTGGAACTGGTGGAAGGTTCCGACCTTCGCGTCATGGACGGCAAGGTGAAGATGCGCACGACGCGCGGTTATGAGGCCATCGACGTTCTCTACCGCCGCGTCGACGACGACTTCCTCGACCCGCTGACTTTTCGGCCGGATTCGGCGCTTGGCGTTCCCGGCATCATGGATGTCTATCGCGCCGGCAACATCACCATCGCCAACGCCCCCGGCACCGGCATTTCCGACGACAAGGCGATCTATTCCTACATGCCCGAGATCGTCGAATTTTATACCGGCCGCAAGCCGCTCCTTGAAAACGTGCCGACCTGGCGCTGTTCCGAGCCGGACAGCCTGAAATACGTTCTCGACAACCTTGCCGATCTCGTCGTCAAGGAGGTCCACGGTTCAGGCGGTTACGGCATGCTGGTCGGCCCCACCGCATCGAAAAAGGAACGGGCGCTGTTTGCCGAAAAGCTGAAAGCACGCCCATCCAACTATATTGCGCAGCCGACGCTGTCGCTCTCCACCGTGCCGATCATGGTCAAGAACGGCATCGCGCCGCGCCATGTCGATCTGCGTCCTTATGTGCTTGTTTCGGACAAGGTGCAGATCATTCCCGGCGGCCTGACCCGCGTTGCGCTCAAGCAGGGCTCGCTGGTGGTCAATTCCAGCCAGGGCGGCGGCACCAAGGATACGTGGGTACTGGAGGATTAAGCCATGCTGGGCAGAACGGCAAACGGGCTCTACTGGATGTTCCGGTATATCGAGCGCGCTGAAAACATCGCCCGGCTCATCGATGCGGGCCTGCGCGTTTCACTGACGCGCTCAGGCAGCGGCGACGAGGATTGGGACGGCGTGCTGCAAAGCGCGGGCGTGCATGAGGAATTCCTCGAAACACGCGAAAAGGTGACGGCGGCAAATGCTATCGATTATCTTCTTCGCGAGAAATCGAACCCATCCAGCGTCATGTCCTGCATCGAAGCGGGGCGCAACAATGCCCGCATGGTGCGCACGGCGTTGACGCGCGAGACATGGGAAGCGACCAACGAATTCTGGATCGAGCTGAAGAACATCCTCGGCCGCAAGCTCAACCATGCGGAACTGCCGCAGACCATCGACGTGATCAAACACCGCGCCGGTCTGGTGCGCGGCGCCTTCCACGGTTCAATGCTGCGCAACGATCTCTATAATTTCTCCCGTATCGGCACCTTCATCGAACGCGCCGACAATACGGCGCGCATTCTCGACGTCAAATATTACGTGCTGCTGCCAGCTGTGGCACATGTCGGCTCATCGCTCGACAATGCGCAGTGGGAATCCATTCTGCGCTCGGTTTCGGCCCACCGTTCCTATGGCTGGGTCTATGATGCGGAATACAAACCGGCCAACATCGCCGACTTCCTCATTCTCAATGGACGCATGCCGCGTTCGCTTGCCTATTGTTACGAGAAGATCGCCAGCAACCTCAATTACATCGCCGAGGACTACAGCGAGCGGCACAAGGCACACGATACGGCGGAAAGCATCCGCGACAGCCTGCGCGCGACCACCATCGCCCGGGTCATGGACGAGGGCCTGCACGAGTTTCTGGAAAGATTCGTCCATCGCAACGGGCAACTGGGACAGGAAATCACGGAAGGCTACCGCTTCTATCAATGAGCGCGTAGACGGGGACAGCTTATGCGTCTGAAAATCACCCATACGACGGAATATGTCTATGACGAGCCGATGCCCTATGCCTTGCAGCGGCTGCGCCTGACACCGCAGACCGGCCCGAGCCAGACGGTGGAGGACTGGGATGTCTCGGTCGATGGCGCGACCGTGGAAGTGACCTATGACGACCATTTCGGCAATCGCGTCGCGCTGGTGGAAACGGAAGGCCCGCAGCAGCGGGTCAAAGTGGTGGCGAGCGGCACGGTGAACACGCAGGACAAGGCCGGCGTGTTCGGTCACCACATCGGCAACGCGCCGCTATGGCTTTTCCTGCGGGAAACGCCGCGGACCAAACCGGGAAAACTGGTACGCGAACTGGTGAAGGTGAGCGCCGGCGAAAGCGAGCTTGCCCGCCTCCACAATCTCATGGAGACCATCCACGGCAAGGTGGAGTATGTGCCCGGCGCGACCGACATCGAAACTACGGCCGAAGCGGCACTGGAAGCCGGCAAGGGTGTCTGCCAGGACCACGCCCACATCCTGATTTCCGCCGCCCGTCAGATGGGCTTGCCTGCCCGTTATGTATCCGGTTATCTGATGATGGAGGCGGTGGAGGAACAAACCGCTACCCACGCCTGGGCCGAGGTGCATCTTCAGGGCCTTGGATGGGTCGGCTTCGACGCCGCCAACAATATCTGCCCCGATGACCGTTATGTCCGCATCGCATCCGGTCTCTGCTATCGCGATTGCGCGCCTATATCTGGCATGCGCATCGGCCCGGCCGGTGAGACGCTGAGCGTTTCAGTTACGGTGCAGCAATCGCAGAGCCAGAGCCAGTCCCAGAGCTGAGATCATGGCCGCCAGAGACGACGATACGATCGGTTTCTATACTGACAACGCAACCGCCTACACCACCCGCGGACAGGCGGCGGACCGCCCGCATCTGGAAACATTCCTGTCGCAGTTGGAAAAAGGCGCCAGCATTCTCGAGCTAGGATGCGGCGGCGGGCAGGACAGCGAATATATGCTGGCAGCCGGTTTCGACGTGCATCCCACGGATGGAACGCCCGATATAGCGAAGGCTGCGGAAGCCCGACTCGGCATTCCTGTCAGGACATTGCTGTTCGAAAATATCGATGAGTTCGGGCGCTATCACGGCGTCTGGGCCAATGCCTGCCTGCTCCACGTGCCACGCCCTGCCCTGCGCGGCATCATCGGCCGTATCCACACGGCACTGAAACAGGGCGGCG
This sequence comes from Agrobacterium genomosp. 2 str. CFBP 5494, assembly GCF_900013495.1. Classification (NCBI taxonomy): domain Bacteria; kingdom Pseudomonadati; phylum Pseudomonadota; class Alphaproteobacteria; order Hyphomicrobiales; family Rhizobiaceae; genus Agrobacterium; species Agrobacterium genomosp. 2. The sequence goes on from NZ_LT009718.1 coordinate 2,770,031, forward strand.
TCTTTTATGCGAGCTTCAAGGCCGGAGAGGCTGAAGGACGCGATACGTTCGGCCGCTATTACAATTATCCGTCCAGGTCATGGCTTGAGGAGCTTTACGGGCAATATGACTGGACGGGCGTAGAGATCGAAGCCCGGCAGGGAAGCGGTTACGACAAGCTGCCGACAGACTGGCTGCATGTCATGGCCAAAAAGCGCTAACCAACCGCGACAGGTTCACGGTTGCAAAAAGGCGCAGCACCCGTTTTAATCGCCGTTCTCAGTTGAAAGCATGATCCGGTTTATCCTTTTGGGACAAAACCGGCCGGGAGACGGCATTGTACAGCATTTCCGACTATCGCGACTGCCAGTCGCATGGACCCATCATAGCAGAAAGGGTCTGGACGGCGTGGTGGCAAGATAGCGGCCTCAAGGTGGGCGATGTCCTCGAGCACCTGAAAGAGATGACAAATCCTCACGCCCTCCCCACCGGTTTCGTCGCCCATGATGGCGACGCCTATGTCGGCTCCGCTTTTCTCATTCATTGCGATCTCGAGGAGCGCCCGCACTATCTTCCCTGGGTCGCGGCCCTGTGGGTGGAAGAAGACCGCCGACGCTCTGGCGTGGCGCGCGCGCTGATGCAGGCCGCAACAAAGAGTGCCGCCGAACTCGGTCACGAGACGTGCTACCTCTGCTGCGAGGCAGGTCTTGAGGACTATTACCTCAACTGCGGCTGGACCATCCTCGAACGGGGCGTCGGCAAGCACGATCTGACGGTGCTGACCTACAAGACATGACGCCGCCCGCCGCCTACCCATCATTCCTCACCACATCTCGACCATAGGAGGCACCATGCAACCGCCAACAGCCATCATGGAAACCGCGATCTATGTGAATGATCTCGAAGCCGCCGAGGCTTTTTACCGCGATGTGTTCGGGCTGGAGATCATCCGCAAGGTGCCCGGAAGCTTCGTCTTTTTCAGATGCGGGCAGCAGGTACTGCTGGTTTTCGACCCCGAGAAGTCGCGCAAAGCCGATCCCGATAATCCCATCCCTCGCCATGGCACGGCAGGTGAAGGCCACTTCTGCTTTTACGCAAGGGACAAATCGGAGGTAGACGGCTGGAAAGCGCACTTCGAAACGCTCGGGATTCCTATCGAGCACTATCACCGCTGGCCGAATGATAGCTATTCCGTCTATATCCGCGACCCCTCCGGGAACTCGGTGGAAGTAGGAGAAGGCAAGCTCTGGGGATTTGAACAGGGCTGACCGCAAAGAAGCAGGACACCACCGTGAAGACCATCTATGTCGTAACTCATCCTCAGTCGGTCCACCATGTCGAGAACCGGGTCGGCGGCTGGTATGATACCGAACTGACGCCGCACGGCAGGACCGATGCCAGGGCGGCGGCTGGCAGACTGGCGACGCTGGTCGGTGGTGAGCCCGTGGAAATCTTCACCTCCGACCTGCTTCGCGCCTCGCAGACCGCAGAAATCATCGCGGAACGCTTCGGGCAGCCAATGGAGACCATGCGTGGCCTCAGGGAAATGAGCTACGGTGAGGCCGAAGGCATGCCGCAGCAATGGCTTGATGAGCGTCAAATCCCGGCACCGCACCATAATCGCCTTGACCATCGTGGCGGTATTGCCGATGGCGAGACGAGACGCGAATTTGCTGAAAGGGTATATCGGGCCGTGGACATGATCATCGCGCGGCCCTGCGCCACGCAGATCATCGTGACCCATGGCTTCGCCCTGACCTTCGTCATCGCGGCATGGATCAAGATGCCGATCGACAGCGCCGGTTATGTCAGCTTTCCAGCGCGCTCCGGCAGCATAACGCATTTGAAGGAAGACGATTACTGGCAGAACCGCGCCGTCGTTTCACTGGCGGATGTTTCGCATCTGACTAACGGTGATGGCTGACAAGAGCCCGCTTGAAAATCGTCCTCGCAAAGGGACGATTGGTCACAAAACCTAAACTCTAGCGTCATCCTCGGGCTTGACCCGAGGATCCATGTGAGCGCCGGGTTGTGGATCCTCGGGTCAAGCCCGAGGATGACGTTGACAGGTGGGAATACTCCGAGACCGCACCTCAACCCTTTACGTGCTACTCTCGCAGATCAGATCTGCCGAACCACGATGTCTTCTTCCGCATCGACCGCCAGCGGGTTCTTCAGCGGCAGGCCGAAACCGGCGGCTTCGATTTCGAAGACGTCGCCCGCTTCCGGCTTGATACCTTCGGCGAAGGAAAGCGTTGCCGTGCCGAACATGTGCACATGCACATCGCCAGGCGCACGGAACAGGCCGTATTTGAAGTGGTGATATTCGAGGTTCGCGAAGGTATGGGACATGTTGTCTTCACCCGATACGAACGGCTTTTCGAAGATGACCTTATCACCGCGACGGATGCGCGAGGTGCCGCGAATATCGGACGGCGGAGCGCCGACGCGAATTTCCGGGCCGAAGCTTGCCGGGCGCAGCTTGGAATGGGCGAGGTAGAGATAGTTGATCCGCTCGGTGACGTGATCGGAAAACTCGTTCGAGACGGCAAAGCCGATACGCACGGCTTCACCCTTGTCGGAAATCACGTAGATGCCTGCCATCTCAGGCTCTTCGCCGCCATCCAGCGCAAACGAAGGCGAGGTGAGCGCCGCACCGGGCGCTGCCGCCACATGGCCGTTGCCCTTGTAGAACCACTCGGGCTGAACGCCTTTTTCACCGGCCTTCGGCTTGCCGTTTTCCAGACCCATGCGGAACATCTTCATGGAGTCCGTCAGGCTTTCCTCGGCGGCTTCCGTGGTTTTCTTGTGCATGCTGTCGCGGGTCGCGGCCGAACCGAGATGGGTAAGGCCAGTGCCGGTCAGATGCAGATGAGCCGGATCGGGATGGGTGATCGGCGGCAGGAAGCGACCTTCGGCATAAGCCTTTTCAAGATCGACGGCATCGCCCAGACCATGGGCGGAAATGACATCTGCAAGGTTCTTGCCGCCATTGGCGGCTTCCATGGCAAGCGCATAAACGGACTCTGCGCCCTTGACTGCGCGTGCCTCTCCGCCTTCTTCGCGAACCGCTACAGTGATGTTGCCGCTGGCATCTTTAATCTGTGAAATGAGCACGGGATTTCCTTCCTCCGGCGCAGTGCGCCTTTATCTCTTCTACGCGGCGCCTTGCGCCTGCATCTTATGAAAGTGGCCGGAAACCGGCCACTTTTTGGACTGCGATAGGGGTGAGCCGATCAGCCCTTGTTCTTGTTGTAGACGTCGAAGAACACGGCGGCGAGCAGCACGAGGCCCTTGACCATCTGCTGGAAGTCGATGCCGAGACCGACGATCGACATGCCGTTGTTCATGACACCCATGATGAAGGCGCCAATGACCGCACCGGTGATCTTGCCAACGCCGCCGGATGCCGAAGCACCGCCGATGAAGCAGGCCGCGATCACGTCAAGCTCGAAGCCCACGCCGGCCTTCGGCGTTGCCGAGTTGAGGCGGGTCGCGATGATCATGCCGGCGAGACCAGCCAGAACGCCCATGTTGACGAAGGTCAGGAAGCTCAGGCGTTCGGTGTTGATACCCGAAAGCTTGGTCGCCTTTTCATTGCCGCCCATCGCGTAAATGCGACGGCCGATGGTCGTGCGACGCGTTACGAAGCTGTAGAGCGCAACGAGAGCAAGCATCACGATCAGCACGTTCGGCAGGCCGCGATAGGTGGAAAGCTGGTAGCCAAGAAACAGGATCGCGGCCGAAATCAGCAAGTTCTGGGCGATGAAGAAACCGAAAGGCTCGACATCGATGCCATGCTTCACATTCACGACACGGCGACGCCATGCGAGGTAGAACAGCACGACGGTAATCAGCACCGTCAGGATCATCGAGGTGGTGTTGAGACCTTCAATGCCGCCGATATCGGGCAGGAAGCCGGTGCTGATGATCTGGAAATCGGTCGGGAACGGACCGATGTTCTTGCCGCCGAGCACGAAGAGCGTCAGGCCGCGGAACACCAGCATGCCCGCCAGCGTCACGATAAAGGACGGAATGCGGTGATAGGCGATCCAGTAACCCTGGGCCGCACCGATGATGCCGCCGATGACGAGACAAATCAATGCCGCCAGAAAGGGGTTCATGCCCCATTGCACGGTCAGTATGGCCGCGATCGCGCCGACGAAGGCGACGATGGAACCGACCGAAAGGTCGATATGCCCGGCCACGATGACAAGCAGCATGCCCAGCGCCATGATGACGATGAACGAGTTCTGCAGGATGAGGTTGGTCAGGTTCACGGGGCGGAACAGGATGCCGCCGGTGTAGAACTGGAAGAAAACCATGATGGCGACGAGCGCGATCAGCATGCCATATTCGCGGATATTGGAGCGAATATAGGATGTGACCGAGACGACGTTACTTTCTTCGTTTGTTGTGTTTGCCGAACTCATGAGTTCTTCTCCCCTGAGCGCATGATAGCGCGCATGATGCTTTCCTGGCTCGCCTCTCCCTTCGGCAATTCAGCGACGATGCGGCCTTCGTTCATGACGTAGATGCGGTCGCAATTGCCGAGCAGTTCGGGCATTTCCGATGAGATCATCAGAACGCCTTTACCATCGGCAGCGAGCTGGTTGATGATGGTGTAGATTTCATATTTCGCGCCGACATCGATACCGCGGGTCGGTTCATCGAGGATCAGCACGTCGGGATTGGAGAACAGCCACTTGGAGAGCACAACCTTCTGCTGGTTGCCGCCCGAAAGGTTGACCGTTTCCTGAAAGATGCCCGACGAGCGGATGCGCAGGCGCGTGCGGAAATCGCTCGCCACCTTCATTTCCTTGATGTCGTCGATGATGCTGGCATTCGAGACGCCGGCAAGATTGGCGAGTGTGGTGTTGTGCAGGATGTTGTCGTTGAGCACGAGACCGAGATGTTTGCGGTCTTCCGTGACATAGGCAAGACCGGCATCGATTGCCTTGCGCACGGTGCTGACGTCAACTGGCTTGCCGTTGATCAGCACTTCACCGGTGATCTTGTGGCCATAGGACTTGCCGAACACGCTCATCGCAAATTCGGTGCGCCCTGCCCCCATCAGGCCGGCAATACCGACGACTTCGCCCTTGCGCACGGTGACGTTGATATCATGCAGAACCTGGCGGTCGCGGTGCTGCTGGTGATAGGCGTTCCAGTTCTTCACTTCGAGGATGGTTTCGCCGATCGGCACGTCGCGCGGCGGATAACGATCTTCGAGATCGCGGCCCACCATGTTGCGGATGATGACGTCCTCGCTGATTTCTTCCTTGTGACAGTCGAGCGTCTTCACCGTCATGCCGTCGCGCAGCACGGTGATCTGGTCGGCCACCTTGCGCACTTCATTCAGCTTGTGGGTGATGATGATCGAGGTCATGCCCTGCTTGCGGAATTCCATCAGCAGGTTCAACAGCGCCTCGGAATCGCTTTCGTTCAGCGAAGCGGTCGGCTCATCAAGGATAAGCAGCTTCACGCTTTTCGACAGCGCCTTGGCGATTTCGACCAGTTGCTGCTTGCCGACGCCAATATCGGTGATCAGCGTCTCCGGTGATTCCTTCAGGCCCACTTTCTTCAGAAGTTCGCGGGTACGGTTGAAGGTCTCCTGCCAGCTGATCACGCCGTTCGAGGCGACCTCGTTGCCAAGGAAGATGTTTTCCGCAATCGACAGGAGCGGCACGAGCGCCAGTTCCTGGTGAATGATGATGATACCAATATCTTCACTGTCGTTGATGGCGCGAAAGTTTCGCACTGCGCCTTCATAGTGGATTTCGCCCTCATAGGTGCCGGCGGGGTAAACACCGGAAAGGACCTTCATCAAGGTCGACTTTCCCGCGCCGTTCTCACCGACGAGTGCGTGGATCTCACCTTCCTTAACCTTGAGGTTGACGTTCTCAAGCGCTTTCACGCCCGGAAACGTCTTGGTGATGTTCCGCATTTCGAGAATGGTATTGGCCATATCGCAATCCAGCGCCCGATTAATTCCGGCGTTTTTATTTTTATGGAAAAACGGGGATGACGCCAAGCCATCCCCGCATGTGTATCAGGCTTATTTCAGCTGGTCTTCCTTGTAGTAACCGCCATCGACGAGAACCTGCTTGTAGTTCTCCTTGGTTACTGCAACCGGCTTCAGCAGGTAGGACGGAACAACCTTGACGCCATTTTCATAGGTCTTGGTGTCGTTCACTTCAGGCTCCTTGCCCTGCATAACGGCATTCACCATGTTCACGGTAACCTTCGCGAGTTCGCGGGTGTCCTTGAAGATGGTGGAATACTGTTCGCCGGCAATGATCGACTTCACGGACGGGATTTCAGCGTCCTGACCGGAAACGACCGGCAGCGGCTGATCCTTCGTGCCATAACCAACGCCCTTCAGCGAGGAGATGATGCCGATGGAAAGACCGTCATAAGGCGACAGAACGGCGTCAACCTTGGCGTCGGTGTAGTAGGCCGAGAGAAGGTTGTCCATGCGGGCCTGGGCCGTTGCCGGATCCCAGCGCAGCGTGCCGACCTTGTCCATGCCGGTCTGGCCGGACTTCACGACGAGCTTGCCGCTGTCGATGTAAGGCTGGAGAACAGACATAGCGCCGTCGTAGAAGAAGAAGGCGTTGTTATCATCAGGGGAGCCGCCGAAGAGTTCGATGTTGAACGGACCCTTGCCATCCTTCAGACCGAGCTTGTCGACGATCGAAGTCGCCTGCAGAACGCCAACCTGGAAGTTGTCGAAGGTGGCGTAGTAGCTGACGTCGCCGCTGTTGCGGATCAGGCGGTCATAAGCGATGACCTTGATGCCCTGCTCGCCGGCCTGCTTCAGCACGTCCGACAGCGTGGTGCCGTCGATCGAGGCGATCACGAGGACCTTGACGCCCTTGGTGACCATGTTTTCGATCTGGGAAAGCTGGTTCGGAATATCGTCGTCGGCATACTGCAGGTCGGTCGTGTAACCAGCTTCCTGAAGCTGCTTGACGATGTTGTTGCCGTCATCGATCCAGCGCGCGGAAGACTTGGTCGGCATGGCGATGCCAACAGCGCCCTTGTCCTGTGCGAAAGCCGGCACTGCGAAAGACGCAGCACCGATGGCACAAGCTGCCATCAGCGAAATAATGGACTTCATTAACTCTCTCCCTTGAGCCCTTCTCTGGACCCGCATGTTGCGGTGCACCAGGAAATTCATGCCGTCAGAGGAAGAAGCCGCGCCCTGCTCGCTCCCTTTTCGCAATTGCGAAATGGAACAGCTGCCGCTCCTCCCCGGCATTCCGCAAATTGTTCTGAATCCATATAACTGTCAAATAGAATAAATCAGTTTCCATATATCAATTATGATATATTAAATCGATACAAAAACCGATGAGGGGTATAAAATCGCGAATGAGCAACCAGAAAGTGTATGAGCAGGCGCAAACAACGGATGCCCTTTTTGTCTTTGAAGACAACCCGTTGCTGCGGGCCGGATTGAAGATGAGCCACCTGCGCATGCTGGTCATGATCGAGGAGCACGGGCAGGTCAGCGCGGCTGCCGCCGCCATGAACATGACGCAGCCGGCGGCCTCGCGCATGCTCTCGGAAATGGAAGCGATCGTCAAATCGCCGCTCTGTCAGAGAGCATCGCGCGGTGTGGTTCTGACGAAGTTCGGCGAGGCGCTGGCGCGACGGGCGCGCACCATATTGCTGGAGCTGCGTGAGGCGAGTCGCGAACTCAATCAGATGAAGTCCGGCAGCGGCGGATCCGTTTTCATCGGCGCGGTGACCGCGCCCGCCATCAGCCTCGTGGTTCCCGCCATAAGACGGGCCATGGACACCTATCCCGGCATTGAAATCAATGTTCAGGTGGAGAGCAGCAACGTGCTGGCGCGGGAATTGCTGGCTGCGCGCCACGATTTCATCATCGGCCGCATACCGGATGACTTTGATCCAGGCCTGTTCTCCATCCACGAAATCGGCATTGAGCGCGCCTGTCTGGTGGTGCGCGAAGGTCACCCGCTTCTGGGCGGCGATCCCGTCACCCTGCAGGATCTTTCCGGTTACGACTGGGTGTTCCAGCCCCCTGGCGCGCTTTTGCGGCGCACCATGGAGGATGTCTTTCTTACCCACGGCGTCGCCATGCCGCGCAACGTCATCAACACGCCATCCGTGGTTCTCACGCTTGCGCTTGTCTGCAACACCGATGCCATTGCGCCGATTGCGCAGGACATGGCCGAATTCGTGGCCGGCCAGCGGGCCGATATCGGCCGGACCCGCATATTGCCGACGGATTTCGAACTGGTCGTCAAGCCCTACAGCATCATCACCACCAAGGGGCGCGTCCTGCCGCCCAGCGCCCGCCTGCTTTACGATCTGGTGCTGGATGAAAGCCGCAAGCTGACTGCCCAGTGACGGCGGCAAGCCAGACGCCACCTTCATCCACTACAAGGGCCGGATATCGTGACCGGCGAAGGAACAGCCGTATGCTCTTCGGACAATCCGTTTTCCAGTCTGTCGTCGAAAGACTGAAGCAGGAGAAAGAAGACGAAGGCGCAGAGCCGCCCCCGCCCGCGGATAACCGCATTGCCGGCTTCAGCTCAGGCTTCGTTGTCGATACGCATATCGAAGCGCCGGCGGCTGCGAACGGCAATCTCGACGCTTATCTCGCCTTCCTGGAAGACCCCGCGCCACCGGCGGAACCCCAGCCGGAACCGGAGAGCGAACCGGAACCGATGCCGGCCCACCTCGAAAAGACCTCACTTGCCGATGTTTCGGCGGAACTGGCGATCCAGGAGACCGACACTGCGGCAACGCTCGCGGAAAAGCGCCGCGCCTTCGCCCGCCTCAATCATCCCGACCGGGTGAAACCGCAGTTCCGGCACAATGCGACACTGCGCATGACGGCAGCCAATCTCCTGATCGACCAGGCGCTCCGCATGCTTCGGATGCGGGAGCATTTCCGGTAAGAGGCGGGCAGCTCAAGACAGGCGATGAACGGAAAATCGCGACGCGTCAGCCGGCATCGTCCTTATCGGTGGGTGGATTTTCGGCGGCGGGCGCAACCGCCCCGTCCCCACCCTTGTCGCCGTCGCTTGCGGGTTTGAATTTTACCAACAGTTCATAGGCCGCATAGACGCCTATGCCGCCCACGACGGTTCCCCAGAAAAACTCGCGATTGACGAATTCGATGACAGCCCATGCCACACAGAAACCGACGATGAGCAACCGCACCCACAGGGGACGATAAAGCGGATGACTCGTATCGATATTCAGCATGGTGTTTCCGTCTCTGGCTTTCCGGTCAGTCGCTCGCTGCCGCGCGGGCACCGCATGGCACGGGAATTCCATGCGTCTTGACCGTTTCGCAGACAAATTGCAACGCAAATCGGACCGAGGGATATCAGGCTGCCGTGATGGAGATTGCCTGATAACCGGGGGTAACGTGCGACCACGGATGAAATCCGGCGCCCTTCCGGCCAGCATTTGCCGAGCTGAGCATGGGGAAACACCGGCGCCGGACGTCAGTCGCGCAGGCGGCCGAGCAGCGCCAGCAATTGGTCGCGGGCCTTCTTGCCGCCGATACGGTCGATCAGCTTTTCCTCGCGGTCGCGCCAGACATCGGAAAGGCGGTCGAGAAGACGGCTACCCTCGGCCGTCATGTCGAGGAAATGAACGCGCCTGTCCTCTTCCGACCTGCGGCGGACGAGCAGACCTTTCTCTTCCATGCTGTCGACGATGGCAACGAAATTGGCCCGCTGGATGCCGAGCGCCTCGGCCACATCGCTTTGTTTAAGACCCGGATTTCCGCCGACGATGACGAGAACGGAAAAATCGGCCGGCCGCAATCCCTGCTCCGCCAGCACATCGGAAAAACCGTTTGCCACGGCAAGTTGCGAGTGCCGCAAATGGTAGCTGATCGCAGTCGTCAGCAAACCGTAATCGATCGCCGTAAGATTCGTCGTTTGCGCGCTGCCGCTTTCGACGTTTTCCGTCCGCGGCCCGTTGCTATGTGCCAATCGCAAAGCCATCCGATCCCCCGCCTGATTCGTCCTTTACCCTGCCGAAATCATAACTGACAAAGTCACGAAACTGTATCCTAAATAAATGTAGATGATACTAATATTGTATAAGAATTTGACAGTTAATGGGCGGAAACCCAATGCTGCCCGCCATCTGGCGACAAAATCTACGACGAAAGCATGACTATATACCCGCCAATTTTGAGGGGCCGGAACCGCGCAGCCACCCTTGTCTGGCAGGCATACGGGCACTCCGGTCCACGACGGATGAACATGCTGAAACTGCATGCGGGACCCGTGACAAGCTACTACTTATAAGTGAAATCGATTTCCGCAAGACCTGGGACGCCAAACGACGCAGTCCCGCGCGCAAAGACGCCCAAAAACCGCACGCCCGCACTTCCGGCCCTCTTCACCCTGCGGTCTCGAAAACTGGCAAGGTTTCGCAAATCTTGGATTTTTAGTCATTGATGCGGAAAGAAAGCTAGGGTATGAACCAACCGCTGCACGCGATTCAAGCGTGGCCGCTGCACCCGTAGCTCAGCTGGATAGAGTGTTGGATTCCGATTCCAAAGGTCACAGGTTCGAATCCTGTCGGGTGCGCCATTTTTCGCAGAACGTATCACCCCGGATTGCGACTCTTCGTTTTTTTGACGGAAGCCTACGGAAAGCATGTATGGCGTTGCCGCATCCGCTAGGACAATTGCGCGTCGCAACAGTCTTCCCCGAAAACGCCGCTAGACTCCGTCCCGATCGATATTGCTGAAGCGTTGAAGGCGATGGGCGAGGCTGGCGGCGGCGGATCAGTGGTGGTCTGAGATAAGCTATCCGTTCTTCGACAAACCCGACGCAAAAAGCCGCCCGGTGGTCAGAACCACCGGGCGCTGGTTTTAGGCGAATGAAGTCGCAGGATCAAAACTCACGCCATTCGTCTCTCGATGTGTCGAGGGCGGCATTGCCCGCGAAGGCGGCAGCGAGCTTGTGGCCGAGCGCACGCACGGGTGATGCCACCGGTCTTTCGCCGCCGGCGGCGGTGCGCACCGGCGCGGGCTGGCTCTGCGGCTGATAGGCGCTGTCGCCGAGGCGGAATTGCGACAGCAACTGGTTGAGAGAGGCCACCTCCTTGGCCAGGCTGTGGCTTGCGGCATTGGTTTCTTCGACCATCGCCGCGTTTTTCTGGGTGTCCTGATCCATCTGGTTGACCGCGGTGTTGATCTGCTGCAGGCCCGAGGACTGCTCCTGCGCAGCCTCCACGATGGAAACCACGTGGCGGTTGATTTCCTGCACTTCGGATACGATCGTCACCAGCGCCTTGCCGGTGTCACCCACCAGCTGCACGCCCTGCTGCACCTGATCGTTCGAGGTGGTGATCAGCGCCTTGATCTCCTTGGCAGCATGGGCGGAGCGTTGCGCAAGCTCGCGCACCTCCTGGGCCACGACGGCGAAGCCCTTGCCGGCCTCACCGGCGCGGGCGGCCTCCACGCCGGCATTCAGGGCAAGCAGGTTTGTCTGGAAGGCGATCTCATCGATCACCCCGATGATATTGCTGATTTCATTGGCAGAATTGGCGATCTGCTCCATGGCGACCACGGCGCGGCGCACCACTTCGCCAGATTGTTCCGCGCCCGCCTTGGCGCGACTGACGATCAGGCCCGCCTCCTGCGCGCGTTTGGTGGAATCCCGCACGGTCGTGGTGATCTCCTCCAGGGCCGCCGCGGTTTCCTCCACGGCCGCCGCTTGCTGTTCGGTCCGTCTCGCCAGATCGTCGGCGGCCGATTTGATTTCGTTTGCCCCCGCGCCGATGCCGTTGGCGTTCTGCGCAACACGGGTCAGGGCTGCCTGCAGCTTTTCCGCCGATGTGTTGAAATCGTTGCGCACGGTATCGAGCGTTGTCGTGAACGGCTCGCGGATGCGGTAGGAGACATCGCCGTCGGAGAGTTTCGAGAGACCGGCAGCGAGGTTGTCGACGGCGAATTTGACGTCGGCCGCTTCCTTCGCCTTCTGCTGCTCACGTTCGATCCGATCCTGTTCCGACAGGCTGCGGTTCGCTTCGGTTTCCCGCTCGAGACGAATGCGCTCGATGGCATTTTCGCGGAAGACCTGAACCGCCTGCGCCATCTGGCCGACTTCGTCTTTGCGTGCCATTCCGTCGATTTCCGCAGTCGTTTCACCGGCGGCCAGCGCGACCATGCGCTCGCGCAGCCGGGCAATCGGCGTGGTGATGCCGCGTGAAGCCACGAAAAGCGCCAGAATAATGCCGGTCGCGAAAGCAACGCCGACAGCCATCAGCGAGGTCAGGATGGTCGAATTGGTCTGATCGCTCAGATCGTCGCTTCCCTTGGCGACACCCTTGGCAAGCTTGTCAAGAAGATTGGCGATGTCGGCGCCCGTAGCGCGCATGGCGACGTCAGCCTTTAGAAGCTCCGCGGCGGATTCCTGGTTGCGGTTGGCCGAACCGAATTCCACGGCCTTGTCCGTGATGGCGATAATGGCCTTGACGTCTCGCAACAGCCTGTCGAGTGCTGCTGTCTCTTCCGGAAAAATGGCTTTGACATCATCCAGGCGCGTTACCACCTCTGCCCTGTCCCCCGCATATCCCTGCTTCACGATCTTGAAGTCAGGGCTATTGGTGTCATAAGCCATGATCTGATACGCACCATAGGCCATGGCCTGCAGGTTGCGGTTCGCACGGGCAAGCTCCACCAGGGCTGCGTTGTCTTTGGCGAGAAATCGGAATAGGCCGTGTCCGCGTGCTTATAGCGGTCGGACATGAAGCCGGTGGCGCCAAGACCGACGATGCAGATCGGCAGAATGAGGGAAAGAATTTTGGTGCGGATGCTGGCGTTCTGAAGAAAGGACACGGAAACCTCACGTCATGAAAAAACCGCTCCTTCCCCGTGCCACAGGAGGTGTTCGGCAAGGCTGGCATGGCACGTCGAGGACCCCGGTCATCAGGGCTTCGATAGCCGCATCATCGGCTGGGATTGCCTCTGCATCATGCATACGCCGAAGAAAGTCCGGGCCTGTCCCTGCAATACGCACAGGTCGTCTCCCCCCGTGGCATGGCGCCCCTGAAAGGCCAGGCGCCAGGCCGCATCTTGAGGAAAAGCTGAGCAGAGCCGATCGATGGCTGCTCGCGATTCCTTTTATCGCAAAATAATTATGATCAAAAACTTTATAATTTCTTCACGCCGAAAAATTGCAGGTACCGACAGGGATTCGCGGTTCAGCTGCTGCCCGCGACGTCAAATGATGGAACCAGTATGGAGCAGTGATCTTGCATCATTACCCGACCGCAGCGCGGCCGGCGGTGGCGGCGCATCTCGAACCGTCAACGGGAATGCAGGACCTGCGGTTGTGCGGCAGGCGGCCCGCCCGGCTTCGCTACACTGCGCACGGGGCCGCCGGACTGGCCGGGTTCCCGCTCCGCCTCTTCCTCGACGAGGCTGGCATGGGCCTGCAGATGCAGGCCCATCATCGCGACGAGCAGGAAAAACCAGACGAAACCCGCGCTCAGAAGAAACAGGGTTTCCAGAAAGCCGTATAGCAGGACGTAAAGCCAGACGCCGACATAAAGCCGCGTCAACGGACTGTTGCGCGTGGCGCTGTCCATTTTGCCGAGATTGTGGAGCGGCAGCAGATAAATCCATATCAGCACCAGAACAAGCCCCGGCACGCCACCTTCCAGCAGCAGGTCGAAATAGCCGCTATGGGAAGCCGGCGCGGTGGTCGCCCAGCTATTGTCCTCGGTGAAGCTCGACATCAGCGTATCGCTGCGCCAGAAGGCCTGGTAGCCATATCCGAGGATCGGGCTTTTGCGGATGTAATCGATGGCGACAGCCCAGATATCGGTTCGGCCCGTAAAGCTGGCGTCGATGCCCATTTTCGTCAGCATCTGTGAAAACACCGGGTCTACCGTGGTGCCCACGGTCACGGCCGCGCAGAACAAAAGAAGCAGGGTCACGACCATATAACGCCACCGGGGCCAGCGAACGATGAACCAGCCGGTTGCCACGATGATCGGCATCAGGCCAAGCACCGTCTTGCCACCTGTCTTGACCAGGAAGAAAACCGACAGCAGCAGCACCGAGAGGCCGCCGATGAAGGACCAGCGCCTGCAAAGATAAATCGACACGATGATCAGCACCGCCATGACCGATGCGGCCTCGTTCTTGTGCTGGAAGACCCCGCGCCAGTTGCCGGCCAGCAGCGGCTCCAGCGCATCGCTTGCCAGGTGAATGGACCGCGAAGGCAGGGCGACGACGCCGAAATAACACATGAATAATATGATGAGGACGCAGGTGGCGAGCAGCGTGGTGAAATGCCGCTCGGTGCGCGGCAGCTGCAGGAACCCGCCGGCGAGCACGCAGATGATGGCGCACATGACAAGCCGACGTAGAGAAAACGATGGTGCTTCACCGAGAAGCGAGGTCAAGGCAAACCAGCCGAAAATTGCCGCTGTCAGCAGGCGCGGCGCAAGGATGATGGAGAACGAGCGCTCCCTGGCCATGAATGCCACAAAACTGCAGAGCAGGATGACTGCGGTGAGCTGGTTGAGCAGGTTGGACCCGGCCGCCATGGCGGACCCCAGATAGGTGGAGGAGAGCGAGATATAGGGCGAAAAACCGACTGTGAAGTACAGGAACGTCACATAAAACAATGCGTCCCGCCAGTAGCCACGCCCCTGTCCGTCATGCGGTGCATCCATAAGGGGTTTTTCTCTTCCTCTTTCCACCGCCTCCGCATCCCGTCCGATGCTTCATCCGGTTACCCGAATATCCTCCCAAAATCCTATTTTTTAGTTATATATAATGCACGGAAGAATAGTAATTCTGTCATTTCCGACCGCGCTTCCGGAACGAGGTCAAAGGGTTAGAAACGGAGAAGGACTGCCGGGAAAGAAGCTGCGCCCTGAAGAACGGCTCTCAGGCGTTAACTTCGCATCGAAAATTTAATGCGCTGATTTCCTTAATATTTACCACGAAACTCCTGGCCGGAAAGCCCGCCTCTACTTGCACGACAAGAGAACCGTCTTCGCATGCCGGAGGTATACTCACGCAGCCAGCAGATACTCTATTTAGCGTATATTAACAACTCAAGATATATCTTTGGGTTGATTTCGTAAATGCGCATAGGCTGGAGACCCAGGGTGGACGTTCCGAGGCACACCAGGATGGACGATAGCGATAACGGTCAGTTGACGCGATGCCCGGCGCCGCAAAGCTCAACCGGCGTCCGCCCCATGCGCAGGGACGACGTGCCGGCTGTCGAGCGGGTGCTGAACAGCGCATTCAGGAAGACAGGGCCCACGACGAGCTTCGATTTTCGCTCCTATGTAGAGACGTTGTTCTTCAGCAGCCCCGTTTTTGATCCGGATTACGGCAGCGTGGTTTACGATGCGGGAGAGAATGGCGTGACAAGCGTCATTCTGGCCGTGCCCATGCGGTTTGTCGCCAATGGAAGAACCGTCACGGCGCGCCTGCTCTGTGCTTTCGCGTCGGATGGAAAACTTGGCGCACTCGGGGCCGCGCGCCTGTCGCGCGGCATGCGGGCATCGAAACACGACATGCTGTTTTCGGATACAGCCTCGCCTGTCAGCGCCGACCATTGGGTTGCGATCGGCGGCAACATGCTGCCCATCGAAAGCCTGCAATGGCACAAGGCGCTGAAGCCCTTCTCAACCATCGCACTGCGCATGCCGCGCCGTTCGAAACTGGCCAAGACAACGCTTGCCCTGGCAGCGCTCGGCTTCGTGGACGGCGTCCTGCGCAAATGGAAAAAAGGCCTAAGGCCGCAGCAGGCTCCGGGCGCCAGGGTAAAAGAAGTGGATTTCGAAACCTTCCGCCGCGCAGCGCTGCCGATGATCGAGCGTTTTTCCGTCCGCCCGGAATGGTCCCATGACGAATTTCACTGGCTGATCGGCATGAGCAGGACGAATGAGAGCCTGGGCGAACTGAAAAGCCTGACGATCGAGACGGCCGAAGGTCATGTCATGGGAGCCGCCCTGTTTTTCGGCCAGCCGGCGCGAACCGCCTATGTGCTCAATCTCGTCTGTGATGCCGGCCGAGAAAACGATGTCCTCAACACACTGTTCCACCATTTTGACGGTGAGAATTACGCCCATGTCACTGGCATGGCGCAGCCCTTTCTGATCAACGCGCTTTACCGCCAGAACCACATGAGCTTCCGCCATGACGGATATTTCTGCATGGCCACCCGGGACGATCTGCTGAGGGAAAGGGCGCTGGCCGGGGATATCTATATAGGCGGACTATGCTCGGAGAGCTGGAGCAAACTCATCACCGATTATTGAGGCCCGCGCAGACCGGCACCAGCCGGGCCGCCGCCTCAAGCCTTGGTAAAACGCCCCACATTGGCCGATATCAGATGGCGCAGGGCCTTCGCGTAACGTTTGGGGCGTGTCTTGGCCGCCAGCGCGCTGGTCCAGTCCACCATCGATCCGTTGATATCGAAATCGCCGAGCTGACCTTCGGGTATATCGCCCTTTTCGATCCGCTCGACGATGGAAGCGAGCGCCGAATAGAATTCCGGCGAGCGATAAGGCGGGTGCAGTGAATACATGCCTTTACCCGTACCGAGAAAATCCAGCCTGTAGACGCCGCTGCGCATCATGTTGGTGCTCAACACCTCCTCAGCAGGCATCGAGACGGGCTGCTGATTATAGGCATAGGAGCGGATGCGCCGTTTGACATCGGGCCTGAGCAGTTCCAGCGAACCGATCCGCTTGGCGAAGCGTTCCATGTCGATCATGAAAAGACGTGTGGAAACGGTGGCGAAGCGCCAGGTGGGAATACGCGACGGCAACTTGCGCGGCTCGGGAATGTTCTTCACGCCGGGCATGCCGACATGGCGGGAAATATCGAGATCGCCCCGCACTGTCGGCGGCCCGGAAAACGGCGTGATGCACAGCGCATCCGGATTGGCTTTCTGCAGCGCGATCGCCTCGGAAAACCAGCTCTGGCTGCCGCCGCCAAACATCATGTCGCTGTCCATGTGCAGCACGTAACGGGCGTTGGCCCGTTTAAGACCGTGGAAATAGACGTGGAAAGGACCGCCGTCGAAAGCCTTGGCGGGATAGGGAACCGCCGACCGGGAAAAGAAGGTCTCGGACACCGCCTTGCGCGCCTCATCGCTGTAATCGACGATATCGACGACGAGATGCGGATAGTTGATCTGCATTTCCTCCAGCATGTCGAAAAGTCGTTTGCGCGACGCTTCGAAGCCTTTGCCCTTGTAGCGACCCGCCCCCACCTGGCCGGTATCGACAGTCAGCAGAATGCGGTCCACCTGTCCGCCCCAGACCCGTAGCTGATGCGGCAACGTCAATGCGGCATGCGGAGCGTCGAAGGGATGCAGATTGACCTGCAGCGCTTTCTGGACGGGAGGAAGCGGCATTTCAGCATTCATAGTCACGCACCACGGTTCCGGAATTCATTGATGATGGCCATCATGGGTTTTTCGTTGAAGCTCCAGTCGAGCGGCAACGGCCGGTTCGCCGTGCCGTCACGACGCGGATAGGCCCAGCGGATCCAGGTATACTGGTCCGAAATACCCCATGTGGTGATCGAGGAAAGCGGGCCGCCGGCCGAGGCCGCCTCAAGAAAATCCCGGACCTGACCGTTGATCAGTAAATCGCGTTCCGCTTCCGGACCGGGCAGCGTCTGGTCCATCACATCAAGCTCCGTCACCAGAACGGCAAGGCCGTAACCGCGCATTTCCGTCACGAAGGCGGCAAGCTCGTCCTTGGCGATCGGCCAGCCGCCGCGCAGGTGCCCCTGCAGACCGATGGCATTGATGGGCGCCCCTTTTTCAAGAAGCTCGAGAATGAGATTGCGGAACGCCTCGCGCTTGGCCGGCGATTTTTCGACCGCGAATTCCACGTCATATTCATTGAGAACGAGCTGCGCTTTCGGATCGACCTGATGTGCGATATCGAAGGCCTTCTTGATGGCGTCCGGCCCGGCGCCGTAATACCAGGCGTCACGCCGGGCGCGCACATTGCCGGGAACATCCGGGATCGGTTCGTTCACCACGTCCCAGCTATGGACCACATCCCCGTAACGCTCCATCACCTTGACGATATGGGTTTCCATCAGCTTCTCGACCTTGCCGCTGCCACCGATGCCGGCAATCCAGGGGGCATTTGAGGCGTACCAGATCAGCGGATGGCCATGCATGGAAAGCTTGTGCTGGCGCGCGAAGTTGGCGAGTGCATCGGCGGGCGCAAAATCGAACACCGCTTCCGATGGCCGCATGACCTCCCATTTCATTTCAGTCACGGGGGTGATGCGCGAGCAATATTTCACGATCGCCTCGCCGATGCGGCTATCGGCGGTGAGGTCAGGCAGATAAATGGCCGCGCCGTAAGGGGCGGTTTTGGTCGAGGTTTTTTTCTGCGCGGCAGAGGCCGTGCCGGTCACGGCGTGCAAAAGGCCCGCGCTTGCCGCACCGCCCAGAAAATTCCGCCGCCCGATCCGCATTCATCCGCCTCCACAACCCCGGCGCATCGAGGGAAAACCGGGATCGATTTTCGCCAGCAACGATGCGCAGCCCAAAATGTCGGAGCGTTTCCGCACATCCGGATGGACCCGGCACGCTCCATTCTCAAAACATAACATTCTGATCATGCCAAAAGGATATTAAAGATTTGCAAGGTTAACCGCCGCTATACCACGTCATAATTGGCCAGCGCCGCTTAATCCGGTAGTAACTTCGCCATGCGAATTCTTGGCCCATGCCTCACGGAGTTTAAAGCTTGATATCCGTTTCGATTGTCATCCCCGTTCGCAATGGCGAGCGTTACATCGTGGAAGCGATCGAAAGCGCATTGCTTCAGGGCAAAACCGTCTGCGAGGTGCTGGTGGTTGATGACGGTTCCACTGATAGCACGGCGCAAAAGGTGCAGGGTTTTTCCGATCCGCGCGTTAAACTGCTTGCCCGGCCGCAGGGACGGCAGGGCGTTTCCGCGGTTCGCAATTTCGGTCTTTCGCAGGCACGTGGCGAGTGGACGATGTTTCTCGATGCAGATGACCGCCTGAAGCCTGGCGCCGTCGCGGCGCTTTGCGCCGGCGTCACCGGCCCGGATGTCGTTGCCGTTTATGGCGATTACGAGCGTATCGATGAAAACGGTGCAAAGATCGGCCGTCGCAACCTCATCCGTCGCCGCGAAAAGCCTGACGGCTTCATCCTTCGGCCGCTGCTCGGCGGAAACTTCATCGTCAATGGCGGCATCATGCTGGTCAGAACCCGAATCTTCCAGGATTTCGGCGGTTTCGACGAGACCCTGCGGTATGCGGAAGACTGGTACGGCTGGTGCAGGCTGGCCGCCGCGGGCCGCTTTGTTTATCTTCCCGGCCGCCACGTCCTCGATTATCGGGTTCACCGGACGAGCGTTATGATGAACCGGCTCTTGACCTTCCGCGATTGCGAACCGGCAATCGAAGCCGTGTTTTCCGATCCCGCCATCGTCGCAGCCATACCCCCGCAGGAGCTCGGACGGCTTCGCCGCAAATCCGAAAACCATATGAACGCCTATACCGTTGCCCAGGCGTTTCGTGCCCGCCGCTACCGGGAAGCCTTTTCGGCACTGGCCGACACCGTCATCCATCGCCCGCGCCAGAGCCTCCGGGCCGTCGTTTTTTCCGCCGCAGCACTTGCCGGAATTTAGGAGTTTCCATGTCCGAGATCATGCCGGAAGCGGTGGTGTGCATCCCCAGTTTCCGCCGGCCGGAAGGCCTGAAGAAGACACTTGCATCGCTTGCAGCTCAGAAGGTCGATTTTCCCTTCGCGGTCGTCGTGGTCGATAATGATGGTGCAGGCCAGCAGGGTCTCGCTGTTGCGCGCGCCTTTTTTGCCGAAAACGACATGGCTGGGCTGGCCCTGGTAGAACCGACGCAGGGCAATTGTTACGCCATCAACACGGCGTTCCGCACCGCCCGGCAGAGCTATCCTTCGGCGCAATGGTTTCTGATGATCGATGACGACGAGGCCGCCTCCCCCGTCTGGCTTGGGCAAATGGTCTCGGCGGCGAAATCCTTCGACGCCGATATCGTCGGCGGACCCGTCAATCGCGAATTCGACGCCCCGGCTTCCAGGGCGGTTCTTTCGCATCCGCTGTTCGGTTCCATAGAAGCACCGACCGGCCCGCTCGACCAGATCCACGGCTCGGGCAATTGCCTGATTTCACGGCGAGTGTTCGAAACCTTGCCGAAGCCGGAATTCGACGTGCGGTTCAACTTCCTCGGCGGCGGCGACATGGATTTCTTCACACGCTGCCGCAAGGCCGGTTTCAAATTCGCATGGAATGCGAACGCCCTCATCATCGAATACGTGCCGGAAAGCCGCATGGCGCCGCGCTGGATCATGGAGCGCTCGCTCCGGACCGGCATCATCAATTACAGCATCGATCGCGCCCGCCGCCCCGGCCTGAAGGGCGGACTGCTGCTCGCCGCCAAAAATGCCGTCAGCCTGTGCCTGTCGCTCTTCCGTGCCGTTTCCGCATTGCTGAAAACCGGTTCGCTGCTGCCCGCCACCCATCCGCCCCTCATGTCCGTGGGCCGGGTAATGGCGAGCCTCGGCATCACGCTCACCCCCTATAAGGCGCCGGCGAAGAAGAGCTGACGCCCGATCTTCCCGTCACGGTTAACCCAGTGTCTTTTGCCTGCCGAACGGCATCGGGTTCGCGGGCCGCTTCTGCAAACCGAAAGACGAAAAGGCCGTCGCAAGTACGAGAAGCGGCACGAGCACCGGCCAGAAAAAACAAAGGACAATGCCGGTTACCCGATAAAAATCCCAGTTCTTGTCGCGGCGGGCGCCTTCAATATAGGTCATGGCGAGAGAGGTAACGGTGCCAATTCCATATATGAAAAGAGAAATGGACGTAATCACCATTGATGGCCTCGAAATATCTCTGATTCGAATAAATTTGTAATATTTGTGCAGTGTAGCGCAGCCGTTCGCAGTTGCAACGGGTTTCGGCGCCGCAGCGCGCTGATTCAATAAGTTAGAAAAACCTTACATTTATCGGGCAAGACGGCGCAATGATCTAGCGGTTCTGCCCCGAAGCGCCAAAGCGATACTTCAGCAGCGAATATATGGCGATCGGATTGGTCAGCAGGTAACGTTTTCCAAGACGCTTCGGCTCAAGCATCGCCCGGTAGAGCCATTCCAGCCCCATATCCTGCATCCACTGCGGCGCCCGGCTGTTCTTGCCGGCAATGAAATCAAAAAGGCCGCCGCAGGTCTTGATCACGGCGACGCCGGAAAGCCTGTCCAGATTACGCGAAACGAAG
Source organism: Agrobacterium genomosp. 2 str. CFBP 5494 (assembly GCF_900013495.1). Classification (NCBI taxonomy): domain Bacteria; kingdom Pseudomonadati; phylum Pseudomonadota; class Alphaproteobacteria; order Hyphomicrobiales; family Rhizobiaceae; genus Agrobacterium; species Agrobacterium genomosp. 2. Next base: position 2,791,311 of record NZ_LT009718.1, read on the forward strand.
CGCTGCTCGAGCGGAATGCCGAAGCCGACCCAAAGAATATCGGTCTTCGAGGCGACAATATCGGCAATGATTTCGTCCCCGCGACCCGGGCTGAAATAACCATTATGGCGTCCCGAAAAGACGAGGCGCGGATAAAGCCTCTGCATTTCCTCGACCGCCGCACGGTTCACCTCTTCGGAACCGCCAAGGAAATAAAACCGGCTGCCCGTCTCTTCGGCGCGCTTGGCCACCGCATGGACGAGATCCGTCGTTGCAACCCGTTCTCTCAACGCCCGGGCACAGAACTTGCGTGAGAAGATCACCAGCGACATGCCGTCGGCGTGAATCTGGTCCGCCTGCCGCAGCATGGCGTCGAATTCGCGGTCGTGGTGGCAGAGCGCGATGACCTGACCGTTTGCGGATGTCGAATAAAACGGCCTTGCACCCGGCGCACGCTCCGTCGTTGCACGCAGGATGAAATCCCGCGCGGTTTCATCGATGGTTGCGTCAGTAATGGGTAGGGACGCAAGAGAAATGACCGGCCAGGAATGACCAGTCTCCTCCGTCTGCGGCATCTCTCTCCCTGTCATAATCTGTCCGGCGTCCAAGATAGGCATCGTTTCATTGTTATGGGCACGCATATGCATAAAATAGAAGGCTTCAAACACTACGAAGAACTATCATTAATATTTTTATAAATCCGCCGCTTGAGGCGGGGAAATTGCACGCCCGCTGGTTGAATGACCTTCCCCTCGCCTATTCCCGTTTGGCGTCCGATGGTTTAATGGACGGAAACATCAATGACAAAGGTCCCGGCCATGGAAACCATTTCAATCGACAACCGCGGCGATTTCGGCCTCTGGGCAATAGAACGTGCGAAGGAAATCGTTGCCAACGAGGCGTCCGATCTCGCCGTTTCCGTCCGTGATGGCGACGAGGCAGGCATTCGCGATGCCGGCAATGCGCTGGGTGCGGCCATCGCCGCCGCTCTCCTTGAAGTTTATGATGGCCTGATCTCGGAAGAATAAGTCGGCGCGGGGTCCCAGATTTAACGCGCCGCGGCTTCCGCATGATCGTCCCGGCGCAGATAACCCCACAGCCCGAGTGCGATCGCAATGGCGAGGCCGAGAAACAGGCCACCCGCGCCGCCAGCGACGAGGAAGACCAGCTTGCCCGGCGGCCAGCTTCTGGAGTTCGGCGCAACCGGCTGCGAAATAACGCGGACATTGGTGGAATCGATCGATTGCTGTTCGGCGAGCTGGCGTGACCGGGTAAGATAGGTCTCATAGATCGCCGCTGCCGAGCGGGCGTCGCGCTCAAGATCCCTCAGCCGCACCTGCGCTTCGTTATCGGTGAAGACATTGGCACGCTCCGCCACGGCTTTCAGTCGCAGGGCATCGAGCGAGGAGCGCGCTTCGGCGACATTTGTCTTTGCTGCCTGCAAAATGCGCCGCGCCTCGTCGGCCATGCCGCGTTCCAGCATGGCCCGTTCCGCACCTGCAGTCGCCAGCCGCGGATGACGCGCGCCGTAAGTCAGCGTCATGGCTCCGATCTGCTGCTGCAGGGTGCTGTATTGCGCCCGGATCGTGTTCATGGTCTGGCTATCGAAAATCGCATCGCTTTGCGTGCGGTTCTGCGCGATTGCCGCCTCCATCTGCTTCAGCCGGGATTCTTCCTGGATGACGCGCTGCTGGGCCGCGAGAACCTGTGCATTGAGCTCACCGGAGGCCAGGTTGCTGACAAGCTGGCCATTATTCTCCTGCAGGCCGTTTTCGCGACGGAAATCGGCCACCCGCTTTTCAGCCGCAGTAACATTCTCGCGCATTTCCTCAAGCCGCTTCCTGAGATCGTCGACGACACGCTGGCTGCTGTCGGAGGTCGTCTGGAACAGCTCGGTCTCAAACGCCTTCACGATGGCCTTTGAGACCGTCACGGATTTGTCGGCATCATTGGTCCAGACGGAAAGCGTCACCACGAAGGAGCGTGGGTCGCGTTCCGCTGCGACCCGGTCGCCGAGGGAGCGGAGTGCACCGAGCCGGTTGTCGCCATCTTCCGGCCTGGATGAAAACATCGCCTTCAGCCGGGCGAGCGGCGGCGGGCTGATGAATTCCGGATCCTGATCGAGCTTCAGTTCCTCCACCACCCGCGCCAGCACGTTGCGCGACGTGATCGTGCGCAGCTTGCTTTCGACTTCGAGAATCTGCGTGTCACGCTGCTGGTTCGGCGAGAACACGCCGTCGTTGACAACGTTGAGATTGGAGGGATTGACGACGATATCCGTATAGGCCGTGTAGCGTGGCGGCGTCATATACGCATAGCTGAGTGCAGCCGCGACGCAGAGAATGATTGCCAGAACGATCCAGACGATGCCCCTGCGAAGCCAGATGAGGACGTCGTCAACGCCGATCCTGTCGATATGGCTGAGGCCCGGCAATGCTGCGGCCAGACTTCCGCTGGGCGACGACGCCTTCACCGGTCTCGCGGCCGGAGCGGGCTCGACGGCAGCCGCGGCCGGTTTCGGCTCGAGATGCTCTTTCAGCACCGTGCGCTCGAAAACCTCGTCGTCATCCACCAGATCATCCAGCAGGGAACCATGAGTTTTCGCGGCCGGCGCCGTTTTTTCATCGAGCGGACGTACCTGCTTATGTCCCGCCTTTTGAAGCCTGTACATCAGCCAATCCAACTCGAACGAACCAAAAAAAGCCGGCAACCGATGATCCTCATCGTCGCCATAGCCGCTATCGACGGACAAGTTTAAATATGACGGGTGAATTTTAGGTTACCCGCATCATTGCCGTCATCATCGCCTATTCGCGGCCTCCAGGGAAGGGGAGGATTGACGTGAATGGATCGATACGGTTCTTTCAAGCGTTACATTTTTGAACTATCCATTTGGCCCTCAAGGATTTTACGGAAGCGGAGTTGAGAATGAGCCTGAAATTTGGAACGAGCGGCCTTCGTGGCCTCTCCGTCGATCTGAAAGGAAAAGCGTCGGCCGTCTATGCCACGGCATTTGCGAGGCACCTTCTCACATCGGGCCAGGCAAAGGCGGGCGACCCCATTCTCGTTGGCCGCGATTTCCGCGATTCGAGCCCCGATGTGTCCGCCACCTGCATCGCGGCGTTGAAAAAGGCAGGCCTCACGCCGTTCGATTGCGGCACGGTGCCCACCCCGGCTCTGGCGCTTTATGCTCTGTCGCTGAAGGCGGGCGCGCTGATGATCACGGGCTCCCACATCCCGGCCGACCGCAACGGCATCAAGTTCTACCGCCCGGATGGCGAAATCGACAAGCAGGACGAGACGGCCATCGCAGCCCTCGCCGCCGAAATCGAAGCGGAAGGCATCAGCGACGAAACGGCGACTGCCGAAGACCATTCCGCCATCGCAGCCGAACTATTCTACGAGCGCAACATCGCGCTGCTGCCGGAAAAGGCTCTCTCAGGCCTCAAGATCGGTGTTTACCAGCATAGCACGGTGGCGCGCGATCTCTTTGTCGACGTTCTCGCCCATTACGGCGCCGATGTCGTTCCGCTCGGCCGCTCGGAGACCTTCATCCCCGTCGATACGGAGGCGGTCTCGCCGGAGACGCTTTCGCTTCTCAAAAAATGGGCTCCTGAGCACAGTCTCGACGCCATTGTTTCCGCCGATGGCGACGGCGACCGTCCGCTGCTGACCGATGAAAACGGCGTGCCGTTGCGCGGCGACCTCATCGGCCTCATCACCGCCAATTTCCTCGATGCCGGCGTGGTCGTCACCCCCGTCACCTCCAATTCCGGCATCGAGGCGAGCGGCTCCTTCGAAGTCATCCGCACCAAAGTCGGCTCGCCTTTCGTCATCGCCGGCATGGCAGAGGCGCTCGCCGCCGGCAAGAATGGCGTCATGGGCTTTGAAGCCAATGGCGGCCTGCTGACGGCATCGGCCTTCACGCTCAACGGCAGGCCGCTTTCACCGCTGCCGACGCGTGACAGCTTCCTCCCGATCCTCGCCGTACTGCTTCTCTCCGCAGAACAGAAAAAACCGCTGTCGCAGATCGCCGCCGCCTATAATCTGCCGGTGGCCGCGGCCGACCGCCTGGAAAATTTCGCCCAGGAAAAAAGCGCCGCCCTGATGACCCATCTGCGCGCCTCACGGACCAATCTCGAGGCCTTCCTCGCCCCGGTGGGCACCGTCAAAGCGCTGAGCGACATTGACGGCCTGCGCGTGGCACTGACCGATGGCAGCACCATCCACTTCCGCCCTTCCGGCAATGCTCCGGAAATGCGCTGCTACGTCGAGGCAGCCAACCAGGACGAGGCCGAAACGCTGCTGAACAAGGGGCTCGATCTCATCCGTAATTTCGGGTGATGTTCGCAGGATGCCGGGCTTGCCCGGCATCTTTCCTGTTTGACCTGTCCCAAATGTCGCACCCCGCCCGTGCCCTGTTGCTCTTCCGGCTCCACGGAGCGATAAGGACCGGAGGGCCACAAGAGGCGGATTATGAGCGGCGAGACCATTACCCTTTATGAAGCGATCGGTGGCGATGCGACGGTCAGGGCGCTCACCCGGCGCTTCTATCAACTGATGGATACCCTGCCGGAAGCAGCCCGCTGCCGCGCCATCCATCCGGCCGATCTTTCCGGCAGCGAAGCGAAGTTCTACGATTACCTGACCGGATATCTTGGCGGACCGCCGGTCTACGTCGAGAAGCACGGCCACCCGATGCTGCGCCGCCGCCATTTCGTCGCCCCCATCGGCCCTGCCGAGCGGGATGAATGGCTGCTCTGCTTCCGCCGCGCCATGGAGGAGACGATCGAAAACCCGAAGCTGCGCGACATCATCTGGCCCCCGATCGAGAGGCTCGCCTTTCACATGCAGAACCGGGAGGCGGACAGCCAATGAACACGCAGAACGCGACCATAGCGACCGTGCCCGGGGCCAGATTACGGGCCTTCATTCTGTTGCTTGGCAGCCTGCTGGGTGCTGCCGGCGTCATGCTTGCCGCCGCTGCCACCCATACCGGCGAAACCTATATGCTCGGTAATGCTTCCGCCATGGCGCTGGCGCATGCGCCGGTTCTTATCGCGCTCCATATCGGTGCGGATCGCATCAGGACCGCCATTCCGGCGGGCTTGATCCTCGGTCTCGGCACGGCGATCTTCGCCGGCGATCTCGTTATCAGGCATTTTTCCGGCCATAGCCTGTTTCCTTACGCTGCGCCCCTGGGCGGCATCGGCATGATCGCGGGTTGGCTGGTGTTGTGCGCGGGAGCGTTTCTGAAGCCGAAAGGCTGATTGTTTTAGGGCATCTGCATCGTGACCCGGAGTGCGAGCGGAGCTTCGCTCACACGTGGCGCCATCTTGCCCTCTCGGCAAGGATTTAACGCTAACCACGCGTCCAGCGAAACGGCAGAATGTTGCGGCCTTTTTCAGCCGCCATACCTGTTTGAAAGGCCGTCGTTTCACCCGGCTGGCGGGCGCGCTGATGAGGAAAGGTCACCACATTGCCGCCGCTTCCGGCAGCGCGGCTGCGTCTTTCGCGTTCGCCGATGATGTCATAAAATTCCGTCGTGGCCGGATCGCTCGCCTGTTCTGCCATCTTGTGCAGTTCCACACCACACGGCCTGTCCGCCGTGCGGTGCTCGTCGGGAAAATTATTGCGCTCGTCGCTCATCGCTGGGGCTCCGTTCATTCATCGTCTGCAGCGCCCGCTCCAGACTGGATTTGCTGCCATTGCGCAGCGGAATGAACGTCTTGCCGAATTTCTTGCAACCCGACTTCACCCGCAGACACGCATCGTGGCTGATACAGTCGATCGGGCAGAAAACGCAGTCGACGGAAGGAAGCACGGTATCGATGCGCGACACCGCCTCACGCAGGCCGCCGTCGTGGTGGATCAGTTCGGCGCCGAAATTGCTGGCGATCTGGCGAAGATGGGCAACCTGACAGTCACGGCCGCCGACATAAAGAAAGCTTTTCGGACCGGAAAGCTGCTGTTCGGCCACGTCCCGCTCGGTCTGGGGAGCGCCTTTGCCCTGCTTGCCGCCACGTTCGGCCTTCTTCTTTTCCTTGCGTGCCATTCCCTCACCTGCCGGTTGGTTTTTGATACCCCGATATCGGGCCCCGACGTTCGGGATGCCGGCACCATAATAAAGATGAGTTTTGGAGTAAAGTATAAAGGTGATAAATTTCCTCATGTTTTTATGCGGAGGGCTTATCACATAATCGCGAGAAGCAGGCCGATCAGCCGTTTATCCGCAACCCGCCCATGAAAAGCTGTTCCAGATGGCGGGCCGCGTCTTCGAAACGTCCCTCGCCGCCATTCTTGTCGCCTAGAACCGCCCGCACCTGTACATCGAAATCGGCATAGTGCTGGGTGGTCGACCAGATCGAGAAAATAAGGTGGTAAGGGTCACATTTGGCCATCCGCCCGGCCTTCACCCAGGCGCGGATCACCTCGGCCTTCTCATCCACCAGCTGTTTCAACGGGCCCTTCAGTTCATCCTCGATATGCGGCGCGCCCTGCAGTATTTCGTTCGCAAACAGCCGGCTTTCGCGCGGGAAATCGCGCGACATTTCCAGCTTGCGGCGAATATAGGAGCGGATCTCGCTTTCAGGATTACCCTCGGCATCGAAAGCGCGCAGCGGGTCGAGCCACGTGTCCAGCACCCGCTCGATCAGCGCACGATGCATCGCCTCCTTGGTGCGGAAGTAATAAAGCACATTCGGCTTTGACATGCCGGCCGCTTCCGCAATCTGGTCGATGGTGGAGCCGCGGAACCCATTCGTGGAAAAAACACTGAGCGCGGCTTCAAGAATCGCTTCCTGCTTTTCCTCCTGAATGCGGGTCCGCTTCTGTGTTTTCGCTGCGCGCGGTATGGCCATTCTCAGCTCTCTGTTTCTTTTCAATGCAATTGCCGCTACAGTATGCTTAAAAAATAATCGACGTTCATAGCTTAGGCAAAATTACTGCGTTTCGTCACAAATTCCCTTGCTGACGCCATCGCGAATTTGCAATGTTTACCAGCCGGTCAATTTATCCATCATCGCCGCCACAAGGCAATGGCTGTTATCTTAACCGGCAAAAAAGGGAACGGCACAAGCTTTGCTTTGATAAAAACAAAACAGGTGAGGACGACACTTCATGACGGCGGGTAAGAACTTGACGGTTAATGGCGACCGTCTGTGGGATAGTCTGATGGATATGGCGAAGATTGGCCCCGGTATCGCCGGCGGCAATAATCGCCGCACGTTGACGGATGAGGATGCGGAAGGCCGCAGCCTTTTTCAGCGCTGGTGCGAAGCGGCAGGCCTGACGATGGGCGTCGACCGCATGGGCACCATGTTCGCCACCCGCGCCGGCGAGGACCCGGACGCGCTCCCCGTTTATATCGGCAGCCATCTCGATACCCAGCCGACCGGCGGCAAATATGACGGCGTGCTTGGCGTGCTGGCCGGTCTGGAAGTCGTGCGCAGCCTTAACGATCTAAACATCAAAACCAGACACCCGATCGTCGTTACCAACTGGTCGAACGAGGAAGGCGCCCGCTTTGCGCCTGCCATGCTGGCCTCAGGCGTCTTCGCCGGCATTCACGATCTCGATTACGCCTATAGCCGCACGGATACCGACGGCAAGACTTATGGCGAGGAGCTGAAACGCATCGGCTGGCTGGGTGAGGAAGAGGTCGGCGCGCGCAAGATGCATGCCTATTTCGAATATCACATCGAACAGGGCCCGATCCTGGAGGCCGAAAACAAGCAGATCGGCGTCGTCACCCATTGCCAGGGCCTTTGGTGGCTGGAAGTGACGCTGACCGGCAAGGAAGCCCATACCGGCTCCACCCCGATGGCGATGCGCGTTAATGCCGGCCTTGCCGCCGCCCGCATTCTGGAAAAGGTGCAGGAAGTGGCGATGGCTCACCAGCCGGGAGCCGTCGCCGGCGTCGGCCAGATGATCTTCACGCCCAATTCCCGCAACGTGCTGCCCGGCAAAGTGGTCTTCACCATCGACCTCAGAACCCCCTCGCAGGCAAAGCTCGACAGCATGCGCGCCATCTTCGAGCGCGAGGTGCCCGCCATCGCCGAAGAACTCGGCGTCGGCTGCTCGATCGAAGCCATCGGCCATTTCGACCCCGTCACCTTCGATCCCGTGCTGGTCGGCCGGGTGCGCTCCGCCGCCGAACGACTGGGCTACAGCCACATGGGCATCATCTCCGGCGCCGGCCACGATGCCTGCTGGACGGCCAGAGTCGCCCCCTCCACCATGATCTTCTGCCCCTGCGTGGCCGGGCTTTCCCACAACGAGGCGGAGGAAATTTCACCCGAATGGGCAAAAGCCGGCTGCGACGTGCTGCTGCATGCCGTGCTGGAGACTGCGGAGATCGTGGAATGACCGCCACCATCATCAAGAACGGCACCATCGTCACCGCCGACCTCACCTACAAGGCCGATGTGAAGATCGAGGGCGGCAGGATCACCGAGATCGGCCCTGATATCACCGGCGGCACCGTGCTGGATGCCACCGGATGTTACGTGATGCCCGGCGGCATCGATCCGCATGTGCATCTGGAAATGCCCTTCATGGGCACCTATTCCGCCGATGATTTCGAGAGCGGCACGCGGGCGGCGCTTTCCGGCGGCACGACGATGGTGGTGGATTTCTGCCTGCCGGAGCCGGGGCAGTCGCTTCTCGATGCCCTGCAACGCTGGGACAACAAGGCGACGCGCGCCAATTGCGATTACTCCTTCCACATGGCCGTCACCTGGTGGGGCGAGCAGGTCTTCGACGAGATGAAGACGGTGGTTCAGGAAAAGGGCATCAATTCCTTCAAGCACTTCATGGCCTATAAAGGCGCGCTGATGGTGAATGACGACGAGATGTTCGCCTCCTTCTCGCGCTGCGCGGAGCTCGGCGCCATTCCCTTCGTGCACGCGGAAAACGGCGATATCGTCGCGCAGATGCAGGAAAAACTGATGGCGGAAGGCAATGTCGGGCCGGAGGCACACGCCTATTCCCGCCCGCCCTCCGTCGAAGGCGAGGCCACCAACCGCGCCATCATCATCGCCGATATGGCCGGTGCGCCGCTTTACGTCGTCCACACCTCCTGCGAACAGGCCCATGAAGCCATCCGCCGCGCCCGGCAAAACGGCATGCGGGTCTATGGCGAGCCGCTGATCCAGCACCTGATCCTCGACGAAGGCGAATATGCCAATCCCGACTGGGATCACGCCGCCCGCCGCGTCATGTCACCGCCCTTCCGCAACCGTCAGCATCAGGACAGCCTCTGGGCGGGTCTCGCCTCCGGCTCGCTGCAATGTGTGGCGACCGACCATTGCGCCTTCACGACCGAGCAGAAACGCTTCGGCCTCGGTGATTTCCGCAAGATCCCGAACGGCACCGGCGGGCTGGAAGACCGCATGCCGCTGCTCTGGACCCATGGCGTGGCAACCGGCCGGCTGACGATGAACGAGTTCGTCGCCGTCACTTCCACCAACATCGCCAAGATCCTCAACATCTATCCGAGAAAAGGCGCGATCCTTGTCGGCAGCGACGCCGATATCGTTGTCTGGGACCCGGCGCTTACAAAGACCATCAGTGCGGCAAACCAGCAATCGGCCATCGATTACAACGTGTTCGAAGGACACAGGGTAAAAGGCCTGCCGCGCTACACGCTCTCGCGCGGGCTGGTGAGCGTTGAGGAAGGCACCATCGAGACACAGGCCGGCCACGGCCAGTTCATCGCCCGCGATCCCTATCCGGCCGTCAGCCAGGCGCTTTCCACCTGGAAGGAGCTCGTATCGCCACGCAAGGTGGAACGCACGGGCATTCCGGCATCGGGCGTGTGATCATGAGCGAGCCGAAACGCGAAATCCTCATCGCCGCCGCCATCCTGCTCAACGAGAAGCGGCAGATGCTCGTGGTGCGCAAGCGCGGCACCACGCAGTTCATGCAGCCGGGCGGCAAGATCGATCCGGGCGAAACGCCGGAACAGGCGCTTCGCCGCGAGCTGGCCGAAGAAATCGGCCTGACGCTGCCCGAAAATGCCGCGCGTTATGAGGGCGTCTTTCGCGAGGAAGCCGCCAATGAGCCGGGCGCTGATGTCGTCGCCCATGCCTTTACCGCCAGGCTTCATTCCGAGGTCACCCCGCAGGCGGAAATCGAGGAAGTCCTCTGGCTCGATCTCGACCGCAACCCCGGCGTCACCATCGCCAGACTGACGGAAACCCAGATGCTGCCGCTGGCGCGCGCCGCACTTACGGAAAGTGAAACCAAGCCGCGATGAACCAGGCCTCTTCCTACTCCGTCGTTTCCGCCAGAAAACTGGGCCTCACTTTCGAAACGGGGGACGGCTCGGTTCACGCGCTGTCCAATGTCGATCTCGACGTGAAAAAGGGCGACTTCGTCTCCTTCATCGGCCCTTCCGGCTGCGGCAAGACCACCTTTCTGCGGGTCATCGCTGATCTGGAAAAACACACGTCAGGCGACATCACCGTCAACGGCACCACGCCGGAAAATGCCCGCAAGGACCGGTCCTACGGTTACGTCTTTCAGGCCGCCGCCCTCTATCCATGGCGCAGCATCGAAAAGAACATCGCCCTGCCGCTCGAAATCATGGGTTACAGCAAGGCCGAGCAGCGCGAGCGCATCGACCGTACAATGGACCTCGTCAACCTCAACGGTTTCGGCAAGAAATACCCCTGGCAGCTTTCCGGCGGCATGCAGCAGCGCGCCTCCATCGCCCGTGCGCTCGCCTTCGATGCCGACCTGCTTCTGATGGACGAGCCCTTCGGCGCGCTGGACGAGATCGTACGCGATCATCTGAACGAACAGCTGCTGAAACTCTGGGATACGACCGGCAAGACCATCTGTTTCGTCACCCACTCGATTCCGGAAGCGGTTTATCTCTCGACCAAGATCGTCGTGATGTCACCGCGGCCGGGCCGGGTGACCGATGTGATTGAATCCACTTTGCCGCGCGAAAGGCCGCTGGAAATTCGCGAGACGCCGGAGTTTCTGGCGATTGCGCATCGGGTGCGTGAGGGGTTGAAGGCGGGGCATGGCTATGAGGGGTGAGGTCAGCGCCAGCATTACCCCCCTCTGCCCTGCCGGGCATCTCCCCCTCAAGGGGGGAGATCGGCAAGAGGCGCGACCACCGCTTCATTCGCAAACGTTGAGACGGGCGAGACCCCACCACGAGTCGATCTCCCCCCTTGAGGGGGAGATGTCCGGCAGGACAGAGGGGGTAAGCTCCACCCACAAGTTAGAGGTAAGCCCCACCCTCAACGCGCAAATAAACCTCACCCACTGAGGGCCAACCCATGACCCTCCTCCGCCACCGCGTCCTCCCCATCCTCGCCATCCTCCTCGCCATCCTCATTCTCTGGCACCTCGCCGTCATCTACCTCAACATGCCCTTCGCCCGCGACCAGGCCACCCGCGCTGGCCAGACGCCGGGCTTCCTCGAACTCCTGCCGCAAACCTTCGCGCAGGAGCGCCCGGTCCTCCCCGCGCCGCATCAGATCATCGCCGAACTCTGGGATACCACCGTCAACAAGGCCGTCACCTCCAAGCGCAGCCTCGTCTACCACGCCGGCGTCACGCTTTCGGCCACGCTGCTCGGTTTCGCCATCGGCGCGGTGCTGGGAATCCTGCTGGCGGTCGCGATCATCCATAACCGCGCCATGGACCGCTCCGTCATGCCGTGGATCATTGCCAGCCAGACGATCCCCATTCTCGCCATCGCGCCGATGATCATCGTTGTCCTGAACTCCATCGGCATTTCCGGACTGCTGCCGAAGGCGCTGATCTCGACCTATCTCTCTTTCTTCCCCATCGTCGTCGGCATGGTGAAGGGCTTAAGAAGCCCCGAAACCCTGCAGCTTGACCTGATGCACACCTATAATGCCTCACCAGCGCAGATCTTCTGGAAGCTGCGCTGGCCCGCCGCCCTGCCCTATCTCTTCACATCGCTGAAGATCGCCATCGCCATCGCGCTTGTCGGCGCCATCGTCGGTGAATTGCCGACAGGCGCTGTTGCGGGTCTCGGTGCGCGCCTGCTCTCCGGTTCCTATTATGGCCAGACGGTGCAGATATGGGCGGCGCTGTTCATGGCAGCCGGTGTCGCCGCCATTCTAGTATCGATCATCGGCGTCGCCCATGCCGCCGTCCTCAAGCGAATGGGAGCACGGCCATGACGAACCCCGGCTGGTTTATCGGCGCTATCCTGTTCTGGCTTGCCGCCTGGGCGTTCAACGAATGGCTGGTACGCCATGCCTTTATTTCCCAGACCGCGAAACGCATAAGCCGCCTCGCCGTGCCGTTGCTGTTCGGCCTTGCCATTCTGGTTCTCTGGGAAGGGGTGGTCCGCGGATTTTCCGTGCCGCCCATCCTGCTGCCGGCGCCGAGCGCCATTCTCGCCCGCCTTCTCGGCTCGCTGCCGATCCTCTGGACGGATTTCCGCCAGACCTTCATCAAATCCGTACTGACGGGTTATGTGCTTGGCTGCGGCCTCGGTTTCCTCGTCGCCATCCTCATCGACCGCTCGCCTTTCCTGCAACGCGGGCTTCTGCCCATCGGCAACTTCGTCTCCGCCCTGCCGGTCGTCGGCGTCGCACCCATCATGGTGATGTGGTTCGGGTTCGACTGGCAGTCGAAAGTCGCCGTCGTCGTCATCATGACCTTCTTCCCGATGCTGGTGAACACGGTGCAGGGGCTTGCTGCCGCCAGCCACATGGAGCGCGACCTGATGCGCACCTATGCTGCCGGCTGGTGGCCGACGCTGATAAAGCTGCGCCTGCCCGCCGCCTGGCCTTTCATCTTCAACGCGCTGAAGATCAATTCCACGCTCGCCCTGATCGGCGCCATCGTCGCGGAATTCTTCGGCACGCCCATCGTCGGCATGGGTTTCCGCATCTCGGCGGAAATGGGCCGCAGCAATGTCGATATGGTCTGGGCCGAGATTGCCGTGGCGGCGCTCGCAGGTTCGGGCTTTTACGGTCTTGTGGCGCTCGCAGAACGGGCCGTCACCTTCTGGCATCCGTCCGTCCGTGGGGGACGAACGTAAATAACGAAAAAGGGAACAGCGATGAAAATGAAACTTGCATCCATGCTTCTTGCCGGGGCGTCACTGCTGACCGCATTTAGCGCTCAGGCAGCCGACAAGATCACCCTTCAGCTGAAATGGGTCACCCAGGCGCAGTTCGCCGGATATTACGTCGCCAAGGACAAGGGCTTTTATGAAGCCGAGGGCCTCGATGTCGATATCAAGCCGGGCGGCCCGGATATTGCGCCCGCGCAGGTTCTGGCCGGCGGCGGTGCTGATGTCATCGTCGACTGGATGCCGTCTGCGCTTGCCACCCGCGAAAAGGGCGTGCCGCTGGTCAATATCGCCCAGCCATTCAAATCATCGGGCATGATGCTGACCTGCCTGAAGGAAACCGGCATCAAGAAGCCCGAGGATTTCAAGGGCAAGACGCTGGGCGTCTGGTTCTTCGGCAATGAATATCCGTTCCTGTCGTGGATGGCGCATCTGAAAATCCCGACCACCGGCGGCGCCGATGGCGTTACCGTGCTGAAACAGGGTTTCAACGTCGATCCGCTTTTGCAGAAACAGGCCGCCTGCATTTCGACGATGACCTATAATGAATATGGCCAGGTCCTCGATGCCGGCATCAAGCCTGATGACCTCGTCACCTTCAAATATGAAGACGAAGGCGTGGCGACGCTGGAAGACGGGCTCTACGTTCTCGAAGACAAGCTGAAGGACGCCAAGTTCAAGGAGGACATGGTCAAATTCGTCCGTGCCTCCATGAAGGGCTGGAAATGGGCCGAGGAAAACCCTGACGAGGCCGCCGATATCGTTCTCGAAAACGACGCCTCCGGCGCGCAGACCGAAAAGCACCAGAAGCGCATGATGGGCGAAGTGGCAAAGCTGACGGCCGGCTCGAAGGGTGCTCTCGACAAGGCGGATTACGAGCGAACAGTAAAGACCCTGCTCGGCGGCGGCTCCGACCCCGTTATCACCAAGGAGCCCTCGGGCGCATATACGACCGAAATTACCGACGCTGCGTTGAAGTAGGCGCAGGCGAAAAGATTGTATCGCGCGGCGATGACCGCGCGATTTTCTTGAATGACAACCTCTCTTCCGTCATCCTCAGGCTTGACCCGAGGATCTACCGACGTTTCGATTGCGGCGATGTGCCTGGATCCGCGTCAAGCCCGAGAATGACGGCGTATTAAGCGTTCTCAGAATTCCAGGCCGCGTCGCGCATTGGTAACCCATCAAATCAATTACAACACCTCGGCCTATACAAAAATGTATATCAACCCTCGTGGCTATGCGGATTGATTTGCACGACAACAAGAATTACAGTCCCGCCCACAAGACTGCCAAATTTGATCTTGTAGAAAAAGCACAGGGCAAAGGTGCTTGAGATTCGCGTTGAGGGGCGTTCGAATCGGGAGGATCGAAAAGGGAGTATTGTGATCCCTTGTTTCACATTCGCCATCGCATGACCTTTTAAGATACGGGCCGCAGCCTGCAGGACATGTGAGCGGATATTGCGCGAGCCAAGACATATGCAGCATAAAGTCACGTTTAACCGCATTCTTTTACTTCTTCTTCTGTCCGCAACGGCGCTTCCCCTTCCAGCAGCCGCGGAGGGAGAGGCGCAGGCGCCGGTGAAACAGCAGAACGTGCCCTCGATCATCGTCGCGCATGTCGCAAAGCGCGACCTCGTGGACCGTGTAATCGCGACAGGCACAATCCGCCCGGTGGATGAAATCTACGTCCAGCCCCTGGTCGACGGCCTGTCGATCGACACGTTGAATGCCGATATCGGCGACCGGGTGGCGGCGAATGCGGTTCTGGCCGTCCTGTCCTCCGATAGCCTCGTCCTGCAAAAGAGCCAGCTCGAAGCCAACAAGGCCAAGGCCGAAGCTTCCGTCACCCAGTCCAAGGCGCAGGTGCTGGAGGCGCAGGCCAATCTGGCCGACGCCCTTCGCCAGCGCGACCGCGCCGCCAAGCTCAGCCAGACCGGTTCAGGCTCCATTTCCGAAACGGAAAAGACCGAAGCCCTCGCGCAGGTGGCGCAGGCTCGCCTCGATGCGGCCAAGCAGGCCGTTTCCGCCGGCGAAGCCGACATCAAGGTGGTTGACGCGCAGATCGCCGATATCGATCTCAAGCTCACGCGCACCGGCGTGAAAACTCCGGTCGCCGGCATCGTTTCAGCCAAGAACGCCAAGGTGGGCGCGATTGCCAGCGGCGCCGGAAACCCGCTTTTCACCGTTATCAAGGACGGCGCCATCGAACTTGTTGCCGATCTTTCCGAAACCGACATTCAAAACGTGAAAGTCGGTCAGAAAGCCTATTTGACGGTTGCTGGCGGAAGAGCGAAAATAGAAGGCAAGGTGCGCCTCGTTTCGCCGACCGTCGATCCGACGACGCGCCTCGGTTCCGTTCATGTGGTGCTGCCGGAAAACAGCCCGGCGCGATCGGGCATGTATGCCAGCGCAGAGATCGTGATCGAGGAGACGAATGCGCTCGCCTTGCCGCTCTCGGCTGTCACTTCAGGGCGTGAAGGCTCGACCACCCGCAAGGTGGAGGGCGACGTCGTCAAGCAGGTGAAGATCGAGACCGGCATAGAAGACGGTGGATTCATCGAGATCGTCAGCGGCCTTGCCGCTGGAGACAAGGTTGTCGAGAAAGCTGGAGCATTCGTGCGTGATGGTGACCGGATAAGACCGGTGGAAGCCCAGACGGCTGCGTCCAACTGACTGAGGGAATGAAATGAACTTCTCCGCATGGTCAATCCGTAACCCGATTGCGCCGCTTCTCGGCTTCGCGCTTTTGATGATGCTCGGCATGCAGGCGTTCAATACGCTGCCGATCACCCGTTTCCCGAATATCGACGTGCCCGTCGTCGCCGTCACCGTGACCCAGAGCGGGGCTTCGCCCTCCGAACTGGAAATGCAGGTGACGAAGGAGATCGAGGACGCCGTTGCCGCCATCAGTGGCGTCGACGAAATTCAGTCCACCGTGGTCGACGGCCAATCGACGACAACGGTCGTGTTCCGCATCGAAAAACCGACGGAAGAAGCGGTTCAGGACACCAAGGACGCCATCGACAAGATCCGCAGCGATCTTCCCTCCGATATCGAAGTGCCCGTCGTCAGCAAGATCGACGTCGAGGGACAGGCGATCCAGACCTTCGCCGTCTCTTCGCCGAACATGACGCTGGAGGAACTGTCCTGGTTCGTGGATGACACGATCAAGCGCTCGCTGCAGGGCCAGTCCGGCATCGGCAAGGTCGACCGTTACGGCGGCGCGGACCGCGAGGTGCGCGTTTCGCTCAGCCCCGAAAAGCTCGATGCCTATGGCATCACCGCGACAGAGGTGAACAGCCAGCTGCGCGGCACCAATATCGACCTCGGCTCCGGCCGCGGCCAGGTGGGCGGCAACGAGCAGACCATCCGCACGCTGGGTGATACACGCGATGTAAGCCAGCTTGCCAACACCACGATTGCGCTTTCCAACGGCCGCTTCGTCAAGCTTTCCGAACTCGGCACGGTTACGGACACATATGAAGAGCAGAAGTCCTTCTCGCGCTTCAACGGCAATCCGGCCGTCACCTTTGCAGTGTTCCGCTCCAAGGGCGCGAGCGAGGTTTCGGTCGCCGAAACCGTCGCGCAAAGTCTCGATCAGGTCCGCAAGGACCACCCCGATGTCTCGATTGAGATGGTCGATGACGCCGTCTATTTCACCTATGGCAACTACAAGGCCGCACTCGACACGCTGATCGAAGGCGCGATCCTCGCCGTTATCGTGGTCCTTCTCTTCCTCCGGAACTGGCGCGCGACACTGATCGCCGCCGTGGCGCTGCCGCTTTCCGCGATCCCGACCTTCTGGATCATGGATATCATGGGCTTTTCGCTCAACCTCGTCAGCTTCCTCGCGCTTACGCTCGCCACGGGTATTCTCGTGGATGACGCCATCGTGGAAATCGAGAACATTGCCCGCCATATCAAGATGGGCAAGACGCCCTATCGCGCGGCCCTCGAAGCAGCCGATGAAATCGGACTTGCCGTCATCGCGACCAGCTTCACCATCATCGCCGTCTTTGTGCCCGTCTCGTTCATGCCGGGTATTCCGGGCCAGTATTTCATCCAGTTCGGCCTCACTGTCGCCTTCTCGGTATTCTTCTCGCTGGCAGTGGCCCGTCTCATCACACCCCTGATGGCGGCCTATCTGATGCGCGCCGAAGACGCGATGGACGATCACCACGACAATGACGGCAGGCTGATGAAGGCCTATACGCGCATGGTGACCGCCACCACGCGGAAATGGTGGGCGCGTTATCTCACGCTATTGGGAGCGATTGCCTTCCTCATCGCCTCGGTGATGCTGTTGAGCCAGGTCCCCGGCAGCTTCCTGCCGCCTGATGACGCCTCGCGCGTCACCCTGTCCGTTGAACTGCCGCCCAATGCGACGCTGGATGAGACCGACCGCACGACGACGCAGATCTACCAGGCGATCCGTGACATCAACGGCGTGGAAAGCGTCTTCATCCTCGGTGGCGCTTCGCCCAAGGGGGACCTGGAGCTGCGCCGCGCCACGGTCAATGTCATCCTTGAGCATATCGATCACTCGCTGCTGAAAACCCTCGTGAACAAGGGGCTCGGCTCCATTCCGCTCATAGGCCAATATCTTCCCAAGCTGGAGGAGAAGGGCCGTACACGTCCGCAATGGGATGTCGAGCGGGATATTTTCGCGCAGGTGCGTGGCATTGCGGATGTTCGCATCATCAAGCTGAACGACCGCGCGGAACGCGAGCTTTCCTTCAACTTCCTTTCAACCAACGAGAAGGATCTGAACGACGCCGTGGGCATTCTCGAAAGCCGCCTGCGCGCTTCGCCCATCCTTGCCAATGTCAGTTCGGAAGGCGCTCTGCCCCGTCCCGAACTGCAGATCCGCCCGCGCAAGGATGAGATCGCCCGCCTGGGCATCACGCCGCAGCAGATTTCGCAGACCGTGCGTGTCGCCACCATCGGTGATATCGATGCGCAGCTGACGAAAATCTCGCTGGATGACCGGCAGATCCCGATCCGCGTGCAGGCTTCGCTCGATACCCGCCGCGATCTCGCCACCATCCGCGCCTTGAAGATCAAGACCGCCTCCGGTTCGCTGGTGCCGCTCTACAGCGTGGCCGATATCGATTACTCGGAAGGCCCGAGCTCGATCAAGCGCAACGACCGCAACCGCGTCGTCTCCATCGGCTCGGACGTGCCTTTCGGCACGGCGCTCGATACGTCGACGGCCGAGTTCAAGCGCATCGTTTCGGAAACCAACCTGCCGGCAAGCGTTCGGCTTGCCGAAAGCGGTGACGCCAAGGTGCAGGGCGAAATGCAGCAGGGCTTCGTCAACGCCATGCTGCTTGGCCTGATGCTGGTGCTGGTCGTGCTCATCCTGCTGTTCAAGGATGTGATCCAGCCCTTCACAATCCTGTTCTCGCTGCCGCTTGCCATCGGCGGCGTGGCAGTCGCGCTCATCATCACCCAGAACGCGCTCTCCATGCCGGTTCTCATCGGCATTCTGATGCTGATGGGCATCGTGACCAAGAACGCCATCCTGCTGGTGGATTTCGCCATCGAAATGCGCCGTCACGGCATGGAGCGGGTGCATGCCATGGTGGAGGCCGGCCGCAAGCGCGCCCGCCCGATCATCATGACCTCCATAGCCATGTCGGCAGGCATGCTGCCCTCCGCGCTCGGCGTCGGCGAAGGCGGTTCGTTCCGCGCACCGATGGCGATTGCGGTCATCGGCGGCATCATCGTTTCCACGGTGCTGTCGCTGATCGTGGTGCCGGCCTTCTTCCTGATCATGGACGACCTGTCGCGTCTGCTCGCCCACCTCTTCGGCCGTTTCGTCGGCAAGAAGGAAGAGGAGGAAGAGGCCCTCTCCAACGAGAAACTCTCGGAGATCGCCCGCGAAAACAGCCTCGCGCTTTCCTCGCTGGAGGCACGGGTGGCCAGTATGGAAAAGGGCAGCGGCGACAAGGCCGCGGACAAGGGCAGCAATATATTGCGACTGCCGCCGCTTGCCGCGGAGTGAATGCTGCAGCTTGAAGATTGAGACGCCGGGTCATGTGCCCGGCGTTTCCATATACTTTGGGAGAGCACGACATCGCGGATCGTTTCTTCTCCCCGCCGGGACCCGTTGCAAAATTCATCACGGGACCCTTTCGGGAGATTTTCAGCCGTGATTTCCCGTCCCGCCTCTGTCTTTGGCGGGTTTTGGGTGGGTTGGGGATGTTTTCGGTGGTTTTCAGGCGCAGTGGGGCCTTGCAGGTGTTGTCAAAGTCACCCAGCGGCGCATGTTGAAGGCCATGGCTGCCAGTAGCACCTGCGCCCTGGCCTTGATCAGCCCACGGTAGCGGATCACGTCGAGCCCCATGCGGTTCTTGAGTGTGGCAAACGTCGTTTCGACGGCCGCCCGCCGTTTCGATATCAACAGGTTAAGCCGGGCAAGCCGCGGCGACAGAACGCGGTGATGCCGGTTCGGACGGCGCATCAGCCGCGGCTTGATGCCTTTCGCCTTCAAGGCTTTCTCCCGCGCATGGGTATGATACGCCCCATCTGCCAGAACGCAGGCCTCGTCGCCGACGATCAGCCGATCGGCGACGACCGTATCGTTCACATTGGCAGGCGTGGTGATAATCCTGCGGATCAGGCCAGACCCTTCATCGACACCGACATGCGCCTTGTAGCCATAGGCCGAGCCGTGCTTGCCCTTATGCCGGACAAAGCGGGCATCCGGATCGATTGTCCGCTCATCGCTCCCGGCAGCACCAGGATGATCCGGCTCTTCCGGTTTGCGCCCATCTGCAAATCCAGCGGCCGCATCGAAGTCACCATTGCGCCCCCTGGGTGGCCGCGACGCCGTCGTTTCGATGATCGTCGCATCCAGCATCGTGCCGCGCCGCAGGATCAGGCCCGCGGCATCGAGCTGCCGGTCGAGTTCTCCAAACAACCTCTCCAGCAGACCTTCGCCAATCAAAAGGTTACGGAAGCGGCAAAGCGTGGAATGATCCGGAACGGCCTCCTCAAGCGTCAGGCCGACGAAACGCTTGAACGACAGCCGGTCGCCAAGCGCCTCCTCGAGCTCCATGTCGGAAAGCCCATAGAGTGACTGCAACAGCAGGGCCTTGAACATCACCAGCGGTTCATAGGCCGGACGACCGGCGCTTTTCTCATCACGAAGACGCGACAGAAGCTTTTCGAACCGATACCACTTCACAACGCCCGACAAGCGCTCCAGCCGACCGGAACCCTTCGCCTGCGGCATCAGCGCCTCAACGAAACTGAACTGCCTGTTGTCTCGCACCGACATCGTAACCTCGCCCGCTATCCTCGACCGAGTGAATCACAACCACGGAATTTTGCAACGGGTCCCGCCGGGGAGAAGGTCCGCGGCAGCGGGATGAGGGGGCAAGCTCTCCTGATATCTCGACCCTCGCCCCCTCATCCCGCTGCCGCGGACTTCTCCCCCGGCGGGGAGAAGAAATATGCCGCACGCGCTCGCTCCATATTTCCCTTGTGATTGGAAGCATGAGCAGCCCCATCATTTCCTTCCTCACAACGGCCGCACCCCCGTTTGATCGAAATCAATTCGCTTTCCACCTGAACTGCTAGTCTCCCTCGCATCGGGAATTGCCGGTCGAGGATAATGCGATGAGTTCAGTGCAGATGGGCGTGAGGGGCAAGGAACATCCCCGGTTTCGTATCGCTTCGGACAGCCCGGCAAAAGGTTTGAGCGGGAGCCGAATGGACGTGAACAAGACCGTGAAGCTGAGCAACAGGGACAGGAACATTCTGCTGCGTGCGCCCTTGATCGGGATCGCGGATGACGCGGTGGCGCTGAAGCTGATGGAGGCGGCGACCATTGCCAATGTGAATGCCCGCCATGTGCTTTTTAAGGAAGGCGAACTGGCCCAGCATTTCTATTGCGTGCTGTCGGGTTACGTCAGGCTCTACCGGCTGGACAGGCACGGGCGCGAGGCGGACGTGCGCGTCAGCGGCCCCGGCGATACCTTCAATGAATGCCTGATCTTCGGTAGCGACACCTATCGTTACAGCGCGCAGGCGGCGGAAAGCTGCACCGTGGCGCGTTTCGAACTCACCAGGCTGCGCAGCCTGATCGATCAGGAACCGGCCATCGCCAAGGCCGTCATGCGCTGCCTGTCCAACAGCCTGCTGGCCGCCATGGACTGCGTTGCCAATGACCGCCTGCAGACGGCACCGCAGCGTGTCGCCCATTACCTCATCAATCAGGGCCCGCGCGACGCGACATCCTTCTCGCTGCGGTTGCCGTTCCAGAAAAGCCTGCTCGCCGGCAAGCTCGGCCTTGCGCCGGAGGCCCTCTCCCGCGCCTTCTCCACCCTGAAAAAGTCGGGCGTCACGGTGCGCGGTCGCATCGTCCAGGTCAATGACGTGGCGGCGCTGAAACAGATCTGAAAATACGGGGAGAGGACGAAGGGCGGGAGGCCATCAGGCATTCCGCCCTTCGGGGTATTGCACGGAAGTCATCCAGGCTGCGGTATAAAACCGAAACTGTCGCCCCGCCGCTCGACCGTAAAAAAGCCGCCGAGATGGCCGCCGGACACCAGCCAACCATGGTCAGCCGCCGCCGACAACGCTTCGAGACGCGTCGCATGGGCGAGTTCGGAATCGATATCATAGACAAAAGCAATTCCGGGATCGGCCGCCTGCATGTCCCCGACATGCAGCACATCGCCCCATAACATCAACCGCTTATCGTCTCTTCCTATGAGATAAGCCATCTGTCCGGGCGTATGACCGGGCACCGCGATTGCCTCTATGTCCTCGGCAACCGTCCCCACCGAGATCGGCCGCAACATCGCGCCGCAAATATCGATCAGGCGGGCAGCCAGATCGAAACCGCCCTGCCGGGCGGGCGGCAATGCCTTTCGCGCCTCTGCATCGGTGAAAAAGGCAAGATCGGCCTCCGGCACCCATATCTCCGCCTTGGGAAAATAAGGCCGGTCGCCATCGATGAGGCCCAGCGCGTGATCACCGTGAATATGGGTGAGGATGACACGGCTGACATCATCGGGCTGGATACCGGCGGCAATCATAGCCGCACGGGCATGGCCATAGGCCTCGCCCCAGGCCGTGCCGCAGCCGGCATCGATCAGCCAGATGCCCTCAGGTCCCGAAAGCGTGAAGCAGTTGACGTCCATATTCACTGTTTCGCCGTGATGGCCGGCAAGGGCCGCAGCCAGCGCTTCGGCACCCTGGCGGTGAATGAGATGGCTGACCGGTGCCTTGTAGACACCGTCGACAAAACGGGAAACTTCGTAAGCGCCGAAACGGCGGGGCATCGTCATATTTCAGAAACCGCCCTGCTCTTTCAGGAAACCGACGATGCGGTCCACGCCATCGCCCCGTTTCATGTCGGTAAACACGAAGGGCATGGCGTTGCGCATGCGCGTCGCATCGCTGTCCATGACAGTCAGATCGGCACCGACATAGGGCGCAAGGTCCTTCTTGTTGATGACGAGCAGGTCCGAACGGGTGATGCCCGGCCCGCCCTTACGGGGAATTTCCTCGCCCTGGCAGACGGAAATCACATAGATGGTGATATCGGCGAGATCGGGTGAAAATGTCGCGGCGAGGTTATCGCCACCGGATTCGATGAAGACCACGTCGAGATCGGGAAAGCGCTG
This sequence comes from Agrobacterium genomosp. 2 str. CFBP 5494, assembly GCF_900013495.1. NCBI lineage: Bacteria > Pseudomonadati > Pseudomonadota > Alphaproteobacteria > Hyphomicrobiales > Rhizobiaceae > Agrobacterium > Agrobacterium genomosp. 2. The sequence goes on from NZ_LT009718.1 coordinate 2,814,008, forward strand.
GTTGAGCCCGGCAATCGCCTGCAGATTGATCGTGGCATCTTCGCGAATGGCCGTATGCGGGCAACCACCCGTCTCCACCCCGACGATCCTTTCGGAAGGCAGCGCCTGCATGCGCACCAGTGCCTCGGCATCTTCCTTGGTATAGATATCATTGGTGACGACGGCGACCGAATAATCGGCGCTCATCGCCTTGCAGAGCTTTTCCGTCAGCGCCGTCTTGCCGGAACCCACCGGCCCGCCAATCCCAACGCGCAGCGGACCATTACCCGATTTCATCACTCTGTTCCCTTCACTATGCTGTGGTCCAATCTTACGACAACCACTCAACAGCTCAAATATACGCAAGGATCATGCCACTTGTTTCTTCTCCCCGCCGGGGAGAAGGTGGCCCGAAGGGTCGGTGAGGGGGCTGGCTCTCGGTATATCTCTACCGGAGCCCCCTCATCCCGCTGCCGCGACCTTCTCCGCGGTGGGGAGAAGAAACAAGTGGCACGCGCTCGCCCCATGGATTGCCGTCGCTTTCACGACCGGAAAAGCCGTGTCCCCTGTGTTTCATGACGCATTGCCGCCGTATCGGCGATGATCGTGGCGCTGCCGAGGTCATCAAGCGTGGATTGGACGGCCCGTGCCGCCACCTCGGCAATCCCAGCCTCGCTTGCGGCGAGAATGGCAACGCCATCTTTCTGGCCCGCGACGCCGAGACGGATACCGGCAGAAACGATCTGTGAAACACCTGCATGCAGAAAGGCGGCAAGCGTCTCGCGCAGCGGCACGCCGTGGCCAGCGGCCACAGCGCCTATGGCGACGGGATAGGGAGCCTCTTTCGGCAACAGCTCCAGAACCGCATGCGGCCAGGCGCTGGCGGCGGAAACGAAGGCGTCCCCCAGAAGCACGGTCTCCCGATAACGCTCCGCCGAGCCGGCGAGCGCGCGGCCAAGATCAGCGGTTTCGCCGAGTGCTGCGGCATCCTGCGAGCTTCGCCAAGCATCTGCCAGAAAAACCGCGTCGTTCCACAGGCTGCCGTGGCGCAGCAGCGTTTCCACCCAGCCGCTCAACTCGGCGGCATTACGCACACGCCCGTCCTCCACCGCCTTTTCCAGCCCGCCCGAATAGGAAAAGCCGCCGACAGGAAACGCCGGCGACATCCAGGCCATCAGGCGCAGCAGCGCGGCGACGCCGCGTTCCCCGCTCACGCCTCAGCCGTGATCATGATGGTGGTGGCCATGCCCGTGCCCGTGATCATGGCCATGCGAGTGGCCGCCATGGGCGTGATAAGCGCCGCGCGCCGGCTGAAACGGCTCTTCCACCTCGCGCACTGTGGCGCCCAGACCTTCCAGCATGGCGCGAATGACATGGTCACGCAGGATGAGAATACGCTCCTCCTCGATCTGCGCCGAAAGATGCCGGTTGCCCAGATGCCAGGCGAGCTCGATCAGGTGAAGGCGGTCCTTCGCCTTGATTTCGAACAGCTTTTCATCCGCCGCACGAACCTCGATCAGATCGCCGTTTTCGACCATCAAAAGGTCACCATGGGCAAACAGCACGGCTTCCTTCAGGTCCAGCATCACCATCTCGTCATTCTGCAGATGCAGAAGCTTGCGGCGCAGATGCCGCTGGTCATGCGCCAGCGTGACATAGCCGGAGGGCTCGTCGGCAGGGGTTCCGGCCGGGTGATAGGAGGTGACGCGCAGCATGGGATGATCCGTTTCAGAAACAGTCTTTGGGGTCTGATTTTTGACGGATAGGCGGGGGGATTTCAAGGTGTGTTTTCAGGGCGGCAATGCCTCGGAAAACAAAAAGCCCGGCATCTCTGCCGGGCCTTTCTCAAACAACAAAACCAAAATCAGGCCGCAGCGCGGCTTTTCAGGTTTTCCAGAATGTTCTGCGGCGAGGAAACGCCGTAGGGGTCGCTATCGCAATTGTCCGAATAGCCTTCTTCCTCGAACCACTGCTCGACGACGCCATCGTTGATGACGGCGGCGTAACGCCAGGAGCGCATGCCGAAGCCGAGATTGTCCTTGGCGACCAACATGCCCATCTTGCGGGTGAACTCGCCCGAACCGTCAGGGATGACCTTGACGTTTTCGAGGTTCTGACCCTTGGCCCAGGCGTTCATGACGAAAGCATCATTGACCGACAGGCAATAGATTTCATCGACGCCGAGCGCGCGGAATTCCGGCGCCAGCTTTTCGAAATCAGGAAGCTGGTAGGTCGAGCATGTCGGCGTGAAAGCGCCGGGCAGCGAGAAGAGGACGACCTTCTTGCCCTTGAAATAATCGTCGGAGGTCATGTCCTGCCAACGGAAGGGGTTCGGGCCGCCAACGGCCTCATCGCGAACGCGCGTGCGGAAGGTTACGGCGGGCACTTTTTTGCCGAGCATGTCTTGTCTCCTGTTCTGGCGTTTTGCGAGGCATCGCTTGGGATCGATCCGCGCGGAATTCTTTTGCCGTTTCCATAGCGCAAGACGCGCTGCGGTGCAACATAAAAATGGGATTCCAGCCACCAAATGCGCGAAATGCCGCACGGAATTGGGGATCAATTGTGCAGGTCTATCGACCAGCGCAACAGCGGCGGCAAGGGCGTCCACCAACCGGTTTGAACGCCCGCTTCCCGCAACATCGCGGCTGACCACGTGTTACAGCCGGCGAACGCATTGAACTGGCCATTCGCCTCGAAAAAAGCGTCCGTCAGGCCGTAGCCAGCGCCGGGTATCGGACTAACACCGTCATCGTTTCCGGCAAAACTCGCCCGGATGCCCGCGACGAGACGCTGATAACCCGCTTCGGAAATTCGAAGCCGTTTCACTCCGGCGAGATCAGCGGGAAAATCACCTGTCACATCCACATGCATGACGGAGCTGTCCAGCGTGAAAGAGCGCAGAACCGGCATCGGTTTCAAATCGGCCCAGGTGGGCGTCTGAATGTAAAACGAGCGGCCGCCCCAGCCGAACACCAGATAGGCCGCAGCTGGATGATTGACCGCGATCCCACCCTCCTGCAACGCGGCAAAGACCCGCCGCAGATCGTCATCAACCGGCAGGGCGATATCGGTGTGGATCGGGTTGGATAAGAGCAGGATTTCCCTGCTCTTTTCGCCTTCACCCACCTGCTCGGCAAAAAACGGGCGCGGCGCAACCGTGCCCAGCACAAGAAGCAGGAGGAGCAGCAGCAGGCCGCCGCCGATCCATCGTGTGAGGCGTCTCAAGAGCGCCTGCCGTCAGAACAGGAAATAACGCTGCGCCATCGGCAGCACGGTCGCCGGTTCACAGGTCAGAAGCTCGCCATCCGCACGTACTTCATAGGTCTCGGGGTCAACCTCGATATGCGGCGTCAGCGAATTGTGGATCATCGAGGCCTTGGAAATGCCGCCGCGCACATTCTTCACCGGCAGCAGCTTCTTCGCGACGCCAAGGCGCTGGGCAAGGCCGGCATCCAGCGACGCCTGCGAGACAAAGGTCACCGAGGAATTGGTGCGCAGCTTGCCATAGGCGGCAAACATCGGCCGGTAATGCATCGGCTGCGGCGTGGGGATGGAGGCATTAGGATCGCCCATTGGCGCGGCAGCGATCGAGCCGCCAAGCAGCACCATTTCCGGCTTCACGCCGAAAAACGCCGGGTTCCAAAGAACCAGATCGGCACGCTTGCCGACTTCGATGGAGCCGATCTCGTGGCTGACACCCTGGGCGATGGCCGGGTTGATGGTATATTTTGCGATGTAACGACGAACACGGAAATTGTCGTTTTCGCCGGTCTCTTCCTTCAGGCGGCCACGCTGGCGCTTCATCTTGTCAGCGGTCTGCCAGGTGCGGATCGCCACCTCGCCGACACGGCCCATGGCCTGACTATCGGAGGAAATGATCGAAAACGCGCCGATATCGTGGAGAATATCCTCCGCCGCAATGGTTTCCTTGCGGATGCGGCTTTCGGCAAAGGCGATATCTTCGGGGATGGACGGCGACAGGTGGTGGCATACCATCAGCATGTCGAGATGTTCCGCCAGCGTATTGACGGTGTAAGGCCGCGTCGGGTTGGTCGAGGACGGAATGACGTTGGGCTTACCGCAGACCTTGATGATGTCAGGCGCGTGCCCGCCGCCGGCGCCTTCGGTGTGGAAAGCATGGATGGTGCGGCCCCTGATAGCCGCAACCGTGTCTTCCACGAAACCGCTTTCATTCAGCGTGTCGGTATGGATCATCACCTGCACGTCATATTCGTCGGCCACCGTCAGGCAATTGTCGATGGCGGCGGGCGTCGTGCCCCAGTCCTCATGCAGCTTCAGCGAGGAGGCACCGGCGAGGATCATTTCCTCCAGCGGAGCCGGCAGAGAGGCATTGCCCTTGCCCGCAAGCGCGAGGTTCATCGGGAAAGCATCGAAGCTTTCGATCATCCGCTCGATATGCCATGCGCCGGTGCAGGTGGTGGCAAGCGTGCCGTGCGCCGGGCCGGAGCCGCCGCCAAGCATGCAGGTCACACCACTCATCAGCGCTTCTTCGATCTGCTGCGGGCAGATGTAATGGATATGCGCATCCATGCCGCCGGCCGTCAGAATCTTGCCTTCGCCGGCAATTGCTTCCGTCGAGGGACCGACGATGATCGTCACGCCGGGCTGCGTATCGGGATTGCCGGCCTTGCCGATGGCGTGAATGCGGCCGTTCTTCAGGCCCACATCTGCCTTGTAGATGCCGCTATGGTCAACGATGACGGCATTGGTGATGACGGTATCGACAGCGCCCTCTGCCCGCGTCGCCTGGCTCTGGCCCATGCCGTCGCGAATGACCTTGCCACCGCCGAATTTCACTTCCTCGCCATAGGTCGTGTGGTCCTTCTCGATCTCGATGAAGAGTTCGGTATCAGCAAGACGCACCTTGTCGCCAACGGTCGGGCCGAACATGCCGGCATAGGCGGCGCGGGAAATCTTGTATGGCATGGGTTCAGGCTCCTTCGGACGCGGAGAAAATCGGTATGGGGGAAAATCGTGCCAGCCGGCCCGTTCCCGCAAGGGCATCGACCAGCTGTTGTTCGGCAGTAAAGGGATGGCCGCTCCAGCCCTGGTGGCTGAAACCGGCAATCGTCACCTCGTCATCATCGCCGCTGACATTTTCAAGAACATGGGCAATGGCAACGAGGCCGGTGCTGGGGCAGACGTACGGTGCGGGCTTATAGGCTTCGAGCGCCGTATCGAGCCTCTCATGCACACCGCGAGAAATAACTACATGGCTCTTGCCGCCAGCTCGCGCGATGGCCGCGAATTCGCCGGTATAATCGGCGCAGAAATCAGTGAGTTCTGGCCAGGCTGCGCGGATGCCGGGTTCCATTTCGGCAAATTTCGCAGGATCGCGCACCGACCAGATGGCGGCGGCTTGGCGCACACCATGGCTCTCGCGCCATTCGCTTCCCTCGGTCATCTCGCGACCCGGCCGCCCGGTATTACACACGGCCACCACATCTGTTCGCGTACCGCCCGGCCCAAGAGACCGGCAATCATTAAAACGGACGACGATATCCGACCGGTCGATAAGCAGGGCCGCGCCTGGCGGCAGCTCCCCGTTTCCGACAATCGTGATCCGCCGCCCCATGGGTTCAGAAACCTTCCGAGACTTGGCGCAGTTCTTCCGCCCGCTTGCCGCTCGTCTCGGCCAGGCAGGAAGAGATCAGCATCGGCTCCATTGAGCCGCCACGCGCCTGAAAACCGGCAAGTGCGCAATTGGCGTCACGGAACGCCACCCATGCGCGCTGAGCTGTCACCAGCGCGTCGGTTGCACCCTTTCCATCCGCATCCGCAGCCTTGTCACGTTCGATGAGCAGCTTGCGCAGCTTCTGATAAGCGACATTGAGCTCTTTGTCGGCCTTTTCGTAATCCTTGCCGGCGCAAATCGTCATGTCCGCCTGCGTCTGCGGTTCCTTGCAGTTTGGCTCCTGCGCGGCAACCGGCATGGAAATACCGGCGGTTACGCAGATGAGAGCGGTCATGACGAGGTTGTTCTTGCTGATCGCCATCGCTCAGGCCGCCGCGCCGTCATAAGCCTGCGGCTTCAGCGCCCGCGGATCGACGCCATCGAGACAATTGGCATTGACCGCCACCATCGGCGTACCGTCAGGCCCATCGGCATAGGCAAAGCTTTCAATGCCGCAGGTGGAGCAGAAAAAATGATGGATCCTGTGTTTGTTGAAGAGATATTCACTCAGCGTGCCCTCGCCGGAAAGCAACGTGAACTTGTCACGTGGCGCGAAGGCGAGCGTGGAGCCCAGACGTTTGCACCGCGAACAATTGCAGACAACAGTGTGATCGAGATCGGTATCGACCTCGAAGCTGACGCTGCCGCACTGACAGCTTCCATGATAATGCGCCGTCGCCATTTCATAACCTCCCCATCACCTGTTGACGGAAACCATAAACCTCCCGCTTCCCGGAAAGCGGCACCAGCGTCACTTCCCGCTTCTGGCCAGGCTCGAAACGCACCGCCGTGCCGGCCGGAATATCGAGACGCATGCCGCGCGCCTTTTCGCGATCGAAAAGGAGACCCGCATTGGTCTCGAAGAAATGGTAGTGGCTGCCCACCTGCACCGGCCGGTCGCCCGAATTGGCCACTCCGATCGTCACGGTCGGCTGGCCGGCATTGAGTTCGATGGTGCCTTCGGCGGCAATGATTTCGCCTGGTTTCATCGGTGTTCTCCTTATCGTTCTTATGCGGCCGTGGCTGCCGCGCAGCCTTCCGCCTTCAGCACCCGTTTTGTCGATGCCGGGTTATTGATGAGCTTTCCCGCCGGGCGGACGGGCCTTCGCACCAGTTCGCCACCGCAATTCGGGCACGCGCCCTTGAGCACGCCGGTCACGCAATCAGCGCAGAAAGTGCATTCGAACGAGCAGATCATCGCGTCCCCGCTGTCGGGCGCTAGATCACGGTCGCAGCATTCGCAATTGGGCCGAAGTTCCAGCGCCATACGTCACCTCACCGGATCGGTTCGTGAACGGTCACCAGCTTGGTGCCATCAGGGAAGGTCGCTTCCACCTGCACATCGTGGATCATCTCGGCAATGCCGTCCATTACCTGATCACGGGAAATGACATGCGCGCCCGCCTCCATCAGGTCGGCCACGGCGCGGCCATCGCGTGCGCCCTCCACCACGAAATCGGTAATCAGCGCAATCGCTTCGGGATAGTTCAGCTTGACGCCGCGTTCCAGCCGGCGGCGCGCCACCATGGCGGCCATGGAAATCAGCAGCTTGTCTTTTTCTCTTGGGCTAAGGTTCATCGTCGTCCCACGGCTTGGCATCTGCTCCACAAACGAGGTTTGCTGGAGACCAGATCCGACATTTGACAGACCCCGAAGAACGCCTGTCACGAGACGATCCGAGGGGTTTACAGATTCCAGACTTTCGGCACTGGCGCGCCGTTTCGCAAGAGCGAAATGATCGGAAAAAGCAATTTTCTCAAGGAGAAACCATCAGCGGCGGATACGCGCACGACGAGCTTGCCCTGCCACTCGCTGGCACCGCCGCTTTCCCCGGCAATCGCCCGGATTTTAGGCAGAAGCGCTTCGGCCATAGGCCCGATATAAAGCAGCGTGGCAAAGGCAACCTGGCCGGCCAGAACCGCCGGTTTCGCGGTCAGCGCCGCCACCTCGCCCGCAAGCAGAAGTTCTTCGGCATGCACCAGCTTGCCGCCGTGGCGAATGCGCCAGCGGTCACGAAAAAGCCCATGCGTCATCGCCTCGCCCATGGCCTGGCGGCCAAGCAGCACGGCTTCGACGGCGATGAATTCTGAGGACTGGTCAAGATCGGCTTCCAGCCGACGGGTGAGCGACGCCCGGTCAAAGAGGATCGTTTCCTGCGGCAGCCAGTGCAGCTTCGCACCCGGCCCGGCGGAAACGCGCGCGGTCACGGTGGCGGTACCCGACGACGCCTTGTAGACCTTTTCGCAGGCCTGCGTCGTGACCACAAGCGAGGTACCGGCGCCGGCGACTGCCTGCCATTCAAGTTCGTCCCCGCCGGTCAAACCACCGGAGGAGTTGATGAGAATGGCTTCTGCTTCGTTCGAGTAGGTTTCCGGCAGACGGATCTTGGCGCAGCCCTCCTGAAACAATTCCTCCAGCCGGCTGCGCCCTTCAACTGCCTTGGTTACAATGCGCCCTCTGCCACGGGCGCGCTGTTGCCGGACAGGTTGAGCGTCTTCGCAACCGGAAGGGCTGATGGCTTGCTGTTGCTGCTGCACGCGGTCTCCGAAGCGGTTGCGGAAGCGGGATTGGCCTTGGCGACGCAATCCTTCCTGACGACGGCGTCCACCACCATCTGCCCTTCCGTGTTACGGAAGAAATCCCACATTCTTTCGGCCGCATCAACCGTGCGCGTCACTTCGCCTGTGGGCATCTTGCGCTCCACGGCAGGCTCCGCCTTCGGCGTCTGCTCACCGCCCGGCTTGCGGGTAACAACGGCGTTTGCGGCCAGAACCTCGGCCTTCATGGTGGCGCGCGGCCAGGCATGGTCCCAGTCGTTGATGACATAGGACTGGATACGAGCGCCTGCCTTGCAGACATCGTAAGAATTGACCGTGAAGCTCTCGCCCACCTTGCTTTTGGCGGCGCCCTTGCAACCGTCCATTTCAGCCCAGCGCTTCAGCGCCGTCTCGCCGCTATATTGCCAGTAGGATTTGCCGCCGCCCTGATAGGGGTTGGCGGGATCCTTCAGCCCGGCAAAGGCGATGATCGACATCGGCCGCGCCGGTGTGCAGCTTGCCGCATCCGGTGCCCATTTGCCTTCGGTTTCCTGCGGATAACCCGCGCGCAACGAGGCGACGAAACCGGCGGCATTAAAATCCTTGGCTCCGGTGCAGATGAATTGCGACAGCATGCGCCCGCCGCCGGAATAGCCGGAACCGTAAAAACGGTCCTCATCGACGCAGAACTTGCCCTTCACCATGGCGATCGCTTCATGAATGAAGCTCACCTCATCCAGCCCGCCGGGGCGTGTGGTCACGCCGGGAACATTCCAGGCATGGGTGCCCGGCAACTCGCCGTTTAAACTGCCCGCCAGCGCGACGACTACAAGACCATCACGCTCGGCAAGCTTGTCCCAGCCGCTGCGGTTCAGCTGGCCGTGCGGGTTGCTGTTGGAACCGTGAAAATCGAATACGACAGGCAGCGGTTTATTTCCATCATAGGCGGATGGAACAAAATACACGCCGTCGCGTTTCTGCCCGTTAAAGACAATGGAAAAATCATGCCGACCCGGTTCCATGCCGGGGCCAATACCCTGACCGCAGGTCGATGCCGACGCTGCGACACCTGCGCTCGCGCTGATGACAAGCCCGAGAAACAGGCTGCGGCCGAAACGAACCCACCGGCTCACTGCAAAGTCTTGAATCATTGACACGCCTTTATTGGCACAGTTTCCCGACGATACGTCGAGCGCACAGGAAATGTAAGGGATCAACAGTCGCGGCGTGCGAATAGACTTCTTCTGTGTCTCGCATGCAGCATTTCATGGCCCCAATAACACAGGCTTTTACTTAATGAAATGCTAAAATGATGCATGAAAGCCATGCAGCAGCGCATGGACTTTCAAAATATTAATCGGCCGTTCTTATGCCGTGAACGGGAACCGGCCGCTACACGGTCAGATGACGCCGCGCTTCAGGCGTATCCAGCGTTTCCGCCAGCCCCTCATGCACGATTTCGCCACGGTCCATGATGTAGACGTAATCGGCAAGTTCGCGGCAGAAATCCAGATATTGCTCAACCAGCAAAATCGCCATACCGGTGGAATCGCGCAGATATTTGATCGCCCGGCCGATATCCTTGATGATCGACGGCTGGATGCCCTCGGTCGGTTCGTCGAGAACGAGGATTTTCGGCCGCGTGACCAGCGCCCGGCCGATGGCAAGCTGCTGCTGCTGCCCCCCGGAGAGATCGCCGCCGCGGCGTGACAGCATGGTCTGCAGCACGGGAAACAGGCTGAAGATATCATCCGGGATGAACCGCTCCTTGCGCGACAGCGGCGCATAACCGCTCTCCAGATTTTCCTGCACGCTGAGCAGCGGAAAAATCTCGCGCCCCTGCGGCACGTAACCAACGCCGCGTTTTGCCCGCTGGTAAGGTGCCAGCCCGTCCAGCGCCGCATCGCCGAAACGGATCGTGCCGGCGCTGGTGGCCTGCTGGCCGGTCACGGCCCGCAGCAGCGAACTTTTGCCGACGCCGTTGCGGCCGAGAACGCAGGTGATCTTCCCCATCTCGGCCTTCAGCGACACGCCGCGGAGCGCCTGCGCTGCGCCGTAGTGGAGGTTGATGTTGTCGACTGTCAGCATGGTGAAACTCCAATGACGGTATGGTGGGCGGCGCTACCCCCCTCTGCCCTGCTGGGCATCTCCCCCTCAAGGGGGGAGATTGGCAAGTGGCGAACACTCTTCCCCATAGCATCGTGGCAAAGGAACGAGCGAGGGCGGCATCTGATCTCCCCCCTTGAGGGGGAGATGCCCGGCAGGGCAGAGGGGGGTACGGTCACGGCAAACGCAAACACCACCATCACCGCCCCAGATAATTCTCGATCACCTTCGGATCGCTCGACACAAAGTCGATCGACCCCTCAGCCAGCACCGAGCCTTCGGCAAGGCACGTCACCTTCACCCCCAACTCGCGGATGAAGCCCATATCGTGCTCAACCACCACCACCGAACGCGTCTTGGCGATTTCCTTCAGGAGCACCGCGGTTTCGGCCGTCTCGGCGTCCGTCATGCCCGCCACCGGCTCGTCCACCAAGAGAAGCTTCGGCTCCTGTGCCAGCAGCATGCCGATCTCCAGCCACTGTTTCTGGCCGTGCGAGAGGTTGGCCGCGAGATCGCCGCGGCGGTGGCTGAGACGTACGGTGGCGAGGATTTCCTCGATACGCGCCTTGTCCTCCGCTGTCAGCCTGTAGAACAGCGTGGCGAAGACGCCGCGTTTGCGGTTCAAAGCCAGTTCCAGATTGTCCCAGACGGTATGGCTTTCAAACACCGTCGGCTTCTGGAATTTACGTCCGATGCCCAGCTGGGCAATGTCCGCCTCGTCCTTCTTGGTGAGGTCGATGCTGTCTTCAAAGAGCACCATGCCGGTATCCGGCCGCGTCTTGCCGGTGATGATGTCCATCATCGTCGTTTTACCAGCGCCATTCGGGCCGATGATGGCGCGAAGTTCGCCCGGCTCCACCACGAAGGAGAGGGAATTCAGCGCCCTGAACCCATCGAAGGAAACGGAAACGCCGTCGAGATAAAGCAGGCTTTTCGCTCTGTTTTCAGAAACCGTGTTCATGGGCTTACTCCGCCGCCTGTTGCGCAACCGCGCTGTCGTTGCCAGCCTCACGCGCCGCGCTTGCAACCCGCTTTTCCCGCCGACCAGCCAGATAATGCTGCACGGTGCCAACGATGCCCTTGGGGAAGAACAGCGTGACAGCAATGAAGAGACCGCCGAGCGCAAACAGCCAGAACTCCGGGAACGCACCGGTGAAATAGCTCTTGCCACCATTGACCAGCACCGCCCCGATGATCGGCCCGATCAGCGTGCCGCGCCCGCCGACCGCCGTCCACACCACCACTTCGATGGAGTTGGCGGGCGAAAATTCGCCGGGATTGATGATGCCCACCTGCGGCACGAACAAGGCACCGGCAATGCCTGCCATCATCGCCGAAACGACGAAGGTAAAGAGCTTGATGTTTTCCACCCGGAAGCCGAGGAACCGCACCCGGCTTTCAGCATCCCGCACACCCACCAGCACCTTGCCGAACTTGGAATTGACGATGCCCGACGCGATCAAAAGCGAGAGCGCCAGCATCACCGCCGTCATGGCAAACAGCACGGCGCGGGTGCCATCCGCCTGCACGGAATACCCAAGAATATCCTTGAAATCGGTGAGGCCATTATTGCCGCCGAAACCCATATCGTTGCGGAAGAAGGCAAGCAGCAGCGCATAGGTCATCGCCTGGGTAATGATCGAGAGATAAACGCCATTGACGCGCGAGCGGAAGGCGAACCAACCGAACACGAAGGCGAGAAGCCCCGGCACGACAAGCACCATCAGCGCCGCAAACCAGAACATGTCAAACCCGTGCCAGAACCACGGCAGTTCCTTCCAGTTGAGGAACACCATGAAATCAGGCAGCACCGGATGGCCATAAACCCCGCGCGTGCCGATCTGCCGCATCAGATACATGCCCATGGCATAACCGCCGAGCGCAAAGAAGGCGGCGTGGCCGAGCGAGAGAATGCCGCAATAACCCCAGACCAGATCAAGCGCGAGTGCCAGCAGCGCATAGGCCAGATATTTGCCGAGCATCGACATGATATAGGTCGGGATGCGGAACGCGCTGTCGGCTGGCAGCAGCAGGTTGGAGGCGGGAACCAGCACGGCGATGGCAAGGATGATGCCGATGGCGATGGAAATGCGGCGATCGAGCGCGCGCAGGAGGAAGCCGGTAATCATGCTTCGATCGCCCTTCCCTTGAGTGCGAAGAGACCGCGCGGCCGCTTCTGGATGAACAGAATGATAAGAACGAGCACGAGGATTTTGCCGAGCACGGCGCCCACCGTCGGCTCAAGAAACTTGTTGAGCACGCCGAGCGACAGGGCGCCGACCAGCGTTCCCCAGAGATTGCCGACCCCGCCGAACACCACCACCATGAAACTGTCGATGATGTAGCTCTGGCCGAGATTGGGAGAGACATTGTCGATCTGCGACAGCGCGACGCCCGCAAGCCCGGCGACACCGGAACCGAGCGCGAAGGTGAAGGCATCCACCCAAGGCGTGCGAATGCCCATGGAAGACGCCATGCGGCGGTTCTGGGTCACGGCGCGCATCTGCAGGCCGAAGGCGGAGCGCTTCAGGAGAACCAGCAACGCGAAGAAGACGGAGAGCGAGAAACAGACGATCCACACCCGGTTCCAGGTGAAATTGAGATAACCGACGCTGAAGGAGCCGGACATCCAGCTCGGGCTGCCGACCTCCCGATTGGTGGGGCCGAAGATGGAGCGCACGCCCTGTTGCAGGATCAGCGAGATGCCCCAGGTGGCGAGCAACGTTTCCAGAGGTCGTCCATAGAGATAGCGGATGACACCGCGTTCCATGACGAGGCCGACGCAGGCCGTGACCAGAAAGGCGGCCGGCAGGGCAATCGCCAGCGACCAGTCGAACAGGCCGGGGAAATGGCTGCGGATCAACTCCTGCACCATGAAGGTGGAGTAGGCGCCGATCATCACCATTTCACCATGCGCCATGTTGATGATGCCCATGACGCCGAAGGTGATGGCAAGGCCGATGGCGGCGAGCAGCAGCACCGAACCAAGTGACAGGCCGTACCAGACATTCTGCGCGTAATCCCAGAAGGCAAGGGAACTCTCGATGCTGGAAATCGCCTCGTCCACATCCGGTTTCAGGCTCGGATCGACCGATGGCGTCGCCGCCATCAGAATGCTGATCGCATCGCGCCCGCCAAGCGCCTTGATGGTGGCGATCGCTTCTTTCTTCACCTCAAGGGGGCGGTCGGAGGAGAGCAGCGAGACAGCCCGCGCCTCCTCCATCCGGGTCCGCACCTCATTATCGGTTTCCTTGGCGATGGCCGCTTCCAGCAATTCGAGATTTTCGGCGCTTGGCGCTTTCAGGACGGCGTCAGCCGCTGCAAGCCGCACGGATTTTTCCGGGCTGAGCAACGTCAGCCCGCCCATCGCGGCGCGGATGACGCGGCGAAGATTATTGTTGACCCTGATCTTGGTAACGGTCGCCTTCGGCGCCGAGCCGGCGCTTTCACCCGTCAGCGGGTCGATCAGCGTGAAATCGGAACCTGCAGACTTGGTCATGAAGACGAGATTGTCTGACTTGCGCACGTAGAGATCACCCGCCGCAAAAGCCTCCAGCGCCGGCACCACGCGCGCATCTCCGGTGGCGGCAATCTGCCCGATCAGCACTTCGGCCTGCTTGAAATCAGCCGTGCCGAGCTGGTCGATCAGCGCCTTTGGGTCGCTCTGCGCGAGGGACTGGGCGGCGATCCCCATGGTGAGCCAGAGGAGAATGGCTCCGAGAAAAGATCGGATCGTCATGTCGGGTTCCTTGGAGCGGCGGTGTATTTTTGGCGAGGAGTATGCGGCTTACCCCCCTCTGCCCTGCCGGGCATCTCCCCCACAAGGAGGGAGATCGGCAAGATGCGCTCGCATCGCTCCATCTCAACGGAGGAGAAATGCGGGGCCTCGCCGCTTGCCGATCTCCCCACCTGTGGGGGAGATGCCCGGCAGGGCAGAGGGGGGCATGCTTGTTCAGTTTCCGATGATAAAACCGCCCCCACTAAGGGAGCGGCCCATCACAGCGCCCCCACTAATCAGCTACCCTTACCGCCGCACTTGCCCGTGGCCACGTTGAAGTTGCCGCAGGACATCGGCTTCCTCCAATCCGAGATCAGATCCTTCGAGTCCGGCAGATAATCCGACCATTCGTCACCCACCACCTGTGGTGTCTGCTGCACGATCTCAAACTGGCCGTCGGCCTGGATTTCACCGATCAGCACCGGCTTGGTGATGTGGTGGTTCGGCATGACGGTGGAGTAACCGCCAGAGAGGTTCGGCACGGAAACGCCGATGATCGAGTCGAGAACCTTGTCCGTATCGGTCGTGCCGGCGGATTCCACGGCCTTAACCCAGGCATTGAAACCGATATAGGCGGCTTCCATCGGGTCGTTGGTCACGCGCTTGTCGTTCTTGGTGAAGGCATGCCAGGTCTTGATGAACTCGGCATTGACTGGCGCATCAACGGACTGGAAGTAGTTCCAGGCGGCAAGGTGACCGACCAGCGGCGCAGTATCGAGACCGGCAAGCTCTTCTTCGCCCACGGAGAAGGCGACGACCGGAATGTCTTCGGCCTTGATGCCCTGGTTGGCCAGTTCCTTGTAGAAGGGCACGTTGGCGTCACCATTGATGGTGGAGACAACGGCGGTCTTCTTGCCGGCCGAGCCGAATTTCTTGATATCGGACACGATCGTCTGCCAGTCGGAATGACCGAACGGCGTGTAGTTGATCATGATGTCCTCTTCCTTGACGCCCTTCGACATCAGGTAGGCCTTCAGGATCTTGTTGGTGGTCTGCGGATAGACATAGTCCGTGCCGGCCAGAACCCAGCGCTCGACGCCTTCGGTATTGGCGAGGTAATCGACTGCCGGAATGGCCTGCTGGTTGGGGGCGGCACCCGTGTAGAAGATGTTGCGCGAGGATTCTTCACCCTCATACTGAACCGGGTAGAACAGGATCGAGTTCAGCTCTTCGAAAACAGGCAGAACGGATTTGCGCGAGGAGGACGTCCAGCAGCCGAAAACGGCAGCGACCTTGTCCTGCGAAATCAGCTGGCGGGCCTTTTCGGCGAAAAGCGGCCAGTCGGAGGCCGGATCGACCACGACGGCTTCGAGCTTCTTGCCGAGCACGCCGCCCTTCTTGTTCTGCTCATCGATGAGCATCAGCATGGCGTCTTTCAGCGTGGTTTCTGAAATGGCCATCGTACCGGAAAGAGAATGCAGCACACCGACCTTGATCGTGTCATCGGCAGCAAAGGCGCCGTGGAAGGCGGTGGTGGACAGAATTGCGCCAAGCAGCGCGGCACTGAGCGTCTTGCGGAACATCATCGGAAGGACCCCTCTCCTTGTTGGCCTCTCGTGGAGGCTCAGCGGCATCTTCGGCCGCTGCTGGAGGGACTATCGATCTCGTAAGCGCGAAACCGTATACGTCAATTGACGTAGGCGGGGTGGCGAAAGGTGCAGGAGACGGAACTACCGGACAGAGCGGCCTATGTAGACCGAGAGGTCTCGGCTTGTTTCTTCTCCCCGCCGGGGAGAAGAAAGGCGCGGCAACGTTTCACATCAAGAATGCGGCTTGCGGTCGCTCTCTTCGTCCCGGATCGCCTCGTCATGATACCAGGAGCCGAAATCCACATGCGGCTCTCTCGCCTCGCGTTCGAGGTCGCTCAAGCCATTAGTGCGGAACTTGGAGACGCCAGCGCGCCCGCCAACAGGGAATTGGTAGATCGTTGCCGTCTCACGATGAAAGCCAGTCGCCATTTCGGTCATCTCACTCTGTTTGCATCGAAGCACTTGGTCATGGAATCAAACCCGTGAAAGCCGGATTCGCTCCCTTTGATTAAAAAAAAATCACGTTGCGGAAAATATAGGCATAGACAGTGGTTTCGACAAGAAAAACCATTCCGAAAGCGCTGGTTTTTAGGGCAAATGCCAATCCCTCGCGCGCAATTGAATTTCCCGCATCGCAGCATCGCATGGGACTGCCGGGCGCCAGCTATCTATCAGGATTCAATGATGAAACTTGAGGGGTGATTTACCCTGCTGCGTCGCAACAGAAGCCCCTTTGCAGGAAATCCAGAGGCCCTGCGCCAACGGCCCCTGAAAGATTTTTCGAAAAAATCGCGGGATATCGCGAATCTGGCACGCGGCATGCATCTAAGGGGTCAGCCCTTGAACGCGAATGCGCTTCCGGTGGTGAAAGCCGCGGGAGGCCTCAAGGCTTCGCATTGTTACCTATGAGAGGTTCGTAATGACTAAGTTCAAACTCGAGTACATCTGGCTGGACGGATACAAGCCGGTCCCCAACCTGCGCGGCAAGACCCAGATCAAGGAATTCGATGAATTTCCGACACTCGAGCAGCTGCCGCTTTGGGGCTTTGATGGCTCCTCCACGCAGCAGGCCGAAGGCCACTCCTCCGATTGCGTGCTGAAGCCCGTCGCGATCTACCCGGATCCGGCCCGCTCCAACGGTGCGCTCGTCATGTGCGAAGTCATGATGCCCGATGGCGTCACCCCGCATCCGTCGAACAGCCGCGCAACCATCCTCGACGACGAAGATGCATGGTTCGGCTTCGAGCAGGAATACTTCTTCTACCAGGACGGCCGCCCGCTCGGCTTCCCGGAACAGGGCTACCCCGCTCCGCAGGGTCCTTACTACACGGGCGTCGGCTTCAAGAACGTCGGTTCGGTTGCCCGCGAAATCGTTGAAGAGCACCTTGATCTCTGCCTCGAAGCCGGCATCAACCACGAAGGCATCAACGCCGAAGTGGCCAAGGGCCAGTGGGAATTCCAGATTTTCGGCAAGGGCTCCAAGCGCGCCGCCGACCAGATCTGGATCGCTCGTTACCTGCTGCTGCGTCTTTGCGAACAGTACGGCATCGACGTCGAATTCCATTGCAAGCCGCTCGGCGACACCGACTGGAACGGTTCGGGCATGCACTGCAACTTCTCCACCAAGTACATGCGTGAAGTTGGCGGCAAGGAATATTTCGAAGCCCTCATGGCCGCTTTTGCCAAGAACTGGAAAGAGCACATCGACGTTTACGGTCCGGACAACCACCTTCGCCTGACCGGCAAGCACGAAACCGCTCCGTGGAACAAGTTCTCCTACGGCGTGGCAGACCGTGGCGCGTCGATCCGCGTTCCGCATTCCTTCGTCAACAACGGTTACAAGGGTTACCTCGAAGACCGTCGTCCGAACTCGCAGGGCTGCCCCTACCAGATCGCTTCCGTCGTTCTGAAGACGATCGCGGAAGTGCCGCTCGCAAAGTCGGCTGCTGCCTGATATCGAACTGATGGCGTCGCCCGAACCGGGCGACGCCATTTTTCTGTCCACCGAACGGCCAGGCGGACAGGTGACCTTTCGCCCGTCGCCATATGCGGCATAGTCATCCCGGCGCAGGCATCTGCGTGGTTTTGAGCGATGGCATCGCCGCTTCCTTGACCCGGACAGGGTTCGCCCCGGTGCCTCAAAGCAGGCCATGTGCTTTCGAGCAGAAAGGTGAACGATGGGCATTCTCGACAAATTTTCCCTCAAGAACCGCACCGCCATCATCACCGGCAGCGGCCGCGGCCTCGGTTTTGAAATCGCCAAAGCCTTTGCCGAAGCGGGCGCCCATGTCTGGCTGACCGGCCGCAATGCCGAGACGTTGCAACAGGCGGTCGACACGTTGCGCGAAGCGGGCGGAAAGGCCGATTATGCCGCCTTCGATATTGCCGATACCAGAGCAGGCGCAGCGCTTGTCCACCGCATCATGAGCGAACTCGGCCACCTCGATATTCTCGTCAACAATGTCGGCGCGCGCGACCGCCGCCCGCTGTCCGAGTTCAGCGACGAGGACGTGCTGGAATTGATCCGCACAGACCTCACCTCCTCCATTTCCCTGTCGCGCGATGCGGCGGAAGCCATGGCGGCAAAGACCTATGGCCGCATCATCACCATCACCTCCATTCTTGGCCACATCGTGCGGCCGGGCGATGCGATCTA
Organism: Agrobacterium genomosp. 2 str. CFBP 5494; assembly: GCF_900013495.1. Classification (NCBI taxonomy): domain Bacteria; kingdom Pseudomonadati; phylum Pseudomonadota; class Alphaproteobacteria; order Hyphomicrobiales; family Rhizobiaceae; genus Agrobacterium; species Agrobacterium genomosp. 2. The sequence continues at coordinate 2,832,288 of NZ_LT009718.1, forward strand.
TCCCGTCGCCAAACAGGGGCTGACGGGCCTGATGCGGGCGATTGCCGTGGAATATGGCGCGCGCGGCATCACCAGCAACGCCATTGCGCCGGGCATGTTCGCCACCGAAACCAACGCCGCCCTTGCCGAAAATCCTGAGATGGTGGCCTTTGCCAAGCTTCGTGTACCGCTGGAGCGCTGGGGCAGACCGGACGAGATTGCCGGTGCGGCCCTGTTTCTGGCCAGCGACGCGGCCTCCTTCGTCAACGGCCATGTGCTGACGGTGGATGGCGGCATGTCGGTGCGCCTGTGAAAGGCCGCGGGCGGAAAGGCGCTCAATAGGCATGGCGGCACGGCAACGCATCATCCCCGTCAGGCGCGAATATAACCGCTGGGTCGCCAACCAGACGCTGGAAGATTATGCGCTGCGTTTCACCGCCAAGAGCGCCCGGCAATTTTCCTCCAACCGCATTTCCCACACCGCCATCGGCGCGATATCGTTCCTCGCCCTTGAGGCCATCGGCGGGGCCATCACGCTCTCCTACGGCACCACCAACGCTTTTTACGCCATCCTGGTCGCCGCCGTCGCCATGCTGGCCGTCGGCCTGCCGATCAGCCGTTATGCCATCCGCCACGGCGTCGATATCGATCTGCTGACACGCGGCGCAAGCTTCGGTTACATCGGCTCCACCATCACCTCGCTGATTTACGCCGCCTTCACCTTCATGCTCTTCGCCATCGAGGCGTCGATCATGTCCGGCGCGCTGGAACTGGCGCTCGGCATTCCCTTGTGGATCGGCTACATCATCTCCGCCGTCATGGTCATTCCGCTCGTCACCCATGGCGTGCGGCTTATCAGCCGTTTCCAGATCATCACCCAGCCCTTCTGGATCGTCCTCAACATCCTGCCCTTCATCTTCATCGCCTTGATGGACTGGGAAAAATACGATCTCTGGCGCGCCTTTGCCGGCATTCACCATGCGTCCGGCCCGCCCGGCACCGTCGCGGATTTCAATCTCGTGGAATTCGGCGCAGCCTCCGCCGTCATTCTGGCTTTGATGTCGCAAATCGGCGAACAGGTCGATTTCCTGCGCTTCCTGCCGGCCGAAGGCCAGAGTAGGCTTCGCCACCGCATAGCCGTCTTTCTCGCTGGTGCCGGTTGGGTCGTTGTGGGTGTGCCGAAGCTCTTGGCCGGTTCATTCCTTGTCGTGCTGACCTTCAGCTCCGGCGTCTCGGTGGATCGCGCCGCCGATCCGGCGCAAATGTATCTCACCGCCTTCGGTTACATGATCCCAAACCAGACGGCGGCAATGCTGCTGATGGTCGCCTTCGTGGTCGTCTCGCAGCTGAAGATCAACGTCATGAACGCCTATGCGGGGTCGCTCGCTTGGTCGAATTTTTTCTCCCGCCTCACCCACAGCCACCCCGGCCGCGTCGTCTGGCTGGTGTTCAATGTGGCCATCGCGCTGCTCTTGATGGAACTCGGCATCTACCGGCTGCTCGAGGAAACGCTCGGCATCTTCTCGATCATCGCCATGGCGTGGCTCTGCACCATCTCGGCCGATCTCTTCATCAACAAGCCGCTTGGCCTTGCCCCGCCGGGCATAGAGTTCAAGCGCGCCCATCTCTACGACATCAATCCCGTTGGCGTCGGCTCCATGGCGCTTTCCGCCACCATTGCGCTGATGGCGCATTTCGGCACCTTCGGCCCGCTCGCCGCCTCGCTCGCGCCCTATCTCACACTCATCGTCGCCTTCATCGCCTCGCCGCTGATTGCCTGGGGGACCAAGGGCAAATTCTACCTTGCCCGCAAGCCGCGCCAGCAATGGCGCGAAGAAAGCAGCATCACCTGCTCCATCTGCGAGCATCCTTTCGAGCCTGAGGACATGGCCTGGTGCCCGGCCTATGCCGCGCCGATCTGTTCGCTCTGCTGCTCGCTGGACAGCCGCTGCCACGACATGTGCAAGCCGAAGGCAAAGCTCAACTATCAGGTCGCCACCGTCGCCAAGACCTTCCTGCCGAGACAGCTGGTGGCAAAACTCGCCACCCGGCTTGGGCGTTACGGCATGGCGGCGGCGATTGCCGTCACCACAATCGGTGGCATTCTGGCCATGATCGCGCATCAGGTCGGCACGGCCTCGCCGGAAACGGCAGATGTGGTGAACCGCACCATCCTCATCGTGTTTTTCGTCTTCGCCGTCATTGCCGGCATCGTCTGCTGGTTCCTCGTCCTTGCCCATGACAGCCGGGTGGTGGCGGAAGAGGAATCCTCCCGCCAGAACACGCTGCTCTTGAAGGAAATCGCCGCCCACAAGAAGACAGATGCGGCCCTCCAGGACGCCAAGGAAACGGCTGAGGCCGCCAACCGCGCCAAGAGCCGTTATGTCGTGGGCCTCAGTCACGAATTGCGCACACCGCTGAATGCCGTTCTCGGCTATGCCCAGATCCTTGAGCGCGACGAGACCATTCCCCCTCCCCGGCAATCGGCGATCAAGGTCATCCGCCGCTCGGCAGACCACCTCTCGGGTCTGATCGATGGGCTTCTCGATATTTCCAAGATCGAGGCGGGCCGCCTGCAGGTCTATTCCAACGAGATCAACATTCAGGATTTCCTCGATCAGATCGTCGATATGTTCCGCCCGCAGGCGCAGGCCAAGGGGCTGGAATTCCGCCACGACCGCTCGCCCGCTCTGCCGCAATATGTGCGAACCGATGAAAAGCGGCTGCGCCAGATCCTCGTCAACCTGCTTTCCAACGCCATCAAGTTCACCGATCATGGCGCCGTCACCTTCGATGTCGGTTATCGCAGCCAGGTGGCGAGCTTCACCGTGTCCGATACCGGCCGCGGCATTGCGGAAAAGGACCTCGCCCGCATCTACGAACCCTTCCAGCGTGGCGAGGCCGAAAGCGTGCGGCCGATGCCAGGGCTTGGCCTCGGTCTGACGATTACAAGGCTTCTGACCAATACGCTCGGCGGCGAAATTTCCGTCTCCAGCGAAAAGGACAAAGGCTCAACCTTCCGCGTGCGCCTCATGCTATCCGCCGTCCACCGGCCAAACACGGCGCCAGCGCCGGAAAAGACCATCCGCTCCTATTCCGGTCCACGCCGCACCATCGTCGTGGTCGATGACAACGAGGATCATCGCGAGCTGATGCGGCAGGTGCTTTCGCCGCTCGATTTCGTCGTGCTGACGGCGCAATCCGGCCCCGAATGCCTCACCCTCATCGAAGGGGTGAAGCCCGATCTTTTCCTCATCGATATTTCCATGCCCGGCATGACCGGCTGGCAGCTGGTGACGAAACTGCGCGAGGCGGGTCAGACGGCCCCGCTCATCATGCTCTCGGCCAATATTGGCGACGGCACTGTCGCGGGCGCCGGCGATGACAATCACAACGACGCCATCGCCAAGCCGGTCGATATCCGCCACCTCTGCGACAGGCTCGCCGTGCATCTCGGGCTGAAATGGATTTACGATACCGATCTGCCCCCCGCGCCGGAGCCGCAGCCGCCTGCCGAGATCGTCCATCCGGGCGCCATTCACATCCAGGATTTGCAGCGGCTGGGCGAAATAGGCTACATACGCGGCATCGAAGCGAAACTCGCCGATCTTGCCCGCAACACGGAAAACCTGCCCTTCACGCAGGAGCTCGGCGCCTATGTGCAGGCTTTCGATCTGGCCGGTTACGCGCATTTTCTCAAGCGGTTCGAAGACAGTGACAGGGGAGACCTCAAGGCATGAACGCTCAGGCGGCGGCCCCGAGAGACATCGTATTGCTGGTGGATGACAGCCCGGAAGCGCTCGGTTTCCTCACCGATGCGCTGGAACAGTCCGGCTTTTCCGCCCTCATCGCCACATCGGGACAGGCCGCGCTCAACATTGCAGAACGCATTACGCCCGATATCATCCTGCTCGACGCCGTCATGCCCACCATGGACGGTTTCGAGACCTGTCGCCGCCTGAAGGCCAATGCGGCGGTAGCGCAGGTGCCCGTCATTTTCATGACGGGACTGACCGAGACCGAACACGTGGTGCGGGCGCTGGACTCCGGCGGCGTCGATTATCTGACCAAGCCGATCAATATCGATGAGCTGCGCGCCCGCATCCGCGTGCATCTTTCCAATGCCCGTTCCGCGCAAAGCGCGCGCGTGGCGCTTGACGCCGCCGGCCGACACCTGCTTGCCGTGCGCGCCAATGGAGCCATCCACTGGTCAACACCCCAGGCAACGCGGCTTGTCAACGCTGCGACCGGCCGGGATGATGGCATGGAAATCGTCGTCAGCCATATCGGCCGCTGGCTTGGCGAAAGGGCGGCGTCGGAAACCGGTCGCGATGCACCGCTGACGATCACCCAGGCCGGACGCCCGGCCTTGCAGCTCTCCTTCCTCGGCGCGATGGGCCCGGATGAGCATCTGTTTCGCCTGACCGCCGCCAACGAAAAGTCGGATGACCACCTTCTGAAAGAGCATTTCGCGCTGACGACACGGGAGTCGGAAGTGCTTTTGTGGATCGCCAAGGGCAAGTCCAACCGCGATATCGGCGATATTCTCGGCCTGTCGGCCCGGACGGTGAACAAGCATCTCGAACAGATCTATGTGAAGCTCGGCGTGGAGAACCGCGCCTCTGCCGCGGTCAAGGCGGCGCATATTCTGCATCAGGGGTGAATAGCGGCGCGTGATGTGGTAAGCTAATATATGTTTAGGCCCGAGCGACGAGCCCTCGCTGATTAGCCGAGCGCCCTCCTCTTGTTTCTTCTCCCCGCCGGGGAGAAGTCCGCGGCAGCGGGATGAGGGGGCGAGGGCAAA
>NZ_LT009718.1:2837313-2845765 GCF_900013495.1 Agrobacterium genomosp. 2 str. CFBP 5494
CGAGGGCAAAGATATTCGGGGAGCTAGCCCCCTCATCCGGCCCTTCGGGCCACCTTCTCCCCGGCGGGGGAGAAGAAATAGGCGGCAACCACCTCCCAAAAAATCACCACCCCCTGCCCTGAACCCCAATACAGGAACGCACACCCATGAACCGTTTCATCATCCTCTCCGGTTGCTCCGGCGGCGGAAAATCCACGCTTCTCGCCGAGCTCGCCCGGCGCGGTTTCGCCACCGTGGAGGAACCCGGCCGCCGCATCGTCATCGAAGAAACCCGCGATGGCGGCAACGCTCTGCCGTGGATAGACCTCGAAGCCTTTGCGCGCCGCGCCATCGCTGTGGCGCTCGAAGACCGTCAGCATGCGCCAGAGCACGGCACCGTCTTCTTCGATCGCGGCCTGATCGACGCCGCCTCGGCTCTACGCGAGGTCAGCGGTGACCCCGTCATCGAAACGCTGCAACGCGAACATCGCTATAACAGGCTGGTCTTCCTTACCCCGCCCTGGCCGGAAATCTATCGGGCAGACACGGAGCGGCGGCATGATTTTGCCGCGGCCGTGGCAGAATACGACCGCCTCGTCAGGGATTATCAAGCTCTCGGCTATGAAACCGTCGTCCTTCCGAAATCAGGCGTCGAAGACCGTGTTGACTTCATTTTGGAGCGGCTGGACGGAGCGCAGCTGTCTCAGCGATTTTCCAGCAGCTGCGACACGGTCACAAACTCGAACCCGCGCTGACGCAGTCCATCGATGATCAGCGGCAAGGCCTGCCGTGAAGCCTCGCGGCTGCGATACATGACATGCATGATGATGATCGAGCCGTTTTTCGTGTGCTCGATAACGTGCTTCGCAAGAGCCGCTGCATCCTCGGCGATATCTGGATAGGATTCCGGCTCAACATCCCACATGATTGTTTTCCGGTCATGCCGGTATAGATACCATGGCAAGCCGAGCAGCTTCTTGCCATAGGGCGGGCGGAACATGATCTCACCTTTATGACCCGCAGTCCGAATGGCCGCATCGGTGCGCTCGATCTCGTCCCTGATCCGCGCGGACCCCATCAAGGCCATGTTGGAATGCGTATAGCTGTGGTTTCCAACCTGATGGCCATCGCTGACGATCATGCGGGCCTGCGGCAGGTTTTCTTCAGTTTCCTTGCCCGTCAGGAAAAAGGTCGCTTTGATCCCGCGTTCCCTCAGGATCGCCAGGACCTCAGGCGTGAAACGCACCGAGGGCCCGTCGTCAAACGTCAGGGCCACCACCGACTTCGGCGTCTCGACCCTCGGAATGATCTCCCCGAACAATTGCGTCGTCCGGGATTTGCTGAAGAGATGAACGCCACCGAGCACCACCGCCAGCATGGCAAGACCAAGGATTAGAGACACCATCCGTTTCATCGCCATTGCCACCCCTCATTGCAGTTTTAGGGAGGTTTTGTCTCTCGCCTTATTGTCTCCAGTGTGGCGCCTGTCGCGCAAAAGAAAAGCCCGGCATTACTGCCGGGCTTCGATAGGGTGTCGCAAAAGGCTTAGCTGCCCTGCTGGATGTAGGTGAACTTGCCGTCCGGACCCTTCTTCCACTCGTACATGACATAGCCAGGAAGCTTCGGGTCACCCTTCTCGTCGAAGGAGATATCGCCGAGCGCCGTCGGGAAGCTACCCTTCTTCAGCGCTTCGGCAACCTTTTCAGGCTCCACGGAACCGGCTGCCTTGGCAGCGCCGGCAATCGCCTGCAGGGCTGCATAGGAGTAGAGCGTATAGGCTTCCGGGTTGAAACCGGCGGCCTTGAACTTCTCTACCAGTTCCTTGTTTTCCGGGCGCAGTGTCGGATCAGGACCGAAGGTGTTGAGCGTGCCTTCGACGGCGTCGCCGGCGATGGAAGCCAGTTCGTTCGATACGATACCGTCGCCCGAGACGAGCTTGGCCTTCAGGCCTTGGTCAGCCGCCTGGCGGATGATGAGGCCGGCTTCGGTGTGCAGGCCGCCCCAGTAGATGATGGAAACGCCGGCTTCCTTCATCTTGGAGATCAGCGCCGAGAAGTCCTTGTCGCCGACATTCACGCCTTCGTACATGGCTTCCTTCACGCCGGCGGCATTGGCTGCCTTCTTGGTTTCATCGGCAAGGCCCTGACCGTAAGGCGTCTTGTCGTGAATGATGGCGATCTTGGCGTCCTTGAAATGATCGGCAAGATACTTGCCGGCGATGCCGCCCTGCTGGTCGTCACGGCCGCAGGTGCGGAACGTGTTCCACAGACCGCGCTCGGTGAACACGGGGTTGGTCGCGGCAGGCGTGATTTCGAGAATGCCGTTTTCGGCGTAAACTTCGGACGCCGGAATGGAAACGCCGGAGTTGAAGTGACCGACAACGAATTTCACGCCGTCAGCGACGAATTTATTGGCGACCGAAATACCCTGCTTGGGGTCGGATACGTCGTCGCCCAGCACGATCTTGATCTGCTCGCCATTAATGCCGCCGGCGGCATTGATGTCTTTCGCAGCCTGTTCGGCACCCTTCTGGATCTGAGCGCCGAAAGCAGCGTTCGGGCCGGTCAGCGGTGCGCCGACGGCGATCACGACATCGGCCCAGGCCGAACCGCCAAACGCGACCATGGCGGTCAGCGCGACAGCGGAAAGAAGAGACTTCTTCATTACTTTACTCCCAGTTCCTTTGGATGGGTTGTTTGCGAGGACCTGTTCAGTACCCACCTTAACCGAACAGGAAACGTTCCACTCTGCCGAGTATTAGTGACCCCGGAAAATACCGGCTGTCAATTTTTCTTTTTATAGGAAAATGCCGACGTGCGGTCGTAGAGCCAATAGTAATTATTGACCATCTGGCTCGTCCGGCGCATGCGGAAACCGATGCTGGAAAAAACCAGAAGAAGAACGACGTCAAACACGTAGTAGAAGCCGTTGATGAACGGCCCATCGAACAGCGCGTGATGCAAAAACCGCATCACCACGCCCAGCGCGAGCGTGTAGATCACCACCCGCGTATAACCACCCCAGCCGTCGGCAACGGATTTGCCGGTGCGCCAAGCCGTCCAGAAACCCAGAAGAACAACCAACGCGCGCAGAACATACCGCACGCCGTTATCCGTCTCGAAAAAAAGGCCCTGCATCTCTTTCCCCATCAGTGCCGGGCTGAATACCCAGGCCCTGCCTTGTCTGTCGTCCCGTCGTTTGCCGCCGGGCATTTTATTGTTTACGCCCCGCCATGGATCCTTAAGGTTTGGCCGAAAGGACGACGGACCGCCGTTTGCAGTCTTGCGCCGCAAAATTTCCGGCGCAAGTAAAATCTTTCAGTGCCGTCCGCCTTCGAGATAGGCGGCGCGTACCTGCGGATCGGCGAGCAGTTCCTTGCCCGAACCGCTCATCGTCACCTTGCCGTTGACCATCACATAAGCGCGGTCGGAAAGCTTGAGCGCGGCGAAGGCGTTCTGCTCCACGAGGAAGACGGTCAGACCCTCTTCCTGATTGAGTTTCTTGATCGCCTCGAAAATGCCCTTGACGATCAGCGGAGCGAGACCCAGCGAAGGCTCGTCCAGCAGCAGGAGCTTCGGACGTGCCATCAGCGCGCGGCCGATGGAGAGCATCTGCTGCTCGCCGCCGGAAAGCGTGCCGCCGCGCTGGCTCTGACGCTCCTTCAGGCGCGGAAACATCACGAAGATCTTCTCGACGTCTTCCTTGAAATATTTCAGGTTATCGAGATTGGCACCCATCTGCAGGTTTTCCAGCACTGTCATGCGCGGGAAAATCCGGCGGCCTTCGGGTGATTGGGCGATGCGCTTGCGGGCGATCAGATGGGTCGGCAGCTGGGTAATGTCCTCGCCATCGAAAATCACCTGGCCGGCGCGCGCCTGCGGGCTGCCGCAGATGGTCATCATCAGCGTCGACTTGCCAGCGCCATTGGCGCCGATCAGGCTGACGATTTCGCCCCTCTTGACTTCGACATCGACACCGGCCAGAGCCCGGATATTGCCATAATAGGTTTCGACACCCTGGACTTTCAGAAGCGGTTCACCGGACATCAGGCCGCTCCTCCGTCGAGTTCTTCCGCAATCACGTCTTCCACTTCATCATCCTCGACACCCAGATAGGCGGCGATGACCTTCGGGTCGTTCTTCACATGGTCCGGCGTGCCGTCGGAAATCTTCTGACCGTATTCCAGAACCACCACGTGGTCGGAAATCTGCATCACCACGGACATGTCGTGCTCGATGAGGAGCAGCGACGTACCCTCGTCGCGGATGCCGCGCAGCAGCGTGTTGAGCGCCAGGGATTCCTTCGGATTGAGACCGGCGGCCGGCTCATCGAGGCAAAGCAGCTCCGGCCCCGTGCACATGGCGCGGGCGATTTCCAGGCGGCGCTGCGCGCCATAGGGCAGATCGCCCGCCGGATCGTCGGCGCGATCGATCAGATCGGCCTTTTCCAGCCAGTATTTGGCTTTTTCGATAGAGGCATCGACCGCCCGCCGGTATGCGGGCAGGCCGAGAAGGCCGAGGATCGTGTAACCCGAGGCCTTCATCAGCGCATTGTGCTGCGCCACCAGCAGGTTTTCCAGAACGGTCAGGCCCGAAAACAGGCGGATGTTCTGGAAGGTGCGCGCCACCTTTGCCTTCTTGGTGATTTCGAAATCCGGCAGGCGCTCGAGTAGATGCGTCTCGCCATCCTGCTGGCGCATGGTGATCATGCCCATGGTGGGCTTGTAGAAGCCGGTGATGCAGTTGAAGACCGTGGTCTTGCCCGCACCGTTCGGGCCGATCAACGCGGTGATCTCGCCGCGCTTCGCCTCGAAGGAGAAGTCGTTGATGGCCATAAGGCCGCCAAAGCGCATCGAGAGATGTTCGACCTTGAGGATCGTGTCGCCAGTGGTATTGGGTGTCATTGTTGTTGTTCCGGAAGCCATCAACCGTGACCTTCCTTGGTAAAGCTGCCGGAGACGGCCTTGCGTTCTTTAAGGAAAGCCGTGGGTTCACGCGAGCCGACGAAACCGCGCGGCTTGAACAGCATGACGATGACCATGGCAAGCCCGAACAGCAGCATACGATACAGTTCCGGCGTGAAATCGGGCCCGAAGACATGCTTCAGGAACTCCATTTCGCGCAGAAGCTCGGTGCCGCCGACCATGACGAGCGCCGCAATGGCAATGCCGGTCAGCGAGCCCATGCCACCGAGAACGACGATGGCGAGAATGACGGCGGATTCGAGGAACACGAAGCTTTCCGGCGAAACGAACCCCTGACGGGCGGCGAAGAAGGAACCTGCAAAACCGCCGAACATTGCGCCCGTTGCAAAAGCGGTGAGCTTGGTGATGACCGTATCGATGCCGAGCGAACGGCAGGCGATCTCGTCCTCACGCAGCGCTTCCCACGCCCGGCCGATGGGCATGCGGCGCAGGCGGATGGTGACATAGGCCGTCAGCATGCACAGCAGCAGGATCACGTAGAACAGGAAGATCTTGTAATAGGCCGAGGACATCGACAGGCCGAACGCCTTGGCGAAATTGTTCGGCGCGCCGACATCGAACGACCAGATGCCGAAGATCGACGCCTTGGCGATGCCGGAAATACCGAAAGTGCCCTTGGTCACATCCGTCCAGTTGAGCAGCACGAGACGGATGATTTCACCGAAGGCGAGCGTGACGATTGCCAGATAGTCGCCGCGCAGGCGCAGCACCGGAAAGCCGAGGATGATGCCCCAGAAGCCTGCCAGAATGCCGGCAACGGGCAGCAGCACCCAAAACGACAGGCCGAACTGGCTGGAGAGCAGCGCATAAGAATAGGCGCCCACCGCATAAAAGGCGACGTAACCGAGATCGAGCAGGCCGGCAAGGCCGACGACGATGTTCAGACCCCAGGCCAGCATCACATAGATCAGGATCTGGATGCCGAAATTGTCGACGAATTTCAGCGAGCCCTGGAAACCGAAGAGCTGCACCGCGATAACGGGATAAAGCAGCAGCAGAACCAGCGCCAGCTTCAGAAAGTGCTTGTGGAAAAAGCCCTTTTCCTCGGAAATCTCCAAAACGCCGCTCTTGGCCTTGGCCAGCTTGCGACGATCCAGCGACGGCTTGATAAAGCCGACCATAAGGAAGCGGCCGATGGCGGCAACGGCGACGAAGATCGCCAGAAGGCCCCAGCGCGTGCCCCAGATCAGCTGGTTGTTGATGTCCTGATAGGTGACGATGCCGACATAAAGAATGAACATGCCGAACGAGATGACGCCCGCAATCAGGCCCTCCTTCACGGCTGTCGCCATCAAGCTGGGGCCGGAAGAGGTGTTTTCGGAAGCGATATTGGCCATGGGATCACACCTTCTCGACTTCCGGGCGACCGAGGATGCCGGTCGGCTTGAAGATCAGCACGAAAGCCAGGATGCCGAAAGCCGCGACATCCTTGTAGGCGATGGAGAAATAGGCCGACCACAGCGATTCGATCAGGCCGATCAGGAGGCCGCCGAGAACAGCGCCCGGCAGCGAGCCGATGCCGCCCAGAACGGCTGCCGTAAATGCCTTGACGCCGGGAATGAAGCCGTCGCTGAAAGAGGCAACACCATAATACATCAGATACATGGTGCCGGCGACCGCGGCGAGTGCTGCACCCATGATGAAGGTGATGGAGATGGTCTTGTCGACATCAACGCCGAGCAGCGCCGCCATCTTGCGATCCTGTTCGGTGGCGCGCTGCGCCCGGCCGAGAGGCGTCTTGTTGACGATATACCAGAAGGCGAAGAGCAGCACCGAGGTGACGACCATGATGATCAGCTGCTTCAGCGACACGGTGATGGCGCCGAAATGATAGCTTTCGGTCACCAGCGACGGAATCGGCTTGTTGCGTGGACCCTGCGTGACCTGAATGAAGTTGGACAGCGCGATCGACATGCCGATGGCAGTGATCAGCGGCGCAAGACGGAAGGAGCCTCTGAGCGGGCGGTAGGCGACGCGTTCGATCACCCAGTTCCACAGGCCGGTCATCAGCATGGCGACGACCATCATCAGAAGCAGAAGAAGCGCCACCGGAATGCCGGCGACAAAGGATGTCACGATCAGGAAAACGATCAGCGCGGCGAAGCCGCCGAGCATGAAAATATCGCCATGGGCGAAGTTGATCATGCCGATGATGCCGTAAACCATCGTATAGCCGATAGCGATGAGGCCGTAGATCGATCCAAGAGTCAGCCCGTTTATGAGCTGCTGGATAAAATACTCCATGTCTTTCCCCCGGGCACGACCTCAAATGGGCCACGCCTCGTTATGTTAATTATAGGGGCGCCCTTGCAGGCAGACCCCCACCCTCAAAATGCATATCGTGTTCGTTAAAAATGTGAAGTCAAAAACGGGCGATCCTGCACAAAATTTGGAATTTCCACACCAGCTGCCGCATTCCCGATCAAAAGAGCCATGATTTTGGCAGGAAGTGCTGAAAAAATGATGGTCGAATGCTTATTTTAGCATTGTCCGACGCCATTATTTGACGGGCAGCGGGCAAAGGAGTAGCGAAGATCGGAACGGCGATATCCCGCAGACGGGATTCAATTGGCAAAGAGATGATCGACATATTGACGAAAGCGGCGCTGGACGCCGGGCAGGCCATCATGGCGGTCCACCGTGCCGGCCCGCATGTGTCGTACAAGGATGACTGCTCGCCGGTGACGGAAGCCGATCAGCGTGCCGAAGCGATCATTCTTGCGGCCCTGGCCGCCCATTTTTCCGATATACCGGTGGTTGCCGAAGAGGCCGTGTCGAGTGGCATCCTGCCGGAAACCGGAGCGGAATTCTTTCTTGTCGATCCGCTGGATGGAACCAAGGAGTTCATTTCCGGCAAGGATGATTTCACCGTCAACATCGCGCTCATCCGCAACGGCGTTCCGGTGGCCGGTGTGGTTTACGCCCCCTGTCGCGGACAGGCGTGGACCGGCGAGGGCAACGCCGCCGAAAAACTCGCCATATCGGCCGAAGGCGTCATCCTGTCGCGCCACCCCATCCGGGCCCGCCAGCGCGGCGCTTCCCCCGTGGCGCTGATCAGCCGCTCGCACTGCACCGCACGAACGGAAGCCTTCGTGGCCGAACATGGACTGAAGGACTGTATTTCTGTCGGCTCGTCGCTGAAATTCTGCATGCTGGCGGAGGGTGCCGCCGATATCTACCCGCGCTTCAGCCGCACCATGATGTGGGACACGGCGGCGGGCGACGCCGTGCTGCGCGCCGCCGGCGGCCGGACGCTGGACTGCTCGGGCCTTCCACTAACCTATGCGGTGAAGGGCGATGGCGAGGATGCGCTGGCCAATCCGGATTTCATTGCCGAAGGGGCGATGGCGGTGGAACACGCGGGGTAACGGGCGCTCGGCGTTTGCTGCGGCTCTTGCGACGGGCGGCATTGGTGAGCTTCGGTGTGTGCGGCTTTACCCCCCTCTGCCCTGCCGGGCATCCTCCCCCGTCAAGGGGGGAGATCGACTC
>NZ_LT009718.1:2846147-2970892 GCF_900013495.1 Agrobacterium genomosp. 2 str. CFBP 5494
AAAGCCACACACACCAAGGCCCCCAAAAAATAATCCGACCCCCGCTCATCCCCACCCCACGCCACCACCTCACAATGCCCCCGCAACGAAACACCGCAGCGCGGAAGGCACATCATGACCGAACAGACGGCGAGACTTCAGCTTCCCTATATCCTCCCCTCGCAGGCGCAGAAACACGTCACCCACAACGAGGCGCTGCAACGGCTCGACGCGATCGTGCAGCTGGTCGTCAAGGCTGTGGTTGCCGCACCGCCCGAAAACGCCGCCGAGGGAGATTGTTTCCTCCTCTCCGCCGACGCTACCGGCGATTGGGCCGGCAAGGGCGGCAGGTTCGCCTTCCGGCAGGATGGCGCGTGGCTCTCGATCACACCGCAGCCCGGCTGGACGGCATGGTTTGCGGCCGAAAGCAGATATCGCGTCCTGCGCGACGGCGGCTGGCGTGACCTGCCACTGCCGGCCACCGGTCGGCTGGAAAGCATGGGAATCGGCACGGAGGCCGATGCCGTCAACCGGCTGGCGCTCGCCTCCCCCGCCAGCCTATTCACCCACGCGCAGGATGACGGCAGCCACCGCATGACGATCAACAAGGCGGGCGGGGCCGATACAGCCTCATTGCTGTTCCAGTCCGGCTGGAGCGGCCGCGCGGAAATGGGCCTGGCCGGAAATGACGGGTTTTCGATCAAGGCCAGCACGGACGGGACCTCATGGCACACCGCCATAGTCTGCAGCGGCGATGGTCGCGTCTCGATGCCCAACCGCCCGCTCGCCGTCGCTGGCCTGCCGGCGGGCACGACGAAGCCGGCCAATGGCTCTGCCGCCGGTTTTTCCGTGCTCTCCGTCGCTGAGGGCGGCTTTGCCCTCGGTGATGCGGCAAGTGGTGGTGGGCGCGACCTGGTGGTGCCAGCGAAAGGCCTCTATCTGGCCATATTGACGCTTGCCGTGGTCTCGTCTTCCGGCCACCGGGTGACGCTGTTGATCAACGGCGCGGCGGCCGATTTCGGCATCGCGGGCAATGTGTCAGACTCAGGCACGTCGCAGTCGGCAACCGCCTTCCTTCGCCTCGATGCCGGCGACCGCCTGCGGCTGCATCATGAGGGAACGGTGGAATTGACCCAGGGCAACGGCAAAACGTGCCTTTCGCTTGCGTGGATCTGATCTGGACAACCGATGAGAGAGAAAAATTGCGATTTTTGGAAAAATTTTTCCCCGACAAAATAAGGCGACTCGAACAAATCAGGCGAAACCGTTCAAATTCTTAATAAATTGTCACGAGCTGCTTAGGCAATTTTTAAAGGTACGGGGCTAAAGTTCCCGTCATATGGTCTTGAGTTTGTATAGAGTGTCCAATGACCGAAATGATACGCCCACGAGTTAAATATGTCATCGGCCCCGATGGCAGCCCTCTGACGATTGCGGATCTTCCGCCTGCCAATACCCGGCGCTGGGTCATTCGCAGAAAGGCAGAGGTTGTTGCCGCCGTGCGCGGTGGACTGTTGAGCCTCGAAGAGGCCTGCGAGCGTTATACGCTCACCGTTGAAGAATTCCTGTCCTGGCAGTCCTCGATTGCCGATCATGGCCTTGCCGGCCTGCGCACCACGCGCATTCAGCAATACCGCCACTGAGAAAGTGCGCCGGCGCGCCAAAGGCGCCCAACGCCGGATTTTCAAAACGCCCCGTCAGTTTATCGACGGGGCTTTCGGTTTGATTTCGGATTTTTCATTCAGAACCATGCCTGCTGACGGTGAGAGATTGTCACCGGTTTGTGTCCGCTGCGTTCGCTATCCCGCTGTTTCAATTCGGGCGCAAGCCGCTACAGTGGAGATACGAACAGCAATGGGAAGGCAGAGATAATGGATATCAAGACAACCGAAACCGGATCGCGCGGCGAATATCTCGCAACCGTCGACGGCCATACGGCGGAAATGACCTATTCCCGCACCTCCCCTTCCCTCATCATCATCGATCATACCGGCGTGCCCGATGCGCTTCGCGGCAAAGGCGTCGGCCAGGCACTTGCCGCCCACGCCATCGATGAAGCCCGCAAGGGCGGCTGGAAGATCATTCCGCTCTGCCCCTTCTTCAAGGCCCAGACCCTGCGCCATCCAGACTGGGCCGATGTTATCCAGGGCTAAGCGCGCTTTATCCTCTGTCTGAGGGCAGAAGTCGCAAGCGTCGCGGCATATTTCTTCTCCCCACCGGGGAGAAGGTAGCCCGAAGGGTCGGATGAGGGGGAAACGCCAGTAATATGCGGAGAACTTGCCCCCTCGTCCCGCTGCCGCGAACTTCTCCCCGGCGGGGAGAAGAAAAAAGCGGCTTACGCTTAATCGCTCACAGCCGTTGCAAATATCGCGTCATTTCATAAATGCGTGTCACGCCACCTTCAACGGTGGGGTCCCGGCATGCATGCTCCGGCGGACCTCTTCCCGGAATTCGAGCGTATCCTTTGCGCCGTGCACGGCCACGGCATGCTGCACGGCCGCCTCCATCAGCTCCTCCTGGGAATCGGCCGAAATGGCAACGGTGCATCTGCTGTCACTGGGAAATTCACGGCAATCGATATATTGGCGGGCCATTTTTTCCTCCCTGCAATGGCCGCCCGCACCCGCACGGGTGCGTGCGCGTAAAAGCCTCCGGCTCACGGTCGGAACCCCTGTAAAATACGCCTTTCCGCATGTCCGGACAATCGAAATCGGGGCGGCCGCCCCGTCGTGGCGCGCTGGCGAAGCAGCAAGGCAAAAGGCCGCCCTGATGGAGCGGCCTTTCGAAAAAAAGCATGTCGTCCCGTCATTGAAAGCCGCCTCCTGATCCACCGGCAGCCGTCAATGAGGACGAGGTTCGTCAGTTCTGCGCCACCTGTCAGGCGCGGGCGCGGATGGCTCCGTCGCGGTTTTCCAGTGCGGCGGCCTTTTCATATTCGGCCTGCACCTCTTCCAGCGATGCCTCGGCGGCCTCCTGCTGGGCCTTCAGTTCCCGGATGGAAACCTGAAGATTATCCGCCCGCTGGCGCGCGGCCTTGGCGAAGGTCGGATAGGCGAAATGCGTCGGATCGGTAATGCCCGACTTGCTCTCTTCCAGAGAGATCTGATGCACCAGTTCCTTTGCCATCCGCTCGAATTCGGACATCATCTGCTGCAGCTGGTTAAGCTGCCTGCGTTTTTCATTGACCTGAAATTCCTTCAGGCGAACCAGGCTGTCACGCGACTTCATACGCAATACTCCATGGATAGCGAGACCCGGATCAAAAAGGGCACTATGCCCCCTCGACCGGCCCGTTTAACCCGCCCTTTCAACCGGCCGGGTTAACCCGTTGTGCCGGAATGATTCCCGAAAGTTACCCGGCGTTAATAAAAAACCGCCGCCGTTAACCTTTCGTTTACGGGCATCGTTAATGATAAACACGATCATTTAAGGGTCGGTAAATGCCAGGTCCAAAAAAATGGGCCAGACGATGTAAGAGTCGATTGAATCACTTAGCGGGAAATCCTCACGTTAAGCTTCAATTTTGGCGATGGTGGATTCACGTGCAAAAACAGCGAAATGCCTAGTTTGCTTAATAAATTCGATACACCTTGCCAAAGGCAATTAGAATTTGTTAACCATTTGGTGGCAGCCTGCAAATCAGGCAACGTCTGGATCCGCATCGCGCGAGGCAATGTTTTACCGGTTCGCGGGCGGCAAAGGGGATAATTATGCGGGTTCTACTGATTGAAGACGACAGCGCGACAGCGCAGAGCATTGAACTGATGCTGAAGTCGGAAAGCTTTAACGTTTACACGACCGACCTCGGTGAGGAAGGCGTGGACCTTGGCAAGCTTTACGACTACGACATTATTCTTCTCGACCTTAACCTCCCCGACATGTCGGGTTACGAGGTGCTGAGAACGCTTCGGCTTTCCAAGGTCAAGACGCCGATCCTCATCCTGTCCGGCATGGCCGGCATTGAGGACAAGGTTCGCGGCCTCGGCTTTGGCGCAGACGATTACATGACGAAGCCGTTCCACAAGGACGAGCTTGTTGCCCGCATTCACGCAATCGTCCGCCGTTCCAAGGGCCATGCGCAGTCGGTCATCTCCACCGGCGAGCTGATCGTCAATCTCGATGCCAAGACGGTTGAAGTGGGCGGCCAGCGCGTTCACCTGACCGGCAAGGAATATCAGATGCTTGAGCTGCTTTCGCTGCGCAAGGGCACGACGCTGACCAAGGAAATGTTCCTGAACCACCTTTATGGCGGCATGGACGAGCCGGAACTGAAGATCATCGACGTCTTCATCTGCAAGCTGCGCAAGAAGCTGGCAAACGCCGCCGGCGGCGCGAACTACATCGAAACCGTCTGGGGCCGCGGTTATGTCCTGCGCGAGCCGGATGGCTCGACGGAATATCTCGAAACCGCCTGATTCCTGCTCGAACAGGGCTGTTTTAGAAGACCCGCTGGAAACGGCGGGTTTTTTGTTGACTGCGGGTCGCGGCAGGTCGGCAACGGCGTCCCGCTCAGGCGGAGGCGCGAGAGGACAATAAATGACGGACACGATCCCCACCCTCGTGACAAATCGCCTTAACCTTCGCCCACCGCGACTGGACGATTTCCCGGCCTATCGTGATTTCATGGCGTCCCCGCGCTCCACCGGCGTCGCCGGACCGCATGATCTTGCCGCCGCATGGGCCATGTTCTGTCAGGACAGGGCATTGTGGTCGTTCTTCGGTCACGGCGCGCTGATGATCGATCTCGCCGAGAGCGGCGAATGCATCGGTCAGGTCGGCATCAATCACGGCCCCCTCTATCCCGAGAAGGAACTGGGCTGGCTGCTTTACGACGGTCATGAAGGCAGGGGTTATGCGGCGGAAGCCGCAATGGCGCTGCGGGACTGGGCCTTCGATACGCTGAAGCTTCCAACCCTCGTCAGCTATGTCAGCGCAGGCAACCGCCAATCCGCGGCCGTTGCGGAGCGAATCGGCGGAGTGCTGGACCCTGTCGCGCCGCGCCCGCTGCCATCAGATCTGGTCTATCGCCATGATGTGCGAAGGGATCGGCATGCAAGGACGTGATCGATAGAGCCGCATTTATGCGGCCCGTCTTTATTTTAAAGCGTCACGCAGAAAGGTCGTGACTGCACCACGGATCTCCTGATGCAGTGCCGCCCTGTCTCTTCCGCCACCGCTGCGGCATATGAATGCTTCATCGGGCGATTCTTCCAGCAGGCGTTTTTCGCCATCTTCCTTGCATATCTGCATGAAACTCAAATGGGTGGCGTCCGGTATCACATGATAGGTGGTCGTCGCCTTTGGCAGAAGAGCGGCGACACGGTCTGAATCGGCTTTGATCGCCGCAATCTCCGGCGTTTCCACGCCAGCGGCCATCACCAGAACCGGAACGTCCACCTGTCGCAACGTCTCAGGCAGAAAGCCCGCAGCCGGGCCCAGATCAAGCGAAACGACAGCGCGAATACGGTTATCATACCTGCTCATTGAGAGGCGCGGATCGGCCTTTCCACCACCAATAATTCCCACCTTGCTTAAGAGCCGGTTGGCTTTGCATTGCGGCGGCAGCGGCGTCACATCGCAACCTTCAAGAGCCAGATCGGCACTATATCTTGCGCCTGCGAGTTCCATCGCGGTCCAGCCGCCGAGCGAATGGCCGATGACTGCGATGCGCCGACTGTCGATGCGCCCGGCAAGCGCCTCATCTTTGAGGAGCGCTGTCAGGACCGTACTGATGGCGCGTGGCCTTTCCCAAAGTACCACCACCTCGTTTTCCTTCTGCGCCTCGAAATCTTCGCCAGCATGATCGGGTGCGGCGACGACATAACCATCATGCACCAGTTCACCCGCAAGCCAGTTGAGGTTGCGCCAGCTGCCGCCGTAACCATGGGACAGCAGGACTAGCGGGTGAGAACCCGGGGCACGGGAGGCGTCCCGGAGAACATCAAGCCCGAAAAATATGGCGTTCTCGCCGACAGTCTCCGCTTTCCCGGAAGACGTGGTTGGATACCACATTGAAACTGCGAGAGTTTTTCCGCCTTGATCGGCCGGCAACTCAATCTGTTTGAAACCTATGGCCTCTTTGGCGGTCACGCTTGCGGTCAGCGCGAAAAGGAGCATTGCAGCTAGTGTCAGTATGCGCATATTTGTCTCTCCGTTGGTCTGGACGGAGAAAAGATTGGCTTATCCGATTGCTGTAGAGACCTTGAACGCGCTCGTCGTCGTGCTCGATCGTGATCGAGGCCGTCGCGGCAACGGCCAAGTTCACGTGACGGATCAGATCGCTGCAAGCTGCTGGAGATGGCCTGTCATGCCGACACCCTCCCCGCCCGAATTCACCGTATCGAAGTAGTCGTGCCAGCCGCTCTCGGCGGTTGCCTCCACTACTATGAGTCAAAGCCCTTTGTCCGCGCTTTGGACGTCGTGGAGTTAGGGTGTCCTGATCCGCTCGAAAAGCCGCACGGGGCTTTCCCGGAAGGTCGTCTCCCGGAAAGGGCGGAAGCCGAAGCGGGTGGCGATTGCGAGGGAGGGTACGTTGAGCGGATCGATCATGCACACGATCCGGTTCGATATGCCCTGCGTGTCGAACCAGCCAAGCGCGGCCTGCACGGCTTCGCTCGCCACGCCCTTGCCCGTCAGATCCCTGTCGATCTTCCACATGGCCTCCGGTGCGGTGTCGAAATCCGCGCCATGTCCGCGGCGCATATGGGCGAGACCCACCTCACCAACGATTCGTCCCGTGGACAGTTCCTCGACCACGAAGGGCCCGAAACCGAAGACGGACCAGTGGCCGATGAAACGCAAAAGCCGCGCGAAAGCGAGTTCGGGGTCGAGCGGCGCTATTGAGTTCACCCCCGGAATGGGTTGAACGGCCGCGCTCCAGAAAGCGCAATAACGCGCTTCGTCCTCGATGGCATGCGGCCGAAGACAAAGACGCGCGGTTTCGACACGAATCATGAGACCTCCCCTGGAAACGAAAAAGGGCCGGGCGCTGGCAAAACCGGCCCGACCCCTGATGGCATCACTGTCGCATTGAAACGATCACGCCGCGATCGTCTTTGCCGTGAAGACGATACGATCGTCATGCACCTTGTATTCCACCGTCATATTGGCCTCCTCGGCCAGAAGCAGCGTGTAATAGGGCTGAACGGAATGGGCGTCGACCGCCTCTTCCAGCCTGCCCTCGTAGATTTCCACGAACTTGCCCGGCACGCGCATCATCCGGCCCTTGACGGTGATTTCGAACTTGGCGTCGCCATCGGGGTTTTCAAGCAGCACATCCACATTGCCACCGCGCGGTATCGCGCCATAGGCCACGAGGAAGAGGTTGAGCAGAAGCTTGACGCGGTTCTTGGCAACGATGGCGCGCGGGCCGTTCCAGCTGACTTCCGCCTTCTTTTCGGCCTCTGCAAAATCCTTGGCGGCCTTTTCGGCCTCGCCGGTATCGATCGACGCGCCGGCGGAACCGGAAGCACCGAAAGCAAGGCGGGCGAACTTCAGCCGCACGGATGCGTTAAGGGCTGACGTGCGGATGAGATCGAGCGCATCGTCATCCGTGCCGCCCTCGTCCAGCAGTTCGAGGCCGTTATTGATGGCGCCGACAGGAGAAATCACATCATGGCACACACGGCTGCACAGAAGAGCCGCCAGATCGGGACCGGACAGCGTGATATTGAGTTTGCTGGTCATAAAATTCTCTCCTGCGCAAGGGAGGCGCGGACGGTGTGGAAATTGTTAAGCCATAATGACACCATATTTGGTAAACCGATTGTTAA
This sequence comes from Agrobacterium genomosp. 2 str. CFBP 5494, assembly GCF_900013495.1. Lineage (NCBI taxonomy): Bacteria > Pseudomonadati > Pseudomonadota > Alphaproteobacteria > Hyphomicrobiales > Rhizobiaceae > Agrobacterium > Agrobacterium genomosp. 2. Next base: position 2,853,899 of record NZ_LT009718.1, read on the forward strand.
TAGGATGGTTTCAAAATGCCAAATGCCTTAACAGGCCACACTGGAGCCCCGTGTATCCGTCAGGATGCGCGAAACATGCTGTAGAACTTTGACTCTGCGCGTCGGCCCTTTCGAAAAACCGATTCGGATTTTCGAACCGACGCGCTAACGAAACAGACGGACGGACATGACGATGCGCCTTAAGAAAACCCGCACCATTGCACGCCTCGGACTGGGAAAGATCGTCGCGCTCCTCGCGAGCCTGCTGATATGGGTCGCACCGGCCGCGGCCCAGAACAGCGATCAATATTCTTTCCAGGAAGTCGTGGATGCAGGCCACGGATTCTTCGGCGAAACCACCGGCGGCCTTGCCAAGGTGGTGGAGCGCGCCTTCCAGCAATACGGTCTTCCGAACGGTTACATTCTCGGCCAGGAGGGCTCCGGCGCCTTCGTTGCCGGCCTCACCTATGGCGAGGGCACGCTTTACACCAAGAATGCCGGCCAGCACCCCGTCTTCTGGCAGGGACCGTCGCTCGGCCTCGATTACGGCGGCCAGGGCACCCGCGCCATGATGCTGGTCTACAATCTGCCCTCGGTTGATTCGCTCTATCGCCGTTACGGCGGCGTCAGCGGCTCCGCTTTCATCGTCGCCGGCGTCGGCATGACCTATCTGAAAAGCAGCGAAGTCACGCTCGCCCCCATCCGCACCGGCATCGGCGCACGCCTCGGCATCAATGTCGGTTACCTGAAGCTCACCCAGCAGCCGACCTGGAACCCCTTCTGATTCGCTGAGGCCTAACCGGAGCTAACGGTAGTCTATAGGATGAGGCATTGCGGCAGCTTTCTTCTCCCCGCCGGGGAGAAGGTGGCCCGAAGGGTCGGATGAGCGGGCAACCTTGCCGTATCTCATAACCCTCGCCCCTCATCCCGCTGCCGCGGACCTCTCCCCCTCGGGGAGAAGAAACAAGCGGCAAGGTCCCGCCCACGAATTGCCAAAGGGAAACCCCTCCCCACGGTTGCAATAATAGCGTAACGTGTTTTCGCGCCCCTCTTTCCGAATGCGCGCGTATCTGAGTTTCGGAGACTGTAAAGCGTGATCGAATATGCCATTCTCTTCGGATTGGGTTTTCTCACCGCAACCCTGCTGGCCCTGTTGATCGCACCTGCGATCCACCGCCGCATCGTCGCTTATACGGAAAACCGCATACGCGCGACAATGCCCATCAGCCCGCAGGAAGTCCGCGCCCAGAAGGACATGGCGCGTGCGCTCTACGCCGCCGAAAACGCCAAGGTCCGCCAGGAACTGGAAACGGAGCGGGAAAAGAACACCTCGCTCCGCCTCGCCAACGAGGCCGCTTCCAGCGATGCCTATCGCCTCGGCGAGCAGAACCGCAGCTTTTCCCTGAAGATCGAAGAGCTGACGCTGGAGATCGGCGAATTGCGCGCCGCACTTGACGCCAGCGAAGAGCGCGCCGGCATCATCCAGGCCAACCTCCTGCAGCAGGAGCAGGCTGCCAATGAGCGCGCCAGCCAGATGTCCGATCTCACCGCCCGCCTCACCAACCTGACGCGCGAACTTGATGATTCGAAAATCCTCGCCGCCACCCGCGATCTCGAAGCCGAACAGGCCAAACAAAGCGCCACACGCTTCCGAAAGGAAGGCGAGACCGTCACCCGCGAGCTTCAGGATATCGCCAGCCGCAACCGGGAAGCGATGGAAGCCGTGGCGCGCGAAAGCCGCAAGGTAACGAGGCTTGAGGAGCAACTGGCCAGCACCATCGCCAAAAACGCCGACCTCGACACGATGCTGACCCTGCGCAACCAGGAGGTCGCGCGCCTCAAGGAACAGTTGGCCGCAACCGGCGGCCGCAGCAACGACATGATCATCCGCCTGCCGAACCCCGCTGTTCCCGTCGAAAAGCCGGTTGAGCGGCAGCAAGCCGCAGCGCCGGCCCACGCCGCCACGCTCGAAACCGCGCCCGCCATCGAGACGGACGCACAACAGACGGCAGCCCCAGAGGATGCCGCCCCCGCCTCCCCGCCGGAGGAGCCCGGCGCACAGCCGGGCGCATCGGCACCGGAAGGTCTGGAACAGGAAATCGAGGATATCCGCAATCAGGGCACAGCGCTCACCGAGCGCCTGTTGAATGTGCGTGGTACCGGCAATGACGAGCCCATCCGCCGCGAAATCGCGAGGATCGCCGCCGAGATGATCGCGCTGACAGCCGCGCAGGAGGGTGAGGCATCGCCTATTCCGGGGCTGCTGGCCAAGGCGTCTGGTTCATCGGGGCGGGAGAGCCTTGCGAAGCGGGCGAAGGTGGTGATGGAGAAGCGGAAGCGTTAGGTACTCTGTGTATGCCGCTTCACCCCCCTCTGCCCTGCCGGGCATCTCCCCCACAGGTGGGGAGATCGATATGCGGCAAGGTTTTGCCGATATCAACGTTAGAGAATGAAGTGGCGATAGCGCATCTTGCCGATCTCCCTCCTTGTGGGGGAGATGTCCGGCAGGACAGAGGGGGGTAAACCCCACCCACCAAGGCAAGCGTAAACTTCATCCGCAAAGATGGCGTTAAGCACTCCTCACACCCGCCCGATCACCCCCGCCATCTGATAAAGCGCCAGCCCCGAAGCCGTCCCGGCATTCAAGCTATCCAGCTGCGGCGACTGCGCAATCCGCGCCGTATGAAACCGCGACAGCACCGATTGCGGCAACCCCTCACCTTCCGTGCCGATGACGAGCGCCATGCGTTCAGCGCGGGGAATATCGCGGATTTCGGTCTCGCCACCGGGCGAAAGGCTCCAGATCGCAAAACCGGTTGCCGCGAGCCGCTCCAGCATCTCCACTGCCCCGCCGCCGCGATGATAGGGAACCGACAGCACCGACCCCACGGAAACCCGCAGCGCCTTGCGATAGAGCGGGTCGCAGCACGTCTCGTCCAGCAGCACCGCATCGGCATAAAAGGCTGCGGCGTTGCGAAACATCGCGCCGAGATTATCGTGGTTGGAAATGCCGCAGCCGACGAGCACCAGGGAGGACGCGGGAAGTGCTGCCGTCATCTCTTCCAGGCCGTCATCGCGCACCCGCCGCCCGAGCGCCAGAATGCCACGATGCAGGTGGAAACCGACGATACCATCCAGCACCGGCGCTTCGGCCACATAAACGGGCACATCTTCGGGGAAATCGGAAAGAATATCCGCAACGCCGGAAAGCCGGTTGCGCAGGATCAGGATGCTCTCCGCCGCAAAGGCCCCACCCGCCTTGTGGGCGGCGGCCAGCATGCGCAGCACCACCGTACCTTCGGCGATGAAACGCCCCTGCCGGCCGGTGAGATCACGCTCGCGAATATCGCGAAAGGCGGCAATGCGCGGATCGGCCGGGTCGTCGATCGAGATCAGCGCCCGGCCATCCGGCAGGTTATTGACCTCACTGGCCATCAACAGTCACGTCGGCCAGGAACCGGCCGCTGGCGACGTTGAAGACCAGCGCCTTGCGCGTGCCGTTGGCCAGCCGGCCGTAAAACAGCATGTCACCGCCAGAATAGCTGACATTGTCGATCGTGAAGCCCTGCGGCAGGCTGGCGGTGACGGCCATCGGGCCACTACCAGTGGGAACGGCGAGGTTCGGCGCTTCCGTCTGCGTCTGAACGGCCTTCGACGGCCCCATCGCCTTGTAGACAACCGCACCGAAGACAGCCATAAGGCTGATAAACATCACGGAGCCCGACACGATCTGCAAACGGATCATCTTGCGGCGAACTTTTTCCATGGCCGGATCAAGCGGCTTGTCTTCCTGTTCGTCTTGCTCGATCTGCGTCATCGGGTTCCCTGAAATGCTGATGGATCGGAAAAATAAGAATGAACGACCCCTTTAAACAAGGCGGAGACGCAAGGAAAGTCCTGATTGCCGGGGAAGACGCCGAAGGCCGCCTCGATTCCTGGCTGGCGGGCGAAGTGGGCAGCGACTTCTCCCGCAGCCGCCTGAAGGCGCTGATCGAACAGGGCGCGGTTTCCCTCAACGGCAAGCCGGTGACCGAGCCGAAAAAGAAGGTGCATCCCGGCGACCGTATCGAGATCGTCATGCCCGAGCCGGAAGACCCGGAACCCAAGGGCGAGGACATTCCCCTCAACGTGGAATATGAGGATGAAGACCTGATCGTGCTCGTCAAGCCCGCCGGCCTCGTCGTGCATCCCGGCGCCGGCAACTGGACAGGAACGCTGGTCAACGCCCTCATTCATCATTGCGGCGACAGCCTCTCCGGCATTGGCGGCGTCAAGCGCCCGGGCATCGTACACCGGCTGGACAAGGAAACGTCAGGTGTCATGGTCGTTGCGAAGAACGACAACGCCCACCGGCATCTGGCCGCACAATTTGCCGACCATGGCCGCACCGGGCCGCTGGAACGCGCCTACAAGGCCATCGTCTGGGGCCGCCCGCGCACGCTGCGTGGCACCATCGACGCAGCGCTCGGCCGCAGCGTCGACCGCACCAAACGCGCCGTCAAGCACGAGGATTCGGATGATGCCCGCGAGGCAATCACCCATTACGAGGTAGTCGAGCGTTATCACGAGCGGCCGGACGCCACCTGTCTCGCCTCGATGGTGGAATGCCGTCTCGAAACGGGCCGCACCCACCAGATCCGCGTGCACATGGCCCATATCGGCCATCCGCTGATCGGCGATCCCGAATATGGCGCGGCCTTCCGTACCAAGGCGAACCTTCTGGAAGAACCGGCAAAGAGCATCGTCGGGCGCTTTCCGCGCCAGGCACTTCATGCCTATCTGCTCGCTTTCGAACACCCCCGCACCGGCGAGGTGATGGAGTTCGAAACCGAGCTTCCAGAAGACATGGAAGCCTTGGTCGCCGCATTGCGTGCCTGAAAACGCCTGGCGCAGTTCCAAAAAACTGCGCCGCACATTTCGCCGGAAGCTTCGGATAACAAAAAAAGATTAGCGGAACGCGATATTCAGCCAACGGTCCTCTTCATAGACCGCCCCAATTTCGCTTTAATCCTCGCACCTCCTTTGCCTCGCAAAGCCTTGAACCGCCGCACGTTCGAACTGCCTTGAACGGAGCCGGCACGATGACGGGATCGCGTGCGCATGACGATTAAAGACCGCCGGTTTATATTCCAGGAGCTGCGCAGCGTCGAAGGTTACATCGACCCACCGGATGCGCTCGTCTTCAAGGCACTTCTGCAGGCGCAGACGAAAAGCGCCCTTAGTGGCGGCATCGCGGAAATCGGCGTCTATTACGGTCGCTCCTATTTCCTGCTGCGCAAATTCGCGCAGAGTCAGGAAAAGGTGCTGGGCGTCGATCTTTTCGATCTGGACCCGCCGCAAGACGGCAGCCTCGACCAGTATGAACGCCTGATGGAAAACGGCCGCCGGCTGGGTTTCACAATGGATCGGGACCTCATCATCAAGGGCGACAGCACGCGGCTGACACCAGACGACATCACGTCCCGCATCGGTCCGGCACGCTTTTTCAGTATCGATGGTGGCCATCACCTGCATCACGTGCTGGCCGATGCGAAACTGGCCATGGAGGTGATCGCGCCGCACGGCATCATCGTTTTCGATGACACCTTCAACCCCGCCTGGCCGGAAGTGACGGTGGGTGTCGCCGATTTCCTGCGCACCCACGGCCACAGCCTCGTCTGCTTCGGCATGACGAAATACAAGACCTATGTGTGCCACCGCGAATTTCACGCAACCTATGCCGGCGCGATTGCCGAAGATACCGATCTGCAGGCGCTTGCCCATGTCGAGACGCAGTTCCTCGGCGCGAAGGTGGTGCGTCTGCACAATCCGATGCGCCGACGGGTGATGTATGAGCTGATGGTGCGCTCCGGCCTTGGCGGTTTTTCGGAACGAATTTACCGCTCGAAAGTTAAACAGGTCAAAGAAGGGGTCGCCTCGACATAACGCATGTGTGAACGCAGCGTTCGCTTGAAACGCGGCGTGAGCGTACATATCTGTCACGTGGGTTCGTGCGGGGTCGGTAACGACCCGCAGCTTACGGCGCGCCTCCGGCGGGTTATTCGCCGATCAAAGAGGGTGCCGTTCCAGACCATAGATAAGGGGGTGCTTTATGGCCCGCAATAGTTTGCCTACGATTACAGCCGGCGAAGCCGGTCTCAATAGATATCTCGACGAAATCCGCAAATTCCCGATGCTGGAGCCGCAGGAAGAGTACATGCTTGGCAAGCGTTATGCCGAGCATGGCGACCGCGACGCCGCGCACAAGCTCGTCACCAGCCATCTGCGTCTCGTGGCCAAGATCGCCATGGGCTATCGTGGTTACGGCCTGCCGATCGGCGAAGTCGTTTCCGAAGGCAATGTCGGCCTGATGCAGGCGGTGAAGAAATTCGATCCGGAACGCGGATTCCGTCTGGCCACCTATGCAATGTGGTGGATCAAGGCCTCGATCCAGGAATATATCCTGCGCTCGTGGTCGCTGGTGAAGATGGGCACAACTGCCAACCAGAAGCGTCTGTTCTTCAACCTGCGCCGTCTGAAGGGCCGCATCCAGGCCATCGACGATGGCGACCTGAAGCCGGAGCATGTCAAGGAAATCGCGACGAAGCTGCAGGTGTCTGAAGAAGAAGTCATCTCGATGAACCGCCGCCTGCATGGCGACGCATCGCTGAATGCGCCGATCAAGGCGTCCGAAGGCGAGTCCGGCCAATGGCAGGACTGGCTGGTGGACGACCATGACAGCCAGGAAGACGTGCTGATCGAGCAGGACGAACTGGAAACCCGCCGCCGCATGCTGGCGAAAGCCATGGGCGTGCTGAACGACCGCGAACGCCGCATCTTCGAGGCCCGCAGACTTGCCGAGGAGCCGGTGACGCTGGAAGAACTCTCGTCCGAGTTTGACATCAGCCGCGAGCGCGTGCGCCAGATCGAAGTCCGTGCCTTTGAGAAGGTGCAGGAAGCGGTGCAGAAGGAAGCGCTGGAAGCGGCGCGCGCCCTGCGCGTGGTGGATGCGTAAGATAGCCCGCTCATGACGCCAATGCGCTGACCATGAATCATCCTCGGCCTTCGGCCGGGGATTTTTTGTTGGTAAAAGGCGGGCGATAGGAAATGGTCTGCCTCTGAGACCGACGATAGTGCTGGAGGAAAACCGGTAGGAAAAATATCGATGCTTCAGAGGATGCCGCTTACCCCCTCTGCCCTGCCGGACATCTCCCCCACAGGTGGGGAGATCGGCAAGACGCGCTACCGCCGCTTCATCCTCGACCGTTGAGTTGGTCGAGACCTCGCGGCATATCGATCTCCCTCCCTGTGGGGGAGATGCCCGGCAGGGCAGAGGGGGGTGAGCCGCACCCACCAACATCCCCGAAGCCCATCACCTGACACAGCAAAGACACCGCCGTAGCCATGTAACGAAAAGGGCGGCCTGAGCCGCCCTTTCAATCCTTATTGACCGCCCGTCGCCGGCGCTGATGCCGCCCATTCGCTGAGCGCCTTGTCGAAAGCGGCGATGCCGTCATTGCCCTTTTGCAGGGTCAGCAGCGCACGGCGGCCATTGCGGTAGGACACCGGAATATCGATCCAGTTGCGGCTCTTCAGAAGCTCCAGATTGGTCTTCATCGCATCCGGGAAGTCGTTGAGCGCGATCATGTGGAAATCGTCGGTGATCTTGGCCGGAACGGCGATCAGCGCGTTGCCGCGATCCTGCTCGGTGCTCTTCATCGCAATACGCTGGACGCTGTCGATCGCGCCGCCTTCAAAGCCGGGCGAAACCGAGAAGACGATTTCGATCAGATGGCTCGCCGGCAGCGACGGATCGGTGTTGCGTTTGAAGGTGATCAGCGCGCTGAGGCCACGGCCGGGAACGGTAATCTGCCCCTGCACGGTAGGCGAAGGCTTGCCTTCGGCATCATTTTCCTGCTGCAGCGACCAGGACACGCTGCCCTGAATCGCGGTCGGAACCGTCTGGCCCAGCACTTCCTCATAAAGGAACATGCGGTCGCCGGAAGCCGCGGCAGCAGGTTGCTGTCCGGCGGGTGCGCCAGCCGGTGTGCCGGCAGGTGCACCTGTATTGCCGGCCGGGCTTTCGCCTGCCGGTGGAGGCGCAACATTCTGCTCGTAGACCGACTGACCTTCCGCCGTGACGGGCTGGCCGTTCGCGCCCGGTGCCTGGCCCTCGTCACGCTCGGTGCCATCGGCCAGAAGCCGCTGGGTGAACTTTGTGCCGGTAACCGAACCATCATCGCCATGCGACTGGTTCGGGTGGTTGTTTGGTGTGGCCGTCGGTTGCTGCTGGCCGGCCGCAGGCGGCTGCTGGGTCGCGGGCGGCGTGGTGGGCTGCGTCTGCGCCGTCTCCGGCGAAGATGTCTGGGTACCACCGTTCTGGGCAGAATTGACCAGCCCGCCGACCATGTCGTTCAGCGCATCGCGGTTCAGCCAGAAGGCATAACCACCGCCGGCAAGCAGCGCCACGCCCACAAGTGCCAGCACCACGGAGGCATAGTTGCGGCGCGGCTTCTTCTTGACCATGTAGGCAGGCGTTGCCGCAGCCGCGCCGAGGCCGGGCGTTTCATCCGAAGACTGGCGGGTGGTGGACGACGCGCCGTCGTAACCGATCAGCTCGTCCAGATCATCCCAGGGCGTACGCTCCCTGTTGTCCTTCGCCTGCGCCTGATCGCCGAAGGGATCGTTATCGGCACGCGGCAGGACGGGGGCGTCTTTGGCGGGAATGGCGATATCCGCATCCTGAAAATAGGACGAGAAATCTTCCACGACGGCCTTTTTCGGAGTGGCCTCCTCGCTCTGCCGCTGCTCGGAAAACTCGTCGCGGGCGCCGAAAGCCGGAGTCTGGCCGAACCGCTGATCCGCATCGTCCCGCCTTTCGGGATCCAGCGTCACTTCCGGTTCCTGATAATGATGCGCGGGATAATCGGCAACGAGGGGATGCTCATCCGCCTCGGCGCGCCTGTCGGCATAATCGTCTGCCGCGCGCAGGTCCTCGTCCCGCGCCTCATCCAGCTTGCGCCAGTCATCTTCATCCACCGGCTGCGCCCAGTGGGCCGGAACGGACGCATCCTCTGCGAGCGGTGCGGTTTCGAATTCACGATCATGCTCGTCGGCCGAACGATAGGCGGGCTCTTCCTCCGCACGGGTGAAATAGGTTTGATGCACCTCGTCGGAAGCGACGGGCGATACCGGCACCACGGGCGCGGGCGCCTCATAAAGCTCTTCCGGCTCGGCTTCGCCATGCTGTTCTACGCGCGGCTCTTCGTGTGGGTCAGCGTAAACCTGCTCATCCCGCTCGGCTACGGGCGTTTCACGGCCGGGTTCTTCTTCGGTGGCCTGCTCTTCGTAGACCGGCTCGCGCTCGTCGGCCTCGACGGGGGCGGGCTCTTCATAAACCTGCTCCTGCTCTTCGTGCGTAACAGGCTCGGCGGCATGCGCCGCGCGGTCGTCTTCTTCGATTTCGTGCTGATGGTAAGGCGCGGCCGCGTCTTCCGCGACGGGGGAGAACGCGTCATCCTCCTCCAGCGCCGGAAGCGCCTCGGCATATTCGCTGTCCACTTCGGCAATGGCGGCGTCCAGCTTGGCGATCTGCCGGCGCAACAATTCTTCCGGCGGACGTGGCTTCATATTCTCGAGCTGGCGCACAACCGCACTGCGCGCCTTGTCGTAAACCTTCGCCCGGTTTTCGGGAGTATTGTTCGCCAAGCCATCCACGGCCTTGCGAATGACTGCTACAAAATCCGCCATAAGCACTTTCTCGTCGTGACCGGCGACGTACCGGCCCGATATGGTTTATGAATCTAGATCGCCGAGGACATTAATCCTCAAACGGATCAGTCACAAGTATGGTGTCGTCACGCTCGGGACTTGTCGACAGAAGCGCAACCGGCGCCCCGATCAGTTCCTCCACCTGCCGGACGTATTTGATTGCCTGAGCAGGCAAATCCGCCCATTTTCGGGCACCGACGGTAGATTCTTTCCAGCCTTCCAGCGTGATGTAGATCGGCTCCACACGCGCCTGCGCGCCCTGGCTGGCTGGAAGATGATCGATTTCCTGCCCGTCAAGCTTGTAGCCGACGCAGATTTTCAGCTCATCCAGACCGTCGAGAACGTCAAGCTTGGTCAGCGCAATGCCGGTAATGCCGTTGGTGGCGACCGACTGGCGCACCAGCGCGGCATCGAACCAGCCGCAACGGCGCTTGCGGCCCGTGACGGTGCCGAATTCATGACCCTTTTCACCCAGGAACTGACCGATTTCGTCATTGAGTTCGGTCGGGAACGGGCCTTCGCCAACGCGCGTGGTGTAAGCCTTGGTGATGCCGAGGATATAACCCAGCGAACCAGGACCCATGCCCGAACCGGCAGCGGCCTGGCCGGCAACCGTGTTGGAAGAGGTCACATAGGGATAGGTGCCGTGGTCGATATCGAGCAGCGAACCCTGCGCGCCTTCAAACAGGATGCGGGCACCGGCGCGGCGCTTCTTGTCGAGCAGCAGCCACACGGTTTCGCTGAACGGCAGGATGCGCTCGGCAATCGAGCCCAGCTCTTCCATGATCGTTTCATGCGAGACTTCGGCCGCACCGAAACCGCGACGAAGTGCGTTGTGATGCGTCAGGATGCGATCGACCTTGGCGGAAAGCGCCTCCATGTCGGCGAGATCCATGACGCGGATAGCGCGGCGGCCGACCTTGTCTTCGTAAGCCGGGCCGATGCCACGGCGTGTGGTGCCGATCTTGGTGCCGCTGTTGGAGGCGGCGTCCTCGCGCATGCCGTCCAATTCACGGTGCAGCGACAGAATGAGCGTGGCATTGTCGGCGATACGCAGGTTTTCCGGGGTAACCTTGACGCCCTGCGCTTCCAGACGGCCGATTTCGGCGATCAGCGCATGCGGGTCGACGACGACGCCATTGCCGATGACGGCGAGCTTGCCGGGACGCACGACGCCGGACGGCAGAAGCGAAAGCTTGTAGCTGACACCATCAATGACAAGCGTGTGGCCGGCATTGTGACCGCCCTGGTACCGCACGACGACATCTGCCCGCTCGGACAGCCAGTCAACAATCTTGCCTTTGCCTTCGTCGCCCCATTGCGAGCCGACCACCACAACATTCGTCATTTCTTGCTTTCCTGCTCATGGCGCTTGCACGCCCGATAACCCGATGGGAAACCCAAACCCGCGAATGTATACTGTGTTGTTTTACGGAAAGCGACCCTGTTTCTTATGGAGAATTTTGCTTTTTCCGTGACAAGCCGCGGATTTCCCGCATTATCTCGCCCCGTGGGCGGCCAAGCGCGGGTGCAAGGCCGCCGCTCACCCCTCACCGTTTTCCCGCCCTTATGAAGAAGCGAAACATCAGCGTGCCTTCGAAAGCCTATATCGCCCTCATCATCGCCACGCTCTGCTGGGGCGGCAACACTGTTGCCGGCAAGCTCGCCGTCGGCCACATCAGCCCCATGGCCTTCACCTTCCTGCGCTGGGTCTTCGCCGTCGCCATCATATTTGCCATTTCAGTGCCGCAGTTGATCAAGGACTGGCCGGTGGTGAAAAAACGCCTGCCCTATTTCTTCGTGCTCGGCAGCGTCGGTTACACGGCCTTCAACGTATTTCTCTACACGGCCCTGCAGCACACCTCGGCCATCAATGCCGCCGTCATACAGGCCGGCATTCCCATGGTCATTTTTGTTCTGAACTTCATCCTGTTCCGTACCCGGGTGCTGCTCGGCCAGATCGCCGGTTTCTGCCTGACCATTGCAGGCGTGGCGCTGCTCGCCTCGCATGGCGATCCGGTCTCGCTGCTGCAACTGGAAATGAATGTCGGCGACGCCGTCATGCTGCTCGCCGTGCTGGTTTATGCCATCTACACCGTCATCCTGCGCTGGAAACCCACGGTCGACTGGCGGACGTTGATGGCCATCCCCGCCTTTTTCGCACTGCTTACGTCTGTACCGCTGGTCTTCTGGGAAATGTCGCGCGACAGCGTCGTCTGGCCGGATCAGAAGGGCTGGGTGCTGGTGGTCTATGCCGCCATTTTTGCGTCACTCATCGCACAGATCCTTTACATCAAGGGCGTCGAACAGATCGGCGCCAATCGCGCCGGCCTGTTCATCAATCTGGTGCCGGTTTTCGGCACGTTGCTGTCGGTCGTCGTGCTCAGTGAGACCCTGCACACCTACCAGATCGCAGCGCTCATCATGGCGCTGGCCGGCATTGCCGTGGCGGAACGAAAAAAATCGCCGGCTTCCTGAACCCACAGGGTCAGAAAACCGGCGCAGTCTGGCAGGCATGAAAGGATGGGTTTAAAGCGCGGTTTCGCGCTCGACCGGAGAAAGGGCGGCATTGCCAAGGACGATATCGCCCTTATCGGTGGTGACGATCAGCACTTTTTCGAGCGATCCGTCATTGTTCAGCGAAAAGGCAAGGCGCAACGCACTGGAAGACCAGCCAGCGCCGGCGAGGGCGGCGCGCTTGATCGCGGCGCAGTCACCGCAATCTCCAAGGTTTGCAGAAGGCGTTGCCGGAAGATCGGTTGCGAGACCGGAAAAATAATCGTCGAGCGCGCCCATGGTGGTGTTCACATCGCGGTTGACGCGCAACAGTTCCTCACGGCGCTCGGCCGTCAGCGGCGCCGCGATGGTCGAAACGCATTGACCTGCGGAAAGGACGCAGCCATCGAAACCATCAGGTGCGGAAACACCAATCTGCGTAACGGCGGACCTCTCGACGGCGGCAAAACCGCGGGCAAAACCGGCAGCGCCAGCCGCGTCGGCATGGTTGGACATGGAAGCAACGGCAATTCCGCAGATGGCGGCAGCAATAATCTTCTTCAGCATTTTCATACCCCGTTTTGCGATCCGCCGGCTTGTGCCGGTCTCGATTTAGTTGTGAAGCATCTCTTTCAAGGGACGTTCTCTGTCTGTGATCCCACAATGGCACAACACTGTTTTCAGCCGCTTTAAGCCGATTGCTACAATTTTACCGGTTTTCATTTTTGTACAGCGGGCACGATTTATGAACATGCGCCGGTATCGTCGCCGCGGATTCCGCGGCAACGTCGGGAAGAGAAAAAGGGGCCGCATCGCTGCGGGGGTATCAAAGGGTGGCAGAGGGTTTTGCAAACGATGCAGCCCCGGCTTCAAACACATGGCCCGCCCGCCAAACCGGTTCCTGTTTGGAGGATGGGCATATGCCGGCCGCCCTGACCGTGACATCGGGAAACTCCCCGGTTTAGGCCGCCTGCCCCGCCCATCCTGCGCCGCGCGCACGCCTGATGACCGGTATGGGCAAAGTATAGTCTGGCCGGCAGCACCGGGGACGCGCGGGGATGACGCATTCTGAAAAAAGGCGCCGGGAGGTGGTTTCGCCCCATCCCGGCCACAGGAATTTTCAGCGGGTTAACGCCCGCCCGATCGGCGGCATTTGAATTAACCTTGTCTTAAAACCCGACGTTAATGGTTAGCAATTTAAGAATAACGGAACGAAAGGGTTCCGTTATGCGTGGCGTATTTGCCGTTGTTTTCCTGATGCTCGTTCTCGCCGGCTGCGCCACCGCACCGTCGCAGGTGACCAATGCCTGTGCGATTTTCGAGCAGCGCAACGGCATCTTCAACAATTGGCGGCGTGATGCGAAAGCGGCAGAACGAGAGTTCGGCGTGCCCGTGCCTGTCATGATGGCGACGATCTATACCGAATCCGCCTTCCGCCCTTATGCGCGGCCTCCGCGCACCAAGCTGCTGGGCTTCATTCCCTGGAAACGGCAATCGACGGCCTATGGCTACGCCCAGGCACTCGACGGCACATGGAGTGTTTACCAGCGAGAAACCGGCCGCTGGTCGGCAAGCCGTACCGATTTCACCGATGCCATCCACTTCGTCGGCTGGTATCACGCCAAGAGCCGCCGCGAAAACGGCATTGCACTGAACGATCCCTATAACCTCTACCTTGCCTATTATTCCGGCCATGCCGGTTATGCGAAGGGAAGCTGGCGCAACAATTCAGCCGTCCAGAAGGCTGCCCGCCGCTCCGCCAACATGGCGTTGCGTTACGAGGCGCAGTTGCAGCAGTGCGGGTATCGTTGAGGCTGGGCGGGACGAGGCTGGTCTAGGGATTACTTGACGGAGCAGTAAATCCCTTCTCCGTCATCCTCGGGCTTGACCCGAGGATGACCTTGAGTTTGGGCGAATGCACATCATCCGCGCCCCGTCACCCCGGACTAGATCCGGGGTCCAGTGCGATCAAGTCCTTGATCGCGAAAGACTCTTTTCACGGCACAGACGCGCCGTGGCTGGATGCCGGGTCAAGCCCGGCATGACGGAAGACAGCATCACTCCCCGTAAACCGAGAGAAATTCCCGCACGGCATCAATCTCGCTGGAGCGAATTTCATGCCCGCCCGGATGCCATACCGTCTCCACGGCTCCACCCTGCGCCTTCAGGCTCTGTTCCAGCGCCTTGGTCAGCGGCACCGGGCAGATCGGATCGCGCTCACCCGCCGTGATCAACACCCGGCGCGTGGCTTTGGCAGGGGAAATCTTCGGCTCGAACGGGATGAGCGGATGCATCAGCACTGCGGCATCGAAAAGCCCGGGCTGTTCGATCAGCACATTGGCGAGAATATTTGCGCCATTGGAAAAGCCGAGACCGATGACCGGACCGGCCTGATATTGCTCCCGGTTGGCCTTGACGAAATCGGCAAGCTTCCCGGTAGCCCGGGCAAGATCGGCCATGTCGTACACGCCCTCGCCGGTGCGGCGGAAAAACCGCGCCGCGCCGTGTTCGGAGACATCACCGACAGGCGAGAGGATGGTTGCCTGCGGCAGGAGACGCGAGCCGAAATCGAAGAACTGGTTTTCATCACCGCCAGTGCCGTGCAGCAGGACGAAAAGCGGTGCACCGACAGCACCGGCGCGGGACTTGTGGAAATAGCTGTCCTTGGTCATCGAAAAATCCTTTCTGGAAGGAGAGGTTCAGTGGCATCCACGCGGCTTTTTCAGCCGAACGGAGCATTCCCATGTGGAGCAAGTGCCGCTTGTTTCTTCTCCCCGAGGAGGGAGAAGGTCGCGGCAACATCCTGCCAAAAGCCATCGAGCGATTAAGCAGCCTTCTCATCCCCCAGCGGCTCCAGATGCTCTTCCAGCACGGAGCGCAGATGCGCATGCTGGGTCGGCAGCTTCAGCGCCTCGCCGAGATGGGCGGTGTCTTCGTCGCGGTCGAAACCCGGCTCGTTGGTGGCAACTTCAAACAGCACGCCGCCCGGCGTGCGGAAATAGATCGCCCAGAAATAATCGCGGTCGATGACGGGTGTCACCTGATAGCCGGTGTCCATCAGCGCCTTGCGCACCTCCAGCTGCTTTTCGCGGTTTTCGACCGCAAAGGCGATGTGGTGCACGGAGCCAGCACCCAGCCGCGCGCCTGATATATTCGGCATGGTTTCGATGTCGATGAAATCGGCACCGTTGCCGCCGGGCATACCAAGGCGTAGCACGCCGTCCTGACGGTCGACTTCCTGATAACCCATGAATTTCAAAAGCTCGGCCGTCGCACCTTCATCGCGAAGTCGCAGCGACGCACCCTGAAAACCATGGATCGCCTGATCCTGACCGACGCCATTGCCGATCCACTGCGCACGGTTGTCATCCCTGACCTCGACCAGCGCAAAACCGTCACCATCGGGGCCTGCGAAATGCAGGCGCTTGTTTCCAAAGGCTTCGTCGGCCTTCAGGCCATCCACGCCGGCCTTCGAAAGACGCTCCTGCCAGTAGCCGAGCGACCCGTCCGGTACGGAAAACAGCGTCGTGCCCACTTCGCCGGTGCCGGGACGGCCGCGGGCGATATGTGGAAACGGGAAATAGGTCATGACAGAGCCGGGCGTGCCGACTTCATCGCCATAATAGAGATGATAGACATCAGGCGCGTCGAAATTGACCGTCTTCTTTACCCGGCGCAGGCCGAGCGTATCGGTGAAAAAACTGTTGTTCTGGCGCGCGCTCGCCGCCATGGATGTGACGTGGTGCAGGCCCTTGATCTGGTTGAGCATGATAAACCCCTTCTTGCCTGGCGGGCCGCATGGTTGGGCCCGTCCTTTTCATGGCGTAAAGATGGGGTAACAGTGCTCTCGGGCATAGAGTGGACAACGGGAACGGATTGTTCCCGAATGGTGAACGATAAAACCGACTGTTCAACGACCGATGGGCCAGTCAATGATCGTCAGCGACACCCAGGCTCCAGTAACCGACCGCGCGCAGAGCAGCTTTCGGCACGGAAATCTCGTCGGTAAGGAAGAATTTTGCCGCCCTCGCCTCGGATTTTTCGCAGGCGACAAAGACATGCAATCCTTCATGGTCCCCGCTCCAGGCATGGTCGCGCAGCGCTTTTTCAATAAGGCCGGCGGTGCCGGCGGCCTTGCCGCGACGATAGAGCCATGTCCACTCGACATTTGCCGCGCAAACGATTTCCTGCCGCTCGGCTTCGTCATCGATCTCGGCATAGACGCTGAGCTTCTTCCCGGCCGGCATTTCGGCCGCCATGCGCAGCATCACCGGCAGCGCCGTCTCGTCGCCGGCAAAGACATAACGTTCGGCCTCCGGGCAGACACCGCTCGGGCCTATGATGCCGAGAACATCACCGGGCCTGGCCGTTGCGCCGAATGTCGCGCCCGGCATGTGGTCACCCTCATGCATGACGAAGTCGATATGGACTTCACCGCGCGCGATATCGCCGGAACGGATGGTGTAGACGCGGCGCGTGAGAAGATCCTCGCCCGCCGGCCAGACGATGGCCCCGGTGGGCGCAAGATAAGGCCAGACCGGCGCTCGGGCCTGATCCGGGACCAGAAGCAGCCGCACATGCATGCCGCCCGTCATCAGCCTTTCAATGCCGCTTTCGACGGAAACCACCAGCCGGCGCATATGCGGCGTCAGATTATAGGCGCGGGCAATCTTGCCGACGAAAAGATTGGGCAGTTCGCGCTGCTGCGCGCCATGGCCGCTCCAGCGGAAATCCAGCCCCGTCTCCCCGGAAAACTCGACAATATGCTCGGCCACCATGGCCTTGACCGACATCAATATATGTTCGGAAATGCAGCTGACGCTTGCGGCGAAACGACCGCCTTCTGCGCTGAAGCGGCCATGGCCGTATTCGGTCTTGAACCGAACCGTCGCGCCTTCGCGCTCCATCTCCATATGCTCGGAAAAATGATCCTCGAAAGCATCGACGATCGACAGCGGATCGGGCAGTGAGACGGAGGTTTCGGCAGACAGGAGAGACACGGGCATAATCCTTCACTTCATAGTCTAGTATTCTTTAGACCGGAGGCTGCCGCGCGTAAAGACATTTTGGTTTTGAATCCCGTCATGCCGGACATGATCCGGCATCCAGCCAGCCCAAGTCTTTGGGCTGAAAGGACTCTTCTCGCCGCGCAGACGCGCGTCGGCTGGATTCCGGCTCACGGCCGGAATGACGGAAGTATATGCAGGGAGGGCTTACACCGATTCCGGCAATTGCCAGTCGATCGGGTCGCGGCCATGGGAGATGAGAAAGGCATTCGCCTTGGAAAAATGGCCATTACCGAAAAAGCCGTTATGGGCGGAAAGCGGTGACGGGTGCGGCGAGCGCAACACCAGATGTTTGCGCTGGTTCACAAAGGCCGCCTTCTTCTGGGCATAGGAACCCCAGAGCAGGAAGACGACATGGTCGCACTCGTCGTTGACGGCGCGGATGACGGCGTCGGTGAATTTTTCCCAGCCCTGCCCCTGATGCGAGGCGGCGCGGGCCTCTTCCACCGTCAGCACGCTGTTGAGCAGTAGCACGCCCTGTTTCGCCCAGCTTTCCAGAAAACCGTGGCCGACCGGGCGAATGCCGAGATCCGCCTGCAATTCCTTGTAGATATTGACGAGCGAGGGCGGGATGCGCACGCCGGGCTGCACGGAAAAGCACAGTCCATGCGCCTGGCCGGCGCCGTGATAGGGGTCCTGCCCCAATATGACGACCTTCACCTCATCGAGCGGTGTCAGATCGAGAGCGCGGAAATAGTCCGCGCCCTTCGGGAAGATACGCTTGCCGGCTGTCTTTTCGGCAAGCAGGAACTCTTTCAGCTTTTGCATGTAGGGGCTGGCGAATTCTGCGGAAAGCACGCGCTTCCAGCTGTCTTCGAGTTTAACGCCTGCCTCTGCCATGCCTGCCTCCATCAGAGCTTATTTGAACCGGTTGCCGCGCTGCAGCACTTCGATCTTGTAACCATCGGGATCGCAAATGAAAAAATATTTTGCGAAAGGCTGACCCTTGTAATCGGCCTCGATGATCTTGCCGGGGGAAAGCCCGATCTCGTTGAAGCGCTGATGCTCGGCGTCAACATCGGCAACGCTGACGGCGAGATGGCCATAACCGTCGCCCAGCGCATAGGGCACTTCGCGGCCACGGTTGACGGTCAGCTCCAGCTCGAAATCGCCCTCGGCATTGCTGAGATAGATCAGCGTGAAATTCTCGAACTCGGCGCGTTCCGCCACTTCAAGCCCGAAAGCCTGTTTGTAAAATTCCACCGAACGCTTTTCGTCCAGCACCCGGACCATCGAGTGGATCAGCTTGGCCATGGTGTTTTCCTTCTTCTTCCTGTTGACGGCCCGGTTATGCTCCAGGCATCGCGGCCAAGGGGATAAAGACAGTGTGCGGCGCTTTCAACCCTAAAGGCGCGACACAGGGCCGGGGAGAACGCAGATCACGGCAAATGTGATGGCAAAAGCTGCCGGTTTCCGGTGCAGTGGAGCCTGCGGCAACGGGACCCATCCTTTTCGGCCCACCGCTCTATCCTGAGTGGTAAAGTCATGATACCGGCTAGGCATGCGCCTTTTATACCTCTGTCTTGGCTGGCTTATGGTCGCGACCGGCATTGTCGGCGCGTTTCTTCCCGTTTTGCCCACCACGCCTTTTCTGCTTCTGGCGCTCTGGTGTTTTTCCCGCTCCTCGCCAAAACTCGAGGCGTGGCTTCTCGCCCATCCCAGATACGGCCCTTCCCTGCGGCGATGGCGCGAACGCGGCGCAATAGCCCGCAAAGCCAAGATCGCAGCGCTTTCGGCCATGTCCGTCAGCTACGCCGCTTTCTGGTTCCTGAGCGAGCCGCCGCCGTTGCGCGCAGCCGTCGTCGCCGCCGTCATGCTGGGCTCCGCGCTCTTCATCGCCACCCGCCCGGAAAATTGAGGCGGAGGACAGCCCCTATCGGTGGCGAGACTGCGGAAGTACGTAGGGAATATGCCGCGCCGGCAGCCGGCCGACGACACCACCAATGCCATAGACCCTTGCAATGGTCTCATCGCTGATCGTTTCCAGCGATGGGCCACTGGCCGTCACCCGGCCGCCATGCATGACGATAAGTTGATCGGCAAATTCCGCGGCCAGATTGAGATCGTGCAGGATGGCGAGAACCAGCCCGCCGCCGCTTGCAAAATCCCGCGCCGTTTCCAGCACGGCGATCTGGTGGCCGATATCGAGACTTGCGGTGGGCTCGTCGAGGAAGAGCGCCCTTGCCTCGCCATTTTCAACCGGGTTCGGTACCTGCGCCAGCGCCCGCGCAAACTGCACCCGCTGCTGCTCGCCGCCTGAGAGCATATTGTAGGACCGCTGTTCGAAACCGCGCAGCCCGGCCTTGGCAAGAGCCCGGCGGGCCTGCTCTTCCGGCGCACGCGACCCCTGCGCGACCGCCCCCATGCGGACGATTTCGAGCGCGGTGAAAGGGAAGGCGAGCTGGGTGCTCTGGGGCAGCACGGCGCGGAGCCGCGCAAGCTGGACCGGCGTGAACACCGGCAGGTCGACATCATTATAGGTCACCAAACCGGCCTCAGCGCGCATCTCGCCCGAGAGAACCTTCATCAGCGTGGATTTGCCGGCACCGTTGGGACCGATGATGACATTGACCTTGCCGGGTTTCAGATCGACGCTGACTTCATCAAGCAGCCGACGGCCGGAGCGGATGAGGGTAAGGTTTTCGGCCCGGATCATGACATGTTCCGCATGGAAAAACCGCCGCGTCCCAGCAGCAGGAACAGAAAGACCGGCGCACCGATGAGCGCCGTGACGACGCCGATCGGCAGTTCCGCCGGTGCGGCCACCGTGCGGGCGAAACTGTCGGCCAGCAGCAAAAGCGCCGCCCCGCCAAGGGCGGAGGCCGGCAACAGGAAACGATGCGACGGGCCGATGGCGAGGCGAAGCAGATGCGGCACGACGATACCGACAAAGCCGATGGAACCCGCCGCCGCCACGCTCGCCCCGCAGGCGGCGGCAACGGCCAGAATGACGACCCGTTTCAGCCGCTGCACCGGTATTCCCATATGGAAGGCGGCCGCATCCCCGAGGATCAGCGCATCCAGCCCGCGCGCGACGAAGGGAATGATGGCGAGAACGACGATGATGAAAGGCAGGGTGGCCAGTACCTTGGCGGGCGTTGCCCCGCCGAGAGAACCGAGCGACCAGAAGGTGATGTCGCGCAGCGCCCGGTCATCGGCGACGAATATCATCAACCCGGTCATCGCACCGCTGATGGCCGCCACCGCAATGCCGGCCAGAATGAGTGTGGTGGTTGAGGTCGCGCCGTCCTTCGTGGCGATCAGATAAAGCACCCAGGTGTTCAGGAGCCCGCCGAAGAAGGCCATGATCGGCAGGAAGTGAGGGCCGAAAAACAGCGCGACCGTGGCAAGCGCGCCTTCCCCGAGCGAAATGGCGGCGACAGCAAAGAGCGCAGCGCCCGAGGTGACGCCGACAATACCGGGATCGGCCAATGGATTGCGGAACAGGCCCTGCATCATCGCCCCTGAAACAGCGAGTCCCGCGCCGATCAACATGCCGAGCGCCGTGCGCGGCAGGCGCACCGCCTCGAGAATGATCCTGTCGCGCGCATCGAGCTGATCCGCGCCGCCGGTGAGATAGGCAAGGAGTTCGGAGATGCCGACGCCCGTGGGTCCGCTGATCAGCGATACGCCACAGGCAAACAGCAGGATGCCGACGAGCACGACAAGGGCAACAACGCCCTGACGGGATCTGTCGCCCGCAACGCTGCCCTCGGTCGAACTCAAGACGGCTAGGCTCACGGCTTCACCACATCAGGATAGAGCTTGTTTGCCAGCTCCCGGCCTGCAGCGGGCGTGCGGGGGCCGAAACCGATAAGATAAAGCCCATCCATGCTGATGAGCGCCTTGCTGGCGGCGGCGGGTGTAGACTGGAACGCGGGAAGCGCGAAAGTCTCATCCGCCTTGGCGGCGTGGTCGCCGCGCGCCATTGTGAGTACCACGTCGGGCGCCGCGGCAATGACCGCCTCGTCCGTCAGCGGTTTGTAACCGGTAATGTCCTCCGCCGCGTTGATACCCCCAGCCATTTCGATGATCGCCGCCGCCTCTGTATCCTTGCCCGCCGCCATGACGCGGCCACCGGCAGTGGAAAGCACGAACAGAACGCGTTTCCGGCCCTGTTCCGGCACGGCGGAGACGTCCTTGGTGAGCGCATCAAGCCCCGCCCTGGTCTCGGCAGCCAGCGCCTTCGCCTTGTCCGAGAGCCCCACGGCCGCACCGACATCCTCGATCTTTTTAGGGATTGCATCGCCGCTCGGCGGCGTATCGACGGTGACGAAAGGCACCGCGCTGGCTTTCAGGATGGCGATGACGTCCGCCGGGCCTGAGCCGTCTTCGGAGAGAATGAGATCGGGTTTCTGCGACAGGATACCTTCTGAAGACAGTGCCCGCATATAACCGACGTCAGGCTTTGCAAGCGCATCGGCCGGATAGCTGCTGGTGCTGTCGCGCGCCACGATACGGTCTCCTGCGCCCAGCGCATAAAGGATTTCCGTAACCGTACCGCCCAGGGCAACGATGCGTTTAGCCTCCGGATTACCCTTGTCCGAAGCCATGGCGGCCGGCGCGGCAAAGGCAATTGCGGCGGGCACGAGGGCGGCGAAAACAAAGGAACGAAGACGGGAATTCAACATGGCGTTATCCTGAAAAACGACCCGGCGCAGGTTCACCCGCGCCACTAATCTTGAGTTATTTACACATGTTTATACGCCGCGCAATCGATAAGTGGAGTATTTTTGTTCGCTTTGGCGTGAACCCCTTCCCAACCCCGTCCGCGGACGATATCCTGACTGAAACAGGAAACTTAAAGGGAGACTTTCATGTTTATCGCAATGAACCGCTTTCGCGTCGTGCCGGGTTACGAAGACACATTCGAATCCATCTGGCGCGAGCGCAAATCGCATCTGAGCGAATTGCCGGGCTATATCGAATTTCACATGCTGAAGGGCCCGAAGGCGGACGATCACACGCTTTATGCTTCGCACACCGTCTGGGCCACCAAGGACGATTTCCTTGCCTGGACGAAATCCGAACAGTTCCGCGCCGCCCATGCCAAGGCCGGCGAGAACCGCGGCAAGGTGGAATATCTCTCCGGTCCGCATTTCGAAGGTTTCGACGTCATCATCCACGAAGACAAGAATGGCGAGCGCCGTTCGATTGCCGCCTGAGGCTAACCGATGAGCATTGCAGTCCAAAAGACGGACGACGACAGGCGGGCACGCGCCGCCGCCGCGCTCGCTGAAAAACCTGATGGCATCGTGGAGGCCATCGCCTCCAAGGCCGAGGTGACGCCGGCCGAGATTTTGGCGATCCTGCCGGAAGGTGCGGCCGTTTCCGCTGCCGCCGACCGCTTCGATGCGATCTGGAACGAGATGCGCGGCTGGGGTGAAATCCTGATGATCGTGCAGACCGGCGATATCGTGCTGGAAGTGCCGGGCCACCTGCCGGAAGGCAGCGAAAGTCACGGCTGGTTCAATATCCACGGCGACAGCCCCATCGGCGGTCACATCAAGAAGGACAATTGCGCCGGCATCACCTTCGTCGACCGCGGCTTCCACGGACGCCGCTCCTGTTCCGTCTGGTTCATGAATGCCGCCGGCGGCGCCATGTTCAAGGTGTTCGTCCGCCGCGACGAGAACAAGGAGTTGCTGGCCGAACAACTGGCGAAGTTCGAAGCGCTGCGGAACGGTTTCCGCGGCTGAGAGCTGAGCGGAGGCCGCCGGCAAGGAGTTGCTCCCTTGGACGATGCGGCCTCCCTCCACACTAGACGCGTGTCGACTGGAGTCCTGTGGCAAGCATGGGAATGAGGGCGGAGGGGATGCAAATGGCATAGATCCTCCCGTCGGTCCCTTGCCATCCACACCAAATGTCCACCTGACCGGGTTTGAAAATCCGGTTCATCGCACGTTCAGTGCCGTTTTTTATCATCCGGTTCAATTCCACCGGAACCAGCACGGAGCAAGCACCATGACCGACCACCAGCCCCTTCTTTCGCGCCGCAGTTTCGCCGGTCTTCTCGCGCTTGCCCCGCTCTTTGCGGCAGGCGGCGCGGCGGCGGCACCGGCGAGCCTGCGCGGCAGCGTCTCCTATCGCGAACGCATCGCCCTGCCGCCGGGCGCAACCGTTACCGTGCGCCTGATCGATGTGTCGCTGGCGGACGCGCCGTCGCAGACGATTGCCGAAACCACCATTCGCCCGCGCGGCCAGGTGCCGGTGCCCTTCGTGCTGCGTTATGACGACCGCGACATCCGTGGCCGCCGCTCCTATGCGCTGAGCGCCGAAATCCGCGACCGCGACCGGCTGCTCTTTACCACCACCCGGCGCTATTCCGTCCTGACCGGTGGCCGCGACGATACCGATCTCGTGCTGGAGCGCGTCGGCGCCGGCCCGGGCCGCCCGGAGCCGGAAGCCGGTATCGACGGGCGCTGGCTGGTCGAGGAAATCCGCGGCGAGAGGGTTCGCGGCCGCCGGCAGGCGACGCTGGAAATCTCCCGCGAAGGCCGCGTTTCCGGAAATGCCGGCTGTAACGGCATTGGCGGTGAAGTGAAGATCAACCGTAACCGTGTCGATTTCGGCCGGATGATTTCCACCCAGATGGCCTGCGCGCCAGACATCATGCGCCAGGAGCGGCAGTTCATCGAAGCCCTGGAAGGCGCCCGCTCCTTCAGGCTGGAGCCACGCCGCGGCGCGCTGGAACTGCTCGACGGCCGCGGCCGCACGGCAATGCGCCTGCACCGCGCCTGAGGTTGGCGACCGCCCCGGCAAAACACACCGCGTCGCCGTGCTGGCCATGGAACATTCCATGTCGCTTCCGGCACGGCGCGCTTCCCTTTCCCGCCCTATGACTTTGACTGCGTTCGTCTTGACGCTTTGCTCCACCGCGGAGCTGCGCTATGGAACGCGCCGAACTGCGTCGGCTGATACCGGCGCGACGTCTCTGAGGGAAAACGAATGACATCCTATGTTCTGACCGTAGCCTGCAAATCGACCCGCGGCATCGTCGCCGCGATTTCCGGTTATCTGGCGGAGAAAGGCTGCAATATCGTCGACAGTTCGCAGTTCGACGACCTCGAGACCGGCAAGTTCTTCATGCGCGTCTCCTTCATCTCGGAAGAGGGCGCCTCCCTTGAAGCCATTACCGACGGGTTCCGGCCGGTGGCGGAAAAATTCGGCATGGAAGCGGATATCTACCCGGACGGCCAACGCATGAAGACGCTGCTGATGGTGTCGCGTTTCGGCCATTGCCTCAACGACCTGCTCTATCGCTGGAAGATCGGCGCGCTGCCGATCGACATCGTCGGTGTCGTGTCCAACCATTTCGATTACCAGAAAGTGGTCGTCAACCACGACATCCCCTTCCACCACATCAAGGTGACGAAGGAGAACAAGCCGAAGGCCGAAGCCCAACTCATGGAGCTGGTCGAGACAACAGGCACGGAACTCGTCGTGCTCGCCCGCTACATGCAGGTGCTCTCCGATGACCTCTGCCGCAAGATGTCAGGCAAGATCATCAATATCCACCACTCCTTCCTGCCGAGCTTCAAGGGCGCGAACCCCTACAAGCAGGCCTATGAGCGCGGCGTGAAGCTGATCGGCGCGACAGCGCATTATGTAACAGCCGATCTCGACGAAGGCCCGATCATCGAGCAGGACACGGTGCGGATCACCCACGCGCAATCAGCCGATGACTACGTTTCGCTTGGTCGCGACGTGGAAAGCCAAGTGCTTGCCCGCGCCATCCACGCCCACATCCACCACCGCACATTCATCAACGGCAACCGCACCGTGGTCTTCCCGCCAAGCCCGGGAAGCTATGCTTCCGAGCGGATGGGGTGAAATCGGGATACACCTGATAAAGCCGGCGGAATTATTTTCGCCGGCCAGCAACCCAGCATATCCAGTAACCGTTTCTTCGCCGTAGCCTAACAGCGAGGTCATTCACATGAAAAAGCTCGTCATTACCGGCGTCGCGTTGCTCATCGCGGCGGGGTCCGGTTTCGCCCAGCAGCCGCCCCCACCGCCGCCGGGACCGGCGGATACCAGTCAAAGCGCCGATGCTCCACCACCGCCTCCTCCTCCCGGCCCTGGCGGCCCCAAGGAAGCAGGCTGGCGCGGCGGCCCGCATGGCAAGAGAATGCCGCCACCACCCTCCAAGGCGGCGCATTTCAGGATCGAAGACGGCGAACGCAAGATCGACGTCAAATGTGCCGATGACGAGCCGATGAAGGCCTGCGCCGACATCATGATGCAGATCATCGACAAGATGAACGAATAGGGCCGGCAGGTCCTGCACTGAGGCGGCGCAGCAGCGCCGCTTCAGGGAAACACCACCCGCGCTCTCAGCCCACGCCCACCCGCACCATCCTCCAGCATCAGCCGCCCGCCGAACAGCCCGGCTATCTCCTCGATGATCGCAAGGCCGAGGCCCGCGCCGGGGGCGGCGTTTTCTTCGCCGCGGGCGAAGCGCTGGCGAACCATGGCGCGTTTTTCAGGCGGGATGCCTGGGCCGTTATCTTCCACTTCCAGCCAGACGACGCCCGTCTCCCTGCCCACGCGCACGGTGACTTCCGCGCCGCGACCGGCATAATTGATGGCGTTGGAAACGAGGTTGCCGATCAACTCGCCGATCAAGAGCGGTTCGGCGAGAATGGTCGCCTCGCCCTCGCCTTCGAAACCGAGATCGATACCCGCCTCAGCGGCGCGCGGCACGAAATCGGCCGTCACGTTCTGCGTCACAGCCACGAGGTCTATCGCGGAAAAATCATGTTTCTCGCTGGAGCCGGCAGCATCGATATTGGCCATGCGCAGAAGTTGGGCAAGGATATGCTCGGCATGGGCGACCGATGCCCCACCCTTCAGCGCCGCCGCCTGCGCTTCCTCAAGGCTGGCGGCGCGGGCGGAAAGAGCCAGCTGGGTGCTGATGATGGCAAGCGGTGTGCGCAGCTGGTGGCTGGCATTGCCGGTGAAATGCCTGAGCGCATCGAGCGCCGATTGCAGCCGCACCATGAAGGAGTTTACCGTCTCCACCAGATTTTCCACCTCGACAGGCACGGATTGGCGGATGGGGTGCAGATCGTTCGGGCTGCGCTCGGCAATGGCTTCACTGAGCCGGTAAAGCGGGCGCAGCGAAATCGTCACCGCGATCCAGACGATGATCGCCGCCCCGACGATCATCAAAAGCAGGCGCAGCGCCGAGCGCAGGATGATGGCCTGCGCCAGCTGGCTGCGGGCAATGGTGGTTTCGGCAACCGTGACGGAAAAGGGCACGGAATTAATGCCAGTGGAAGCGAAACGCCTGATGGCAGCGATGCGGATCGGTTCATCGCGAAACACGGCATCACGATAGGCGGGCGTATCACCCTTCGGGTTCGCGACCGTCGGCAGGTTCTGATAGCCGGTGAGGAATTGCCCGTTCGGCCCGTCGACACGGTAAAAAACCCGGTCCTGGGCAGCCGATGTCAGCATTTCCAGCGCCACATAGGGAATGTCCACTTCCAGCGAACCGTCCTCGGCCACCACCACCCGCTCGGCAATGGCGAGCGCGGAACCGGAAAGCACCCGGTCTGAAACCACATTGGCGGTGTTAACCGCCTCGCGCCATGTATCGGTCAGCGCAACGCAGCCGATGATGGCGGTGGAGATGAGGAGCCAGCCTAGAAGTCGCCGCCTGAGCGAATAGGCGGCCTGTATCATTCAGCCATCTCCGGCAGCTTTTCGAGATAATAACCGATGCCGCGCGCCGTCTTCACCGTCAGCCCGTGCGGCGCGAGCCGCTTGCGCAGGCGGCTGACATATTGCTCGATGGCATTTGCGGAAATATCGTCGTCGAAACCTGTCAGTGACTGCACGATCGCCTCTTTGGCGACAACCTTGCCCGCCCGCATGAACAGCACCTCCAGCAGCGCCACTTCGCGCGCCGGAATATCGAGCGGGCGACCGTCCGCCGAAAAGGTGCGGGAATTAAGATCGAACAGCACCTTGCCGAAACTCAGCGCCGAAGAGCGCAGCCCCGCATTGCGGCGCAGAAGCACCCGCACCCTCGCCTCGAATTCGGTGATATCGAAGGGCTTGATCATGTAATCGTCGGCACCGAGATCGAGCCCCTTGACCTTTTCTTCCGGCGTGCCGCGCGCCGTCAGGATCAGCACCGCCGCCTTGTCCTGACGCGATCGCATGGAGCGCAGCACCTCGATGCCATCCATTTCCGGCAGGTTGAGATCGAGAATGACCAGATCGAAACTTTCCGCTGTAATTGCCGCATCGGCGGAGGCGCCATCGGAAACCACGTCCACCGCATAACCGCTGCCGCGCAGAAGCGCCGAAAGCCCTTCCGACAGCACCTGATTGTCCTCGACCAGCAAAATACGCAAATCTTCCTCCTGCAACATTGCCGAGTTTAACCAGACCCTTACCGCTTGTGAATGGCCAGCGCCTGCGGCATGATCTTTTCCATGCGTATCTGCCTTCTTCTCTGTCTCTGTCTCTGCATGGCCTCGCCTGCGCTTGCCCAGGCCGTCGTTTTTCCGGCTCCCTCCGGCAAGGCGGATGCGCAGACACTGGTGGTCTATTCCTCGCTCGACGAACCGCTGGCGACCCCGATGATCGAGGGTTTCCAGAAGGCCAATCCCGATATTGCCGTCCATTATGAGGATATGCTGACCGGCGAAATCTACGACCGCATCGTGAAAGAAACCGATGCTGGCAAGAAGACCGCCGATTTCGCCTTTTCCTCGGCCATGGACCTGCAGGTGAAGCTGAGCAATGACGGTTATGCCCAGCGGTCGGATCTCGCCATGAGCGCCCGCTGGCCCGCCTGGGCGAACTGGCGCAACACCGCCTATGCGCTGACCTTCGAGCCGGCGGTTTTTGTCTATCACAAGCCAAGCTTCACCACCGAAAAGCCGCCCGCCACCCGCGCCGAATTTGTCGATTATCTCGAACGCCACGCCAAAGAGGTGCATGGCCGTATCGCGACCTATGACATCGAACGCTCCGGCGTCGGCTTCCTGTTCATGTCACGCGATCAGGAACAGTTCGGCGATATATGGAGCGTCATCAAGGCCATGGGTGCCGCGGGTGTGAAGGTTTATTCCACCTCCTCGGCCATTCTAGAGCGCGTCTCCGACGGCCGCTTCGTGATGGGTTACAATATTCTCGGCTCCTACGCGGCAGACTGGGCTTCACGCCACCCGGATGTCGGCATCGTTCTGCCGAAGGATTATACCGTCGTGATGTCGCGCATCGGGCTGGTTCCGGAAGCCGCAGCCAATCCTGAACTCGGCCGCCGCTACCTCGAATTCTTCATGTCCAAGGAAGGTCAGACGATCATGGCCCGGCAATTGCAAATCCCCGCCGTCAGCCCGGAAGTGGCGGGCGAAAACACGGCGAACACCATGCAGGCCATCCACGGTGCGCAATTGCGGCCGGTCCCGGTCAGCCCCGGCCTGATGGTCTATCTGGATCAGGTCAAGCGCACCCGCCTCATCGAGCGTTGGAACGAGGCTTTGCGGTCGCAGTAGGTTTGAGCGCCCCACCATCCCTCAGTCCTGTGCCTGT
Organism: Agrobacterium genomosp. 2 str. CFBP 5494; assembly: GCF_900013495.1. Lineage (NCBI taxonomy): Bacteria > Pseudomonadati > Pseudomonadota > Alphaproteobacteria > Hyphomicrobiales > Rhizobiaceae > Agrobacterium > Agrobacterium genomosp. 2. The sequence continues at coordinate 2,882,743 of NZ_LT009718.1, forward strand.
CACAGAAATGAGGGTGAAGCAGGCTTCAAAGGCGCAAAACAAAGCCATCCACACGCCACAGTGGACGTCCGGCACAAATTAATAGAGAGTAAATGCGCAAGGACTTGCGTTGCGTCAGTTAGATGACAGCTTTTTGTGATGCTCTGCAATCCTTCTTCATTCCGTGGAGGCGGAAGAAGATGCGGGAGGAAATCTTGAGGATTGCCAAGGCCCAGCGTTGAGTTCTCAGCGTCGGCACAGATGCGCCCTGAAGCCCCTTCCGCATAAACGAAAAACGACGCCCAAAAGGGCATCCTGAGGAGGGTTTTCTACGTGAAACATTTTCTTATCGGCACATTTCTGGCGGGCATGATCGCGCTTCCGGTGGCTGCGGCAGATTACACCGTCATCGCACCGGCCAATCCCGGCGGCGGCTGGGACCAGACCGCGCGCTCGCTGCAGAGCGTGCTGCAGGAAGAAGGCATTTCCAAGAGCGTTCAGGTGCAGAACGTACCGGGCGCCGGCGGCACCATCGGTCTTGCGCAATTCGCCAGCCAGCAGAAGGGTAACCCGCACGCCCTCATCGTCGGCGGTTACGTCATGGTCGGCGCGATCCTCACCAACAATGCGCCCGTGACGCTGAAGGAAGTGACCCCGATCGCACGCCTGACCGGCGAATATGAAGCGATCGTCGTTCCGGCATCCTCGCCGCTGAAGACCATCGGCGATCTCATCGACCAGCTCAAGAAGGACCCGGGCAGCGTTTCCTGGGGCGGCGGCTCTGCCGGCGGCACCGACCATATCGCCGTTGGCCTGATTGCCAAGGCAGCCGGCGTCGATCCGACCAAGATCAACTACATCGCCTATTCCGGCGGCGGCGAAGCACTTGCCTCGATCCTCGGTTCGCAGGTCACCGCTGGCGTTTCCGGCTATGGCGAATTCGAAGGCCAGGTGAAGGCCGGCACGCTGCGCCTTCTCGCGGTCACCAGCGAAAACCGTCTTGAGGGCGTCGACGCACCGACGCTGAAGGAAAGCGGCCTCGATGTCGTGGTTCAGAACTGGCGCATGGTTGCGGCCGCTCCCGGCATTTCCGCCGATCAGGAAAAGGCCATCAATGCCGACGTCGAAAAGCTGGTGAAATCCGCCAAGTGGCAGGAAACCCTGAAGACCAAGGGCTGGATGGATACCTATCTCGCCGGTGACGCCTTCAAGGAACAGCTTGCCAAGGACACCGCCGCCACCGAAACCATCCTCAAAGACATCGGACTGGTAAAATGAGCCAGGGTTCCAACCCTTCGCATGATCAAAAGCGTCGCCCCGACTGGGCGGCGCTGGTCATTGCTGTCGCCCTCGTCGCCGTTGCCAGCGTCATCTTCTGGGATAGCGCCCGCCTTGCCAGCGTCACCGGTTATTCCCCTGTCGGCCCGGCAACAGTACCCTACGCCATCGCCTTCTGTCTTGTCGGACTGGCGATCTGGACGGCCGTCGAGGCCTGGCGCGGTGATTTTCCCGAGCGCGACAGGCAGGAAATCGCTCCGGTCGTGTGGGTGATTGCCGGCCTTGCCGCCCAGATGCTGCTGCTGACAGTTGCCGGCTTTTCCATTGCCACCGGTCTGCTGTTCGCCTTCACGGCACGCGCTTTCGGCAAACGCAAGCTCTGGTTCTCGATACCGGTCGGCATTGTGCTGAGTTTTGCCATCTGGATCGTTTTTGCCCAGCTGCTGCAGCTTTCGCTGCCCGCCGGACCTCTGGAACGGCTGTTCTTCTGACAGCCATTCCAACCATATTCGAGATCACCGGAACCGCCGGCGCGCACTGACGCCAAGCCAGCCGTTCCGCCCGCCCTTCCGCTCGACAGGGGGACATCTGTCCATGAGTACCTTTGAATTCCTGCTGCACGGTCTTGAGGTTGCTGCTCAACCCATGAACCTGCTCTACGCGCTGATCGGCGTGACGCTCGGCACCGCCGTCGGCGTTCTGCCCGGCATCGGCCCCGCCTTGACCGTCGCTCTACTCCTGCCCGTCACTTACCGGCTCGATGCTGCCGGTTCGCTCATCATGTTCGCCGGCATCTATTATGGCGGCATGTATGGCGGTTCGACCACCTCCATCCTGCTCAACACGCCGGGCGAAAGCGCCTCGATCGTGACCGCGCTAGAAGGCAACAAGATGGCCCGCAAGGGCAGAGGCGGCCCGGCCCTCGCCACCGCCGCCATCGGCTCCTTCGTGGCCGGCCTCATCGCCACCATCGCACTCGCCTTCGTCGCGCCCTACATCGTCAAGCTGGCGCTGGTCTTCGGTCCGCGCGAATATTTCGCACTGATGGTGCTGGCTTTCGTCACCGTTTCCTCCGCCTTCGGGGATTCGGCGCTGCGCGGTCTCACCTCGCTGTTCATCGGCTTTGCGCTGGCCATCGTCGGCATCGACCAGCTGACCGGCCAGACCCGCATGAGCTTCGGCATCCCCGACCTGCTCGACGGCGTGGAAGTTACAACGCTTGCGGTCGCCATGTTCGCCATCGGCGAAACGCTGTTCATCGTGGCGCAGGGCCAGAGCGGCGACGACAAGGTCGAAGCCGTCAAGGGTTCGGTCTGGATGAGCGCGCAGGACTGGGCGCGTTCGTGGAAGGCTTGGCTGCGCGGCACCCTGATCGGCTTCCCGATTGGCGCGATGCCTGCCGGCGGCGCTGAAATCGGCACATTCCTGTCCTATGCCACCGAAAAGAAGCTGACCAAATATCCGGAAGAATTCGGCAACGGCGCGATTGAAGGCGTTGCGGGTCCGGAAGCGGCGAACAACGCCTCGGCTGCCGGTACGCTGGTGCCGCTCCTGACGCTCGGCCTGCCGACGACGGCAACAGCGGCCATCATGCTCGCCGGTTTCCAGCAGTTCGGCCTGCAGCCCGGCCCCCTGCTGTTTGCCACCAATCCGCAGCTGGTCTGGGGCCTGATCGCCAGCCTCTTCATCGCCAACCTGATGCTCTTGGTACTCAACCTGCCGCTCGTCGGTCTCTGGGTGAAGCTGCTGACCATTCCGAAGCCCTGGCTTTACGCCGGCATCCTGCTGTTCGCTACGCTCGGCACCATCGGCGCCAACCCGTCGGTGTTCGAACTCGGCATGCTGCTCGCCTTCGGCATCCTCGGCTACATCATGCGCATCTTCGGTTATCCGATTGCGCCTGCGGTTGTCGGCCTCATCCTTGGCCCGCTTGCCGAACAGCAGCTTCGCCGCGCACTGGCCATCGGCCAGGGCGACCCGACCGTGCTGTTCACCTCGCCGATTGCCGTTGGCCTGTTCATCGTCGCGGCAGCCGCCTTCATCATTCCGCTCATCATGCGTATCCGCGGCCGTGGCGAGGTGCTGACGCAGCTTGCCGCCAACGAGGATTGAGAACCAAAGAACCTCCCAAGGCAACTGGCCCCGTATCTCCGGATACGGGGCTTTTTTATGGAACGTTATGGATTGCGGCGAGGTTGGGGGCGGCATAGATTTTATGAAACCCTCTGAGGAACCCTGTCATGCGCAGCCTTGCAATCCTGACCATCCTTGCTTTAACCGGTTGCACTACCGCCGCCCCCGATGTGGAACCCATTCCCGGCAGTATCACCTATGGCGGGCAGCCCCGTACCAAACTGACAAAGTCCCCCGTCGGCAGTACGCTCAGCAACGAATTCGTGATGGGCGACGGAAGGCTGGCGATCGAGACTTACCGGGTGCAGCCGGACCGATCGTTGAAACTGGAGAGGCGCGAAATCGTCGGCGACTGGCCACCGGATTGACAGCGGCTGTCACGTTGGTCGTGATGGGTAAAACAGACGGGTAAAAGGCACCGACGAAATTGACGCCGGCCTTTCCTTCCCCTCAACGTCACCTCGGACTTGATCCGAGGATCCATCACGACCACCGCAGTGGATACTCGGGTCAAGCCTGAGCATGACGGGGAAGAGGTTCGAGCAGATGTTTCATCTGTCCCCGCATTTCCCGCTCACGGCAATTCAGAACCATTCTAAAACATAATTTTGATTTCCGCCCGCCTTGCCAATAAAGCTGATAACGGACATCAAGTTAACCGGACGGAAAGCTTTCCGCCGGTCCGGAACCATTCGCAAGGGACATATTCGTGGCCATCAACTTCACCTTCCCCGTTCGGCTGCTGGCGGCAGCGGCCTTCAGCCTTGGCGCGATGACCGCAAGCGCTGAGGAAATGACGATCAAGCACGCCCAGGGCGAGACCGTGCTGAAAGCCGCGCCGAAAAAGGTTCTGGTTCTTGATGTTCCCTCGCTCGACAATCTCGATGCACTCGGCGTCGAACCGACGGGCGTCGTCGGCTCCAACCTGCCGACCTATCTGCAGAAATATGCCGACGGGAAATATCTGAAGGTCGGCACGCTGTTTGAGCCCGATTACGAGGCGATCAATGCGGCAGAGGCCGATCTCGTCATCGTGGGCGGCCGTTCGCGGGCAAAATATCCGGATGTTGCCAAGATCACACCGGCCATCGACATGTCGGTGGATTCCAAGGAATTCATCGGCAGCGTGAAAGCCAACATCGCCAAGCTTGGCGATATCTTCGGCAAGCAGGAAGAAGCCAAAAAGCTCGATGCCGCCATCGATGAAAAGGTGGCGAAGCTGAAAGAGATCGCCCCCAATTCCGGAACGGCGATGATCCTCGTCACCAATGCCGGCAAGGTCGGCGTTTATGGCCCAGGCTCGCGCACCGGCTGGCTGCACACCGAAATCGGCTTCAAGCCGGTCGCCGAAGACATTGATGACCGTTTCGACCGCGGCGACGTCGTCTCCTTCGAATATCTGGCCGAGGTCAATCCGGAATGGCTGTTCGTGATCGACCGCGATGCCGGCATCGGCCGCGCCACCGATCCCGGCAAGGCGGCCGCGCAGGTGCTGGATAACGAACTGGTCCACCAGACCAACGCCTGGAAGAAAAAGCAGATCGTTTACCTCGACCCGCAGGCGGCCTATATCGTCAGCAGCGGTTATACGGCGCTCACCACCCTGCTCGATCAGGTCTACGAGGCTGTCTCCGACAAGAAATCGTAAAAGCCTCCAGGCATGCGCTTCTGAAGGCTGCTCCATACTCGACGTCATCCTCGGGCTTGACCCGAGGATCCATCGCGCGTCAGGTTGTGGATTCTCGGGTCAAGCCCGAAGATGACCAAGGAGAGGTCGGACACCTGTTTCGGCAGCCTGCCAGGTTACGGGGAGCTTTTACCATTTACGAAAAACCGCCAACGTGAAATCCCTGTCTCTCATCCTTGTCCTGTTGCTAGCCTTGGTGCTCGCCATCACCAGCCTGTTCGTCGGCGTGAGCAACGTTTCGCTCGCAACGCTTTTCGCACCCGACACGAGTGCAGACGCGCTGCGTGTGCTACTCGTCAGCCGTATTCCGCGCACGCTCGCGCTGATCCTTGCGGGAAGCTCGATGGCGATTGCCGGCCTCATCATGCAGATGCTGGTGCGAAACCGCTTCGTGGAACCTTCCACGGCAGGCACGACGGAATCCGCCGGCCTCGGCCTGCTCGCCGTCACCCTTTTGGCACCGGATACACCGATCTTCGGCAAGATGCTGGTGGCAGCAGCTTTTGCCCTCGCCGGCACCGCGCTGTTCCTGCGCATCCTGCGGCAGGTGCCGCTGCGCGACGTGCTGCTGGTGCCGCTGATCGGCATCATGCTTGGCGGCGTCATTTCCGCCGTCACCACCTTCTTCGCCTATCGCTTCGATCTGCTGCAATCGCTCGGGGCATGGATGACGGGGGATTTTTCCGGCGTACTGCGCGGCCGTTATGAGTTGCTGTGGATCGGTTTTCTCTTCGCCATCGCCGCCTATCTCGCCGCCGACCGCTTCACCGTGGCGGGCATGGGCCGGGACTTCACCACCAATCTCGGTCTCAATTATCGCCGGGTAATGGCGCTCGGCCTCACCATCGTTTCGCTGGTCAGCGCTGTCGTGGTGGTGACGGTGGGCATGATCCCCTTCCTGGGCCTCATCGTGCCGAATGTCGTGAGCCTGATGATCGGCGACAATATGCGCCGCTCGGTGCCATGGGTGGCGACGCTCGGCGCGGTCTTTGTGCTCTCCTGCGACATCATCGGCCGGACCGTGCGCGCGCCTTACGAAATACCCATCGGAACCGTGGTCGGCGTCATCGGCAGCGCGCTGTTCCTCTATCTCCTGCTGCGGAAACGCAACCATGCGTGAGAGAAACCCTGACAGGCGCGCAAAAATCGTTCTGCTTGTGCTTGCCGCACTGGCGCTCATTTCCATGATCGCCTTCATGACGCTCGGCGCCAGGGGAAGCTGGAGTTTCGTGCTGCCGTTTCGCGGCATCAAGCTCCTGTCGCTTTTGCTGGTGGCCTACGCCATCGCCGTTTCCACCGTGCTGTTCCAGACGGTTACCAACAACCGTATCCTCACCCCTTCGGTCATGGGTTTCGATTCACTCTACGTGCTGATGCAGACCGGGCTGATTTTCGTCTTCGGTTCGGCAACAGTCGTGATGATCGATCCTCAAGTGAAATTTCTGGTGGAAACCGGGCTGCTCGTCGCCTTTTCCGCCCTGCTCTATCGCTGGCTTTTTGTCGGAGCGGAACGCAGCCTGCATCTTCTCGTCCTGGTCGGTATCGTCTTCGGCGTGTTTTTCCGCAGCCTTTCGGGCTTCATGCAGCGGGTCCTCGATCCGAACGAATACACGGTGCTGCAGGATGTGCTTTTCGCCAGTTTCAATTCCATCGATCCGACGCTGCTCACTGTTTCCGCCATCATCATCGGCGTGGTCACCATTATCGGGCTGCGCCTGATGCACACGCTCGACGTGCTCTCGCTCGGCCGCGCGACGGCCATCAGCCTCGGGGTAGAATACAAGTACACCGTGACCATCATCCTCGTGCTGGTCTCCGTACTTGTCGCCGTCTCCACTGCGCTCGTCGGCCCGGTCATGTTCTTCGGCCTGCTGGTCGCGGCCCTCGCCCATTATCTCACCGGCAACGGCAAGCATGCCTATGTGCTGCCTGCGGCGATCCTCATCGCCGTGATCTGTCTCGTCGGCGGTCAGGTGGTGCTGGAGCGGGTTTTCGCCTTCGATACGGCGCTCTCCATCATCATCGAATTTCTGGGCGGCATCGTCTTTATCGGTCTCATTCTGAAACGAGGTGCGCGATGATCATCGCCAGTCAGATCAGCAAATCCTATGGTGACAGCGTCGTCATCGACGGCGTCTCGGTTTCCATCCCGGCAGGGGGCGTCACCTCCATCATCGGGCCGAACGGCGCGGGTAAATCCACGCTCCTGTCCATCGTCGCAAGGCTGATGTCCATGGATACGGGAACCGTCACGGTCGACGGGCTGGATGTCACGAAAACCCCCTCCGATACGCTGGCGAAGCGGCTCTCCATCCTGCGGCAGGACAACCACATCTCCTCGCGCCTGACCGTGCGCGACCTTGTCGGCTTCGGCCGCTACCCCTACTCCAAGGGCCGCCCCACCATCGAGGACAAGGCCCATATCGACCGGGCGCTTGAATATCTGCACCTTGAAAATCTGGCCGACCGGTTTCTGGACGAACTGTCCGGCGGTCAGCGCCAGCGCGCCTTCGTGGCCATGGTGCTTTGCCAGGATACGGATTATGTGCTGCTTGACGAGCCGCTCAACAACCTGGACATGAAACACGCCTCCAGCATGATGAAAATCATGCGCAAGGCGGCTGACGAGCTGAAGAAGACCGTGGTTCTGGTTCTGCACGACATCAACTTCGCCTCCTGGTATTCCGACACCATCATCGCCATGCGCGAGGGCCGCATCTGTCATCAGGGTCCTGCGGAAGAGATCATCCGTCCCGATATTCTCAAGGAAATCTATGACATGCCGATCAGCGTCAGTGAGATAGACGGCCGGCGCATCTGCCTGTTTTACGAATGACATGATGATTGTGCAGGATTTTTGCTGTCCCGTCGCCTAACATGGAACAGGGCCACAGGCCCGGACGTTAATCGACGGACTTTTCCAAAGCGGCATTCCGTCCGCAACTTCAGGAGACATCGATGAAGACGCACAAGACGAAGAACGACCTGCCTTCAAACGCCAAGTCGACCGTTATCGGCATTCTAAACGAATCGCTGGCTTCGGTGATCGACCTTGCGCTCATCACCAAACAGGCGCACTGGAACCTGAAAGGCCCGCAATTCATCGCCGTGCATGAACTTCTCGATACGTTCCGCACCCAGCTCGACAATCATGGCGACACGATTGCCGAACGTGTGGTCCAGCTTGGCGGCACGGCGCTCGGCAGCCTGCAATCGGTCTCCTCGACAACCAAGCTCAAGGCCTATCCGACCGACATCTACAAGATCCATGACCATCTGGACGCCCTGATCGAACGTTATGGCGATGTGGCCAACATGATCCGCAAGGCCATAGACGATTCCGATGAAGCGGGCGACCCCACGACGGCCGACATCTTCACCGCCGCCTCGCGCGATCTCGACAAGGCACTCTGGTTCCTCGAAGCGCATGTGCAGGAAAAGAGCTGAGCGGAAATCCGCCCACTTCAAAAACAAAGCGCCCGGATATCCGGGCGCTTTTTTCTTCTCAGCCATCAGTGCCGCCGCAAAACGGCAAGCCCGATGTCCCGCAACATCTCATGGTCGAGAATGCCGCGCTGGGCGCTGCGGATAAGAACCGCCGCGCACTCGTTGGCAACGTGGCTGCTGCGATCTTGAAGGCACTCGAAACATACGCCATCGAAAATATTCTGCAGATCGGTGATCTGCTCCGGCGACAATTGTGCGCCAACCCGTTCAAAAGCTGCATACGACAAGGCTCATCCTCCTGATGATATGCCAAGTATCGTTTCTTTTTTTCGTGGACAGGAAATTTGTACACCCGAACGAATCACCTGTCGAATCAGATTTTAACCAAATGTAAATAGATTATTTCCTGGTACCGCATCTGGGCGCTCCATTGTGAGACGGCAATAAAAACCAGATGAAACAACATCTTCGCTCAAATATCCATGGCGTCCGAGCCCGCCGCTTCCCGGAAGGGCAGATAAATTCGCAGGCGGGCGGATTTCCACCGAAACCGCAAAAGAAACTGTTGCATTCCAAAAACGATTGAGCGATATAGCACCCGTCGCCGCTTCGGCGGCCCACGGTTCAGCATACTACCCCGGACCGGTGGATTTGAGCGGGTGTAGCTCAGGGGTAGAGCACAACCTTGCCAAGGTTGGGGTCGAGGGTTCAAATCCCTTCGCCCGCTCCAAATTTCCAGAACCGGCCGATAAATCTCTGGCATGCCCGATGCGAGGCGCATCGCCATACGCGAAAATTTCTCGCGAAAAGAAACCGGGAAGAGAGTTCTCTCCCCGGCCCTCATCGTCAGGCGTCCCAGACGGGCGCAAGCCCTTCCGGCGAAACGATGCGGCCGTCCGGTCTTGCAAGCGCACGGATTGCCGCCATTTCATCTGCCGAAAGCTCGAAGTCGAAGATGGCGAGATTTTCCTCGACCCGGGCTTCACTCACCGTTTTCGACAGGGCGACGACGCCCTGCTGCTGCACGAGCCAGCGCAGAACCACCTGTGCTACCGACTTGCCACGGCCCGCGGCAATCTCCTTCAGCACCGGATCGTCAAACACTTTACCATCGGCCATGCCGTAATAACCCGTCACCAACATGCCCGCAGCTTTGGCGGCGGCGATAACCACATCCTGATCGATGTAGGGGTGGTATTCGATCTGGTTGGTCACGATCGGGGCATTGGACAGCTTCACCGCTTCGGCCATCAGCGCCGTGCTGAAGTTGGAGACGCCGATATGGCGCACCTTGCCGGCCTGCCTCACCGCGTTCAGCGCGCCGATCTGCTCGGCAAGAGAAACCGCCTCGTTCGGCCAGTGCAGCAGCAGCAGGTCCACATGATCGGTCTTCAGCTTTTTCAGGCTATCATCGACAGAAGCGAGGAAGGCATCGTGCCTGTAGTTCTCGACCCAGACCTTGGTGGTGAGAAACACTTCGCCGCGCGCGACGCCCGAAGCAGCAATGGCTTCACCGACCTCAGCTTCATTGCCATAGATCTGGGCGGTATCGATATGGCGGAACCCGGCCTTCAGCGCATGGGGAACGATACGCAGCACATCGGGGCCGGGAATGCGAAACGTGCCGAAACCAAGCGCCGGGATTGACGCGCCGTTTGCAGTGACATCAAACATATATTTTCTCCTTTGAGGTGGCCCGGCCGACTTGAGAGCGGCCGGGTATTTCATGAAAAGCTCAGGCAGTTTTCAGCGTCAGCGCGGCGCGGCGGTCGAGCGCGCTGCTCCAGATGGTCAGAAGCAGGGCAACCGCGACGAGGATGGCGCCGACCCAGGGTGTGGCACCCAGGCCCAACGGTGATTCCACCACCAGACCGCCGAGCCACGCGCCGATGGCGATCCCGAGATTGAAGGCGGCGATGTTGAGCGCCGAAGCGACATCGACGGCGCCGGGACGATGCTCCTTGGCAAGCTGCACCACATAAAGCTGCAGGCCGGGAACATTGGCGAAGGAGAGGAAACCAAGCGCGGCAAGCGTGATGAGCGTCAGCACCGGCGAAACCGCGGTGAAGGAAAAGACGAGCAGCACGATGGCCTGCGCCAGGAAGAGGCCAATGAGGGCCTTGGCCGGATTATGGTTGGCGATCCGGCCGCCACCGATGTTGCCGGCCGCGATGGCGATACCGTAAAGCACGAGGATCAGGCTGACGCTCTTTTCCGAAAATCCGGTCACATCCTGCAGGATTGGCGCAAGGAAGGTGAAGGCGACGAAGGTGCCGCCGTAACCAAGCGCGGTCATGGCGAAGACGATGAGCAGGCGGCCGGAGCCGAGAACACGGACCTGATCGAGCAAGCTTGCCGGCGGCGCCTTCTTGAGTGTGTTCGGGAGAAGCGCTGCAATGCCGAGGAAGGCAATGACACCAAGGGCAGCAACGGCCCAGAAGGTGGCGCGCCAGCCGAAGACCTGGCCGATATAGGTACCGAGCGGAACACCGGTGACGATGGCGACCGTAAGGCCCATGAACATCATGGCAATGGCCGAGGCGCGACGGTTTTCCGGCACGAGATCGGCCGCGATGGTGGAGCCGACCGAGAAAAAGACGCCATGGGCGAAGGCGGCAATGACACGGGCGACCAGCAGCATCTCATAATTGGGTGAGAGGGCTGCAAGACTGTTACCGACGATGAACAGGGCCATCAGGCCGAGCAGCAGCGGCTTCCTCTCTATCTTGCCGGTCAATGCGGTCAGGATCGGCGCACCAAAGGTCACACCCAGTGCATAGACACTGACGATGAGACCGGCGAGCGGCAGGGTGATATGGAGATCGTTCGCGACAGTCGGCAGCAGACCGACAATGACGAATTCCGTTGTTCCGATCGCATAGGCCGCGATCGTCAGGGCAAATATGGCCAATGGCATGACGAGTACCTCTTCGCCCGCAGCTGGATCGCGGGCCTTCTGGACAGCTTGGGGCTGCCCGGTTGGATCAAATTGTATGAACGCAATATGGGCGAAGGGGACTTGCATGATAATCGGCAAAGCCGGATAAATACCTTTGAATTGATTTCATAGGTGATGCGCGATGGATAACAGGGCCGGAGAGATGGAAGTCTTCGTGGCGGCGGCGGAACTCGGCAGCTTTTCAGCCGCCGGGCGCAGGCTGAAGCTTTCGCCCTCGGCCGTCAGCAAACTTGTCACACGTATCGAAGACCGTCTCGGCACCAGGTTGCTGGCCCGCTCCACCCGGCTCGTAACGCTTACGCCGGAGGGCGAGGTCTATCTGGCGCGGGCCCGACGCATTCTCGCCGACATAGCCGAGACCGAGCAGATCGTGGCGAGCGGCGGCAAGGTGGTGCCGCGCGGGCTGCTACGGGTCAACGCGACGCTGGGCTTCGGCGAACGTTATCTCCTGCCGCTTGCACCGGAATTCCTGTCGCTTTATCCGGAAATCGAGCTGGATATTTCGCTGACTGACGGTGTCATCAGCCTGATCGAGGAACGCACGGACATTGCCATACGCTCCGGCGCCATGGGCGATTCATCGCTGAAGGCAAGAAAGCTAAAGGAAGTACGCCGCGTTATCGTCGCCTCCCCCACCTATATCGAACAATACGGCATGCCGGAAACGCCGCAGGATCTGGCGCGGCACAATTGCCTGAGCTTCAATTTCAGTCGCAGTCTCAATGAATGGCCGTTTCGCGACCCCGGTTCTGCCGATGTCTATCGCCTGCCAGTCACGGGCAATGCCTCCGTCAATAGCGGCATGGCCATGCGCAGGCTTTGCCTATCGGGGCTTGGGCTCGGTCGGGTCGGTGAATTCCACGTCGAACCCGATATTAGGGCTGGCCTGCTCGTTCCCGTACTGGAAGACTATAGCGCCGAGGACATGGAGGTGATCCACGCGGTTTATGCCGGCCATGAGCATCTCGCAGCCCGCGTGCGCGCCTTCATAGATTTCCTTGCCGCAAGGGTCGGGCGCTGATTATCACACCAGCCCATGTACCAGCTTCGCAAGCCAGTCGACAAATACGCGGACCTTGTTGGTCACGTGCCGGGTCTGGGGATAGACGACATAGATCGGCATCGCCTCCCGTCGCCATTCGGAAAGCACCGGCACCAGCTCTCCGCGCGAAAGGGCGTCGCGCACCATGAAGATCGGCAGCTGCACGATGCCCATGCCGGCGAGCGCCGCATTCAAGTAGGTGCGGCTGTCATTGACGGAAACGACGTAGTTGGGCGTCAACTCGACGCTGCGTATGCCATTGTCGAAGGAGGCCGGCATGATCTGACCGGTGGTGGCATTGAGGTAACCCACCGACAGATGATCCTTCTCCAGGTCCTCCGGTTCTCGGGGCATGCCAAAATTTTCGATATAGGAAGGCGACGCAAATGTTTCGAACCGGAGTTCGCCTACTTTTCGGGCAATCAGCGACTGATCGCGCAACACGCCTACGCGTAGCGCGCAGTCGACATTTTCCGCGATATAATCGACCAGACGGTCGCCGACACCGAGATCGAGACGGATTTGCGGATAGCGCTGGTAAAATTCGCAAAGATGTGGGATAACCACAAGGTCCGCAAAGACACCGGCCATTTCCACGCGCAACCGGCCGGATGGCTGCACCTGCGCGCTGGACATGCTGCCGTCAAGTTCTTCTATTTCCGATAAAATCTGCGATGCACGCTCATAATAGAGAGCGCCGTCCGTTGTCAGCATCACTCGCCGCGTCGTGCGGTTGAGAAGCGTGGTCTGCAAATGCGCCTCGAGCGCCTGGACCATATTGGTGACCGTGGTTTTCGGCATGTTCAGCGCTGTCGCGGCGCGGCTGAAATTGCCGGTTTCCACGACACGCGTAAAAACCCGCATGGCGGAGAGCTGATCCATGATGAGATTATCCGTCTTTTTGGAATAGTGTTTTCATTTTGGCATACTTGATCGTTTTTCCCCGAACAATAATATGAATTTCAGATTTTGCAAATGTGATGCACTGCTCAAGGTGGTGCAACGGGACCGGATCAGATGAACGCGCACTGGGAGAATATCAAAAGCTGTGGGGGCTTCGCGTCCCAGCTTTCCGTGCGCCGATATGAAGGTTCGAGCCTGTGCAGCCAACCGCCCGTCGTACTTTATCTGCGCGGCGGTTCGTTTCTGGAACCCGGCCTGGAGCCGGGCGGCAATTGCCCGGAACTTCCGGTCGCGCGTGCGCTTGCAGAAAGCGGCGCGGTGGTCGTGGAGGCCGATTACAGCAGGCCGTCCGGCAACGAGTTTCCGATGGTTATCGACTGCGCTTACGAAGCGCTCGATCGCCTGAGCCGGGATCGCAAGCATTATGGCGGCGCGAAATCGCTGCTGTTCGTGGCCGGCGAAGAGGCAGGCGGCAATGTGGCGGCGGGGCTTGCCTTGAAGGCCCGTGACCGCATGCCGGGCAAACTTGCCGGTCAGATACTTCTGTCGCCCATGATCGATCCGATGATGACGACGGAATCCTTCCGCGACGCGGACAGGATCGGCATGCGCCAGCGCTGGGCGGATGGCTGGAGCCATTACCTTGCCAAGGCGTGCGGGTTTTTTCACCCCTATGCCGCACCCTGCCAGTGCACACGGCTGAACCGGGTGGCGCCGGCGCTGATCTTTACCGCCGAGGACGACCCTCTGCGCGACGAAACGGTCAATTATGGAGACCGCCTCATCGCCTCAGGCGTTAGCGTTAGGCAGCATGTTTTCCCCGCCGGCGTCGGCTGGACGGGGCTTTATCAAGGAGAGGGCGGCGGATGGGTCTCATCCGTCTGTTCGGAGTTCAAGACTTTCGTTGACCAGTTAAACCACTGAAATTTCGCATTTTGAGCATGTCCAGTAAAAGTGCGTAGCGGTTTTACGTCCGGATCATGCGACGAAGTAAAAATAGATGAACGACCTGCTCCCGATCGGGGGCGAAGGAGATACCCATGACGCTGAACACAAAGCGCCGGGCCCTGACGGGCGCCGGTATCGGGCTTGCCATGTCCGTTGCAGCAGCAGCACTGTTTTTCGACCTCCCCACCAGTCGCGATGCAACGGCCGCTTCCACGCCTGCTGAAACACCAGCGATCCCTGTCACCGTTGCCAAGGTTGAAAGCCGCGACGTGATGCGCTGGGAGGAATTTTCCGGCCGTCTGGAAGCCGTTGACCGGGTGCAGATTCGCTCCCGCGTCGCCGGCCAGATCAAGGCTGTGCATTTTCGCGAAGGCGCGCTGGTGAAGGAAGGCGACCCCCTCTTCACCATCGATCCGGCCCCCTATCAGGCCGCTGTTGCCGGCGCTGAAGGACAGGTCGCCTCGGCCGAAGCCAAGGTCAGCCTTGCGAAAACGGAACTCGACCGTGGCCGCCGGCTTTCCGACAACCGCACCATCTCGCAGAGCGATCTCGACCAGCGCCAGAGCTCGTTTGCGGATGCCGAAGCCCAGCTTCGCGCCGCCCGCGCAGCACTCACCACGGCGCAACTCGATCTTGGTTACACCGAAATCCGCGCACCTGTTTCAGGCCGCGTCGGCCGCATCGAAATCACCGCCGGCAACCTCGTCGCCGCCGGTTCCACCTCGCCGGCACTGACGACCCTCGTGTCGGTCAACCCGATCTATGCGAGCTTCAACGCCAGCGAAGGCGTGGTGGCAAAGGCTCTTGCCGAGCTGCCGAAGACCGATGGCGCCCTGCCGGCTCTCGAACAGATCCCGGTGGAAATCGGCACGCTTTCGGATGAAGGCACGCCGATCAAGGGTACGCTGCACCTGATCGACAATCAGGTGGATTCGGCAAGCGGCACCATCGGTGTGCGCGCCGTCTTCGACAATCCCGATGGCAGGCTGATCCCCGGCCAGTTCGTGCGGGTGCGCATGGGCGAACCGAAGCCGGAAAACCGCATCGTCATCAGCGATCGCGCCATCGGTACGGATCAGGACAAGCGCTTCGTCTTCGTGGTCGATGCCGAAAACAAGGTGAGCTACCGCCAGATCAAGCCCGGCGCACCGGCCGATGGCCAGCGCATCATCGAAAGCGGCCTTGCTGCCGGTGATACGATCGTCGTCAACGGCCTGCAGCGCATCCGTCCCGGCGCAACCATCGCACCTCAGGCGGAAGATAAGGTTGCTGCCTCGCAGTAATCCATCTCTTTGATCAGTAAGCGTCCCGCGCTTTCGCGAGACGCGCATTCAGACAGAACCGGCCTTCACCGGCGGCAGAATTGCCGCCGGAGCGGCCTTCGCATTCCAAAATATACCCGGAGAGGGACTGGATATGAATATTTCCAGATTTTTTGTCGACCGGCCGGTATTTGCCGGCGTCTTGTCGATCCTGATTGTGGTGGCAGGCCTTCTTGGCATGCGCGCCCTGCCGATTTCGGAATATCCCGAAGTCGTTCCGCCATCCGTCGTCGTGCGCGCCACCTATCCCGGTGCGAACCCGACCGTTATCGCTGAAACCGTCGCGACACCGCTCGAAGAACAGATCAACGGTGTCGAAGACATGCTCTACATGGGCAGCCAGGCGACGTCGGACGGCGTGCTGACGCTCACCGTCACCTTCAAGCTCGGCACCGATCCTGATAAGGCCCAGCAGCTTGTGCAGAACCGCGTCTCGCAGGCCGAACCGCGCCTGCCGGCGGAAGTGCGCGCGCTCGGCATCACCACGGTCAAGAGCTCGCCCGACTTCATCATGGTCGTCAACCTTGTCTCCAAGACCGACGCCTATGACATCACCTATCTGCGCAATTATGCGACGCTGAACGTCAAGGACCGTCTCGCCCGCATCGAAGGCGTGGGTCAGGTGCAGGTCTTCGGCGCGGGTGACTATTCCATGCGCGTCTGGCTCGATCCGCAGAAGGTGGCCGAGCATGATCTCGCCGCCAGCGACGTCTCCGACGCCATCCGCCAGCAGAACGTGCAGGCCGCGGCCGGCGTCATCGGTGCTTCACCAAGCCCGAACGGTGTCGACCTGCAGCTCAACGTCAATGCCCAGGGCCGTCTGACGACGCCGGAAGAATTCGGCAACATCATCGTCAAGAGCGGCGCAAACGGCGAAATCACCCGCCTGCGCGATGTCGCACGCATCGAACTCGGAGCAGCCGATTACACGCTGCGTTCTCTGCTCGATGGTGAGCCGGCCGTGGCTGTTGCGGTCCTTCAGGCCCCCGGCTCCAACGCCATCGAAATCGCCGACAATGTCCGCGCGACCATGGATAATCTGCAATTGGCGATGCCCGATGGCGTGAAATACGAGATCGTCTACGATACGACGAAATTCGTGCGCTCCTCCATCGAGAAGGTTGTCGATACACTCCTCGAGGCCGTTGGCCTCGTGGTGCTTGTCGTCATCCTCTTCCTGCAGACGTGGCGCGCCTCGATCATTCCGCTGATCGCCGTTCCGGTCTCGATCATCGGCACCTTCGCCGTCATGTATGCCTTCGGCTTCTCCATCAACGCGTTGACGCTGTTCGGCCTTGTGCTCGCCATCGGCATCGTGGTGGATGACGCGATCGTGGTCGTCGAAAACGTCGAGCGAAATATCGAAAACGGGCTCTCACCGCGTGACGCCACCTATAGGGCGATGCGCGAAGTCTCCGGCCCGATCATCGCCATTGCGCTGGTACTGGTCGCCGTCTTCGTGCCGCTCGCCTTCATCTCCGGCCTGTCCGGCCAGTTCTACCGGCAGTTCGCGCTGACGATTGCCATCTCCACCGTCATTTCGGCCATCAACTCGCTGACGCTGTCACCCGCACTTGCAGCCCTGCTGCTGAAGGAACATGGCGCACCGAAAGACTGGCTCACCCGCTTCATGGACAAGATCCTCGGCTGGTTCTTCCGCGGCTTCAACCGTGCCTTCGGCGCGGCCTCGAACGGCTACGGCAAGACGGTCGGCGGGCTGGTGACGCGCAAAAGCCTCGTCATGATCGTCTACATGGCGCTGGTGGCCGCCACCTATGGCATGTTTACGACAGTTCCGAGCGGCTTCGTGCCGGCGCAGGACAAGCAGTACCTCATCGGTTTCGCGCAGCTTCCTGATGGCGCAACGCTCGACCGTACCGAAAGCGTGATCAAGCGGATGAGCGAGATCGCCATGGAAACGCCCGGTGTCAGCCACGCCATCGCCTTCCCCGGCCTGTCGATCAACGGCTTCACCATCGGTTCCAATTCCGGGATCGTTTTTGCGGTTCTCGACGACTTCGAAAAGCGCAAGACACCGGAACTGTCAGGTGGCGCCATCGCCATGCAGCTGAACCAGAAATATGCCGGCATTCAGGATGCCTTCATCGCCATGTTCCCGCCGCCGCCGGTCAACGGTCTCGGCCAGACAGGCGGCTTCAAGCTGCAGATCGAAGACCGCGCCGGTTACGGCTACCAGACGCTGGACGAAGCGGCGAAGGCCGTCATCGCCAAGGCATATCAGACGCCGGAGCTGGCAGGCATTTTCTCCAGCTACCAGATCAACGTGCCGCAGCTCTTCGCCGATCTCGACCGCGCCAAGGCGGAACAGCTGGGCGTCTCCGTCAGCGACGTCTTCCAGACGCTGCAGATCTATCTCGGCTCGCTCTATGTCAATGACTTCAACGCCTTCGGTCGCACATACAGCGTCCGTGTGCAGGCGGATTCACAGTTCCGCGCCCACGCCGAAGATATTGGCCGCCTGAAGGTTCGCTCGGCAACGGGTCAGATGATCCCGCTGTCGACGCTCCTGAAGGTGAATGCGACGACCGGACCGGAGCGCACCAACCGTTATAACGGCTTCCTTGCGGCCGATATCAACGGCGGACCGGCACCGGGCTTCTCCTCGGGTCAGGCACAGGCCGCGATCGAAAAGATCCTTGCCGAAACCCTGCCCGCGGGCGTCGATTACGAATGGACGGATCTGACCTATCAGCAGATTCTCGCCGGCAATTCCAGCATCGTGGTTTTCCCGCTGGCGCTGCTGCTCGTCTATCTCGTGCTCGCTGCGCAATATGAAAGCCTGACCCTGCCGATCGCGATCATCCTGATCGTCCCGCTCGGCGTGCTCGCAGCCCTCACGGGCGTCTGGCTGACGGGAGGGGATAACAACATCTTTACGCAGATCGGCCTTGTCGTCCTTGTCGGTCTCTCAGCGAAAAACGCGATCCTGATCGTGGAATTCGCCCGGGAACTGGAATTCGAGGGACGAACGCCGCTTCAGGCGGCCATCGAGGCAAGCCGGCTTCGCCTGCGCCCGATCCTGATGACCTCGCTCGCCTTCATCATGGGCGTGGTGCCGCTGGTCGTCTCGACAGGTGCCGGTGCGGAAATGCGTGCCGCCATGGGTGTCGCGGTCTTCTCCGGCATGATCGGCGTGACGTTCTTCGGCATCTTCATGACTCCGGTCTTCTATGTGCTGGTGCGCAAGCTGGCGGGCAACCGTCCGCTCATCCAGCACAAGCAGGAAGAACCGGCCAATTCGGACTACAAGCTCGAAAAGGCCGGCTGAGACCGACACCTATCCACCGCAACCTTCGACGCAAGCCCGCCGCGCATCCCGAGATGCGCGGCGTTTCATATGGAAAGATGTGTATGCGCCTCTTCTGAAATTGAATCAGTTTCAAGTGCTTAACGATAATACAGGCCGCGTTCCGGCCGCACCACAACTGGCAAAAGTCAATATAGATGTTGGTGACTGCGCGCAAAGGAAGAAACAATGATATTTTATGCTTTGTATTTTGTGTTACTTTCCAAGAACAGGGTGATTCGGACTAAATGATTTAGTTCAGGGGCGACATGATGGAGCAGGATTACGAGAACTGGGCGACCACCGTTGCCTATTCGATAGTGATGCATGAGGGTCTTGATCTCGCGCTTTCCGCGCAAAATCTCGATAGAGGCAAGACCAGAAACAATCGTGAGCGGTTGATGGAAGCCATTCGCACATCCTTGCTGGAAGCGCGCTCACGCAGCCACGTGACAGCGGCGCAACCGGTTTAAGCCGGCCTCCTGAGATTGTTGCGGCAGCTTTCCTGGGCACGCCGCTGCAGGATCAGGCCGGAAGCAGGTCGGTCCGCACCGCGGCTTTCAGCGGCAGATGATCCGAAGCGATACGCGCCAGTGCGCTGTCATGCGCTTCGACCTGCTCGATCAGCCCTTCACGATTGGCGATGATCCGGTCCAGAGCCAGCACCGGCAGGTTGGACGGAAAACTGGGTACGGCTGGCGGCAGAGCGCCGAAAGCATCGCGAAACGTATTGAGTGACGAACCATTGCCGAGGCGCCATTCATTCAGGTCTCCCATGAGAATGGTCGGGCATTCATCCCTCGCTTCAAGAAGGCCGATCAGAGCCTTCGCCTGCTGGGCGCGGGAATGTCGCAGCAGCCCGAAGTGAGCGGCAATGACCCGCAGGGTGCCGCCGCGCTTCAGATCCAGTTCGACAACGAGCGCGCCACGCGGCTCAAGCCCGGGCAGCTTCAGGGTATGAACCTCCTTGACCGCGCCCTCCTTGAACAGGACGACATTGCCATGCCACCCATGCGCCTTCACCCCGACCTGTACAGGCACGGGGACAAGGCCGCTTTCCCTTTCCAGCCGGGCGAGATCGAGCAGGCCGGTGCGTTCGCCGAAGCGGCTGTCGGCCTCTTGCAGCGCAATGATATCCGCCCCGATTTCCTGAATCACGCGACTGGTGCGATCAGGATCGAACTTGCGGTCCCGGCCCACGCATTTATGCACGTTGTAGGAGGCGATAACGGGAAAATCATGCGCCTTTTCCGCAGGCTTGGCATTCTGCCGCTGACGGTGATTGCGCAGCGAGTCCATCACAAAGGCCGGCAGGCTGGTATTCCGCGCCAGTACCGCTTTTTCGTTTTCCAGCACGCCGTCTTTTTTCACACGTCATCTCCGCTCAAAGATAGGGCGAGGCCAGCCACAGTACCCGTTCCACAAAACGAACAACGAACGGACGCGCTTTCAGTTCGCTCAGTCTCACAGGTATTGCGGCGTCGCGCGCCGTCGAGATCGTCTGCGTGATGGCCTGTCCGAACGCTTCGTCCATAACCTCCAGATCGATCTCGAAATTCAGACGCAAAGAGCGGGGATCGAGATTGGACGAACCGATGTAGCTCCACCGTCCGTCGATCACCAGCATCTTCGAATGATTGAACGCTCCCGTCGCCCTCCATATCCGGCAATAGTTGCGCAACATCTGATCGAACTGCGCCGTCATCGCCCTGTCGACAAGCACCAGATTATTGCTTTTCGGCACGACGATATCAACGACGACGCCGCGTCGCGCCGCCGTAATCAGCGCCGAAATAAGCTCCCGATCCGGGAGAAAATAGGGCGACATGATGAGAATCGACGACCTTGCGATGGAAAAAGCGCCGGTCAGCATCTTGTGATTGGTCTCGATGCTTTTGTCCGGCCCGGAGGAGCAAACGCGGGCAACGATCTGCGAGCCCGGCACGCCTTCTGGAATGGCGATATCCCAGACCGGCGTATCCAGAAGTTCCTTTGTCGTGAAACGCCAGTCTTCCGCCGCAATGGAGAAAAAATCCGCTACCACCGGTCCGCTGATCTTGAAATGTGTGTCGTGCGATTGTCTTCCCTGGCCGAACTCCTCGGTAAAACCCTCGCGTATGTTCATGCCGCCACTAAAGGCGACACGTCCGTCCACCACGAGAATCTTGCGGTGGGTGCGCAGATTGGCATAGGGCAGCCGCAGACCCATGATGACGTTACCGTTGAAGACGTTGGCGACGATGCCCCTCTCCCGCAGCGTCGGCAGGATGCTCGGAACCGAATAACGCGCGCCCACGGCATCGATGAGCACCCTCACCTCCACGCCGCGCTGTTTTGCCCGCTGGAGGGCGGAAACGAAGCGGGCGCCGATCCGGTCATTGTCGAAAATATATGTTTCGAGGATGATCGACCGTTTCGCCTGCTCGATCGCTTCAAGCATCGCCGCATAGGCGGCGTCACCCGTGGCGATGGGTTCGATGCTGTTGCCAGTCGTCAGTGCATGGCGGGTCACCCGGTCACCCAGTACCTTCATCGCCGCGAAACGGCGGCCGAACCGCTCGGCTACCAGCTCACCGCCAGCGTCGAAACGGGCCACGCGGTCCATGATCTCGTCCTGCATGAAGGACCGCTGCTGGGTGATGTTGGACCGGCGGATGCGGTTGATGCCGGCAATGGCATAGATGACCGCACCGACGATGGGCGACAGCACGATGACGCCGACCCAGCCCAGTGCCGAGCGAACTTCTTCCTTCGTCATGGTGGCGTGCACGGCCGCCACGGTTCCCATCAAAACGGAGAGAACGGCAAGAATATGCGGCCAATAGGCGATGATGAGAGCGAGCATGAATACAACTATAGGGCATCAGGCGGAAAAGTGTAACGCGGTTTTCCGAAAGCCGCCGCCTTAACGAGAAATCGGTGCAGCGATCCCGCAACGAGAGGCGTTCCCTGACGGCGGCAAAACGACCGCCATGCTTTTGCGGGACAGACCCTTGCGGGATTAACGGTGGAAACTGGTCTTGCGATATGTCATGAGAGCGCATCTTGATCTTTGGGCGGGGGCAGCATTGGTGGGCTTTCTGCCGCGTTTGAACGCAAGAAGGCCGTGATGCAGGACAATACCCAAGGCGCCGTCATCGTCATTTCCAGCCATGTCATGCGGGGCTCCGTTGGCAACCGCGCGGCAGTCTTCGCGCTGGAGACACTCGGTTTTCCGGTTTGGGCAGTGCCCACCATCGTCATGCCCTGGCATCCCGGCCACGGACCATCCACCCGCATGCGCTTTCAGGACGAAGACTTCGACAAGGCGATGACCGACCTCGAAAACGCCAAATGGATCGGCGAGGTCAAGGCGGTTCTGACCGGTTATTTCGGCAGCGCCTCGCAGGTGCGTGCCGTCGCAAGGCTGATCCGAAATCTCAAGGAAAAGAACCCGGCGCTGATTTACGCCTGCGATCCTGTCATGGGTGATCTGGGCGGGCTTTATATTCCCCTTGAGACCGCCGAAGCCATCCGCGATCACCTCATTCCGCTTGCCACGGTCGCCACGCCCAACCGATATGAACTCGCCTGGATGAGCGGCGCCGCGCTTGAGACCAACAGCGCCATCATGGATGCAGCGCTTTCCCTCGGCCCGCCAAAAATGCTTGTCACCTCGGCGGTGCCGATGATGACGGGCGGCACCGGCAACCTTTACCTCAGCGGCCGCCACGCGCTGCTCGCCGAACATCGCGCCATTGAAAATGCGCCTAACGGCCTCGGCGACCTGATGTCGGCGCTGTTTCTTGCCCGCCTGCTGGAAGGTCTGGATGACGAAAAGGCGCTGCAGCTCGCAACCGCCAGCGTGTTCGAAATTCTGGCCCGCACAAAAAAACGCGACATGAACGAACTGACGCTGGAGACGGATTCTTCAAGCCTCTCCACACCCATGGCCATGGTGCAGATGCGTCATCTCTTGCATCCTTCGCGCAGCAAGCGCAAATAGCGGCTAGAGCATTTCCGTGAAACGTGGCCCTCGGTCTTCGTCCGGAAATGCGACAAGCAAGGAGTTGGAGCGGTTTCACGGCTCGAAGAAAACCGAAAATGCTCCAAAGGATTGGTCTTCAACGCACCGAGTTCTTCCCTCGATCTCGGTCCAAGCACAACGGTACTGCGATAGATGAAAGATTTTCCGGAAAACCTTCTCAACGGCTATAAGAACTTCATGAGCGGTCGTTATGCCGACGAGCGCGAAAGATACCGCGTTCTGGCCGATACCGGACAGAAACCGCAGACCCTGTTCATTGCCTGTTGTGACTCCCGCTCCGCGCCGGAAACCATTTTCGACTGCGGCCCGGGAGAGCTTTTTGTCGTCCGCAACGTTGCCAACATGGTGCCGCCCTTCGAGCCGGACGGGCAATATCACGCCACCTCGGCGGCCATCGAATATGCGGTTCAGGTGCTGAAGGTGAAGGATATCGTCGTCATGGGCCACGGTCGCTGCGGCGGCATTCAGGCGGCGCTCGATCCCAATCTGGAGCCGCTGTCGCCCGGTGATTTCATTGGCAAATGGATGAACATGGTCAAGTCGGCCGCCTCGCAAATCCAGAGCAACGACGTCATGACCGCCTCTGAGCGGCAGACGGCGCTGGAACGCGTCTCCATCCGCAACTCCATCGCCAATCTGCGCGGCTTCCCCTTCGTCAAGGCACAGGAAACCGCCGGCAAGGTGAAGCTGCACGGCGCATGGTTCGATATTTCGACCGGCGAATTGTGGGTGATGGACGGCAAGACCGGCGACTTCCGCCGCCCGGATCTGTGATTGGCAGGTAATAGCTACCGGCCAAACTCAACGCTCTTCACCCCGGACTGGATCCGGGGTCCAGCGCGATCAAGTCCTTGAGCGCCAAATACTCTTTCACGGCGCGGACGCGCCGTGACTGGATGCCGGATCAAGTCCGGCATGACGGAAGTGGGAATTCGCGCGTGGAAAGCGGCCTTATTGGCCGTCAATCGCCTTGCCAATGAAGGCAATCGCCTGCTGGTAGACACTTGCGGCGTTCCAGCCCTGAATTGCGGCGTAATTCGCCTGCCCCTGCTGGTAGCCTGCACCGCGCTGCCAGCCATGGCCGACGAGGAAGTTTGCGGTGGAAGCCAGCGCGTCGGCGCGCGAACCGACGAGATCGATCCGACCGTCGCGGTCGAAATCCACGCCGTAGCGCACGACGTTCAGCGGCAGGAACTGCGTCTGGCCGATTTCACCATGGGCGGCACCCTTGGCGTTGACATTCAGCGAGCCGCTGCCGACGAGTTTCAGAGCCGCATAAAGCTGCTCGGTGAAATAGTCCGAACGGCGGCAGTCGAAAGCAAGCGTTGAAACGGCGGAAAGCGTGTGCTGGTTGCCCATGAAACCGCCAAAGCCTGTTTCCATGCCCCAGATGGCGAGCAGCGGACCAGCCGGCACGCCATAGGCACGCTCGATGGAGGCGAACAGTGCGGCGTTGTTCTTCTTCATGGTCTTGCCGCGCGAAATGATCGTCTGACCGCCGCGCTTCTGCATGAACTGCTCGAAGGACAGCTTGAAGCTGTGCTGACCGCGATCGGCGCGGATCGTCGCCTGGTTGTAGGAGACGCCGGAGAAAGCCCGGTCGAGCACCGAG
Source organism: Agrobacterium genomosp. 2 str. CFBP 5494 (assembly GCF_900013495.1). NCBI lineage: Bacteria > Pseudomonadati > Pseudomonadota > Alphaproteobacteria > Hyphomicrobiales > Rhizobiaceae > Agrobacterium > Agrobacterium genomosp. 2. Next base: position 2,907,387 of record NZ_LT009718.1, read on the forward strand.
GCGCTGACGCCGCGACCCGCCGCTTCCTGCTTGAAGGCGCTGACCCAGGCATCGAAGCCCGCCGAAGTGTTGCCGCATTGCGCGGCCATAACCGGCGTCGCTGCCAGAACCGAGACCATGGCCACACCAGCCAGAATTACCTTCATTGCCCGCATCAAAATCTGCCTTCGATATCCTTTGGGGAGTTTTTCCCGAGAACCAAACCGTCAATACTGTATGATTCAGGTGCCAAAACTGTCTTTTGGCGGCCTAAATTGCCTTTCGGCAGCAAGGCCTGCAAATAAACTGGCCGTGATCTCGCCAATTATAAAACCCGCCTGCCCCACACAGAACAGACGGGTTATACTTAACGAACCTTAAAAATTCGTATCTCGGATCAGGCGGCCGCCTTGCGCGGCTTGATGAAGCCACGATTGATCAGCAGTTCGGCGATCTGGACGGCGTTAAGGGCAGCACCCTTGCGCAGGTTGTCAGAAACAACCCACAGGTTGAGACCGTTTTCGACCGTCGCATCTTCGCGGATACGCGAGATGTAGGTCGCGTCTTCGCCAGCGGATTCAACCGGCGTGATGTAACCGCCGTTTTCGCGCTTGTCGATCACGAGGCAACCCGGTGCTTCGCGCAGGATGTCACGGGCCTGATCGGCGGTGATCTCGTTTTCGAACTCGATATTGACCGATTCCGAATGGCCGATGAAGACAGGGACGCGCACGGCCGTGCAGGTCACCTTGATCTTCGGATCAAGCATCTTCTTGGTTTCGGCCAGAACCTTCCATTCTTCCTTGGTGTAGCCGTCTTCCATGAAGACGTCGATGTGCGGAATGACGTTGAAGGCAATGCGCTTGGTGAACTTCTTGGCTTCGACCGGGTCAGCCACGAAAACGGCGCGGGTCTGCTGGAAAAGCTCGTCCATGCCTTCCTTGCCGGCGCCGGACACCGACTGATAGGTGGAGACGACGACGCGCTTGATCTTGGCGAAGTCATGCAGCGGCTTCAGCGCGACAACAAGCTGCGCCGTGGAGCAATTGGGGTTGGCGATGATGTTCTTCTTGGTGAAGCCTGCAACAGCATCGGCATTGACTTCCGGAACGATCAGCGGAACGTCCTGATCGTAGCGCCATGCGGATGAGTTATCGATGACGACGCAGCCCTGCTGGCCGATCTTCGGCGACCACTTCTTGGAAACATCGCCGCCTGCAGACATCAGGCAGATATCCGTGTCGGAAAAATCGTAGTTCTCGAGGTTCGAGACCTTCAGCGTGCGGTCGCCATAGGAGACTTCCGTGCCCTGCGAACGGGCGGAAGCGAGCGGCACGACTTCATCGGCGGGAAAACCGCGTTCGGCCAGGATATTGAGCATTTCGCGACCGACGTTACCGGTGGCGCCTGCAATTGCAACTTTGAAACCCATGATCAAGCTCTCTTTCTGTCTCTCCTCTTTTTGGTGAGGTGGGAACCCGCATCATCAGATCGCGGCTTCCTCGATCCCCAGCCAAACCGGGGAGAGAGCGGTGGCCAGAGACGTCAGACGGTTTTAATCGTCGTTTTGGCCGTAATTCGGATAGAATAAGAAAGGCGCGGATCATCGCCGGCGGATTGTGCCGGTCCTTCCATGACGAACATGTCTGCAACATGCATGCGCAAGGTGATGCTCCTTCTTCGCGAGAAGCTATTAGAAGGTTTCTCGGTTCTGTCAAGGAAAAAGGCGCGTCATGCAGCCGCTCGGACCAAAGCACAAATCGCCGCAGCGACATATTCGGGACGTTTAACATTAGACTAAAGTCATAATCCGAAAGCATCGCTCTTATTGGGGTTAATTTTCTGTCACTCTCATGATCCGCGCATTGCAGCCGCAAGGTGAGTCCAGAGGAGAGAGTTGGGCTCCGCAATGCGTCGATTGGGACATCTGTGGAGGACAGACAATGGCAAATGTTGCAGCCGTAAGCGGCGCCGCCCGTCCGATGACGGGTGAAGAGAAGAAGGTGATTTTCGCCTCTTCTCTCGGAACAGTCTTCGAATGGTACGATTTCTATCTCTATGGCTCGCTTGCGATTTACATCGGCGCGAACTTCTTCAGCCAGTATCCGGAAACGACGCGTAACATCTTCGCTCTGCTGGCCTTTGCCGCTGGCTTCCTCGTCCGCCCCTTCGGCGCGCTGGTCTTTGGCCGCCTCGGTGATATCGTCGGCCGCAAATATACCTTCCTCATCACCATCCTCATCATGGGTGTGTCCACCTTCCTCGTCGGCGTGCTGCCCAGCGCATCGCAGATCGGCATCGCCGCTCCGATCATCCTGATCGTCCTGCGCATGCTGCAGGGTCTTGCACTCGGCGGTGAATATGGCGGAGCTGCAACTTACGTGGCCGAACACGCACCGAACGGCCGCAGGGGCTATTACACCTCCTGGATCCAGACGACGGCGACGCTCGGCCTGTTCCTGTCGCTGGTGGTTATCCTCGGTGTGCAGTTCGCGCTCGGCAAGGAAGCTTTCGCTGCCTGGGGCTGGCGCATTCCCTTCCTCGTTTCCGTTCTGCTGCTTGGCGTATCCGTCTGGATCCGTCTGAAGATGAACGAATCCCCCGCCTTCAAGAAGATGAAGGAAGAGGGCAAGACGTCGAAGGCGCCGCTCAGCGAAGCCTTCGGCCAGTGGAAGAACGCCAAGATCGCGCTCATCGCGCTTGTTGGTGCCGTCATCGGCCAGGCCGTTGTCTGGTACACGGGCCAGTTCTACGCCCTTTTCTTCCTGCAGAGCATTCTGAAGGTCGACGGACAGTCGGCCAACATCATGGTGGCGGCAGCGCTCATTCTTGGCACCAGCTTCTTCGTTATCTTCGGCTGGCTTTCAGACAAGATCGGCCGCAAGCCGATCATCATGACCGGCCTCATCCTTGCCATGCTGACCTACTTCCCGCTGTTCAAGGCACTGACCTGGGCAGGCAACCCGGCACTTGCACAGGCACAGGCGAGCGTTCGCGCCACCGTGACCGCAGCCCCGGGCGACTGCAAGTTCCAGTTCAACCCGACGGGCACGGCGAAGTTCACCACGTCCTGCGATATCGCCACCTCGTTCCTGACACGCAACTCGGTGCCTTATGACGTGGTTGCGGGCGCAGCCGGCCAGCCGGCCACCGTGAAGATCGGCGACGCCACCATTACCAGCTACGACGCCGTCGCCGCCGGCGCGGATGCGGCAGCCAAGGACAAGGCCTTCCAGAAGCAGGTCAACACGGCGCTCCACGATGGCGGTTACCCGCTGGTGCGTGGCGCGGCACAGGTGCCGGACGCGAAACTGGACGCCTTCATTGCCGCAAACCCGGAACTGAACCTCAATGCAGACGCCGTTCGCGCTGCCGACAAGAAGATGGTTGCGACCGACAAGCTGGTGGCTGACAAGCTGCTGACCCCGGCCGAAACCGGTGGTGCAGCCGAAATGGCCGTTTACACCGTGGCCGGCGGCGGCGCCTTCTCCATGGTGGCCGATCCGGCTGCCGTGAACTGGGTTGTCATCATCGCGGTTCTCACCGTCCTCGTGATCTACGTGACGATGGTCTATGGCCCGATCGCAGCTTTGCTGGTCGAACTGTTCCCGACCCGCATCCGCTACTCCGGCATGTCGCTGCCATACCACATCGGCAACGGCTGGTTCGGCGGCCTTCTGCCCGCCACCGCCTTCGCCATGAGCGCGGCCAAGGGGGACATCTATTATGGCCTCTGGTATCCGATCATCTTTGCAGGCATCACGCTGGTCATCGGCATGCTGTTCCTGCCGGAAACCAAGGATCGTGATATCCACGCCATGGATTGAGTGGCAGTCGATGAAACGCAGCAATCACCCGGCGCTTCGGCGCCGGGTTTTTTGTTGCCGCCGTACCGCCATCGCCGAAAATGGGCTTTTCCAGCCTGTCAATCCGCCGCAGGTAGAAAAACAGCAAAAACAAGACAAAAACACTCGAAATGGGCTATGACGGCTTATCAGGACGGGAATGGGAGAGCAGTTTTGAGAATCGGGACACCTAAGGAATTATATGAGGGCGAAGCCCGCGTTGGCATGACGCCGGATAGCGCGCAGGCTTTGCAGAAACTGGGATATGATTGCGTCATCGAAGCCGGCGCCGGCAAGGCGGCCGGTTTTTCTGACGACGCCTATCGCGCCGCAGGCGTGACCGTGGCCGACAGCGCTGAGGCGCTTTACACCGGCTCCGACATCATCGCCAAGGTTCGTCCGCCTGAAACATCGGAGATTGATCGCCTGTCTGCGGACAAGACGCTGATCTCGTTTTTCTATCCCGCCCAGAACAAGGACCTTCTGGAGCAGGCGAAGGAAAAGGGCGCAAATGTCATCGCCATGGACATGGTGCCGCGTATCTCCCGCGCCCAGAAAATGGACGCGCTCTCCTCCATGGCCAATATCGCCGGTTATCGCGCGGTGATCGAGGCCGGCAATAATTTCGGCCGGTTCTTCACCGGGCAGGTCACCGCCGCCGGCAAGGTGCCGCCCGCCAAGGTGCTGGTCATCGGTGCCGGCGTTGCCGGTCTTGCCGCCATCGGCACGGCCACATCGCTCGGCGCGATCACCTATGCCTTCGACGTTCGCCCTGAAGTGGCCGAGCAGATCGAATCCATGGGCGCGGAATTCGTCTATCTCGATTTTGCCGACCAGCAGCAGGATGGCGCAGCGACCGGCGGTTATGCCGCCCCCTCCTCGCCGGAATTCCGCGAGAAGCAGCTGGAGAAATTCCGTGAACTCGCACCGCAGATCGACATCGTCATCACCACGGCGCTGATACCGGGCCGCGACGCGCCGAAGCTGTGGCTTGCCGACATGGTGGCGATGATGAAGCCGGGTTCGGTCATCATCGACCTCGCCGCCGAGCGCGGCGGTAATTGCGATCTGACGGTTCCCGACCAGCGCGTCGTGTCCGACAACGGCGTCATCGTCATCGGCTACACCGATTTCCCAAGCCGCATGGCGACGCAGGCCTCGACCCTCTACGCTACCAACATCCGTCACATGATGACCGATCTGACGCCTGCCAAGGATGGCAAGGTCGTTCATAACATGGAAGATGACGTCATCCGCGGCGCGACGGTCACCTATCGGGGTGAAATCACATATCCTCCGCCGCCACCGAAAATTCAGGCCATTGCCGCGCAGAAACCGAAGGAAAAAGCAAAAGAGCTGACGCCGGAGGAGAAACACGCTAGGGAAAAGGCCGAGTTCAAGGCACAGACCAAGAACCAGGTCGGGCTTCTGGTCGCCGGCACGGCCGTATTGCTGCTCGTTGGCCTCTACGCGCCGGCAAGCTTCATGAGCCACTTCATCGTCTTCGTGCTTGCCTGCTTCGTCGGCTTCCAGGTGATCTGGAATGTCAGTCACTCGCTGCACACGCCGCTGATGGCCGTGACCAACGCGATTTCCGGCATCGTCATCATCGGCGCGCTGCTGCAGATCGGTTCCGGCAACTGGCTGGTGGTGATCCTCGCCTCCCTTTCCGTCCTGATCGCGACGATCAACATTGTCGGCGGTTTCCTCGTGACACGGCGCATGCTCGCCATGTTCCAGAAGTCCTGAGCGTGCGGGGATTTAAATAATGACCATTGGTATCGTTTCCGCGGCCTATGTTGCCGCAGCCGTTCTATTCATCCTCTCGCTTGGCGGTCTCTCCGGCCAGGAAAGCGCCAAACGTGCCGTCTGGTACGGCATTACAGGCATGGGCCTCGCCATCATCGCCACCGTCTTCGGCCCTGAAATCAGCAAGGGCGTCGGGCAGTGGCTCGTCGTGCTCCTGATGCTGGCGGGCGGCTCCGTCCTCGGTTACTTCGTCGCAAGCCGTGTACAGATGACCGAGATGCCGCAGCTTGTGGCGGCGCTTCACTCCTTCGTTGGCCTCGCCGCCGTTTTCATCGGCTTCAACGCCCATATCGAGGAAGCGCATGTCGCCTCGCTCGATGAAACCGCGCGTTCCTTGCTGACGGGCTTTTCCGCCATCCTCGCCCACAAGACGCCGGTGGAACTGGCGATCATGAAGGTCGAGGTCTTCCTCGGCGTCTTCATCGGCGCGGTCACTTTCACCGGCTCTGTCGTTGCCTTCGGCAAGCTTGCCGGCAAGGTGGATGGCAAGGCGAAGAAGCTGCCGGGCGGGCATCTGCTGAACGCCGGTGCTGCGATCCTGTCGCTGGTGCTGCTCATCATGTATTGCAACGGCGCAGGCGCATGGACGCTCGTCCTGATGACGCTTGCCGCCTTCTTCATCGGTTACCACCTGATCATGGGCATTGGCGGCGCCGACATGCCTGTCGTCGTCTCGATGTTGAACAGCTATTCCGGCTGGGCGGCAGCAGCCATCGGCTTCACGCTCGGCAACGATCTGCTGATCGTCACGGGCGCGCTGGTCGGCTCCTCGGGTGCGATTCTCTCCTACATCATGTGCAAGGCGATGAACCGCTCCTTCATCTCGGTCATCCTCGGCGGCTTCGGCGGCACGACGGGCCCGGCGATGGAAATCGAGGGCGAACAGGTGGCGATCGACGCCGAAGGCGTGGCCGCAGCGCTGAACGACGCCGACAGCGTCATCATCGTCCCCGGTTACGGCATGGCGGTGGCGCAGGCGCAATCGGCCGTGTCGGAACTGACCCGCAAGCTGCGCGCCGACGGCAAGACCGTGCGCTTCGCCATCCATCCGGTGGCTGGCCGTCTTCCGGGCCACATGAACGTGCTGCTCGCCGAAGCGAAGGTGCCTTACGACATCGTGCTCGAAATGGACGAGATCAACGATGACTTCCCCAGCACCGACGTCGTCATCGTCATCGGCTCCAACGACATCGTCAACCCGGCAGCGCAGGACGACCCTAACTCGCCCATCGCGGGCATGCCGGTGCTGGAAGTGTGGAAGTCGAAACTCGTCATCGTTTCCAAGCGCGGCCAGGGCACGGGCTATTCCGGCATCGAGAACCCGCTGTTCTACAAGGACAATACGCGGATGTTCTATGGCGATGCGAAAAAGTCGATCAACGATCTTCTGCCGCTGATCAAGTGAATGAAAAGGGCGTTTCCAGGAGACCGGGAACGCCCTTCGACTTTCTGAGAAACGACGATACGTTTCGTCCGGGGTGACGGTGTGCGGATGCTATGGCCGCGCCAAACAGAATCGTCCCGCCGGATGTTGTCGATAGACAGCCTTCAAAGCACCCGGTAACGCCGGTTGAAATACATCAGCGCCTCATCACCCGCATTGATCTTCATATCCACAACCTCGCAGATGAGAATATCGTGCGTGCCGCCGTCATGGGCCTCGCGGATGCGGCAATCGAATGAGACGAGCGCATCTTCGAGAACCGGCGCACCGGTTTCGAGCACGCCCCAGTTGCCCGCAGCGAAACGTTCCTCAGCAGGCGTCTTGCCACCGAAAAGCGTGCTCAGCACCTCATGATGGGCGGCGAGCGTGTTGACGCAGACCACGCCATTGGCCTTCACCACCTTGTAAGCGGAAGAATTGCGGTTGAGGCAGATGAGAAGCGTGGGCGGATTGTCGGAAACGCTGCAAACCGCCGTCGCGGCGAAGCCTGCCCGGCCTACGGCACCATCCGTCGTGACGATATTGACCGCCGCACCGAGCCGCGCCATGGCGTTTCTATAATCGAGGCTGCGTTGCTCTGCAGTCTTCGTCTCCATTGCCGCTTCCTTTTCAAGAGACATCATCTGCATCTAACCCATCCTTCCTTAACAGGCCATCAAGCCAGCAAACAGGCGTCGTCAAAGCCAAGGCGCGGCAGGCGGCCAAAGAGCTTTGACGGATCGCCATAACCGAGATTGATCAGGAAATTGGATTTCCACGTCGTGCCGGCAAAAAACGCCGCATCCACCTTGCCCTTGTCGAAACCGGACATGGCGCCGGTATCCAGCCCCAGCGCGCGGGCGGCAAGGATCAGATATCCGGCCTGAAGCGTGGCGTTGCGAAAGGCAGTTTCTTCGGCCACGGCAGGGCTGGAGGTAAACCACGAACGCGCATCGGCGTGCGGAAACAGTTCCGGCAACTTCTCGTAAAATTCGCTGTCGATGGCAGCGATGACCGTGACCGGCGCGGCCATGGTCTTTTCGAGATTGCCCGAGGAGAGTGCCGGCCGAAGCTTTTCCTTGGCTTCCGGGCTGCGCACGAAGACGAAACGTGCCGGCGAGCAATTGGCCGAAGTCGGTCCCATCTTCGTCAGGTCGTAAAGCGCGTGCAGCGTCTCGTCACTGATCGGCTTGTCCGTCCAGCCATTGTGGGTGCGTGCTTCGGTGAAAAGCGTTGCGAGTGCTGCATCATCCAGTGCTTTCGTCATCGTGCTCTAAAATCCTGTCAGAATGTTTGGTCAACCGGCAGCAGAAACCGCAAAAGCCGGGCGTTGAAAAGGTCGGGTTCGGTGATATTGACCGCGTGAGCCCCGAAATCGAGAAGGCAAAGCTCGCTTTGCGGCAAACCGTCGGCAAGACGCAACGAGCGGGTATAGGGCACCAGAATATCGTCCTTCGTCGCCGCCACCAGCACCGGATTGCCTATCTCGCCAAGCCGTGCGTCCACATCGAAGGCCCGCAGCGCCGTAATGCGGCGAAGCACATTCTCCTTGCCCTGAAAATGCGCCACGCCATGGGCATCGTCCCGTGCCAGCCGCTCCTGATTTTCAGACATCCACGCCGCCGGATAAAGGAACAGCGGCTGCGCTTTGACAAAAGCCTCGACACCCGACTTTTCCAGAAGCTCGATCCGCACATCAAAGCAGCGCCCGGAATGCGGATCGGCCTTGCTCCACGCGTTGATAAGCACCAGCCGGTCGATAAGGCCGGGCCGCCGCAGCGCGATATCAAGGCCGATCAGGCCACCGAGGGCATGTCCCATGAAGTGGAATTTTTGGAGGTTCAGGGCCGAAACGATCTCCAGCACATCATCCGCCATGGCGGAAATGCCGCCATCGAGCGGCACCTCGCCACCGGTCCTGCCTGTTCCGCGATGGTCATAGGTGACGACCCGGAAATGGCCGGAAAGAGCCTCGATCTGCGGCGTCCAGTAAGCACCCGATCCGCCCAGTCCCGAGGACAACAGAATAGTGGGGGCCTCAGGCTCGGTGCGACCATGAACCTCGAAATGCATCATCTGCCTTTTCGCCCTATTTGCCGATATGGGCGACGGTGGCGATTTCCACCAGCGCATCGGGCTTGACGAGGCCGCACTGGATGCAATAACGCGCCGGCTTGTCGCCGGGGAAATATTCCGCATAGACTGTGTTGACGGCCTGATAATTCGCCCAGTCGGTGATGAAGATGTGGTTCATCGTCACGTCTTCCATCGTGCCGCCGGCGGTCTCGATGACCGACTTGATGGTTTCGAGAACATGGCGGGTCTGCGCGCTGGCATCGCCCACATGCACGACATTGTTGTCCTTGTCGAAGGGCAGCGTGCCGGACACGTAAACCACGCCATCGGCGAGGGTTCCCGGCGAAAAGGGAGCGATGGGTTTGCTGGTGCCAACAGGTACGATGATCTTTTTCGGCATTTCGTTCTCCTCTTTGTGTTTCTCAATCAATCGGTGACGGGGGCTGCCTGCGAGATGACGCCGCAGAAATCATTGACGGTGGCGACCCAGCCGAAAAACTTCTCGACATTGTAGACCGTCGCCTGCTGGATAAAGTCCGGCCCGAGATGATGCGTGGCATCCTCCAGCATCACCCCGAAATATTCGAGGTGGAAAGCATCGCGCAGCGAGCTTTCCACGCAGACATTGGTGGCGATGCCGACAAAGACCAGATTGCGGATGCCGCGGGCGCGCAGCACGCTATCCATATTGGTGTTGAAGAAACCGCTGTAACGCGTTTTCGGCACCAGAATATCGCCGGGCTGCGGTTGCAGCTCATCGACAATGGCGTAGTCCCATGTGCCCTTGGCCAGCAGCTGGCCCTGCAGTTCCGGCCTTTTGCGCATGGTCTTCAGCGCATTGGACTTGTGCCAGTTGGGCGAACCCGGCCCGCCCGCCTCGACATAGTCCTTGTCCCAGCCATTCTGGAAATAGATGACCTGGACACCGGCGGCCCGCGCCGCATCCAGCGTCTTCTTGATGTTGGCGATGGTGCCCTTTGCGCCTGAGATGTCGAAACCGGCCAGATCGACATAACCGCCCTCGGTCGAATAGGCGTTCTGCATGTCGACCACGACAACGGCGGTCTCGCTGGGTTTCAGGGTAATCGGCTCCGGCCTTGCGGGAAGCGTGACACTTTCCGAACGGCTCTTCGGGCCCTTGTAACCTGCCATGACGGCTTCGCTCATTCCGCTGCCTCCAGTGCCGCTTGAACATGCGCGCGGCTCTTCATCAGCGGCTGCACGTATTTGCCGAATTTTTCGACCCCTTCGAGGAAATCATCGAAGGTCAGCATCACGCCCCCCGTTCCCGGCACCTCGCTCATTTCATCCAGCATGGCCGCCACTTCCTCATAGGAGCCGATCAACGTTCCCATGTTGATATTGACCGCAGAGACGGGGTTGGACATATGCCGGACATTGGTGTCGGAGCCGGATTTGGTATCGACGGCGCTCTGAAGGCCAAGCCATTTGATCGCGTCCTCGTCGGCACCAGCCTTGTAATGCTCCCACTTCGCCCAGGCATCCTCGGATTTTTCCTCGGCTAGCACCATGGTCAGCACCACGGACTTAACCTCGCGGCCGCTCTTTTCCGTTGCCGCCAGAAGCCGCTCATTGGTGGGCGCAAAGGCCTTGGGTGTGTTGACACCAACGCCAAAGCAGAAGCTGTAGTCGGCGAATTTGGCCGAAAACGCCATGCCGGAATTGGAAGAACCGGCGCAGATGAGCTTCACATCACCCTGCGGCACCGGCTTCATGCGGCAATCGTCCATCTGGAAGAACTTGCCCTTGTAGTCCGACTGACCTTCCGTCAGCAGCTCTTTCAGCACAGTCGTATATTCACCGAGATATTCGTAACGATCACCGAAATAATCATCGCCCGGCCAAAGACCCATCTGGCTATATTCCGGCCGCTGCCAGCCGGTAATGAGGTTGATGCCGAAACGGCCACCGGAAATGGAATCGATCGTCGTCGCCATTCGCGCAACGATCGCCGGCGGCATGACCAGCGTGGCGGCGGTGCCGAACAGCTTGATCTTTGACGTGACGGCGGCCAGCCCCGCCATCAGCGTGAAGGATTCCAGATTGTAATCCCAGAATTCGGTCTTTCCGCCAAAGCCGCGCAGCTTGATCATCGACAGCGCAAAGTCGAAACCATATTGCTCCGCCTTGAGCGTGATCGCCTTGTTCAGGTCGAAGCTCGGCTTGTATTGCGGCGCGTTTTCGGAAAGAAGCCACCCATTGTTCCCGATCGGGATAAAAACACCAACTTCCATTTTGCTGTTCCCTTTTTTGCGTCAGGTGTCTCCTGACTTGCCAAAAGAGTAGCAGGTTCTGTGCCAGACCAAATAAAATAATTTTATCAAATGGATAAAATTTCGGGACAGATCGAGCTTTGACCGAAAGGCAAATTTTTTATCATTTGGTAAAAATATTTGCCTGTTTATTCAGCAAATATTGAGAGCGGCACATCAAAGGCGAGTGGCCCTTACCACAGTCGCAGACCGATTTAAGAAATCCGAAGGCTCTCCTCCGTCGTGCCGGACCCGATCCGGCACCCAGACACGGCGCGTCTGCGCCGTGAATGGAATCTTTCGCGATCAAGGACTTGATCGCTCCTGACCCCGGATCAAGTCCGGGGTGACGGCGGTAGGGAGTTAAGACTGAATCAAATGCGCACGCGCGAGGGGGCATTTCTGCGCGATGAGGACAACAACCGCGCAGTTATGCGAAACCCTCAGCCCATCCGCTGCTGCGCATAAGCATGGACCGCCCGAAACGCCTCTTCCGCGCCGGCAACAACACGCTCCTCTTCTTCCACCGTCAGCGAAATTTCATCGAGGGCCGCAGTAAAGGTGCGCCAGTGCAGGCCGCGTCCTTCCGGTGCGCCGGCCAGATGGCGCGCGCCGAATTCTTCATTCAGACCGAGCTTGGCTGCATCCTTCAGCAGGAAGGCAGCGCCAAGATTGGAGCCCTCAACCACGTAAAGCCAGCCCATGGCCTCCGGCAGATCGAAGGGCGTTTCGGCGGTAAAGCGTGGTTCGGACGTTTCCGGAATGGCAAGACCGAGATCGGCAAGGTCCTGCTCGATCATGGGAAGACGACGACGGCCCTTGAGGTCGGGGAGCAGACCATCAAGCGTGTGGTTGGAGAAAAAGGCATCGAGATCGCGATGGAAGAGATATTGCGTTTCCACGAATTTGCCGAAGTTCTCCCGGCTCTCGAACGGCTTCGCCGCCATGATGAAGGCATCCAGATCGCCATGCGCACCGCGCGTTGCAGCTTTCAGGCGCTTGACGCGGCTCTGCTCGATCTCTGCTACAGGCGCTGCCGGCTCGGCGATGGTCATGATGATGGTCCCTTTATCCCTATATTCAGACTGCCTGATAAAAATCTTTACTCCAACAGTCAAATTTATTTTCGCACTATCGACACGCCTTGAAAAGAGCATGGGGCCGCCATCTCCCTGGCAGGGCAGCCTACTCTAAACTTGCTTGACCTTTCGTCTCAACACCTGACGGCGCGGCCTGAAACGAAGAGAAACCTCAAATCGCACTTCCGGACAATCATATTGCAATTAGCTCTTTACAACTAACATGTCAGCATGCCATCAATTCGTAGTCACCTTGGAGGAGCATCTTAATTGACCCAGAAATTCGGCCTTTCGGCAGCCCTGACAACCCCTTTCAAAACGGACGGAACGGTCGATATCGATGCCATGATCGCCCATGCCCGCCGCTGCCTGTCCAATGGCTGCGACAGCGTGACGCTTTTCGGTACGACAGGCGAAGGATGCTCGGTCGGCAGCCGCGAGCGGCAGGTCATTCTCTCCCGCTTCATCGAGGCGGGTGTTGCGCCTGCCCGTCTGGTCACTGGCGTTCTGGTGGATTCCATCGAGGACGCGGCCGACCAGTCGGCTGAAGCGCTGAAAGCCGGCGCCCGCAATATTCTGCTCGCGCCACCCTCTTATTTCAAGAATGTCAGCGATGACGGCCTGTTTGCCTGGTTCTCGGCGGTGTTCGAAAAAATCGGCAAGGATGCGCGCGACATTCTCGTCTACAATATTCCTTCCGTAACCATGGTCACCTTGTCCGTGGAACTGGTCGGAAGGTTGAAAAAGGCATTTCCCGGCGTCGTCACGGGCGTGAAGGATTCCTCCGGCAACTGGAGCCACACCGAGCGCCTGCTGAAAGAGCACGGCGATCTCGCAATCCTGATCGGCGATGAGCGCGACTTGGCCAAGGGTGTTCGCCTCGGCGGTCAGGGTGCGATATCGGGCGTAGCCAATTTCCTCACACAGGAAGTGCGCGCCATGGCCGTCGACGGCAAGGATGACAAGCGCGTCGAGGATCTTGTTGTGGAACTTCTGAAATTCCCGGTTACACCAGCCGTCAAGGTGCTGGTATCACACACGACAGGGGAAAATATCTGGTCGGATGTGCGCGCACCGCTCGTGGCCATTTCACCGGAAGGCCGGCGGCAGATCGAAGGCGCTTTCGACGCGCTGTTTCGCAAACAGGCCGCCTGAACGGAGCTGAAAGGTTGAGCATGGACGATACCGGCGAACAGACATTGCGGGAACGGGCGTATGAGAGCTTTACGCATCACCTTCTCTCGCGTGATGTTCGCCCGGGGCAATTCATCTCGCAGCGCCGCCTTGTGGAACTGACGGGTCTGCCGCTCGGCGCAATCCGGGAGGCAATTCCGCGGCTGGAGGCGGAAGGGCTGATCAAGACCGTGCCGCAGCGGGGATTACAGGTCGCCCATATCGACATCAATCTCATCCGCGAAGCATTCCAGTTCCGTATCTTCCTCGAAAAGGAGGCCGTGGCGCTGTTTACCCGTTCTGCCTCAGACGCAGCTATTGCGAAACTGTTGAAACAGCACCGCGATATCGCCGAAGCGGCCGAAAATGGCGGGGAATCGCCGGAACTGGAACAGCACGCGCAGCAGGTGGACTGGGGCATGCACGATGCCTTCATTGATGCGCTCGGCAATTCGATCATCTCGAATGCCTACCGGGTCAATTCCATCAAGATGCGCCTCATCAATCAGGAGCGCTTTCGCATCGCCGGCCATGTGAAGTCGGTCATGAAGGAACATCTCGCCATTCTCGAAGCCATCGAGAGGCGATCCGTGGAAGACGCCGTGGAACGGCTGACCGCCCATATCCGCAACGCAAGGGACAGGGCGCTGGCGGTTTAAGGCAAATCCGGCGGGACAAAGAGGGTCTGCGCCGGCCTTGCAGGGAATAAGCAACAAGCCGGGGTGAGGAGAATTTCCGGCTAACTGGAGGAGAACAGACATGACGCATTCATTGCTCAACCCCACGCGCCGCGCCTTTCTGGCAGGCACGGCGGCGCTTGGCGGCAGCGCGGTGCTCGGCATTCGCCCGGCATCGGCGGCGGTGAACTGGAAAAAACACGCGGGCACTACCCTTGAAGTCAATCTCGTCAAAAGCCCGCGCAGCGAAACGCTGATCAAATATCTCGGCGAGTTCGAAGAGCTGACCGGCATCAAGGTCAATGCCGAAGCGACACCGGAACAGCAGCAGCGCCAGAAGGTGGTTATCGAACTCTCCTCCGGCAAGCCGAGCTTCGACGTGGTGCATCTGAGCTACCATGTGCAGAAGCGCCAGTTCGAAAAGGGCAAGTGGCTGGCTGATATCAGCGGCTTCCTGAAAGACCCGTCACTCACCGATCCGTCGCTTACCGAAAAGGACTTTGCCGAGGCCGGCATGCTGTTTGCCAAGGATAGCGACGGCGTGCTGCGCTCGCTGCCGTTCTCGGTGGATTACTGGATCGTCTACTGGAACAAGGAGCTCTTCGAAGCCAAGGGCCTGAAATACCCCGAAACTTTCGAGGAGCTGGTAACGGCGGCTGAAAAGATCACCGATCCCGCAACCAATACCTATGGTTTCGTGGCGCGCGGCCTCAAGAACGCCAATACACCGGTCTGGACCTCGCTGATGCTCGGCTACGGCGCAAAGCCGATTGTCGACGGCAAGGTCAACACCGAGTCCAAGGAGGCGGTTGAAGCGGCCAAGCTTTATCAGCGTCTGATGACCAAAGCCGCGCCTCCCGGCGTCTCCGGCTTCAACTGGGCAGAAGCGCAATCGGCCTTCCTGCAGGGCAAGATCGGCATGTGGTTCGATGGCGTCGGTTTTGCGCCGCCGATCGAGAACCCGGAAAAATCCCGCGTCGTCGGCAAGGTCGGTTATGGCGTCATGCCGAAGGGCCCGGCAGCGCAGGCCGCTGGCACATTCGGTGATGGCCTCGGTGTCGTCGAAGCCAGCGGCAAGAAGGAAGCCGCTTACCTCTTCTGCCAGTGGGCGATTTCGCATGAAATGGGCGCTCGCCTGTTGCAGGCAGGTGCAGGTGTCCCGTTCCGCCAGTCCATCCTCGAAGACCAGAAGGTCCGCGAGGGCGTCAAGATGCCGGCCGCCTGGCTGGATGCCGTTGTCGGTTCCGGCAAGGTCTCGCAGCTTGCCCTTCCCGTTATCATTCCGGTGACGGAGTTCCGCGACATCTACGGCGTCGGCCTCACCAACATGATCGGCGGCGCCGACCCGGCGGCGGAACTCAAGAAGGCAACGGAACAGTTCACACCCGTTCTGGCGCGTAGCGAGGGATAATGGCCTCCGTGAGCATCGAAAACACCAAGACAGGCGCCAGTCGCAAAGAAGGGAGCAGGCCGGCAAGGCTTGCTCCCAACTACTGGCCTTTCGTCATACCGGCACTGGTCGTCATTTCGGCTGTCATCGTTTTTCCATGGGTCTTCACCCTCTGGATGAGCGCGCATCGCTGGACGCTCGGACAGGAGCAGAGCTTTATCGGTTTCGAGAACTACGTAAGGCTCGCAAGCGACGCCAGGTTCTGGGAATCGCTCTGGCACACGCTCGTTTATACCGTGCTGTCGGTTGTTGCCCCGCTGTTTCTCGGAACTTTGGCGGCGCTGGTTTTCGATGCGCAGTTTCCGCTGCGCGGTTTTCTGCGCGGCGTTTTCGTGATGCCGATGATGGCGACCCCGGTCGCCATCGCGCTGGTCTGGACGATGATGTTTCATCCGCAGCTCGGCGTCCTGAACTATCTCCTGTCCTTCATCCACATCGGCCCGCTGGAATGGATCTACAATCAGTCAACGGTCATTCCGTCGCTGGTCCTTGTGGAAACCTGGCAATGGACGCCGCTCGTCATGCTGATCGTGCTCGGTGGGTTGGCGGCCGTTCCACGCGAACCCTATGAAAGTGCGGAAATCGACGGCGCCAATGCCTGGCAGAAGTTCCGTTATCTCACCATGCCGATGATCGCGCCGTTCCTGATGATCGCCGTCATCATCCGCTCCATCGATGCCGTCAAGAGCTTCGACATCATCTATGCGATGACCCAGGGCGGGCCGGGCACGGCCTCCGAAACCATCAACATCTATCTCTACAATACGGCGTTTGCTTATTACGACATCGGTTACGGCTCGGCCATGGCCGTCGTCTTCTTCATCATCATCGTGGCGCTTTCCTTCGTGCTTCTGATGGTGCGCCAACGCTCGCAATGGAACGAGATGGAGGAACACTGATGTCCGCAAAAATCCTGAAACGCAGAAATCTCGACCGGCTCGGCCTGTTCTTCGTGGCGCTGGTGATGATTTCGCCGGTCATCCTGTTCTTCATCTGGATGATCTCGCTGTCGCTGAAATATGAAATCGACAACGGCGCCTACCCGCCGATCCTCATTCCCGAACGCTTCGCCTGGTCGAACTATGTGAAGGTGTTCGAAGAGAACAATTTCTTCCTCTATTTCTGGAATTCGGTTCTCGTGACAGGGGCGGCCACCATTCTGGCGCTCGTCATCGGCGTACCCGCCGGTTACGGCATCGCGCGGCTGAAGGCGGAAAAGTCGGCGGTCGTCATCATGATCGCCCGCATGACACCCGGCCTTTCTTTCCTCATTCCGCTGTTCCTGCTGTTCCAATGGCTGAACCTGCTCGGCACGCTCTGGCCGCAGATCATCATCCATCTTGTCGTGACGGTGCCGATCGTCGTCTGGATCATGATCGGTTATTTCGAGACGACACCGAAGGAGCTGGAAGAGGCCGCAAGCATTGATGGCGCATCCTCCTGGCAGGTGTTTCGCCTCGTGGCGCTACCGATCGCCAAGCCCGGCATCGTCGTCTCCTTCATTCTGGCGGTCATCTTCTCGTGGAACAACTTCGTCTTCGGCATCGTGCTGGCCAGCCGTGAAACCCGCACCCTGCCGGTCGCGGTCTACAACATGCTGTCCTTCGAACAGGTGAGCTGGGGTCCGCTGGCTGCAGCCGCGTTGATTGTGACGCTGCCAGTGCTGCTGCTCACCATGTTCGCACAGAAACAGATCGTGGCGGGCCTGACCGCCGGCGCCGTCAAGGGCGGCTGAACCATCAAACAAATAAATACGGGAACCTGCACATGGCACCGGTCAATATCCAAAACGTCCAGAAGCGCTTCGGCTCCGTCAACGTCATCCACGGCATCGATATCGACATCAAGGATGGCGAATTCGTCGTCCTCGTCGGTCCTTCCGGCTGCGGCAAATCCACCCTGCTGCGCATGATTGCAGGGCTGGAAGAGCTGAGCGATGGCGAAATCCATATCGGCCCGCGCGAGGTCAGTCACCTGCCCGCCCGCGACCGCGATATCGCCATGGTCTTCCAGAACTACGCGCTTTATCCACACATGACGGTCAAGGACAATATGGGCTTTGCGCTGAAACTGAAGAAGGTGAGTGCCGAGGAAACCAAGGCCAAGGTGGACCGGGCCGCCGCCATTCTGGGACTGGAAAAACTGCTCGACCGTTATCCGCGCCAGCTCTCGGGCGGCCAGCGCCAGCGTGTCGCCATGGGCCGCGCGCTGGTGCGAGACCCGCAGGTCTTCCTGTTCGATGAACCGCTTTCCAATCTCGATGCCAAGCTGCGCGTGCAGATGCGCGGCGAGATCAAGGCCATGCACCAGCGCATCGGCACGACGACCATCTACGTCACACACGACCAGGTGGAGGCCATGACCATGGCCGACAAGATCGTGGTGCTGCATGATGGCGTCATCGAACAGATCGGCGCGCCGCTCGAACTTTACGACAATCCCGCCAACCTCTTCGTTGCCGGCTTCATCGGCTCACCCGCCATGAACTTCATTCGCGGCCGGGTCGAAGAAGGCGTCTTCCGCACTGCCAAGGGCCTTAGTCTGCCGTTGCCCGCCCATGCCGATATCGGCAAGCTCGGCGGCCGAGACCTGGTCTACGGCGTGCGGCCCGAACATATCCGCGCGGCCGAGACCGGCATCGAAGGCCGGGTCGAACTGGTCGAAGGCACCGGATCGGAAATCTATGCCAAACTCGATTGCAAGGGCGACGACATCGCCTGCCTGTTCCGCGAACGCCTCAATGTCCGCTTCGGCGATACGATCCACATTGCCATCGATCCGGCAACGGTGCATCTGTTCGACAAAGACAGCGGCAAGCGTCTTTGACCACGGCAGGAGTGAGCAGCATGGCAGACAATCAGGGCGGCAAGCATGTCCTCTGCGTGGGGGCAGCCGTGCTCGACACCCTGTTTCGCGTTCACGACATGCCAAAGGGTGAAGGCAAGGTCCTGCCCTATGAAATGCTGCAGATCGCCGAAGGCATGGCGTCCAGCGCTGCCTATGCCGTGCATCGCATGGGCGGCCGCGCCAGCCTATGGGGAGCGGTGGGCGACGATGAGACCGGAAGCCGTATCCTTCGCGATCTTAGCGAAAGCGGCATCAACACGAGCGGTATGACGGTCGCGACCGGCGCACGCTCGGCCCTGTCAACGATTATCATCGATAACAGGGGAGAGCGGCTGATCGTGCCGTTCTACGATCACCGGCTGCACGAGAAGAAGCGGTCGTGCACGCCGCAAGACATCGCGCCTTTCGACGCCGTTCTGGTGGATGTGCGCTGGCCGGAACTGGCGCTTGATGTGCTCACGGTGGCGCGCACGCTTGGCAAACCCGCGATTCTCGATGGAGACGTTGCACCCGTCGAAATCCTTGAGAAGCTTGCGCCAGCCGCGAGTCATATCGTCTTTTCCGAACCCGCAGCTGCCCGGCTGACGGGGCTTGAAACGGTGAAAGACATGCTGCCGGTGCTGCATGCTCGCTACCCTGAGACCTTCATCGCTGTTACCGCCGGACCAGCCGGTTGCTGGTGGACCGAGCCCGATGATCCCACGGTGCATTTTCAGGAGACGATGTCCATCGAAGCAGTCGACACACTGGCGGCGGGCGATATTTTCCACGGCACGTTTGCGCTCGCAATGGCTGAGCGCATGGAAAGCCGCGCCGCCATCCGCCTCTCCTCCGTCGCTGCCGCGCTCAAATGCACGGTCTTCGGCGGCCGGGCCGGCGCACCGACCCGCGAAGAGACCGAGGAGGCCATGCGGCAATGGCTGGAGCGTGAAGGCGAACCCGCGCTACGCGCCTCCTGACTGCATCCAATGCCCGCATAAAACTATTCCATTTTTGCGATGCCGTTTCCCGGCGAACTAGGCTAACGTTCGGACAAGCAAAGCTTTTCACAAGCCGCACACGTCCCAATTTCAGCCCGCATTCCGCAAAAGTGATCGCCCGATGCATCAGACGACCCGCCCGAGACTGCGCGATATCGGTTTCCGGCCCGGCCATTTCGAAACTGGCCCGCTCAACGCCATCACCGATGTCGCGGGCGTGACCATCGGGCATTCCACAGTGATAGAAGGCGGGACGATCCGCACCGGCGCAACCGCGATCTTTGCGCATGGCGGCAACCTGTTTCAGAACAAGGTGCCCGCCGCCTTCGCCGTTTATAACGGCTTCGGCAAATTTGCAGGCTCAACCCAGATTGAGGAATTGGGCGAACTCGAAACGCCAGTTATCCTCACCAATACGCTGGCAACCGGTCGTGCCATCGAGGCGATCAACCGCCATACGCTGGCACAGCCGGGCAATGAGAAAGTCGTCTCGATCAATGCCGTTGTAGGCGAGACAAACGATTCCCGCCTCAACGACATCCGCGCTGGCCGCCCGACCGTCGAGGAAATCTCGGCTGCGCTAAAAAACGCTGCCGCAGGCCCGGTGGCGGAGGGCGGTGTGGGAGCCGGAACGGGCACGGTGGCTTTCGGCATGAAAGGCGGCATCGGCACCGCATCCCGCCGCGTTGCGATTGCCGGCGAAACCTACACGATCGGCATTCTCGTCCAGTCCAACTACGGCGGGCGTCTGCTGGTCTGCGGCAAGCCCTATGTCAGCCCTGATCATAAGGACAAGGATGGCTCGATCGTCATCATTGTCGCCACTGATGCGCCGCTCTCCTCCCGCAATCTGAAGCGCGTGGCGGCCAGAAGCTTCGGCGGACTTGCCCGCACGGGTGCGGCACTCAGCAATGGCTCCGGTGATTATGCGCTGGCATTTTCCACCGATCAGCGCCTGCGCCGCACGCCTGCGCGCCGCAAGGCCGTTACGGACTACCCCGAGCTTTCCAACGACGCGATCTCGCCGCTCTTCGAAGCCACGATAGAGGCGACGGAGGAAGCGATCCTCAATTCGCTCTGCGCAGCAGAAACGACAACCGGCTTCAATGCCGGCACCGGCAAGATCTCCACGGTCGAAGCCATTTCCATCGACACCCTCAAAACCCTTCTTTCAGCCTGACTTTTCCAGACGGAGTTTTCATGACTAGCCCATCCGGTCGCATCGTTTACGTCAACGGCGAGTTCCTGCCCGAAGCGGACGCCCGCCTTTCCATCTTCGACCGAGGATTCCTGTTTGGCGACGGCATCTACGAGGTCACCTCCGTTCTGGAAGGCAAATTGATCGACAGCGACCTGCATATGGCGCGGCTGGAACGCAGCGCCCGCGAGATCGATGTCGCCCTGCCGGTCACGACCGGCGAGATCGTCGAGGCCGAACGTCGCCTGGTCGCCGACAACAATCTCGTCGAAGGCATGATCTATCTGCAGCTGACGCGTGGTGCGGAAGATCGCAACTTCCTGTTCTCTGCCGATCTGAAGCCGACGCTGGTCATGTTCACCCAGGCGAAGAAGCTGATCGGCACTCCGGTCGAAGAGGTCGGGATCGCCGTCAAGTCGGTTCCCGACCAGCGCTGGGAACGTCGCGACATCAAGACCGTCTGCCTGCTTCCGCAGGTCATGGCAAAGCGCATCGCCAAGGCCGAAGGCTGTGACGAGGCGTGGATGATCGAGAACGGTTTCGTCACTGAAGGCGCGTCCTCCACCGCCTATATCGTCACCGCCGATAAGAAGATCATCACCCGCGGCAACAGCAACAAGACCCTGCCCGGCTGCACCCGCCTCGCCGCCCTGCAACTGGCAAAGGAAGCAGGCTTCACGCTGGAGGAACGCCCCTTCACGCTGGAAGAGGCGCTGAATGCCGATGAAGCCTGCCTGACCAGCGCCTCCAACTTCGTGGTTTCGGTCACGAAGATCGACGGCAAGCCGGTAGGCAACGGAAAGCCCGGACCGATGGTAAGCCGCCTGCGCGCGCTCTACCTCGAAAACGCACGCCGCACGGCGATCTGATCGAACGCGTTTTGTTTATCGCATTTCCGGTCGGAGAACCGCGGCCGGAAATGCTCTAGTCTTCGAGAACCGCCCAGATGCGCTCGACAACGGGCCGGCGGTTCTCCTTGGAGCGATAGAGCCTGATATCGACCGCGATATCGTAGGTCGGGTCTGCAGCCCGCACCAGAGCACCGCTATCAAGCTCGTGCCGCATCAGGCTTTCCGGTACCCAGGCCACACCCCAGCCGGCCATCGCCATGGCCTTCAGCCCCACCGACATGCTGCCCTCATGCACCCGCTCGAATTGCGGCAGCCGCGCGCTCAGAAGATCGCGAAGCAAAGGCCCGAAGAACGACGCTTTTTCATAATCCAGATAAGCGAAGGGTTTTTTCGCACCTTGCTGAAGCGCGTGCAGCGGTGAACCGTCTTTTGCGGGCGCTGAAACGGGAATGATCTTTTCCGCGCCCAGCACGCGGAATTCGAAAAGCTGCGCATCGAGCAACATCGGCACTTCGGGATGGGCATAGGTCAGAAGGAAATCGCTTTGCCCGTCCACCAGTGAATTGAGGTTTTCCTCCATGCTGCCGGAATCGGGCCGCAGAACCGAAAACAGCGGCCCCGCCTTCTCGTTCACACGTTTCAGCCAATCCGGAAAGAAGGTGAAGGATAAAGTATGCAGCGCTGTCAGCCGCACCGTCCTGGCATCCGCCCCCTCCTCCTGAAGAAGCGTGCGCCGTGCGTGGTAAAGCTGTTTCAGCGTTTCCTGGGCGACAGGCACGAATTTCGCCCCCGCCTCTGTCAGCCGGGAAGGATAGGATGCCCGGTCGACCAGCGTCGCGCCCACCCAGGCTTCCAGCTGCTTGATGCGCCGGCTGAAAGCCGATTGCGTCACATGCCGCTCATCCGCCGCCTTCGAAAAATTCAGCGTTCCGGCCAGCGCCAGGAAATCCTCGAGCCATTTGACTTCCAAGGGTCTGTTCTCCCACAAAGATGCCATCCCGGCCTGCCGGGAACACGGCTCTTTATTAGGAGGAATAGGAGCTGATTGAAACCCGTTAGAAGGTTTCAGGCTGTTGAGGAAATAGCCCGAGCCCCATTCTCGTCATCCCTCGGCTTGCACATCCTCTGGAGAGGTCCGAGCATGTGGCGCGCGGCGGGAGTTGGCCTCGGTCTCGTTAGCGGCTCCGTGAATATTCAATCATCCGCGCCCGGCTGCAAACCAGCTCGATCCGGTCGTCCCCCAGACGATTGAGGCAGACACGCTTCGTCCATGGCCCATCAATCAGCGTGAAGAGGAAACGGCCATTGCCGAGCGCCTTCAAGGGCATGCTGCGGCGGACGGGGCCGATACCCATCGTCAGTGAGGAGCCGTTGATCGAAAATTCAGCGCCCTCATCCGAACGCCACGACCCCGACAGATCATCCGGCACCGTATGCTCCCCGACAGGCAGGAAACGGCGCGGGGCATGACCGGCCTCGCCGACGATGGCATCGCCATCTAACCTGAGACGCATGGGCGACGATGCGGAGCGGGAAGAAACCCAGCCATCGACATCTTCATAGAGCGTGTCATCGCCATCGATGAAGGTGGATGTGCCGCCCTTGATCTCCAGCCACCACGGACCGCTTTCGGTGACATAGAGGCCTTCCGGCAGGTTGGCGGCCGGCTTGGGCAAAGGCAGGCCGGTCAAAGCCGCCATGCTTTCAAGCGCGATCTTGAAACCGTTGGTATCTTCGCGATTGGACACCACGACGAATCCCGTGCCGTTTTCGGGATCGAGCAGGAAGTAAGTTTTGTAGCCGGGATGAGAACCGCCGTGGCCGACAAACCGGCGGCCGCCCAAATGCGACCAGCGCAGACCGAGGCCATATTCGCTCATCCGCCCGTCGGCGATCGGCCGCTCAGCCGAAAGCCTGTCGAGAACACCCGCAAAGCTGCCCTCGCCCCGCATCAGCCCCTGCAGCCAGCGAGCCAGCGCGTCGGCACTGCCTGCAAGGCTGCCGGATGCGGAGATATGCAGTCCGGCAGCAGAAAGCTGCCAGTTCTCTTCAGACTTCCAGTAACCCGGCACCAGGCCGTTGACCGGATCGTTCCAGACGTCAGGCGCTTTCAGAAACACGTCGAACGGCGCGGCAATCTGCGTCTGCACGAAATCGTCGAAACGGAAACCCCGGCGCTCCAGCGCCGCTTCCACCAGACGGTAACCGGTATTGGAATAGGACACCTCGCTGCCGGCATCGAAATTCAGCCGGGTCAGCCGGGACAGGTATTCGAGAAGCGGTCCGGCCTTCGTTTCGGTATAGACGGAAAGCCCAAGCAAGGAGAGACACTCGCGCGTGTCCGGCAGGCCGCCGCTCATATCCAGCGCCTGCCCGACCGTGACGTCGCGCAGCGGCGATTGCAGCTCCGGCAGATGTTTGCCGAGCGGATCATCGAGACCGATCAGATCCGCATGGGCCAGAACCATGGCGCAAAAGACATGCTTGGTGACTGAGGCATACCGTACCACGCTCTGGGGGGTGAATGGTGCAAAGGTCGAGAGGCTCTCGACACCGCCGGCATGGGTAAAACGGATACCATCGAGATCAAAACCGATGACCGCCCCGCCCGGCTCGTTGCCTGTCCACTGCGAGACGAAGGTCTCTGAAAGGGCTGACGCGGCGTTCCAGTCGAGTTGCTGTGGCATGGTTTGGTCTCTTATCTCGTCGTCTTTACAGAAAAGCCTCGGCACCGCCGCTTGCTTCTTCTCCCCGCCGGGGAGAAGGTGGCCCGAAGGGCTGGATGAGGGGGCGACGCCAGCGATATGCGGAGAGCTGGCCCCTCATCCCGCTGCCGCGGACTTCTCCCCGCCGGGGAGAAGAAGCGAGCGGCACCCGCTCGATCCATGGTCGCGTGGACTCAGGCCGGCTCTTCCAGCCGGATGCTCAGGCTACGCAGCTCTTCCGTATGCGGATGTTTTGTCCGTCCCTCGCGCAGATCACCCGCGCTCAGCTGCTCCACCATCTCCCCATTCAACATCACGCCCACGTGCGGGCAAAGATGCGCAATGACAGCCAGATTGTGGCTGACGAGAATATAGGTGAGGTTGCGCGCGGCACGCAGGTCCTGCAACAGGTTGAGGATTTCCGCCTGCACCGACACATCGAGCGCCGACGTCGGCTCATCAAGCAGCAGCACCTGCGGATCGGCGATCAAGGCGCGGGCAATCGCCACGCGCTGGCGCTGGCCACCGGAAAGCTGATGCGGAAAACGGAACCGCACCGCCTGCGGCAGCGCCACATCCGAGAGCGCCTGCTGGATGCGCTTTTCGATATTGTCCATCCCATGCACCAGCGGCAGTTCGCTGAGGATACGGTCGATGGTCTGGCGCGGATGCAGCGACCCGTAGGGGTCCTGAAACACCATCTGCACCTGCCGGAAGAATTCCGGCGTACGACGCAGAGGGGCATCCTTGCCGGCAAAGGCGATACGCCCTTCCCAGCTTTCATTGAGGCCGGCCATGGCGCGCAGGATGGTGGACTTGCCCGAGCCGCTTTCACCGACGATGCCGAAGCTGCCGCCCTTTTCCACCGAAAAGGAGACGCCCTTCACCACTTCGCGGTCGCCGAACTTGATACGGAGGTTTTCGACGTCGATCATTGGCTGGACCACGCTGCATCACGGTTGAGAACGGGAAGACGCTCGCGCGGATGCGTCAGCGAGGGAATGCAGTTCAAAAGTCCCTGCGTATAAGGATGCTGGGCTTTCAGAAGCTCGGAAGCCTTCAGCTCCTCCATCACCCGGCCGGAATACATCACCGCAACACGATCGCAGAAATGCGAAACGAGCGGCAGGTCATGGCTGATGAGGATAAGACCCATGCCCCGCTCCGACACCAGCTCCTCGATCAGCCGCAGGATTTCCGCCTGCACCGTGGCGTCGAGCGCACTCGTCGGCTCGTCGGCGATCAGCAATTCCGGATCGGGCGCGAGCATCATGGCGATCATCACGCGCTGGCCCATGCCGCCTGAAACCTCATGCGCATAGGACGAGGCGACCTGACGCGGATTGCGGATTTTCACCTGATCGAGCAGCGCGATTGCCGCTTCTATGGCGGCTCGCTTGCTGCCGCCCTTGTGGGTGCGCCATGCTTCGGCCACCTGCGCACCAATAGTCTTCACCGGGTTCAGCGAATATTTCGGGTCCTGCAGGATGAAGCCGGCCCGCTTGCCGCGGATCTGGCGCATCTGCCTTTCGCTGGCGGACAGCACGTCGATGCCATCGAAGGCGAGCTTGTCGGCGCGGATATCGGCATTGGAGGGCAGGAGCTTCATCAGCGCACGGGCCGTCAGGCTCTTGCCGGAACCGGATTCGCCGACGATGCCGAGTTTTTCAGTGCCGAGTTTCATGGAGACACCACGCACCGCCTCGAAGCGGCTGGTGCGGGTCTGGAAGGCGATCTTCAGATTTTCGATTTCGACCAGCATGGCTCAATGTCCCTTCGGGTCGAGAACGTCGCGCAGGCCATCGCCGAGGAAGTTGAAGGCGAGCGAAACGAGGAAGATGGCGATACCGGGAATGGTGGCGACCCACCATTGTTCGAAGATGAAGCGCTTGGCTGTCGCAATCATCGCGCCCCATTCCGGCGAAGGCGGCTGCGCGCCCATGCCGAGGAAGCCGAGGCTGGCGGCGGTGATGATGATGGAGCTCATGTCGAGCGTGATGCGAACGATAAGGCTCGGCACGCAGAGCGGCGCGATATGACGGGCGATGATGCGCCAGGCGGAAGCACCGGTCAGGCGATAGGCCGCGACGAAGTCGCTGCCGCGCACCGTCATGGTTTCGGCGCGGGCCAGACGCGCATAAGGCGGCCAGGCGGTGAGCGCGATGGCGAGAATGGCGCTTTCGACGCCCGGTTTCAGCGCCGCGACAAAGGCCAGCGCAAGGATGAGCCGCGGAAACGCTAGAAACACGTCCGTCACGCGCATCAGCACCGTATCGACGATGCCGCCGAAATATCCGGCGATGCAGCCGATGGCGAGACCGATGGGGGCGACGAGAACGACGACGGCAATGACCATGCCAAGCGTGACGCGACCACCGTAGAGAATACGCGAGAGAATGTCGCGGCCGAGTTCGTCCGTGCCGAACCAGTGCTCGGCGCTCGGGAACGCCAGGCGGTTGCCGAGGTTCTGCGTCGCCGGATCGTAGGGAGCGAGCAGCGGCGCCAGCAGCGACAGCGCGATGAAGAGGACGATGATCGTTAGACCGACCACCGCCAGCGGATTGGACTTGAGGTTGAGCCAGATGCGATACCGGTTGCCCCAGGCAGCCTGTGTTCGCGAATGCGGCGTTTCATCCAGCGCCCAGTTTCTGAAATTAGCTAACATCATCGAACGCGAGGATCCATAACTCTGTAAAGCACGTCTGCGAGCAGGTTGAGGGCGACATAGATGAAGCCGATCAACAGGGTGGCTCCGACGACGGGGTTCATGTCCGCGTTCATGAGCGAGACGGTGAGGTATTGACCAAGGCCCGGCCAGCTGAAGACGGTTTCCGTCACCACGGCGCCTTCGAGAAGGCCGGCATAGGTGAGCGCGAGAACCGTGACGAGCTGCACGGCGACCGTCGGAAAGGCGTGTCCCCAGATCACGGTCATGGCAGAAAGCCCCTTGGCGCGGGCGGTGATGACATATTCGCCCTTCAGCGCGTCGATCATGAAGGCGCGCGTCATGCGGGTGATATAGGCCATGCTGAAATAGGCGAGAATGCAGACGGGCTGCACCATATGGGCGATGGCGTCGTAAAAGGCGTCCCAGTCGCCCGCAAGCAGCGTGTCGACCGTCATCAGGCCGGTAACCTGCGTGATCATGCCGTCATAGATGATGTCCTGACGCCCGGGCCCCGGTGCGACGCCAAGCGTGGCGTAAAAGACGAGCAGCGAAATAAGCGCCAGCATGAAGACCGGCACGGAGTGGCCGGCAAGGCAGACGACGCGGATGACCTGATCCGTCAGCTTGCCCTGCTTGACGGCGGCCCAGACACCAAGCGGAATGCCGATCAGCGCGGCAAGAATGAGCGCTGCGGTGGCAAGTTCGAAGGTGGCGGGGAAAACGCGCTTGATATCGATCCAGACCGGATTGCGGGTCAGGATCGAATTGCCGAAATCGCCATGCAGAACCTGCGTGACATAATGGAAAAACTGCACGACCAGCGGCTGGTCGAGACCCATTTCGGCCCGGACCCGCACGATGACGTCTTCGGGCGCATTGTCGCCGACCGCCGCGATGACGGGATCGACGGGCATGACGCGCCCGATCATGAATGTGATGATCATCAAACCGAACAGCGTCAGGAGGACGCTGCTCAGTATCGACGATATGCTTTTAACGCGCTTGTTCAATGTCACGCTTTCTTCGCATCGTGGTAGGAATTGCCCTCGGAGAGAACGCCGAGTTCGAAACCGGAAACGCCCTTGCGGAAGGCTGCCGTCTTGGTGGTCTGGAACATGAACACGAAGGGGCTGTTTTCCATGTGCTCGCGCTGCAGGGCTTCATAAAGCTCCACGCGCTTTGCAGGATCCTTCTCGTCACGCGCGGCTTCCGCCTTGGCGGCAAAGTCGTCGTTCTTGAAGCGCGAACGCCACAGGAAGGGCTTCGACTTGGCGTCGTCGCCATTGTCCTTGTTGATGTTGAAGACATCGGCGTTGGAATGCGGATCGAAATAATCCGTGCCCCAGGCCGACAGCGCCATCTGGTGTTCGCGGGCGCGCATCTTGGTCAGAACCTGGCGGTTCTCGGCCGATTGCAGGCGTACCTTGATGCCGATATCGGCGAGGTTTGCCTGGATGGCCTGCGCCAGATCCGGATAAGGCTGGGCGGAATAATGGTCCATGCTGATTTCGAAACCATCGGCAAGGCCGGCTTCGGCCATCAGTGCCTTGGCCTTTTCGACATCGCGCTGGAACGGAATGTCGTTGACGGCGCCGGGGAAGCCCTTCGGCTCGAAGCTCTGGTGGATTTCGTGCGTCAGCGGCACGATGTTTTCCTGCATGCCCTTGTAGTCCAGCGCCCACTTGATCGCTTGCCAGACCTGCGGCTTCGCAAGGTTCTCATTGCCCTGGTTGAGCGAGATCAGCACCAGCGAAGCGATGGACTTGCGCTCCAGCTCGATATTGGCGTCGTCCTTGACGGTACGCAGCTGCTCCGAGGTCAGGTCACGGGCAATGTCGATATCGCCCTTCTGCAGCATCAGCAGCTGGGAAGACGGATCGGTAACGTGACGCAGGATGATACGCTTGATGTTGCCCTTGTAGGGGCCGTTCGGGTTGACGTTGAGCGCGACGCTTTCGCTGGGTTTCCAGGCCTGCAGCACGAAATCGCCGGAACCGGCGCTGTTCTTCTGCAGCCAGCCATTGCCTAGGTCTTCACCGGAAGCATTGGCAAGAACCACCTTCTTTTCGACGATCGCGCCAATATTGGCCGAGAGGCAATAAAGCAGGAAGGAGATGGCGGTCGGCCTCGCCGTCGTCAGCTTCACCGTCTTCTCGTCGGCGGCAACAATGGTCGTCTCGACATTGTCAGGCGCAAAGCCGAACTGGCTGATGATGAAGGCCGGGCTCTTGTTCATCTTGATGGCGCGCTGCAGCGAGAAGGCAACGTCTTCCGCCGTGACCTTGGCGCCGCTCGAGAAGGTCGCGTCGTCGCCGATGGTGAAGGTGAAGACCTTGCTGTCCGCATCGGCTTCCCATGACTTGGCGATGACGGGATCGACCTTGGTGGAATCCTCGCGGTTGGCGCGCACCAGCTTCTGATACATGTTGGAGATGATTTCACCGCCGACAGCCTCGAAACCTTCATGTGGGTCAAGGCTCGTCATGTTGTCCAGCTGCTGCGCAACGACCAGAATATCCTTCGGCGTGGCGGCAAAGGCCGGGATGCGCGCATAGGACAGGAACGGAACGGCGGCGCCGGCAATCAACAGGTTGCGTCTTGAAATCATCGAAAATCCCCTTTCGGACCTTATTTTTCGGAAAATGGTGGGTTTGCCCCAATCCAGTCGTTTTTTTTATGTTTTCCCGCGATTACCACGAGCAAACGAGGCCCGACCAATTCCAAATTTGGCAGAGCCTATGCACGGATTGCATTTGCTCCCGCCTTGACCTTTCCTCTACCAATTCCGAAAACTTGTCCGCAGGCGCGTCCGCGCAATCCCATTTCCGAAGGTGAGACCATGACCGATCAAAAAACCGTACCCGTCTTCGACGGCCACAATGACGTGCTTCTGCGGTTATGGCGATCGGGCAACGCTTCTCCCGAAACACTTCTGATCGAAGGCGATACCGTCGGCCATATCGATCTGCCTCGTGCAAAAAAAGGCGGCCTCGCCGGTGGCCTCTGCGCCGTCTATGTACCTTCGCCCAGCATGGAGAAGGATGCCAACGGCGACTACCCGACGCCCACCGAGGCGGATGCGCTGAAGGCGACGCTTGCCATGGCGGGCCTTTTGTTCCGGGCCGAGAAGCAGTCAAAGGGCGCGCTGAAGGTCTGCCGCACGGCCGCCGATATCCGCAAGGCCATGGCCGAGGGCGCCTTCGCCTCCGTCTTCCATATCGAAGGCGCAGAAGCGATCGGTGCTGATCTCGATGCCCTCCACGTTCTTCACGAGGCGGGCCTGCGCACACTCGGACCGGTCTGGAGCCGCCCGAACATCTTCGCCTACGGCGTTCCCTTCCGTTTCCCCTCAACACCGGATATCGGCCCGGGCCTGACGGATGCCGGCAAGCGGCTGATAAAGACCTGCAACGAACTGAAGATCATGGTCGACCTGTCGCATATGAACGAACAGGGTTTCTGGGACATCGCCAGGATATCGGATGCACCGCTGGTGGCATCACACTCCAACGCTTACGCAATCTGTAACCACAGCCGCAACCTGACGGATCGTCAGCTGGATGCCATCCGCGATACGGGTGGCCTCGCTGGCATCAACTTTGGTGTCTTGTTCCTGCGTCAGGACGGCGTGAAGAACCCGGATACCGATCTCAACGAACTCGTCCGCCATGTGGACTACATCGTGAACCGCATCGGCATCGATCACGTGGCGCTCGGTTCGGATTTCGACGGCACCACCATACCCGCCGCCATGAAGGATGCGGCCGATCTGCAATTGCTGGTCGAAGCGATGCGCAAGAGCGGTTATGACGACGTGGCGCTTGCCAAAATCTGCCACGGCAACTGGATTCGGGTGCTGGAAAAGACCTGGGGCGCGTGAGGCAGAAATAAAGTTTCATCCCCGGCGCAAAGCGCCGGAGACAGAAAGCGGCGGGCCTTCAGGCCTTTGCCGCTTTTTTCCTGCCGGTCGCACGGAAGGTGAGAAGCCCGGCCACCAGCCCGATCATGGCCCATTTCATCGGCAGCACGTCCGCCGTCTCGCTGCGGATCGGCAGCACGGTTACGGTTCCCGGCTGCGATTCGTAACCCATCTGGCCCTTTGCCTTAGCCTCGGCAATCTGCTGCGGCGAAACGACCCATTCGGCACCGCGCATCTTGTCCACCGCCATATATCCGGCGCCCGCCACGAGCGCGACGACGAGTGAAACGACTATTCTTGTAGGCGTGTTCATTGGTATCTCCTTCAATCCAAAGGAGCGTGTAGTTGCATCAAATGCCGCCACCAAGCAACCGGCGCGATCAATTTCGTCGCGTTTTCATCAAACTCGGAAATCGCACATTTCGTGGTTGCATTCATCGGAATATAATTGGCAAAATCATCCGGAAACCTGTCCAAACTTCACATCGACACGTCACGCATTTCTGCTAAGCAAATTTCCGCAACTGAAACGAATTAGCGACACAATCCTGTGGTTCGCCAACCGACGGGACGGCGCTGGAAAAGATAAATGGCAGACAAGAGCGAAATTACAGAGACCGATATTGCCGACTCCGCGGTTGAAAGCTTTTTTGCCAGGAACCGCGCCTACCTGACGGCCGCGGCCATAACGCTCATCTTCGTGATGATGACGTTTGCAATTTATCGTCTCACCTCGGAAGTAAGATACGACGATGTGATTGCGGCCCTTCTCGACACGTCTTTTTCCTCGGTTCTTCTTGCTATCCTCTTTACCGCGCTGAGCTTCCTGTCACTGATTTTTTATGATGCCAATGCCATCGAATATGTCGGCAAGAAAGTGCGGTTTCCGTCAATGGCGGTCACGGCCTTCGCGGCCTATGCCATCGGCAACACCGCCGGCTTCGGGCCGCTGAGCGGCGGCGCCATCCGCTTCCGCGCCTATTCCCGGCTGGGGCTCTCCCCGGGAGACATCGCACGGGTCATCGCCTTCGTCACGCTGTCGTTCGGCCTTGGGCTTTTGTCGGTGAGCGCGCTTTCAACCTTCATCGTCGCGCCCCGCATCGCCGCAATCATCGGTTTCGACCCGCTCGTGCTGAGGGGCGCGGCGCTCGCCGTCATCGCCATTCTCGTGGTCACGGCCTATATCGGGCGCAATGGCAGGGCGATACGCCTCGGCAAATGGCGGCTGCGCCTTCCAGACAGCCGTACGTCTTCGCGTCAGTTCCTGGTGTCTGCATTCGACATCGCCGCTTCGGCTTCCGTTCTTTACGTGCTCTTGCCCGAAACGCATCTCGGCTGGCCGACCTTCTTCGCGATCTATGCCACGGCCGTTGGGCTTGGCGTTCTCAGCCACGTGCCCGCCGGCCTCGGGGTCTTCGAAACCGTGATGGTCGCCGGTCTCGGCAATGCGATCAGCGTTGATCAGCTGCTCGGAAGCCTCGTTCTCTATCGCGTCATTTACCACGTGCTGCCGCTGGTGGTCGCCATTCTGGTGATGATCGTTTCGGAAATGAAGCAGTTTGCGGCAAAGCCCGTTGTATCCGATATCAGCCAGCTTGCCGTGCGGCTGGCGCCACCACTGCTCTCCACATTCGCGATCATTCTCGGCACCATGCTGATTTTCTCGAGCGTGACACCGACGCCGGGCAGCAACCTGGATTTCCTCTCGAACTTCGTCCCGTTGCCTATCATCGAGGCCGCTCACTTTCTGACCAGCATTCTCGGCCTTGGCCTCGTCGTCGCCTCCCGTGGCTTGGGGCAGAGACTGGATGGCGCATGGTGGATCGCCCTCGTTGCGGCATCTCTGGCGCTCATTCTCTCGCTTCTCAAGGCCATCGCGGTTTTCGAAGCGATCTTTCTCGGCTTGTTCATCGTTGCGCTCGCCGCCAACATGCGCAGCTTCAACCGTCACGCCTCTCTGGTCAAACAGGCGCTCGGGCCAAGCTGGCTCGCGGCCATGGCCGTCATCGTCGCCGGCGCGGCCACCATCCTTCTCTTCGTCTATCGCGATACCGATTACAGCCATACGCTCTGGTGGCAGTTCGAATTCTCCGAGGAAGCGCCACGCGGACTGCGCGCCCTTTTAGGCCTCGTGCTTGCCTCCTCCACCATCGCCATCTTCAGCCTCATGAGGCCGGTGGCCTTCCGCCCGGATGCCATCAAGGCCGAAGATATCGCAAGTGCTACAGACATTGTCATGAAGCAGGATGCGGCCGATGCCAATCTGGTGCGCATGGGCGACAAGCACGTGATGTTTTCCGAAAGCGGCAATGCCTTCATCATGTACGGCATTCAGGGCCGCTCATGGATCGCGTTTGCCGATCCGGTCGGCGATGAAGATGATTTCCCTGACCTCGTGTGGCAATTCGTCGAAGGAGCCCGTGCCGCTGGCGCACGTGCCGCCTTCTATCAGATTTCGCCCTTCCTGCTGTCCCATTGCGCCGACGCGGGTCTGCGCGCCTTCAAGCTGGGCGAACTGGCCCTGGTCGATCTCACCGCATTCGAACTCAAAGGTGGCAAGCTTGCCAATCTTCGCCAGTCGCTGAGCCGCGGCGCGCGCGACGGGCTGACCTTCGAGGTCATCGAAAAGACCCAGGTGCAGGATGTTCTGGAAGAGCTGAAACAGGTTTCCGACGGCTGGCTCGCCCACCATAACACCCGCGAAAAACGCTTTTCGCTCGGTGCTTTCGAGCCGGACTACATTCTGTCGCAACCCGTTGCCGTGCTGCGCAAGGATGGAAAGATCACCGCCTTCGCCAATCTGATGGTGACGGATACGAAAAAGGAAGCCACCGTCGATCTCATGCGCTTTTCCCCGGATGCGCCGCGCGGCTCGATGGACTTTCTCTTCGTCAGCATCATGCAATATCTGCGCGAGGCCGGTTACGAGAGCTTCAATCTCGGCATGGCGCCCATGTCCGGCATGTCTAAACGCGACGCGGCGCCCGTCTGGGACCGGATCGGCAGCACACTGTTCGAACACGGTGAACGATTCTACAACTTCAAGGGGCTTCGCGCCTTCAAGGCCAAGTTCCACCCGAAATGGGAACCGCGTTACCTCGCCGTACAGAACGGTGCAGATGCCGCTCTGGCGCTGATGGATGCGACGGTTCTGATCAGCGGCGGTGTCAGAGGAGTGATCGGAAAATGAGAAGATTCAGCATGCTCAAAGCAGTTCTGGCCGCCTCCGCCCTGTTTGCATCCCCCTTGTTCGTTTCTGGCGCCGTTTTTGCTGAGGACAAGCCCGCATACGAAACCGGCATGATCCCCACCGGGCACATCATGGTGCCTGATGGCGACATCCTCGCCAGCGTCTTCCTGATTTCCGATGCGGACGGATGGTCGGCGACCGATGAGACCCGCGCCAAGGCGCTGGTAGAAAAGGGCGCCGCCGTGGTCGGCATCGACTTCAAGGAATATCTGAAGGCGCTCGAGGCCGACGATGACGAGTGCATCTATATGATCTCGGACATCGAGTCACTCTCGCAGCAGATCCAGCGCACCGCCGGCACCAGCAGCTATCGCCAGCCCATTCTTTCCGGCATCGGCAAGGGCGGAACGCTGGCGCTGGCGATGATTGCGCAGAGCCCTGTCTCCACCGTGCGGGAGGCCATCGCCGTGGACCCCAAGGCCGGCCTGCCTCTCGAGAAGATCCTCTGTACCCCCGCCACCAAAGATAAAGTGGATGGCGAAACCGTTTATGGTCTGACCGACGGTCCCCTTCCTGCCCCCGTCAGCGTGCTGTTCACCTCTGCTGCGGATCAGAAGGGCCGCGACCACGTCAACGCGCTCGTGAAGCTGCATCCCGATATCGACGTGACGGATGTGGATGACAAGGCGGACGAGGTTCTGACCCAGACCCTCTCCGACCAGGTCGACGCCGCAGGCGACACCGACAGTCCGCTCGGCCTGCCGATCAAGGTTCTGGAAACCAGCCCTGTCATGGATACCATGGCGGTGATCTATTCCGGCGACGGCGGCTGGCGCGATCTTGACGAGGAAGTGGGCGGCGCCTTCCAGAAGGAAGGCATACCCGTCATCGGCGTCGATTCACTCCGCTATTTCTGGAAGGAAAAGAAACCACAGGAGGTCGCAAGCGATCTCGGCCGCATCATCGATACCTATCGCAAGGAATGGAAAGTCCGCAATGTGGTATTGATCGGCTATTCCTTCGGTGCCGATATTATCCCCGCCACCTATAATCTGCTGCCCGACCGCGACAAATCGCATGTCGTGCAGCTGACCCTGATGGGTCTTTCCACCGAAGTGGATTTCGAAATTTCCGTCGAAGGCTGGCTTGGCGTGGCCGGCGAAGGCAAGGGCGGCAAAACGGTCGATGACATCGCGAAGATCGATCCGAAGCTGGTGCAATGCATATATGGCACGGAAGAAGAAGACGAAGACCCCTGCCCCGGCCTGAAAGCCAAGGGGGTGGAGGCGGTCGGCATTGAGGGCGGCCACCACTTTGACGAGGATTATGAGGGGTTGGCCAAGCGTATCGTGACATCGCTGAAGACCCGGCTACCGAAATAACGGCGTCTCACTCACCACCTTGACCCCGGGCTCACGACAGGAGCCCTCGACAATCCTTGGCGGCGAATGGGCCGCCGACGCTTTTCCGCATCGCGCTTGCGGAATCGCCTAAACTATTATTCAAAAGAACCGGACTGCAGTGGATGTTGATCTATTTCTGCAACCCTGCTGCTGTTGATCGCAAACCATCGATTTATATATCCGGACCGGTTCAGGGAGCCGCCGCATGCTTTCCTCAAAACGAAAAACAAAAACGCCGGTCCTGGTGGAACGCATCGACCACTTTGTCGCACAGGTCAAAGAGGCGATGAAAAACGACGACGCCTCCCGCAACAGAAAGATCCGCGATCTGTGGGACGCCGAGGTCCGCTACCATTTCGACAATGGGCGCACCGAAAAGACTCTCGAACTTTACATCATGAAGTACCGTAACGCGTTGAAGGCCGAATTCGGTCCCAAGAGCACGCCGCTTGCCATTTGCAACATGAAAAAACTGCGCGAGCGGCTGAAAACCTACATCGAACGTGCCGACTATCCGAAAACGGGCGTAGCAACCTCGATCGTCGAGAAAATCGAACGCGCGGAATTTAATACAGCCGGCCGCAAACCCACCGTTCTTCTACGCATCGCGGATTTCATTTCTGCGATGAACGGCATGGGCACGAAAGAAGAGATGCAGACCCTGTGGAATGCTGAAATCAGCACCATGAAGGGCAGAGCCCAGACAACGATCATCTCCTACATCACCAAATATCGCAACGCCATCCGCGAGGCGTTTGGCGACGATCACCCGATGCTGAAAATCGCCACCGGCGACGCTGCGATGTATGACGATGCGCGACGGGTGAAGATGGAGAAGATCGCCAGAAAGCACGGCGCGCTGATCACCTTCGAGAATTACCGCCAGGTTCTGAAGATCTGTGCCGACAAACTCCTGTCAGCCGATCCCCTGATGATCGGCATCGGCCTGATCGGCATGACCGGACGCCGACCCTACGAAGTCTTTACCCAGGCGGAATTTTCGCCTGCTCCCTATGGCAAGGGCATTTCCAAATGGAGCGTCCTGTTCAACGGCCAGGCCAAGACAAAACAGGGCGAGGGAACGAAATACGGTGTGACCTATGAGATCCCGGTGCTTGCCCGCTCGGAAACCATTCTTGCCGCCTATAAGCGCCTGCGCGAAAGCGGGCAGGGAAAATTGTGGCACGGCATGTCGATCGATGATTTTTCATCGGAGACGCGCCTGCTGCTCAGGGACACGGTTTTTAACCTGTTCGAAGATCTCTGGCCGAAGGAGGAGCTTCCCAAGCCCTATGGTCTTCGGCATCTCTATGCGGAGGTGGCTTATCATAATTTCGCACCTCCCCACGTGACCAAGAACAGCTATTTCGCCGCCATTCTCGGGCATAACAACAACGATCTCGAAACCTCCCTCTCCTATATGACCTACACGCTGCCGGAGGATCGAGACGATGCGCTTGCACGGGCAAAGCGCACGAACGAGCGGGCATTGCAGCAAATGGCCGCCATTGCGCCGGTTTCCCGCAGCAATCCATAACGCAGCCGCACCTGCCTTGCGGCCAAGCACGCCATGGATAACCCGACGCGCAGGACTGTCCCCGTGGAGATTTCGACATGCCGTTGCGCCCCGATCCGGGCGCGCGCTCCCGTTCCCCTGCTTTAGATAAACCGCCGATTTTTCTGCCACTTCCAGCCACGATGTATTGTACCGACAGCGCTGCGAACAAAATAATTAAATGAATCAATATTTTATAAATTAAACACTAAAGAATTATATGAAGTATAAATTAAATAAATACAGCCACACACAAGTTATATCCGAAACAATATTGACAGTTTTCACGAATGAATATTGTCCGGAGGCTTGGGGTGCTGCCCGCATATACAACTTACACCCTCTATAATCGCGACCTGGCATCGTCACTGAAACGCGTCGCAAACGATCCGATCGTATCGCGCGACGCCAAATATTACGCCGACAATATTGGCAAGATCAAAAATCTCGATGAGTTTCTGAAGGACCACAGGCTATATTCCTACGCCATGAAGGCCTATGGCCTGGGCGAGATGACCTATGCCGCCGCCTTCATGAAGAAGGTGCTGGAAAGCAATCTCAACGACCCGAACAGTTTCGCCAACAAGCTGAAGGACACCCGCTACCGCGACTTCGCGGCGGCGTTTGATTTCGGCACTATCAAATCGGAAAAAACGGTTCAAACGCAAACCCAGCAGGACCGGCTGGTTGCCGCCTATCACGATGCACACAAACAACGAGACGACGAACTGAAGGAGGAAACGCGGTATTACAACATCGTCATCGACACGGTCGGCCATGTGGATGACATCTTCAAAAACACGCGGTTGCGGGACTATGTTTTCAAATCCTTCGGCATCGACGCCGAAGCCTTCAACTACAAACATCTGCGGGATGTTCTGACCAGCGATATCAGCAGCGCCGACAGTTATGTCAACACAACCTACAAACCTCTGGTCGAGGAATGGCAGGCAAAGACCGCCGATCTGCGCATCGAACGCGCAAAAGTCCCCTCCGCCGATAAGGCGTCGCTCGCCAAAATCGATTATCTGCTCGGCCAGTACAACAAGCGCATCGCCAATGCACACAAGCTCTTCGAAATGGCGGCAGCGTTTAATTTCCGCGATGACGGTTTCGTGGATGACGGCACGAAAGCGCAGACGGCAACCCAGAAGCGGCTGATCAACGAAACCTATGTTTTATCGTATCCTCGCCTGACGCAGACCGGCGCAGTTCTCAATCGCGACTTCTTCGCGCAAAAGATGAACGA
The DNA here is from genome assembly GCF_900013495.1 of Agrobacterium genomosp. 2 str. CFBP 5494. Lineage (NCBI taxonomy): Bacteria > Pseudomonadati > Pseudomonadota > Alphaproteobacteria > Hyphomicrobiales > Rhizobiaceae > Agrobacterium > Agrobacterium genomosp. 2. Next base: position 2,945,736 of record NZ_LT009718.1, read on the forward strand.
GATTACCGATGCCCAACAACTCATATCCAATTCCCGTCTTAGAACGATGTTGATCGTCGCCTTCAACCTCAGGGACGACACCGATACCGACAAGAAAATCCAGTGGGCGCTTCGCGAAAATCCCGACGATCCGCAAAGCGCGCTTCACGCCGAAAAGGACAAAGGCTTCATCGATCTTGCGAGAGCGTTCAATTTCGACGGGGAAGGCAAGATCGCTGCCGGAAAGACGATCCAGACCGCCGCCCAGCTCAGTACGATGATGACACTTTATTTTAGCCGCTACGACGACGCACAGGAGGCGGCGGACCAAAAGACGATCAAGGACTACAGACGCTATATCGGCCTGACGAAAAACCTGGAGGACTTCCTCTCCGCTGCACCGGCAGCCGTTACCATTCGCAATTTCGCGCTGAAGGCATTCAACATCAGCCCCGAAGAGGTTTCCACGTTCAAGTTGAAGAAGGTCTTCACCAGTGACCTGTCGGACCCGAAAAGTTATGTCCGCAACCTCAAAGACGAAAGGTTCGTTCGACTGGCGAAAGCCTATAATTTTGATGCCGAAGGCAGGATCGGCTCGCCACGGCTGGCCCAGGCCGAAAACGAGATTACCCGCATCTCCCGGAACTACGTTCTCGAAATGACCCGATGGAACACGGCCTCGAAGAGCAGGGAGACGACAGGCAAGCAGGATGAGGAACTCGCCGCCTATCGCCAGAAAAACAGCAAAGACAAGATAAAGGAAAAGGCAAAGACGGAGGCCGCCTATTACCGCCAGCAGATGGAGACGTTGGAAACCGTTGATCAGTTGCTTGCCGACCGCCGTCTGGTGGATTTCATGCTTGTTGCCGAACGCATCGACCCCAAATCGGTCAGCACCGATTATCTGAAAAAGATCTTCAAATCCGACCTCAAGGACCCGAAAAGCTTCGCCAACGCCGAAAAGGATCCCCGCTTTCGCGCGCTTGCCGGTTCCTTCAACTTCGACACCAAGGGGAATATTCGCGCGACAGCCAGCCAGCATGTCCAGAACAACCGCGGCCTGATGGAAACGCGTGACAAATACGTTCGGCAGACGCTGGAGGAAAGGGCGGGAGAAGAAAACGCCGGTGTTCGTCTTGCTCTCTATTTCAAGCGGATGGCCGGCGGCATTTCCAATGCCTACGACATACTGGCTGACAATGCGCTTTCGGAATTCACCCGCACCGCCCTTGGAATTCCCGCGGAAACCGCGAATTCCAAGGTCGAGATGCAGGCAAAGATGATCGAAAAGAAACTGAAGATGAGGGACCTGCAGGACGCCGGCAAGATCGACAAGCTGATTGACCGCTTTTTGCTGAGGTATGAAATGAACAATTCGCCTTCCGATCCCCGTCTCGACTTGTTCGGCAATGGCAAAACGTCCATCAGCGGCAATACGCTGGCAACCCTCGCCCAGCTTCGGAACGCCCGCAGCCGCTAACTCGTCTGCCTGAAAAGGCTGGCTGGCTCTCGGATGGAAGCTGATACTGGCTCCGGCGGCCAGTGTCAGGGCGGTCAAACCCGCCCGTAGCCCTGGTGCTGTAGAGCAGTATCATCACAGTCAACAACAGCCTGTCAGCGCCCCAAAGCCGAAATTCCGTTCAGGTGCGCCCCGCTGAGGCACGGGCCCGTCGAGACGACCGTCCATCGCGCCGTCTGCTAGTGTAATGTACCTGCAATGACCTGTTCCTATCCCTGCTGAAATTTACCGCAGCTGAAAGGAATTCCCATGTCCGACAGGTCATCACTTGCAGTCCCGCCAGCAATCACCCTCATCGCCGCCACATCGCTCTTGCTCACAGCCTGCGCATCAACCGTGATGAAAACTTATGTCGGCGCACCCATTACCAGCGTGATGCTGGACTATGGGCCGCCTGACAATGTCTATAGCCTCGGCCCCGGCCAGCAGGCCTATCAGTGGCGCAAGAACAAGACGCAGGTTGTGGCCGGATCATCAAGCGGCGAGGTCCGCTCGACGCGGCATGGCGAGCGTTACGAAGTGTCCGAAACGCCTGGTTATGTCGAGCGCATCGATTGCTACTACACCTTCTACACCCGCAGTTCCGGTAACGACTGGTATGTAACGAGCTTCCGGCAACCCTCACTCGAATGCGAATGAACCTCTTACGGCCCCCTCGCCGTTCGAGCCATTTCCCCTTACCGCCGCTTCGACCCGAAAGCGGCGGTCTTATGCTTCTGTGGCACATGTCAGCGGATCAGAAACGATAGTTCAGGCCCGCCTTGACGACGTGATCGCTGACATCCGTCTTCGATCTGCCGCTGGAGGTCGTCGTCGATACATTTCCCGTGTTCACGTAGTTATATTCAAACTTGGCCGACAGGCCGCCGCCGAAACTCTGTTCGACACCCGCTCCCACGAGATAGCCCCGCTTCCAGTCGTCCGGTCCGGTAACGCCGTTTCCATCCTTGAATTTCGTCGTGGTCAGACCTGCGGTGCCGTAAAGAAGGGTACGATCAAGCGCCACACCGGCCTTCAGCTTGGCGGCGCCACGAAAACGCTCTCTCAGGCGGCCATTCGGCACCCGCGCCTCGTTGCCGAGATACGAGCCCTCCAGCTCCGCCCCGACGACACCGGAGCCGAACTGGAAATTGTAACCGGCCTGTACGCCACCCATCAGACCACGGCCACTGGCCAGAGGATTGACTTTTGGTGAGGCGACGCCGCCATGTGCGCCGATATAAGCCCCATCCCAGGAAAAGGCTGGCGGACTGGTATAATCGAATTGCTGCGCATTGTAGTTGGCAAGATCAGCGGAATAGGCGCTCGGTGCCGCCATAATACTGATGGCAACAAGCGATTTTGCAATGAACGACATCAATGACTCCAGACGAAACCAGGGGCGTCTCAATCTGAGGCGCCAGGGTTTCCGTTCGCGTTGAAGAACCGGAAACCGGCTCCCATGGTCTCCTGTGCGAATGAGCGCAGCAGATACGGGCATTTTCCGCGCGAGAATTGCGCCTGGATTACACGCGGCTGTTTTATTTAAATATAATTGTTATTTTTCATGTGCTTATACTTATGTCTTTAATCTTATTTTAAGAACTTCAAGAGTCCGGACTTCCCGGAGGCGATTCATGGCCCCGCACCGCTCCCTGGCGTGACGGAGCGGATCTCCAGCCGAACGCAGAAGCCGGGATCAAGGTCGAGGAACAGCACCCTGCCCCCATGCAGCTCAGCTGCTTTCTGCACGAGATTGAGGCCAAGGCCGGCACCGGAGGAGCTGGTGTTGATGCGATGGAACGGTTCGAACACCTGCTCGCGTTCGTCAACGGGTATGCCCGGACCTTCATCGCAGACATCTATGGTTCCTGCTGCACCCACCCGGACGACAATGGCGCCCCTGCCGCCGCCGTGATCGATGGCATTGCGGATGAGGTTGACGACGGCCATCTCAATGATCGACGTCTGGACCGTCAGCAGGGCTTCTTTTTCGCCCGGCTCGAAACCGAACTCGTAACCGGCATCCATCGCAATCGGGGCAAGATCGGTCGCGATGCGTTCGACGAGAACATTCAAATCCTGCTCTTCCGCAGGCAGGTCTACCGCGCCCACCGCCTGCATTTCGAGAAGCTGGTGTGCGACGCAGGTAAGCCGGTCGATATCCGTCCGCAGCTGCCGGCTCAGCGCGTCATCGGGAAGAAGATCGGCGCGGATGCGCACGATCGCAATCGGCGTCCTCAGTTCATGGGCGGCGTCGGCCAGGAAGCGGTTGCGGCGATTATAGCCCTCGTCCAGTTTCGAGAGGGCAACATTGAAGGCATCCACCAGCGGAATGATTTCACTCGGCACCTTCGAGCGAGCGATACGGGCGGACCGGTTCTCGAAATTGATCGACTGCGCTTGGGTGACCGTTTCCATGAGGCCACTCAGTGAACGGCCGACCGCACGTGGGGTCACCAGCAATGTCGCAATACCCGTCAGCAGCAACATGGGCACCACGGCCACAAGAATGATGAACCCAATTCCCGGCAGCACGGTCAACCAGCGAATGGCACCATCCGCATCCTTTTCCAGATCCAGCTGTATGTTGATCCAGATATTCACGCCATCATTCGCGAGACCTTTTTCCGTCCCGGCAATGAACTGCAGCCGTCCGGCGGGCGTATCGCGGTTCTCCATCGTGGCCCGGACTGTTTCCCCAGCCTCCAGACGCGCCCTTTCGATGCCCAAAGGAAATGCCCCCGTCACGATGGAAGTGGGGATATCTCCATATCGAAGGACGATTCCTTCCGCGTCCCGGACCATGAACCAGAGATTGCGATAGCGCTGTTTCAGCGCCTCCAGATCGGGTGTAGCCGACACCTGCGTCCGCCCCTGCCCATCCTTTGTCACGCTTTCCGCAATGATGCGCACAGCCTCTTCATTGGCGCCTTCCAGCCTTGGATCGATGATCCAGATCCAGCCAACGAGAAGAACGACGAAGAGAACGAGCAAGAAAGCCTGCAGGACGAGAAGGCGCTTCATCAGCCCCCATCGCAGGGATTGATTGTGGTGCGAACTCATGACTTTGCCCGAATGAGATAACCGATATTGCGCACGGCTCTAATCTCCACCGTGGCTCCCGCCTGCGCCAGCTTCTTCCTGATACGGGAGATGTGGGCATCGAGCGCATTGGACTCGATCTCGTCGTCGAGCGTATAAACCGCCTCGATCAGGTTGGACCGCGTCACGATACGGTTCGGGCGCCGCATCAGGGCTTCGAGCGCCAGATATTCCCGACGCCGCAACTCGAGGATGGAGCCGGCAACGCTGACTTCATTGCTTCTTTGATCAATGCTCAGATTTCCGAAAATCGCATATCTGTCGGAAATGGAAGGGCCGCGCCTGTGAAGGGCCCTGAGGCGGGCGAGCAGTTCCTCTATCGCAAAAGGCTTGGCGAGATAGTCATCCGCGCCGGCATCCAGCCCGTCAACGCGGTGATCGACACTTCCAAGCGCCGTCAGGACAAGGATCGGTACGGAATGTTTGCTGCGGCGAAGCGCCGATACAAGATTCAGCCCCTCACCATCGGGCAGGCGGCGATCCAGGACAAGCACATCGTAGGAGCCGTCACGCGCAAGGACATCCGCATCGCTGATGGTACTGACATGATCGGCAAGCACATCGCGCCGGCGCAAGGCTTCGAGCAGCGCCCGCGCCATTTCGGGTTCGTCCTCGAGAAGCAGGATTCGCAATGACTTTCCCCCAAAGATGAGCTCTTGCCATCCCCACCACTGATTGGTGAATGTTGCAGATAGGTTGCAGCCCGGCCGCCCCTTCTTCTTGTACCATCCCAAACGGCGTAATCCGACCGGCATCGAAGGCGTTGGCCGCGCCACCTATCGCTGTCCCGAGGGTTGTCCGCGCCTGTCGAGATCGGCATGCGGGCGTCAGGCCCCGGGGCCTGGCCTGTATCCGTGCCTCGCATAAAATCGATCAAGCTCCCGTTGTTGCGGCACCTCGCCGGTATAGATGGCGATATAATCCGCAATTCTCTTCATCCGCACTGCCACATCTTCCTCGGCCTGCATGGAAATGTAGCCGATCTGCACAAGATAAGTGGTGCGGGCGCGCACATCCGCAGTATTTTCGGGATGGCCGAAACGGACGAACATGCGCGAAAGCGCCTCCATTCTCACAGCATCCGCCTTGCGAACCTCGGCAAGGATATCATCGGACTGCAGCGCCCAGCTGCGCACCGCGAATTCGAATTTGCTGTCAAAAAGCGAGGGATCCAGCCAGCAATCGAAGACGTTCAGCATCGCCTCGGCCAAGGTTTCCGCGTAGGCCTCCGATTGCCTGAGGATGCTTCCCGTGTTCTTGTCGCGCCAGCGGGACAAAAGCGCCGCCAGCAACTCCTCCCGATCCTTGAAGAACCAGTAAAAGCTGGTACGCGAGAGATTGAGCTTCTTCGCCAACGGCAAAATCTTGACGGAATCCACCCCCGATTCCAGCAGGGACTCGTAGGCGGCCTCAAGCCAACCCTCCTGGGATCCACGCCAACCGGTTTCGTTTAATGTCGCGTCCATGACAGTTGAGTACCAAATCAGTCCCTGCGCGACAAGGCGAGGCGTACACTCTTGTCTAACTTATAGACACTGGTGTTTTGTTAATTGACACATATGTACATTTTCTCTTAGCCTCGCACCATAACCCCCTTGGAGCAGGCCCATGTCGAACGATCCCCTTCTTCAACCCTATCAGCTGAAGCACCTGACGCTGCGCAACCGTATCATCGTGACGTCGCATGAGCCCGCTTATCCGGAAGACGGCATGCCGAAAGGGCGTTATCGCGCCTATACCGTCGAGCGTGCGAAAGGAGGCGTGGCGTTGACGATGACCGCAGGCTCAGCCGCCGTTTCGAAAGACAGCCCTCCCGTCTTCAACAATTTGCTCGCGTACAAGGATGAAATCGTTCCGTGGATCAGGGAAATGACCGACGCCGTCCACGAGGCGGGGTCGGCAATCATGATCCAGCTCACTCATCTTGGCCGGCGCACCCGGTGGGACAAGGGTGACTGGCTGCCGGTGCTCGCACCGTCACACCTGCGGGAAGCCGCTCATCGCGCCTTTCCGAAAAAAATCGAGGATTGGGATATTGAGCGTGTCATCAAGGATTTCGCCGACGCCGCCGAGCGTATGAAGGCTGGCGGCATGGACGGGGTGGAACTGGAGGCCTATGGTCATCTCATCGATCAGTTCGTCTCCCCGCTGACCAACGAGCTCGATGGCCCCTATGGTGGCTCGCTCGAAAACCGCATGCGTTTCTGCCTCGACGTTTTCCGGGCGATACGCAGGCGCGTGGGTGAGGACTTCATCCTCGGTGTTCGTTACACCGCCGATGAATGTCTGGAGGGTGGCACCGGAAAGGCAGAAGGCCTCGAAATCTCCAGACTGCTGAAAGAAAGCGGTCTGATCGATTATCTCAACGTCATCAGGGGGCATATCGATACCGATCCCGGCCTGACCGACGTTATTCCGATTCAGGGCATGGCAAGTGCGCCGCACCTCGATTTTGCCGGGGAAATCCGTGCAGCGACACGTTTCCCGACCTTCCATGCCGCCAAAATTCAGGACGTTGCCACAGCCCGGCATGCCATCGCCACCGGCAAGGTGGACATGGTCGGCATGACCCGCGCTCACATGACCGATCCGCATATTGTGCGCAAGATCATGGAAAAGCGGGAGGACGATATCCGTCCCTGCGTCGGCGCTAATTACTGTCTCGACCGCATCTATCAGGGCGGCCTTGCCTTCTGCATTCACAATCCGGCAACCGGCCGCGAGGAAACCATGCCGCACGCCATCACCAGGGCCGCGAAAAGCCTGAAGGTGGTTATCGTCGGCGCCGGGCCGGGAGGCCTCGAAGCCGCAAGGGTCTGTGCCGAACGCGGCCATACGGTCGTGGTCTTCGAGGCAGCCAGCCATCCGGGCGGGCAGATTCGCCTCACCGCGCAGAGCGAACGCCGCCGGGAAATGACCGGCATCATCGACTGGCGCATGAGCCAGTGCGAAAAGCTCGGTGTCGTCTTCCACTTCAACAGCTGGGCGGAAGCGGACACGGTTCTCTCGCAAAAACCCGATGTGGTGATCATCGCCACAGGCGGGCTGCCGCATACCGAGGTGCTGTCTAAGGGCAACGAACTGGTCGTCTCCGCGTGGGATATTATTTCCGGAGACGTCAGGCCGGGTGCCAATGTTCTCGTCTATGACGACGCGGGAGACCATGCCGGCCTTCAGGCGGCCGAGCTCATCGCCAAGGCTGGCGGCAAGGTGGAAATCATGACACCGGATCGCTCCTTCGCCCCTGAAGTTATGGCCATGAATCTCGTTCCCTATATGCGCTCGCTGCAAAAGCTCGACGCCACATTTACCGTCACTTACCGGCTGGAAGCAGCCGAAAGAAGCGGCAACCAGATCGTTGCCCACGTCGGCAGCGACTATGGCGGCATTTCCAGACAGCGCACCGTCGACCAGATCGTCGTCAATCACGGAACAGTCCCGCTGGATGAACTGTATTTCGAACTCAAGCCCGGCTCGACAAATCTCGGGGAGGTTTCCTATGACGCCCTGCTCGCCGGAGAAGCTCAGACCGTCGCGCGCAATCCGACAGGCACATATCGGTTGTTCCGCATCGGCGATGCCGTCGCGGCGCGCAACACCCATGCGGCGATCTACGACGCCCTGCGGCTCGCGAAGGACATTTGAGGCGCGGGTCGCGTTGCGGCCCCAGGGCGCATCGAGGGGTCATTCGATGCCGACGATGTTCACTTTCAGGCAGAATGGCGGCTGCCGCCCGGATCATCGCACACGCACAAGCTCGAATGGTCCAAAGTAAGATCCACTATATGGACCTATAAACGTGAGTCTAAAACTGCGTAATTGCGGCGTTTTACTATTGATTTTATCATTCTTCCTGTGTATCCCGAACGTATGGTTTTGTAACGGTCCATATCGTGGAGGCGATACACCGATACGCTCAGACTTTTGGAGGGGTCTGGCCGGTCTTGCGATGACAGATATATCCTGATGCCGGCCATGATCGTGGCTGGGGCCCGGACATTCTGCCTTGCTGACCACCATCCATTGCGAAGGTTGTTCTGCGGGAGAGGAGGCCCCAATGACCATGACCGCAAACGCGAATGACGACGTCTTTGTGCTCGACGGCGAGCTACTGCACACGGAGCCGGTAACGGGCTCCTGGTTCATGCGGCCGGTCGAGGCCACGGCAGCCATTCTTTTGGCGCTGATGATCGGCCTGCTTCTGCTCGGCGTGACATCACGTTATGCCTTGCATCTGCCGATTGTCTGGATCGATGAAACGGCGTCGTTGTGCTTCCTGTGGTTTGCCATGCTGGGTGCGGCCATTGCCATCGACCGTAGCGAGCACCTGCGCCTGACGCTGTTCCTCAACATGTTTCCGCAGCGTTTTCTGGGTTACATCAATTCTTTGGCGCTGGTGCTGGTGGCGACATTTCTTGCGGCTATCATCAAGCCCGCAATCGAATACGCCATCGAGGAATGGGTCGTCACATCGGCGGCGCTGAACATTCCCATGACTTTCCGCGCCGCAGCCCTGCCATTCGGCGCCTCCCTGATGTTGCTCCTGGTCATGAACAACCTCTTCCGGAGGGAAAGGCTGCGGGACATCGTCGCCGCTATCGTCACGGTTGCGGTGGCTGCCGGCCTTCTGTTTCTGGCGTCGCCCACACTGGAATCCTTTGGCAATTTTAACCTGGCGATCTTCCTCGGCCTGTTCGTGGCAGTGTTTCTGGCGCTCGGCGTGCCCATTGCCTTCTGTTTCGGCCTTGGAACATTGTCCTATCTGACTTTCACCACCTGGGTTCCGATGATCGTTATGGTCGGGCGCATGGATGAAGGAATGTCGGGCATCATTCTGCTGTCGGTGCCGGTATTCGTGCTGCTGGGCTGCGTCCTTGACGCAACCGGCATGGGCAAGGCGATCGTCGAACTGCTGTCCTCGATGTTCGGCCACATCCGCGCGGGCATGTCCTATGTTCTGCTCGGTTCGCTGTTTCTGGTCTCGGGCATTTCCGGCTCCAAGGTTTCAGATATGGCAACGGTCGCACCTGCGCTGTTTCCGGAAATGAAGCGACGCGGCCACAAGCCCAAGGAAATGATCGCACTGCTGGCCACCGGCGCCGCCATGGCCGATACCGTTCCGCCGTCCATCGTTCTCATCGTCCTCGGTTCGGCAGCGGGCGTATCGATTGCCGGCCTTTTTACCTCCGGCTTCATGATCGCCATGGTGCTGCTTCTGGTGCTGGCGGTATTGGCCCGGTGGAAAGCACGCAATGAAAACATGGATGGCGCCAGACGCACTCCGTGGCCGCTGGTCGGCAAGGCGGCACTGGTGGCCGCACCCGCTCTGGTTCTGCCTTTCCTCATCCGCAGCCTTGTGGGCGGCGGTGTGGCAACGGCGACCGAAGTATCCACCATTGCAGTGCTCTATGCCATGATTATCGGGGCGGTGCTTTATGGCGGGATCAGCCTGAAAAAACTCTACTCGATGCTGGTGGAGACAGCGGCGCTCTCGGGCGCGATCCTGCTGATCCTCGGCTGCGCCTCCGCCATGGCCTGGGGTTTGACGCAAAGCGGTTTCGCCTTCGAATTGACCGCGATGATAACCGACCTGCCGGGCGGCTGGATGACCTACATGATCGTGTCGATCCTGATCTTCATGATCCTCGGCTGCGTGCTGGAAGGACTGCCTGCAATCGTTCTGCTCGCACCGATCATGTTCCCCATTGCCCGCACGCTCGGCATCAACGACATCCATTATTCGATGGTCGTGGTGGTCGCCATGAATATCGGCCTGATGGCGCCGCCCATCGGCATCGGCTTCTACATTGCCTGCAAGATCGGCAATGTCTCGCCCGATGAAGCCATGGGTGCCATCTGGCCCTATCTCGCAGCCATGGTCATCGGCCTGCTGCTGATTGCCGGAATTCCGGGTCTGTCCACAATTCTGCTCTGACACCGTGGCGGGTCCGCCCGCCATGCCGACGAACGACACATGCTTTTATTTGGGAGGAGAAAGCAATGATCATCAACAGACGTACCATGCTTGCGGGCGCCGGTTCTGCCGTTCTTGCCACCGCGTTCGTATCGCGCGCACGCGCCGCGGAATTCAGCTACAAATATGCCAATAATCTGCCGGCTGCGCACCCCATGAATGTGCGCGCCAAGGAAGCGGCCGATCGTATCGAGAAAGAAACCGACGGGCGGGTCAATATCAAGATATTCCCCAGCAGCCAGTTGGGGGCCGATACCGACATGCTGAGCCAGGTGCGTTCCGGCGGCGTTGAATTCTTCACGCTCTCGCCGCTGATCCTGTCCACGCTGGTACCAAACGCGTCCATCAGCGGCATCGGCTTTGCCTTCCCGGATTATGATTCCGTATGGGCGGCCATGGACGGCGATCTCGGCAAATATGTACGCGGTGAAATTGCCAAACAGAATCTCGTCGCCATGGATACGATCTGGGACAACGGTTTCCGCCAGATCACCAGCGCCTCGAAACCCATCACCACGCCTGCCGATCTCGAAAGTTTCAAGATCCGCGTGCCGGTGAGCCCTCTCTGGACCTCGATGTTCAAGGCCTTCAAGTCGGCTCCCGCTTCCATCAACTTCGCGGAAGTCTACACCGCGTTGCAGACCGGCGTCGTCGACGGCCAGGAAAACCCTCTGGCCATCATTTCCACCGCGAAGCTCTTCGAAGTGCAGAAGTTCTGCTCGGTTACCAATCACATGTGGGATGGTTTCTGGTTCCTCGCCAACAAGCGCGCGTGGGAGCGGCTGCCGGACGACCTGCGCACCATCGTTGCCAAGAACCTCAATCAGGCCGGCAAGGATGAACGCGCCGACGTGGCGAAGCTCAACGCCTCGGTGAAGGAAGACTTGATCAGCAAGGGCATGGCCTTCAACGATACTGACGCATCGCTCTTCCGTGCAGCCCTCAAGGAAGCCGGATTCTATTCCGAGTGGAAAAGCAAATATGGCGACGAAGCCTGGGCCATTCTCGAAAAGGCCGTTGGCGCCAGCCTGACCTGACCGGTCAGCAAATAATCGGTCCCGCCGCAAGCGGGGCCGATCCGATCACTTCTGGCTGTTTTAATGGAGACTGTTTTGACAGGTCGCCTGACGGGAAAACGCGCGCTTGTATTTGGCGCAGGATCATCGGGGCCGGGCTTTGGCAATGGCAAGGCTGCGGCCGTGCAATTTGCCCGTGAGGGCGCGCGCGTGGCCTGTGTCGACCTCTCCGCCGACGCGGCTGAAGAAACCGCGCAGATCATCCGCGAAGAAGGTTTTGAGGCAATCGCCGTTGCCGCCGATGTCACGAAGCTGGAATCCGTATCAGCGGCAGTTGCACGAACCTGCGATGCCTTTGAAGGCATCGACATCCTGCACAATAATGTCGGCGTGACGCATATGGGCGGGCCGGTGGAGCTGGATGAGGAGCGCTTTCGCGCCTCCGTCGATCTCAACATCGGCTCTGTCTATCGCACCGCCAAGGCTGTTCTGCCGGTGATGCTGAGGCAGGGCGGCGGCGCCATCGTCAATATTTCCTCACTCGCCTCGATCCGCTGGACCGGCTATCCTTATTTCGCCTATTACGCCATGAAGGCCGCGGTCAACCAGGCCACCGTGGCGCTGGCGATGCAATACGCACGGCAAGGCATTCGCGCCAATTGCGTTCTGCCGGGCATGATCGATACGCCGCTGATCTACAAGCAGATCAGCAGCCAGTACGCCTCCGTCGAGGAAATGGTGGCGGCGCGTAATGCCGCGGTGCCCGTGGGGCGCATGGGTGATGCCTTCGATATCGCCCGCGCCGCCGTTTTTCTGGCATCCGATGAAGCAAAATTTATCACGGGCATCTGCCTGCCGGTCGACGGTGGCCAAAGTTGCGCAGTGGGGGCGTTTACCTGATATGGCCACGGTGGTTGCGGCGGAAAACGATCTGACAGGGGCACGTGCCGTGGACCGGGCGCTGGCGCTGCTATCCATGGTGGGGCGGCACGCCGAACGCGGTGTGTCGCTTTCCGGCATCGTCGCCGAAAGCGGGTTGAACAAGCCAACGGCCCGCCGCCTGCTGCTGGCGTTGATCCGGGCAGGCCTCGTGGAACAGGACGAGGAGACACGCCGATATTATCTCGGCGAGGAAGCCTACGTGCTGGGCAGCCTGTCGTCACGCCGTTTCGGATTGTTGCAGATGGCCCAGGACGGACTGACGCGTATTTCCCGCCGTACCGAGGATTCGAGCTTCCTTTCGGTACGCCGCGATACGTTTTCGCTCTGCCTCTATCGTGAGGAAGGCACCTGGCCCGTGCGTACCCATGCGCTCCAGGCCGGTTTCGAGCACCCGCTGGGTATCGGTGCCGGATCTCTCGCCATGCTGGCCGCCCTGCCCGATGCCGAAGTGGATAGCGTCATCGCCGCCAATAGCGGCCTCATCGCCGCGAATTATCCCGGCATCACGCTCGACGGGCTACGCCGTGATGTCGAATTGACCCGGGCAAACGGCTACTCGCTCAATCCCGGCCTCATCCTTTCCAATTCGTGGGGTATCGGCGTCGCAATCCGCACGCCGGATGGAGCGGTGGCGGGAGCGTTGAGCATCGCCGCCGTCGATAGCCGCATGCGGCCGGAGCGTCAGCCAGAACTGGCGGCGCTGCTGCGCGAAGAGGTGACACGTATCGAAACACGCATCGCAGAAATGATGGCCAGCCGCGCACGCACGCGCGGAGACGGCGAACCGAAGCGACAGGCAAGGAGAACGAGCAAATGAGCAAAGCGCAGATCGTCGGCTGGGCGCATTCGCCTTTCGGCAAATCGACCCTTGAAAATACCGAACATTTGATGGCGTCAGTCGTCGCGCCGGCCATCGACCATGCGGGCATCGACGTTGGCGATATCGACGGCATTTTTGTCGGTGTGATGAACAATGGTTTCTCGAAACAGGATTTTCAGGGCGCCCTGGTGGCAATGGGTGATGAAAGACTGGCCTATACGCCCGCCGTGCGCTTCGAAAATGCCTGCGCGACGGGATCGGCCGCCCTGTACAGCGCGATGGATTTCATCGAGGCGGGGCGGGGCCGCATTGCGCTCGTCGTGGGCGCCGAAAAAATGACGGCGCTTCCCACCGCCGAGGTAGGCGACATTCTGCTCTCTGCTTGCTACCGCGCAGAAGAGGCCAATATCCCCGGCGGTTTTGCCGGCCAGTTCGGTCGCATCGCCCAGGCCTATTTCCAGCGTTATGGCGATCGCTCGGAGGAGCTTGCGATGATCGCCGCCAAGAACCACGCCAACGGCGCGGTCAATCCCTATGCCCATATGCGCAAGGATTTCGGCTTCGAATTCTGCAACACCGTGTCCGATAAGAACCCGTATGTCGCAGGCCCGCTACGCCGTACCGACTGCTCGCTGATTTCCGACGGCGCGGCGGCCATCGTTTTGGCCGACGAAGAAACCGCAGCCAGCCTCCACCGGGCTATCGGCTTTCGGGGCAGAAAACAGATCAATGACATTCTGGCGCTGAGCCGCCGCGACCCGCTGGCCTTCGAGGGCGCCCGCCGCGCATGGGCGGGCTCGCTGGAACTTGCGGGCGCTACGCTCGACGACCTTTCCTTCGTTGAAACGCACGACTGCTTCACCATAGCTGAACTTATCGAATATGAGGCCATGGGGCTCGCAAAACCAGGCGAAGGGCACCGGGTCGTGCACGAAGGCACCGCGCTGAAGACCGGCCGTTTGCCAATCAACCCTTCGGGGGGACTGAAATCGAAAGGCCACCCGGTCGGAGCGACCGGCGTTTCCATGCATGTAATGGCAGCGATGCAGTTGATGGGCGAGGCTGGAGACATGCAGATCCCCGGCGCCTCGCTTGCCGGCGTTTTCAACATGGGCGGCACCGCGGTTGCCAACTATGTTTCGATCATGGAGCGCGTGAAATGAGGACACCTGGCCCCGTGCAGCATCCTCCGGGCGGTGTCACACCATCAACCACGCGGGTGATGAACCTTTCGCATTTTCTGACGCAGGCCGCGCGCCGCAACCCGCATCATATCGGCTTCGTCTGGGGTGAAAAGACCTGGAGCTGGGCGCAAATGGAAGCCCGCGTCGACGCCATGGCGCATGCGCTGGTCAATGAATTCGGTGTCGTCAAGGGTGACCGTATTCTGGTGCAGTCTTCCAACAACAACCAGATGTTCGAATCGATGTTCGCCTGCTTCCGGGTGGGCGCGGTGTGGGTGCCGACCAATTACCGCCAATCGCCAGATGAAGTCGGCTACCTGGCGAAGGCCAGCGGCGCACGCGGCATGATCTGCGCCAGCGCTTTTCCCGAACATGCGAAAGCAAGCCGTGAAGCCGCAGCGATCGATTTCACCATCGCCATCGGTCAGGCGGAATTCGGTGAGGATTATGATGCGATTGTCGCCCGTCATCTGGGTCAGAAGGTCAAGGGCGAGGCGGTGGATCGCGACGATCCCTGCTGGTTCTTCTTCACGTCCGGCACCACCGGGCGCCCCAAGGCGGCGGTGCTGACCCACGGGCAGATGGCCTTTGTCATCACCAACCATCTCTGCGATCTGATGCCCGGCACGGGAACAGGCGACGCATCCATCGTTGTCGCTCCGCTTTCGCACGGCGCGGGCATTCACCAGCTGGTGCAGGTGGCGCACGGGGCGAAGACCGTGCTGCCGGCAGCGGAAAAACTCGATGTCCCAGCCGTTTGGGCGTTGATCGAGAAATGGCGTGTCACCAATGCCTTCACCGTGCCGACCATTCTGAAAATGCTGGTCGAAGACCCGTCCGTGGATCGTTTCGATCATTCCTCGCTGCGCTATGTCATCTATGCCGGCGCGCCGATGTATCGCGCCGACCAGATACGGGCATTGGCAAAGCTCGGTCCGGTGCTGGTGCAGTATTTCGGCCTCGGCGAAGTCACCGGTAATATCACCGTGCTTCCCCCTT
Source organism: Agrobacterium genomosp. 2 str. CFBP 5494 (assembly GCF_900013495.1). Taxonomy (NCBI): domain Bacteria; kingdom Pseudomonadati; phylum Pseudomonadota; class Alphaproteobacteria; order Hyphomicrobiales; family Rhizobiaceae; genus Agrobacterium; species Agrobacterium genomosp. 2. The sequence continues at coordinate 2,961,253 of NZ_LT009718.1, forward strand.
CTTTTCATAGCGCAGAAGACGGTCCGGAAGCGCGGGTCGGCACCTGCGGGTTCGACCGGACAGGCATGGAGGTGCAGATCCAGAACGACGCAGGCGAAGAGGTGGAGGCGGGAGAAACCGGCGAGATCTGCGTGATCGGTCCCGCCGTCTTCGCCGGTTATTACGACAACCCCGACGCCAATGCCAAAGCCTTCCGCAACGGCTGGTTCCGCACCGGCGATCTCGGCCACCGCGATGAAAACGGCTTCGTTTACATCACCGGGCGCGCCTCCGACATGTATATTTCCGGCGGCTCGAACATCTATCCGCGCGAGATCGAAGAAAAAATTCTCATGCATCCCGATATCAGCGAGACGGCGGTTCTGGGTGTGCCAGATGCGGTGTGGGGCGAAGTGGGCGTGGCGGTCTGCGTGGCGAGAGAAGGCGCTGACATCGCCGGCATCGACCTCAAGACCTATCTGGAAGGCAAGATGGCCCGTTACAAGCTGCCGAAAACAGTCGTGTTCTGGGATGCCATGCCGAAATCCGCCTATGGCAAGATCACCAAGAAAATGATCCGCGAAGAGCTGGAAAGGCGCGGCCAGATGCCGGTTTTCGAGGAAAAGCGGACAGGCTGACGCGCGCGGCATTCAACCGGGAGGAGAGGGTATGACACAACGGACGGCAGGGACAAAAGGGGCTGTCGCGATCACCGGCGGAGCATCCGGCATCGGTTTTTCCACCGCGCAGCTGCTGATGGCGCGCGGATGGCAACCCTGGCTGCTGGATCTCAAGCGCGAAGCGCTGGACGCGGCCTGCGAGAAGCTCGGTATCGACGCCTCGCGTGGCATCGTGTGCAACGTGGCGGATGAAGCGTCGATAGAGGAGGCGTTCGCCGCGTTGACGGTAAATGGCGTTGAACAGGCGGTTGATCTGGTGGCCGTCGTCAACAGCGCCGGCATCGGCATCGACAAGCTTTCCGTCGAGACCAGCGTCGAAGAATTTCGCCGCATCGTCGACGTCAATCTCGTCGGCAGCTTCGCGGTGGCTCGCGCGGCGGCGCGTTACTGGCTAGACCGTGAGATTCCCGGCTCCATCGTCAACATCAGCTCGGTTTCCGGCATGTGTGGCAACCGGGGCCGCAGCGCCTATGGTGCCTCTAAAGGCGGCGTCAATCTTCTGACGATGGTGATGGCGAACGAGCTCGGACAATCGGGCATCCGCGTCAATGCAATTGCACCCGGCCCGGTCGATACACCACTGACCCAGGCGGTCCATACCGAGAATGTTCGCGATCAGTGGCACAGCCGTGTTCCCATGCACCGCTATGGCAGAACCGATGAAATCGCCTCTGCCGTGGCGTTTCTGGTGTCGGATGATGCGAGCTACGTCAATGGTCAGGTTCTTGCCGTGGATGGCGGCTTCATCACCGCGGGGCTGGCGGTATGACGTCGATGGTACAGGCAGCGCTTCCGCGCAGCATCGTCCACCCCGGGCCGGAGACACCCGAGCGCTTTCGCGCCATCGGCTGCCGTGTCCATCGCGTCACGTTAACCGTCCGGGCCGGCATGTGCGTTAACGAAGCGATTGCCGCTGCCTTTGCGGAACGGGGTTTCGAAGGTGGCTACATCAGGCTGAAAAACGTGCCGATGGAGCGGCTGGAATACGTTATGCCCGCGGCCGCTCCTGATGCCTCCCATGCGGCCTGGTACAGCGAAACCTTTTCCATGCCTGAGGGCACGATCATTGATGCCGGCCTTCATATGGGACGTCGCGATGGCCAGCCGTTTCTGCACTGCCATGGTTCGTGGAAAAGTGCTCAGGGCGTCGTCTCCATGGGACATCTGCTTCCCTTCGAAGCCGAATTTGCCCAAGAAATACAATTTGAGGCGCTGGCGCTTGACGGAGCGATCCTCGACGCTCGGCAGGATGAGGAAACGAATTTTCCGCTTTTCACGCCCATCCCCCGGCCGCGTAGGCATCAGGATGCGGGACTGAGGGCGCTTTTATGCACTGTCCGGCCTAACACCGACATCTGCCTCGCCCTCGAAGCGGCCTGCACGGAATTCGGCCTGCCGGAAGCCGATGTCAATGGCATTGGAAGCCTTATTGGCGCGGACTACGATGACGGAACGACCATTACCGCCTACGCCAGTGAAATCCTTATCCGCGCAGGCCATATCAGCTCCGACAGTGAACGCACGGTGCTGGATATTGCGATGGTCGACCTCACCCGCCACATCAGCGCCGGGCGGTTGGTGCGCGGCAAAAACCCCGTTTGCGTCACCTTCGAACTTCTTCTGACGGAGAAACGTGAGGCCGCAGCTTGAGCGGCGCAGGGACGTTTGGCGACACGGCGCCCCTGCTCGTCCCATTTTGTTCACGCCGCTTGCGATTTTTCCGTCGGCAGCCATTCCTCCAGCGTCACCTCGAAAGTCATGCAGACAGGGTTGGCGCCTGCGATGAAGGGGCCGCCGTAAACCACACCCTCCGTATCAGCCACGACGCCGGTCAGCGCGGCGCGCAACGAGCCATCAGGCTGGGCACGTACTTCGCCGGCTATCGAAACGATTTCAACGGCGGGGCCGCTTATCTGCAGAAAATCGCCGCTGCGGGTGCCGAGGCACGCATCCACCAGGCTGCCCAGCGCACCGCGCACGAAGGCATTGCGGAAGCCTTCGGCCAGGCACAGTTTTTCGACGCCGAGCACAAGATCTTCATTGGGGGCTATGCGGGCATAGGCCACGCGCCCCATGGAACCAGATTCGACAATATCATGCATGTTCATCGGCGCGCTCCATGCGATTTTTCGGTTGAAGAAGGGGAATATTCGTTTCTGGATCGAAAGACTGTTGCAACAGGAAACTGTCGAGCGAGGTCACAAGCGCGGAAATGCCACCCTCGCCGACAATGCAGGATTCTGTCAGCAAATGACCGCCTCTGACCAAACCCGCCGCGGTTCGCATGGCGGCGTGGCAATGCACGATCGGCTCGCCCTTCATGCTGCGCCCGAGCGTGGCGTTGCCGAAGATGAGCCACGCCGCACCGGCGTCGATGGGCTTCGTATAAGCGATGACGGCGTTGCCGGATGGATCAGGCGGAGCAACGCAATAGGACAATCCATCGAAGTGCCCTCCGAGTATGGTCAGGGAGGCGCTTTCAATGCCTTCCCCCGCAAGCGGCTGAACGATGCCGTCGTAAAGACTGCGCCCCGGCTTGATGAACAGCCGGACATGGCGCGCCGAGGGCGAGCGCAGGCTGTTGATGCGCACAGGCGCCGAAATACCGGGATGGATCAACGTCCTGGGTCTTGGAAAATGCTGCTGCGATATCGGTGCCATGCCCGCTCCTCCCTGCTGCCTGTACCATGCAGTACGGTACTAAAAAGCCAGCCGAAGGTGCTTTCGAATGGCACAGCCAAAGCATCGAAACCAAGACACTTCTTTCGCACGCCGACTGATCGGCGACAGATTTTTTTGCTGCATGTTTGGGAGAGACCGGCATGACGAAGCCGCTCGACAGGATCGACCGCAAAATACTCCGCGCCCTGCTGGAAAACGGCAGGCTGAGCAATACGGAACTATCCGAGAAGGTGGGACTTTCACCCAGCCCCTGCTGGCAGCGAGTCAAGCGGCTGGAAGAGGAAGGTGTCATCCGCGGCTATACGGCAATTCTCGATCAGGCGCAGCTAGGCTTCACCGAGACGGTAATCATCGAGGTCATGCTGGAGCGTCACGATGATGAGGTTCTGGAACGCTTCGGCGAAGCCATGGCGGCTCTTCCAGAGGTGCTGGAAGCTTATCTGACCACCGGCGAATATGATTATCTCATCAAGGTCGCGGTGGCGGGAACCGCAGGTTGCGAGCAATTTCTGCGCCGCAAGCTCTACAAGATCGAGGGCGTGCGCCATTCGCGCTCCTGCTTTGCACTCAAATGTCTCAAGCACACCTTGTCGGTCGTGCCCGATACCGAGCCTCCGTCTCGTCCGAACTGAAAACACTTGTAGGTCGGATAAGCGCCCGTTGCACCACCCGTGATGCAACGGACACTTTTAAGCTCCTGCCCGCGGCCCCGCACCATGGGTAAGCGACCCTTTCGGTAACAGCTTCATGACGAAACTCGCCACGGACGATTTCTCGTGCAATGCGGATGCAGGGCTGGGATGAAGAAGCTTGCGACGGTGGGCCTTCCGCAGCTCTCCGTCCGGCACCCCAACATCCCGCTCTATTTTAGTGGCCGCCCTTGGTGGAAGGCGCCGGCGTGTTGAGCAACTGCTGCTCCCAGAGATAGGCGATGCCACTGCCGCCGAAGTGCTGGATGAGAATTTCGGTCAGCTCCTCAACATGCTCGGTGCGGGCCCAATCGCGTTGCCATTCACCCGCAAGCGCCATTACCGTCATCACATTTGCGCCGGCCGCGATCATGCGCTGGATGGCAACTTCATGAGATTCCTTCGAAATCCCGCCGGAAGCGTCGGTAATCACGGTCACGTCCCAGCCTTCGCCAGCGGCCTGGATCACGGGCATTGCAACGCAGACTTCGGTCCACAGTCCGGCAATGATCAGCTGCTTGCGGCCGGTCGCCTTGACAACGTTCACTACATTCTCGTCCTGCCAGGTGTTCACCCAGGTGCGATCGATGACTTGCTGATCAGGAAACACGTCGGTGATCTGCTTGAAGAGAAGTCCGCCGCGTGCCGCAATTACGCTGGTGAGGACAGTCGGAACATCGAAGGCTTTGGCCAGCTTCGCCAGCGCCGTCGTGAGATTGACCACAGCCTGCGGATCGTGGCTGTTCAGATTTGCGAGCTGATAGGGCTGATGATCAATCAGAACGAGGACGGAATCTTCGGGGCGGAGAAGTGAATCAAGGCCGTTACGAAAGGTCATGGGTTCATCCTGTGTTGGCGGTTTATCGAGGCGCTTGCGCAAGGGACCTGCATCCCTTCGGGCGTTGCCGCGGGAGGAAACTTGTCATTCCTGTTTATGATGCGGTAGTCCTTGTCAGCGTTGAGCTGTGTTGCAGAATGGGGAACGCAGAGTGGATATCGAAGACATCAGGACATTTGTCGAAGTTGCAGATGCGGGAGGTGTCTCTTCGGCCGCAGTGCGGCTCGGCATCTCCAAGTCCATGGTCAGCAGGCGGCTGGCGCGGCTTGAGGCTGAACTTGGCGTTCAGCTTCTGGCCAGGTCCACACGCGGCGCTTCCCTGACGGAGGCGGGCGCCACCTTCCGGGACTATGCCGCTAGGATTTCAGCCGACATCGATATGGCGCGGGAGACGATTCTTCCGGCTGGTGAGCTTCGCGGGCGTCTGCGGATTGCGGCGCCGCTCTCTTTCGGCCCAACGCATTTCGCGCTCGTGATTGCGCAAATGGCGCGCCGCTATCCCCAGCTTCAGATCCAGACCTGCTACACTGATCGTTTCGTGGATCTGATCGCCGAAGGATATGATTGCGCGATCCGGGTCGGGAACCTTCCGGATTCAAGCCTCGTCGCCAGACGCGTCGGTCCGCTCTATGGAATTTTTGTTGCCAGCCCGGATTACATCAAGGTCCACGGCTCGCCGCAAACACCCGAAGAACTTGTGGCTCATCAGGCTCTCATGCAAGGCACGGAAACCTGGCAGGTGATGGACGGAGACAGGGTGATAACCGTTCGTCCGCAGGGACAGTTCAAGGCCGATAACGGAGTTGCTCTTGCTGTCGCCGCGGCGGCCGGATTGGGAGTCGCCGTGCTGCCTTACGACCTCGTCAAAAATTATCTGGCTGTGGGCGAACTGGTGGAAGTGATGAAAGGTCATCCTCCACCCCCGGCCGGGATATATGTCGTCCGGCCGCCGGGTCAGCATCCCGCAAGAAAAGTCCGGGTGCTGACCGAAATGCTGATCGAGTGCTTCGGCAGTGGGAAGGGCTCAAGCGCCTGACCGCATGAATGGGTGGCAGCAACCTCAAGGTGTCATCACGACGCGGCCAAGCGGCTTGGCTCTCTCCGCATATTCATGTGCCATCGAGGCGTCGCTCAACGGAAACACGCGGTCGATCACGACCTCCATGCGTCCCTCGGCCACGGCCTTGAGAAGCTGGATGACAGTTCCGTATACCGCCGGCCTCTCGAAGAGCGGCCCCATGAAGACACCGTGCAGCGTTTGATTGTTCTGCATCGGCGGCCAGAGATCGGCATGGAGGCTGCCGCCACCTGCATTCCCGATGAACACGAGGCGACCCTCGGGCGCGAGAGCGGATAAGGAAGCTTGCAAAGTCGAACCGACAGGATCGATGACGAGGTCAGCCCCCATGCCACCGGTCAGCCGGAGAACCTCCTCAACGACATCCTTTTCCAGCCGATCGATGACATGTGATGCGCCGAGGCCGCGCAGGCGTGCCTGTCTTTCACTACCACCTGCCGCAGCAATGACGGTCGCGCCGGCGTCACGCGCCAATTGGACGGCAGCCAGACCCACGCCGCCTGCGGCAGCCTGTATCAGAACTGTCTCTGCCTTTTGCAAGCCGCCTCTAGTGATCAGACAATGATGAGCCGTGCCGAACGAAATCGGCAGGGCCGCGGCCTGTGCCATTCCCACGCCCTCCGGCACAAGCCATGTGCGCGAGGCCGGGACGGACCAGAGTTCCGCATGGGACCCCTGCATATCGAATGCAGCCACCCTTTCGCCGACCGCCCGGTCGCGGACATTTTTACCAACGGAAATCACGGTCCCTGCAGCGGCATAGCCGACAATCCACGGGGATTGCTGTGGTGTCGACCGGCGATTGATCAGATCGCCGCCTTCAATGGAAATCGCCTCGACGGCAATAAGCACATCATCCGGCCCGCAAACCGGATCGGGCACATCAGCATATCTCAAAACCGTAGGAGGACCGGGGTTGTCGTAAACTGCGGCTTTCATCTATTTTTCCTTGGCTGGCAGGGAGCATGACGCGACGCTATTTTTTCGCTTCGCGGTTCGGGAACGAAGGGGATGTGCAGACTGCGCCGATTTTTCCACAGGGATCGGTTACCGATCGGTGCCCCGTCCGATTTTCATCGAGCGAAGCACCGGCTGCAGTGCGCTTTCACGCAAGCGCGCCGCCGTCGACGGTAAGGATCGTCCCTGTGATCTGCCGGGCGGCAGGCGTTGCGAGAAAAGCGACGGCGGCCGCGACATCTTCCGGCTGATTGAAGCGGCCAAGCGCGCTCAGGCTGCGCTGATAGTCCGCTGATTCTCCCGTCTCGGGATTCGAGTCGGTGTTCGTCGATCCCGGCTGAACGAGATTGACCGTTATGTCCCGAGCACCCAATTCTCGCGCAAGTCCGCGATTGAATGCCTGAAGCGCACTCTTGGTCATATAATAGACCGTACCGGGGACGCCGACGATGCGATCCGCGCCCGCTGAGCCGATATTTATGATCCGGCCACCTTCCTTGAGGTGTGGAATGGCTGCCTTCGACGCCAGAACAGGCCCGCGGACGTTAACCGCCAGCAACGCGTCGAGATCCTCGGCTGCGAAATCGGCAATATTATTGTATCGTCCTATCGCGGCATTGTTGACTAGAATGTCGAGGCCGCCCAGAGCCCGGACCGTCTCGTCCACGGCGTGTTGTATTGCGGCCGGATCGGCGCTGTCAGCCTGGATCGCGACGGCCGTGCCCCCCGCGGCCTGAATCGCCCGAACGAGTTGCGCGGCGCTCTCGGCTGACCGCTCATAGGTTATTGCTACATTCGCTCCCTTCCCAGAAAGAGCGCGCGCAATTGCCGCGCCTATGCCACGCGAACCACCCGTTACCAGAGCGTTCTTTCCAGCCAGTTCCTGCATAATCCGGACCCTTTCAATCTCATGTCGCCCGATGCGCGGTCTCGAGGTATGTTCCACCTGATTACCGGGGATCGTGGCAGCCCTATTCGTTAAGCTGAAGATAGGCGGGCACGGCGAAAGCTACATGCCCGATCTTCCCAGAGACTTGCCTGATCCTTCCAAATCACTACATGCCTGAGATGATGGCCGGCTCTGTGAAACCAATCACCCAACTGCTGAAGGACGTTGCTCCCTTTGTTGAGCGTCAGGGGGTAACCGTTGCCATCCCGACCCCTGTCCCGCGCCTGACGCTATGGACAAGTACACGCACCACGCCACCCACACCGGCGGTGTTCGAGCCGATGTTCTACGCCGTTCTACGGGGCACGAAGGTTTTGACCTTGGGTGCCAATCGCTTCGAACTGCTGGCGGGCGACTGCGCGACATCGTCCTTCGGCCTGCCCTATGTCCACCAGCTGACTGACGCGACGCCAGAGCTTCCCTACATCGGCATCAGCCTTCATCTCGATATCGGAATGCTCACGCGTGTCGTGCTCGATATGCCCAAGCACGAGGATCGCTGGACATGTGCGGTCGCATCAGACAATCTGAACGGACCTGTCGGCGATGCATTTGTTCGCCTTGTCGGACTTCTGGCCACGCCCGATGACGTCGGCGCGCTCGCGCCACACTACGAGTTCGAGCTCTATTATCGTTTGCTGCAAAGCTCGATGGGCGATACGCTTCGGCAGGTCGGACGGCGAAACGACCGGTTCCAGCAACTCAAGACGGCGGCCGACTGGCTTGCCACCAATCACAACGAACCGATTGTCATTCCCGAGCTGGCGGCCTCGTCCGGCATGAGCGTCACCTCTTTTCACCGGCACTTCAAGGCTGTCACGGGATTTAGCCCCCTGGCCTTCCAGCGTCATATACGCCTGCTGGAAGCCCGAAAGCTTCTCGCCTCTGGAAGCACCAATGTCTCCCGCGTGGCGTATGACGTGGGCTACGCAAGCCCTTCGCAATTCAGTCGGGAGTATAAGAGCATGTTTGGCACGGCGCCCGTCGCCGACCTGCAGCGCTGAACTCTTCCGGGAACGGCAGGCCAAAGCCTTCCGCAAGCAATAATCGTAAAACGGAACACTGAAGACCTATTCCGGTTATTCCCTCGGCGTGTTGATGATCAACGCTGCCATCCTGAATGAAGATTTTCGGCGTTATCGCCAGACAAGAAGCTTCTCGGCGGAGTGCACAAGCACGTGCTGCGGTTCAAACCGGCTCCACACACGGCTAAACCTTTAAGGAGACAATGTATGGTCATTCATAAATTCGCCATTGCTGATGCAGCATTTGAACGCTCGCCAGGACAAGACGGTGACATTTTCACCGCCAACCTCCTCGATCAGCGCCATGGCGGGCCAGTCACTATCGGATTCGGGCGTTATGGACCAAACCAGATTCTCGAAGAAACAATGGCCGTACACGACACGATGGTCATCCTGGAAGGAAGTATTACCGTTTCCGATAGCCACAAGACGGTGATGGCAGGTCCGGGAGAGATCATCGCCATGCAGAAAGGCGACAGGGTTACGATCCGCTCTCACGAAGAAGGAGCGTTGACTGCTTATGTGACCTATCCTCATTGGCAGCAGCCGTAGACGTGATCGGCACAGGCAAGCACGGCTTCGGGCCAGGGTGCATCCGCGACTTTGTGAAGCCGGGTTGTTTTCGGAGTGTTCGACTGTGTTTGGGTGCATCCACTTGCGCGGGTGCTCGGGGCCGGATTTGTGCTAGCGTTGTGCTAGACCTAAAAACGACTTCGGCCTCCCGTTAGGAGGCCGATAAGGTCTTGATAGTCTTGGAAATTTT
>NZ_LT009719.1:0-640 GCF_900013495.1 Agrobacterium genomosp. 2 str. CFBP 5494
GTCGAGGCAGTCGCTGCGGTGCCGTCGCCCATGACCTTGACATACTGATCGTCACCGATTTTCAGGTATGCGCCGTTCTCTGCGGTCGAAGCGTTGGCGACAACGACCAAGCCGGTAGTCGCATCCGCAATCGCAGTGACCGGGGTTGCAGCCGCGGCAGGGGTCAGGCCCTTAAGCTGTGCTTCGGTGAAGACGACGGCTGCCTTAACCGTGGTGGCCTTTGCGGCGCCGACGCCTGTCGTGATTTCGAAGTTCTTGTATGAACCCGTCGAGGAATAGACGGCGTAGGCATCGAGAATACCCTGCTTGTCTTTTGCCGCGCCGGACGAGGTGTCGAACAGAACCGTCTCGTTGCTCAATGCGACATTGATGGTCTTGACGGAAACGTTGCCGCTGTTATCGCGGATGAAGGAGCCGACGACCGCCTTGGTGATGTCGGAGAGGTTGCCCGTGCCATCGCTGATCTTGGCCTGCAGCCAGTTCTCACCGGAGAAGGAGGAGGAGCTGGAGATGGACTTCAGCTGGTCCTGCAGCTGGGAGATTTCTTCCTGGATCTTGGTCCGGTCGACGCCTGCTTCGCGGGCGGCCACCAGCTTGTTCTTGATCTGCTTGACGACCTCGATCGAGGATTCCATGCCGG
>NZ_LT009719.1:660-51255 GCF_900013495.1 Agrobacterium genomosp. 2 str. CFBP 5494
TTGCCGCGGTACTTGTGGAATGTTCGAAAACTGTCTTGCCAGATGATACGATTGTCGTGTGGAACGTGCGGGAACCCGTTCCCGGTAGCACGCACCTCTTCAAGTATCGACTGTTTTTGGCAAGGATGGTCGGCGCATCCGGCGAGGGTTTCCGTAGGAGGCGAGCTTTTCGCCCATGCCGTAGGATGGTTCCGAGGCGATCGCTTAGTCGCGTCTTACGAAATGTCCGCAAGTGCCCAACGCGTCGCGGCGAAGCCGTCGAGCAGCCAGGTTCCTAACGCGATCCAGTTTTATCTTTGCAATTACGGAATAAAACTCCATGAATGCAAGGACGATTGAGCGAAGAATTGAAACCGAACTCCGACATTTCGTGGACTTAAGTCCTGCGATTACATTGTTGGGCCCCCGCCAAGTCGGCAACAATACTTGCACTCAATATTGGAGAAACCCGGTCCTCGATCTATCTTGATCTAGAATCAGAAGCGGACCGCGCCAAACTATCGGAACCGGCGCTCTATCTTGCAAGTCATGGTGACAAACTCGTCATCCTCGACGAAGTTCATCGTCTGCCTAACGTGTTCCAGACTCTGCGGGGCTTGATCGATCGCAATCGCCGCCGGACGGCGCACCGGCCAGTTCCTGCTACTCGGCTCGGCTTCCATCGATCTCCTCAAACAATCTGGAGAAACACTGGCTGGCCGCATAGCATATCTTGAAATGCAGCCGGCTGCGGAACACGGTTTGCGTCCCGGTGCCCTACTTGGAGGCAACCGCTGCACGAACGTTCATGGCGACGGCATCCAGCATGAAGATATAGCGACTTGCAGCCATAAGGGACACCTTGAATGCCTGTAATTTTGACGCTATATTGCGTCAGTATCTTTGGCAAATTTGAGGAGGCGAACATGGCTCTCGCACAATATGCTGACAACGGGCTGTTCGCGCCGGGAAAAATCGCCGACGTTCTTCATACAACAAGCGACGATATCGCGCGCAGTGCCGGGTTGGGCAAAGATGCGGTACAGCGCAAAGAACGCATCAAGTCGGACAAAACCCAACGGCGACTGCGCGAAATGATCGAAGTCATCAACAAGGTTGAGGCCCGTTTCGGTTCTGCGCTCATGGCATATGCCTGGTATCGTTCAGAGCCTCTCTCAGGCTTTTCTGGCCACACAGCAATGCAGCTTGTTCGAGACGGGCGCGCTCACGAAGTACTCGAATACATCGACGCGATCGACGCTGGCGTACATGCCTGACCCTTGATGAAGTACCAGGGCAAGCTCTACCGAGCCCTTAATCCGGTTTACGCTCGTGAGCCGCTCTCCGGACGAGGTGCCGAGCTTTATGGCGGCAGATTCAATCCAAAAGGCATGCCTGCACTCTACACGTCAGTGACAGTCACCACGGCATTGAAGGAAGCAAATCAGGCAGGCAGCTTACAGCCCACAACTCTCGTCTCCTACGATGCGGCCATCACACCGCTGTTTGATACTCGCGATGGCGCCCTGCTTCATGATCATGGTATTGACGCTCAAACTCTCAGCACCCCGACTTGGCGAGACGACATGAATGTGTTCGGTGAAGCCCCCACACAACGACTTGCCCGGTCTCTGAAAAACGAGGGCTTTTGCGGTTTGATCGTCAGGAGCTTTGCTCCGGGGGCGACTGATATCGACCTCAACGTCGTCCTTTGGACGTGGGGAGACACCGTCCCACATCAGTTGATCCTGATTGATGATGAGCAGCGCTTGTCACGCTGAACCGCTGTGAAATCTCCGCGGGCGGCAAGAATGGTCTAAAACACCCATTATAATGGGTCAATTAATTGAAAATCCGCCGTAAATGACCCACTGAAATGGGCCAATATACGCAGGCTGACGCTCATGCTGCGCGACGGCGGACATCTAGTCCGGCTCGCCACTGCATCCAATGACAGGAGCGAAGATGACGGCGCGGAAACGAGTCTGGCGCCGCCTTACCCCGTTCTATCAAGACTTCAAATTCAATAACTCAGGAAACTCGTAATACCTTAGCCGCTTGTCACGGCAGCGGTAATCGTTCTTTGAGGAGTCCACGCTCACGTTGTGTTTTAAGGCTACGCCGATATAGGACCCGAAATGCGGAGCACTACGTTCGCAGTATCCGCTCACCTTCGGCATCGAGCTCATCATGCCGCGCCGGTAAGTGAGCGAGTTAGGCGAGAATTTCGCGGTCTTCACGTTCAGTTCTCGCTATCATTTCCCCACCGGCCCGCCGTCGTCGCACTTCAATCGTCCAGGGCACGCAGGTCAGAACCCCGCTGGATTGGGTCTCCGTCTGCGGCCAATGGCTCTTTCACACGGAGCATGCGGGTATTCCCGTCACCGACCTCGATGTGTCCCGGGCATCTTCGCCAAAAGAGAATGCTGCGGCGCGCAGCGTATGCGTTGACACCGCGAACCGCGTCAACCGTTGAACCGAGCGCACATGCCGGGATTACCGGGGTCTTAACCTCGAACTTGCGCAGCCAGCTGTTCAGGCGATCTCGAAATTCAGATCTGTCCAATAGTCGAATAAAGCCCTGACCTGCCTCTTAGGTTCGACTGTGCCGCTGCGCACGAGGGAAGAATATGTTCTTCCGCCGCAGGCCGATTTTTCAGTGATATACCGATGCGACGCGCCATTGCCGAGACACTCGCTCCAGGCTCCATCGCCTCAGCCACCGCTCGCTCCTTGAAATCATCGGACCAACGCCGCCGAAACTGCCGCGGCGCGCCCTCGAAACGTTTCGGAACGGCCTCGATCATATGAAAGTTTCTAGTTCCAGAGATAGGCGCAGATAGAAGCTCACAGCTGGCGGATAGTCATTACGCAATAGCTGTGCTAGCGCCACTGACGCCAGATGGGGTCAGCTCGCCGCTTACGGTCGAGATATGCAAGCCTTGGCTTCCCGAAGGCGAGCAGTGGCTCGCGAACAGCCCGTATTTCTCACGTATCACGGTCACGCGCTGCGATCGGCGGAACCTCAGACCTCAAAAATGGTTGAATTCGTGATGTAAGAAAAGGATTGACCAATGAAAATAAGCGAGCTCTCCAGAAAACTCAGCAAGATCGACTTCTGCATGTTCAACACACACGATCCCGCCGGGCAGATCAATAGTCGACCAATGAGCAACAACGGCGATGTGGAATATGATGGTGACTCATGGTTCTTCTCCTATGAAGACACGAAGAAAGTCCAGGATATAGTCAAAGACTCATCGGTTACACTGACGTTCACTGCTCCGCCCGGTATTCTTGGCAAACCTGGAATATTTGTTTCTGTCAACGGTCAGGCGAGCCTGATCAGAGAAAGGCCCGAGTTCGACGCCCATTGGACTAGTGGACTGGACAGGTGGTTTCCGCAGGGCGCCGACACACCACGTATAGTCCTGATTAAGGTGTCGGCTCGCACGATCGAGTTCTGGGATGGCGAGGAAAATGGAAAAATCGAACTGGCAAGCGATGCCGCCATGAGAGGTGCGATATGAGTGACGCAGCTTGTCGAGCTCGACCCGGGATCTCGGTAACTGAACGTCCTCAGTTGGGTTAGAGCCTGTCTACGACTAATATAGCCTGTCCGCCAACTTTCTGGGCATCCAGATCCGGGTCCGAGGAGCTTTCCCGAGCATGCGGGTCCACGCGCCGTGATGCATCGGCGTCACATCCTGGTGCCAACTTTGGGGCCAAAAGCTCACCTTCAGGGTCTTCCGTTGACGCCCGTCAGCCGACCCGGCAACCTCACACAATGACCGCGACGGACAGTTTCATTGCCGAACTAGTCCGCGACGCCAACAGGCTCGATCACCTCGACAGCTGGCAGAAGCGTCGTATGCTCGAACGGGCCGCCATGACAATTCGCGACATGCGGGAAACAATCGGTATGCCATCCGGCCCCGGCCGTGACAGTCTCGTCGACCTCCACACCGTTGCCCTCTCCATCGAACGCGGATGGCGCGGCGATGAAGAAATTCGGAACGCACTGCTGCAACCGCCGTGATCCAGCAAAACCGAAATCAGCCTCGTCAAACCTGCCGATTGAATATCCCCTTGCTCCCAGACTTGCCCTGCTTCGTCAGCGACGCGTCATCGCCATGATCCCCGTGTCAAGGCCGTCACCAGCATGGCTGCGCAGTCTGCCAGAACGCTGCCGTTTGCTGCACGCTCTCGCCAGCCTGAACCGTCGCGCAGACCGCGAACAAAACCGGCAGACCCTCCCGCACAACCCTGCGAAGTTCCCGTGCGGCGGCCGGAATGGTCGCATGCCCTTTGTCGGTGACCGCCCTTTGTCATTCCGTCGGGCGCTCTGCATCGGTGCCGGACATCCGCCGGCGTAACACGGTGGATGCATGAACGCTTTTCAGGTACGGGCGGCGACAGCGATTTTAGAAGCAGGGGTACGGAAGGTCGCTATGCTGGCTAAAGTCACACTGAATACCGTCAGCCGTGTAGAGCAAGACGAAGCGGGCGCTCAAGGCGCGCAACCCGTCACCATCGAAGCGATCAACCGCGACTACGAAGAGCGAGGGATCGTTTTCTTCGGCGAAGATCCCATACCGTATGGTGCACCCGGGGTAAGGCTCAGCAAATAGGGAAAGGTTGAAGTTCCGCCTCTTCCCAAGTCAGTCTGCCGGGACTGGTTTATCGAACTGACATAAGGTCACCACCCGCGCGCTATGACGAGCCTTTCACGGAGATCAAACGGCGGAACAAAATCCGACACCCCGTCGACCTTCGACTTTGTTACCATCCAGAAAACAATTACCAGATTGCCTTGCCCTGATGTTTGCCTTCTCCGAACACTACCCGCACCTGCAGTTCAACTTTGGAATGTAGTGACCCATCCAGGATTGCAGACGTGTGGCGGCATAACGTACCATTGATGCGCACGCATTTCGACCAGAATGGCGTTCGCCGTTTAATATGGCAGGATAGGCTATTGGTATACCGCCCGGACCGGGCGCCAACTTATGTACGAACCCGACATCAATGGGGGACCGTCCTGACTCCTCTCAGCATATGAAGATGAGCCATCATGCATACATCCGCAGCGTGTGGAACGGTCTCTCTTTCCGCCCCGATAACCGCTGCTCCCAAAGCATTGCTCGACATGTTACCGCGCAAAATAAAAGAGTGGGAGAACAGGCGATTAGGCGGACTGGAGAACAGGAGAACAGGAGAACAAGAGAACAAGAGAACAAGAGAACAAGAGAACAAGAGAACAAGAGAACAAGAGAACAAGAGAACAAGAGAACAAGTCAACGGGCGGACAGGTGATTAGGCAAGTAGCGTTTGGAACAAACTTTGAGAAAGCAAAGAACCCGAATTCCGGTCATCACGGCAGCCTCGACCGCTCCAGGCTCAAGGATCCCACGCTGGACTACCGGTACTTTTTCCGAACGGCGCGGGCTGAGGGAGCGAGCCGACGTGATCGGCCAGCGGTCGACGAAAAGACAAACCTCCCCGCGACAGGCGTTGGAGCAAATCGCAAACATGGAAGCGCGAGAGTCGTGATGTCGTTGAGGGTTACTCTCCCAACCTGAACCTCGTGCTTCGCTCGATTAGACTCGACCCGTCGGGACAGCCCATCAGTGAAGTCCGATTTGACCGGTTTCAGACTGGTTGGAGCAACTGACACTCTAGTGGCCGTAGAACAGGACTGCGTCGCCGGATGTCCGAGGCATTCGCCTACCCAATCTTGTCGAGTTAGGATTTATCACCAAAGCCTGCTTTCTGCACAACGGCCATGCCTGCTTCGACGCGTGGGCCCAACGCGCTCGACTACCGCGATGGCCGGACGAGAAGCAGCGTCGTCGCGCCTCCAAATCGGTCGTTCATGCGGTTCCGAAACCGTCTTGAAAGAAGTCGTCCGTACGCGCCAACGCGAAGGACCAAGAAGGGCGGGCTTTTTCATGCGTGACCAGAGAGGAACTTTTCGGTAGACGGACCATATCGCTATGCACTCAGAAAACGAGCGAATGGGCTCGGGTCGGGCTCCAGCTCATCGACCACCTAATCGATCCTGGATTCTTCGACACCGCTTTCGAACGCTATGCGTAAGCCGCTCGACCCCTCTCGTCGGATCGCTGGCCGAACCAGAAACCTCCTGTGCCACCGCATCGCATCCGACGCTGACCAGTTCTGCGAGCTCCTCCACCCGTCAACGTTTGATGCACCGCTCAGTCCAACGTCATCAGCAGTGCCTGCCAATCGGCACGTCGCAGGTCAGGCGCATGGAACCGGCCAGAAATCCCCTGAGGCAGACTTTGATCGACCTGCCGATAAGCGGCTGCGCACATAAGGTCATAGAGAGGAGCCATCTTCGCGGACCCACCGGCACCGATCAGGATCGAGTAATTTTTCGCATGCGAATCCGAATTGCAGATCAGGACATTCAAGATCACCGCGTCGAGAAGTTTCAACCGCTCGCCAGGTGAAACAATATCGCTGACGGCGTCAAACATCATCTTCATGGTCACGCCGCGGCCGGTCGAGGATCGCTCGTATTTCTGCGACGGGAAATGTCCCGTTAACTGGCAAAGATCCTCCTGATGCGCAACCTGCGGATCTCCCCTTGAAAGTCGGTAAAGCGATCATAGCGTTTCACGAGAAGATAACGTCGCTTGCCAGCTACTCCGATTGTCGCCTCGGCAGCCTCCAGACCGTAGGCACGCGCAAGCGACAGGCAAAAGGCTTCGTTCTCCACGCTCCCCGCAAGGCGTTTCGTATCCGGCTTGAGAATATGCGTTGATGGCGTCCCATCAACCGGAACTGAAATATGGCCGTGCCCGTCGACAAACACCGGCAGTTTCTCCTGGACGCCCGCAAGCGACATGGAAACACCGCGCTCTCCGACCAGAAAAGTTTGGCAGGAAGTTCACCGAGAATACGCTCCAGCGCCTGCTCATCCGGCACGGGCTGGAGGTTGACACCCGCTTTACGCGGTTCGCCGATCGACAGCGCTCCCGCCGTGTCACGTCCGATATGACCAAGCACCGACAATGTCCTGTGGAGAAACCTTGAGGCGTTGTCCGATCTAGGCAAGATGTGTTTCTGGAAGCAGATTGGCAAGCCAGGGCAGCAGCTTGGCAGTACCCACGGGCCCGGAGCGCAGCGGCATGGTGAGCGACACCGGAAAGGCCGTGCGGCGCGCTTCCCAGCCCGGATCATAGTCCAACGTCCATTCGCCATCAAAAGTCAGATGGGCGACAGGCAAGGTCTCGTAGTAGATGGTTGTCATCGATCAGCACCAAACATCGGCAAAAAGCCAAGGTCATCGTCCGGCGCGGCTGGCACAGCCTGGACCGTCTTGAGATCGCCGATCTCAATGCCGACGGTGCGCGCGACGATCAGGGCATTTTCGAGCTGGCAACTCGGCTTGCCCGATTCAAGCTCGACGATGAAGTCGTTCACCCGTTCCGGAACGGGCAGCAAGCCCGGTTTGCGTCCAGCCAAGAGATTTGCGTTTCTCCTTGATAGCATCGCCGAAATCGCGTGCGGACCTGAACATCGTGAACCTCTATCTCTTATCTTACCGTACAGCTATTGTTTTCTCCAACGTTGCCAGATAAATTACTACACCGGCACTTACAGTAACCTTAATTATATACATTAGAAATATCGCATAAATACATAATATTCCATCCATAATCTATTATGATTATAGCGGATAACCCTGTTCACCCCGCGTTCCGCCCTTTGGGACTGGCATCACAGTAAAGCCCCAAAGCCGCAGTCCAAGGCAGCGCTGCAGGACTTCTGTTGACGCCAGCCCGCCGTCCCGGCAACCTCATACCATGACCCAGACCAACTGTCTCATTGCCGAGCTCATCCGTGATGCCAACCTGCTCGACCATCTCGACGGCTATCAGAAGCGCCGTATGCTCGAACGCGCGCTCACAACAATTCGCGACATGCGCGAAACAATCGGTATTCCATCCGTCGCCGGCCGTGACAGTCTCGTTGACCTCCACACCGTTGCACTCTCGGTAGAACGTGGATGGCGCAGCGATGAGGAAGTGCGAAACGCTCTGCTGCAGGCAGCCGGCATGATCCGCGACCTGCATATCGTCCTCGACAGCAAAACCGAAATCAGCCTTGTCAAACCTGCCGGTTGAAAGCGTTGCAGCTCGCCTGACCGGCGGCACCAGAGCCGAAACCGCCCCTGAAACCGGTGAGTAATCACAAATGCTAAGGCTCGCGCATTCCTACGCTTCAGGCGAGATCAGAGCGACCGTTGGAAAATACGATCGATAACGAGCCACATCTCGCGTCAACAAGGGAAGGTTTTGTATTGCCGCGTGGGCGCCTATAAAAAAGTCAGGCAAAACACCGTTACGGGTACCGCCACCGCGGCGATATCTGGTAAAGGCCTTTCCCGCCAGAAATAACGCCGCGCGATGGAAAGGGCTGAACTTCAACCCCGCCTGATCAACAAAAGCATCAAGTTCTTCTATCCGCTCATATCGAACAGACAGTTCCGCGTAGACAACGTCATTGCTGAACAGCGGACCCGAAACGCTCGCCAGTTCGAGCTGCTCAATCGACCAGTCGGCCCAAACCGGGTCGTCCGTCACAAGATCAAGCAGGACATTTGTATCGACAAGCGTCACTCGTCACCACGGGTCAGCGCCATGATCGCGTCGGTACCCAGGCCTTCACCAGCATGTCCGCGCAGCTTGGCGAAACGCGTGAGTGGCTGTTTCTTGTCTGCCCTGACGAGAACTATCCTTCCATCGGGGGCCCGAACAAAATCGACCGAGCTTCCTGGCGAAATCCCTAAAAGCTCACGTACGGCTTTTGGAATGGTGACCTGCCCTTTGGCCGTTACCGTTGTTGCCATCTCAAACTCCCGTAATACCGGCGTAGAAGATGGTATTACTTCTGTGCCTCTGTTTCAACCAATCTCGCGATGGTCACCAACGCCCAGCCACCAAATCATACCCGACAACATTCAGCCTATCGCCGTTAGGATTACATTAACCATGCCGGACCACTCTTAGGTTAGCAACGATGGAGGTTGGCTATGGCTTACGACTGGGACCGCAATGAACGCGACGGCCGGTTCGACGAACTGGCGGCAGGACTGATATTCTTCACAATAATCACCCTGCTTCTGGCGTCAGCTTATCTCGTGACAAGCCTTGCCAGCTAGGGCGGTTCATTGCCTGCGTGCCGGCCAATATAGAATACGCCAGATTGGCAACATCGATAGCACAATGATCACATCATCATCCGCTTTATGCCTGCCAAAGGTCAGTAATGGAACATGACGGACGATCTTGGCGGCCATATCCTGCTTCTCTCCGGCCATCCCGGCTCTGGCAAGTCGACAATCGCCGGAACGCTGGCGCACTTGCCCGGCGTGCCAAAGGTGCATTTCCATAGCGATGATCTGTGGGGATATATCAAGCATGGCCGCATCGATCCCTGGCTGCCGCAATCCCATCAGCAGAACCGGATGATCATGCAGATCGCCGCCGGCGTTGCCGGTCGTTACGCCAAAGACGGCTACTTCGTCATCCTCGACGGCGTCGTGCGACCGGACTGGCTGCCTGCCTTCCTGGCGCTTGCGTGCCCGCTACATTACATCGTGCTGCGCACAACAGCGGCAGAGGCAATCGATCGCTGTCAGGCCCGCGGTGGCGACAGCCTCAGCGATCCTGACGTCGTCGCCGGCCTTCACGCCCAGTTTGCCGATCTCGGCGCCTTCGAGCACCATGTCCTGTCAATGTCAGGCATGGACAAGGGTCAAGCTTTGCAATCGGTCATCAATGCGCTGCGATCGGGCAGCTTCCATATTGGTTCGGGTGAAGCAATCGATAACGAACGTGCGGGATGAAACGAGCGTGGTTCTACCGACTATTTACCTCCTTCGTCACGGCGAGACTGTCTGGAACTCTCTTGGCCGGTTTCAGAGGCAACTGGGTTCACCGTTGACGCCACGTGGCATCGAGCAGGTGGCTCGCCTACTCCGCGACGCGCTATGCAACGATGACCAGTTGTTCCAGATTCAGATCAGTCCGCTCGGGGGCGTGCGCCAGACCGCAGAGCGGGTACAGGCAATGGTACCGCTGCCGTCTGTCGACGACGAACGGCTCGTGGCGGTCACGACCGGCTCCTGGGACGGCATGACACATTTTGAGATCGATAGCGAATTTCCCGGCCACCTTGACGGGTCCGACTCATTCGGCTGGTATTTCAGGGCGCCGGACGGCGAAAGTTTCGATAACGCCTGCAAGCGCGCGATGTCGTGGAGATTAGATGTCCGGCATCCGGCCATTGCCATTTCCCATGGTCTGTTTGGGCGGATCCTTCGCGGTGTTTTTCTCGGACTTTCGAAGGCAGAGATTCTCGAACTGCCCGTTCCGCAGGATGGGTTTTACCGGCTAGATGATGGCAGGTGCGAGCTCATCACAACTTGACCAGCGCCGTTATGATCCGCCAAGTCGAAAACTGCCGTACGCATCATGCCGGTAGAGGAAGACAACTTGCAAACACTCAACGACATCTATCTCGCTTACCTCGACTGCCTCAACCGCCAGGCCTTCGATGAACTCGGCACCTTCGTCGCCGACAATGTCGAACACAATGGCCGGCCGCTCGGGCTGTCGGGATATCGCGACATGCTGGTCACGGACTTTGCCGATATTCCCGATCTGCGTTTTGAGGCAGAGATCCTTGTCAGCGACGCGACCCGGATTGCCGCCCGGCTTACGTTCGATTGCACGCCCAGGGCAACCTTCATGGGCCTCCCTGTCGACGGCAGGAAGGTTGAGTTCTGCGAACACGTTTTCTACGAGTTCGAACAGGCAAAAATCCGCAGGGTCTGGTCGGTCATCGACAAGGCTGCGATCGAACGTCAGATTGCCTGAATGCCGCCATCGGCGATTTCCGCCCTGAGGGTCACCCTTGTGCGGTACGGTAAACCAACGCGATGCACTCAGGTCAAAGTTGGGCCAAATCACGATCGCAACGACCGAACGAACGGGAAATGGCGGGAACAAAATCCAGTGGCAACGACATGCCCACCGCCACGCACCGGCTACTCGCTTCGAGCCATCGCTCGGTGAAGTTGCGCTCGAGCCTGTTCGACAAACCGGCGCATGACTTCTTCGAACAGAGCTGGTGGCATCGCTCCATAATAGCCGCTTTCGTTTTCGATTGCCCTGACGTCCGGTCCCGGCCAGACAAAACGATTGCTCTCGGTCAGGACAATCCACGCTCGCTCGTCTTCAAGTCGCAGGCGCCGCTTGGTGGCCGCCGGGATTTCAACAGCATCTTGCGGATCAGATCGCGGCGAATGCGTGACAGGTAAAACCCGCACCGCCGGCGCCATCTTCCAGGGAAGCAACAACCGCTATGAAGGGGACGGGTGACAGAATTTTTACGTAGGCAAAGCGGACGATCTTCTGCAGACAAAAACGATCGTCATCCTTTCGCACAAGAGCGCGTTGCACATAAAAGCTCGCAGTCAGGCCCGCCATGTCAATCAAGTCAAGGGCCTAGCTCCGCTTGATGCGTTCCTCCGCTCACTCACATTCGAATCAACAACTCGTGATCCCCGATGTGAAGGAACGATGCGGCGCACACGTGGTTGACCATGGGACCGGGAACCGAGAAAGGACGACACGATGCCAATCGTTACTGGCCTCTTCCAACATGAGGAAGGCGCAAGACGCGCTATCGCATACCTGCAGGAAATCGGGGTGGATCGCCGCATTATAGAAGTCGAGACCTACGATGATACCGCCGAAAAAAACGCTGGCCATACACCGGAAGATGGTGAAAAGGGCGGCATCGAGCGGGGCAAAATCGTCCGCGCCGACGTTCCCCAGCAAGATCTGGTGAGGGCTTCCGAAGCGTTTCTCAATCTGGCGCGCAAAAAGTAATCCCGAACATCAGGGAGATTATCGTGAAGCAGACAGTTCGTTACCATAAATATGACGCGCCAACGGGTGGCTGGGGCTCCGTAGGGTCGCTGGTCAAAAACGCCTTACCCCAACATGCGATAAAAACCGTGCCGGGCCTTATGACCGACCACAACAAAACTGGTGGCTATATGTGCACAAGTTGCGCATGGGCAAAGCCGGGGAAACCTCATTTTGGCGAGTTCTGCGAAAACGGCGCCAAGGCCACCTTCTGGGATTTGACCTCCAAGCGCGCCGATCCGGAGTTCTTCGCGAGACACACCTTGACGGAGTTGCTGGAATGGCCCGACTTCGACCTCGAAAACGCCGGACGCCTCACGCATCCTATGCGCTATGACGCCGCTAGCGACCGTTTCCTGCCCGTCAGCTGGGAGGAGGCCTTTGCCGACATCGGGTCGAGACTGAAGGTCTATGACCGCAAGTCTGTGGTCTTTTACGCCTCAGGGCGCGCGTCGCTTGAAACATCCTACATGTATCAGCTCCTTGCACGGATGTATGGCAACAACAACCTGCCCGACAGTTCGAACATGTGCCACGAGACGACGTCAGTGGCATTGCCGGAGAGTATCGGGACGCCGGTCGGAACCGTGCTACTTGAAGATTACGATCACACCGACTGCATCCTGTCCTTCGGGCAGAATGTTGGGACGAATGCCCCCCGCCTGCTGCATTCCCTTCAGGCGGTACGCGAACGCGATGTTCCTGTCATCGTGTTCAACCCTTTGCGAGAAAGGGGCTGGGAGGAGTTCACCAATCCGCAACGGCCGTCCCAGATGCTGGCGGGCAAACCAACACAGATCGCCACGCAATATTACCAGGTAAGCGCAGGGGGCGATATTGCCGTAATGATGGGTATGGCAAAGTTCCTGCTGGAGTGGGATGCCGACGCTGAGATGGCGGGCCGAGCGCGGGTGCTCGATATAGACTTCATCTCATCCCACACATCCGGCTTCGACGCCTTTGCGGCGATGGTCCGCTCCACGCCGTGGGAGGACATCACCCGGATTTCCGGCCAGCCAAAAAATGCAATTGAGGCGGCCGCTCGGACATATGCAAAGGCAAAATCCGCCATCGCCATTTACGGGATGGGGCTCACTCAGCACCGCTACGGCGTTTCCAACGTGCAGATGCTGGTCAATCTGCTGTTGATGCGCGGCAATATCGGACGCCAGGGCAGCGGCATCTGTCCAGTGCGCGGCCACTCGAACGTGCAGGGGCAGCGAACGGTCGGCATCGCCGAAAAAGCCGCCCTCGTACCGCTTGACCGGCTTGCTGAACTCTACGGTTTCGACCCACCGCGCGAGGACGGGCTGAACACGGTAGAAGCATGTGAGGAGATCATTGCCGGAAATATCAACGCCTTTATCGGCCTGGGCGGGAACTTCGTTCGCGCAATTCCTGAACGCGGCCTGATGGAAGAAAAATGGCGAGGGCTCGATCTTTCCGTGCAGATCGCAACAAAGCTCAATCGCTCGCATATCGTCACTGCTGGCACGACCTATATTCTACCGACATTGGTACGGTCTGAAATCGATGAACAGACATGTGGCCCGCAAATCGTGACGATGGAGGATTCAACCACCTGCATCCATGCATCGCGCGGCAAATACAAACCGGCTGCCAATACACTTCTTTCAGAACCTCGCATTGTTGCGGAAATTGCCAAGCATTCGCTCACGCCAAACCCCGCCGTTCCGTGGGATGAATGGGCCGGGAACTATGCTCTGGTCAGAGACGCGATAGAGGCGACCTATCCCGACATGTTCAGGGATTTCAACCACAGGCTGGATACGCCGGGCGGATTTCCGCGTCCTGTCGCCGCGCGTCATCGTGAATGGGAAACCGACACCGGGAAAGCCAATTTCAAGCTGCCCCATGCGCTGTTCGCGGGTTTCCCTGGAGATGAGGATAACGACGTTCTTCGCTTGATAACCCTGCGCTCCAACGATCAGTTCAACACAACGGTCTACGGATATGATGACCGGCTTCGGGGCATACACAAGTCGCGGATGATCGTGATGATGAACCGTGACGACCGTATCCGACTAGGCGTCCAGGAGAACGCGTTTATCGGGCTGGAAACAGTGGCGGATGATGGAATTGCAAGGAAGATCCATAATCTTCAGGTGATCGACTACGACATTCCGTCGGGAACGTGCGCTTCCTACTTTCCGGAATGTAACGTCCTCATTCCGCTCTCCCATCATGAAAAGAACGCCAAGACCCCGGCGGCGAAATCAATTCCGGTAAGGGTCCTCGGCCCATGACATCCTTCCCGACGCCCGCCGAGCTGACAGACGACGTCTTTGAGACCATGCGTGACAAGGCTAGTATGCCAGCGAGAACAATACTCACGCTCGGCGTCCTTGCCGGTGTCTACATCGGGTTCGCAGGGCTTTTTTCAATCACCGTTCTTGCCGGAGCCTCCGTTCTGCCCTTCGGCGTGGCCCAACTCCTTGCGGGCGCGGTGTTCACGATCGGCCTGGCTGCTGTTCAATTAGCTGGAGCAGAATTATTCACGGGCAACACACTCATAATCGGCCCGTGCGCATTGGGCCGTGTTCCATTGAAGGAGGCGACAGGCGCGCTCGCGCTCGCCTATGTCGGCAATCTTTTCGGCTCCCTACTACTGGTTGTGGTCGCGCTTTGTGCGGACCTTCATAGTTCCGGCGATGGGAAGGTGGGGGCGGCACTGGTGGAACTGGGAACGGTCAAGGTCTATAAAAGCTTCTTCGCCACTGTTGTAAGCGGCATCCTCGCCAACTTCCTCGTATGCCTTGCCGTCTGGCTGGCAGCCAGCGGCAAAACGACGGTGGAAAAACTGGCGGGACTTTCGCTACCTGTCGCAGCTTTCGTGGCTCTCGGGCTCGAGCATTCCGTCGCCAATATGTTTTTGATGCCCTACGCCTATCTCGTTTCGGACACATCTTCTGCCATCACCGGACATGCCGTTATCGCCAACGTCACTGCTTCGACGATCGGAAATCTCCTCGGCGGCGGCGGGCTCGCACTGGCCTATGCATCCATTGCCGAGAAAGACGTTCAGAAATGACTATCCGACAGCTTTCTTCCCAACGCTGCCGATCTGTTGTCCGTGGCTCACAATAATGCCAAGCGCGCAACTGGTGTTTTTCTGAGCATCGTGCGGACGATTTCTAGCTGCTCCTTTGGCTCCCGTTGGGCGAAGCGTTATGCCACAGCATTTTGAGTTCGAACAGGCAAAAATCCGCAGGGTCTGGTCGGTCATCGACAAGGCTACAATCGACCGTCAGCTTGGCTGACGGCCTTGGCCTTGCGAAGACATCGGCGCCGCGCGCTCCGAAAAAGTCAAAATGACGAGCGCGATTGCACTGGGCTTCCGGCCGCGCCCGGGCAGCCTCGAATTTATGCAGACTGCTGCGCAGATCGCAGGCGTTGCACAAAGGTTACATCATTTTTCAGGCAAAAGGCATATGAATGATCTCTCATGTAAGGGAGTTCAGAGACTATGAAGAAATTCGTATCGACTATCGCATTCGTGCTTGCGGCATCGACTGCAATGGCGGCCGATGCCGTATCAGAAGTTCCTGCAGCCCCGGTTGCAGAGGTTGCGCCGCTGTTCAGCTGGACCGGATTTACCGCCGGTGTCCAGGCCGGTTACGGCTGGAACAACAATGACGCTTCGATCGTCGGCCTTCCCGGCGAAACGTCCGCAGACTTCGACGGCGCTCTTGCCGGTGGTTTCGTCGGCTTCAACTATGACCTTGGCAACAGCTGGGTCGTCGGCCTCGAGGCTGACTTCGAAAAGAACTGGGGCGATGATTCCGCCACCATTCTCGGCACGGGCTTTGACTACGGGTTCGACTGGCAGGGTTCGGTTCGTGGCCGCGTCGGCTACGCATTTGACCGTGCCCTGGTATACGGTACCGCAGGCTGGGCCTATGCTCGCGGCTATGCGGAAGTCCCGGGCATTGCCGACGTGAAGGAAACCTTCAACGGCTACACCGTCGGCGTTGGTCTCGACTATGCGTTTACCGACATGGTGTTCGGACGCGTTGAGTACCGTTACACCGACTTCGGCGACAAGGATTTCAACTTCGGTGGCGCTGCAATCAACGCGGATGTCGACCAGCATGCAATCCGCGTCGGCCTCGGCGTAAAGTTCTGATCCACCCGGACAGCAACAGCATAAGCCCGGCCATTGTGCCGGGCTTTTTCCTGTGCCTTTTCAAAAGGCGGCAGCGAGAAGCCGGGGTCGGCAAGCGCGGGCAACCTGTTCGTCACGCGTATTCGCAGCACAACGACTGAACATGCCGACTAGGACCGGACGCGGTCGGACACATTCCTTCTTCCGCCAGCAGACGCTCAGCCGGTCTCATCCATGATCTCCCTTTGAGCGAATCCTCAAGCAGTTGACGATCGGCACCACACAGCGCCATCCGCGGCAGCTGACGCCGCAGCAAGTCCCAAAGCATCTGCGCATCCGTCCGCCGCTTTTTTGTGCCAAGCAGCATGTTCAGCAGCACCTGTTGCCGTTCCTGCGCGGTCAGCCCAAGCAGCCTAATAAGGCTCCTGCAGCATGACCAGACAGCGGTTGACAGCCAGCCCGGCAGGCTAGGTGTGATGGGCGACCTGTACTTGATATCGAATAAAACATCAAACCTGCAACATTATATATTTTACGACATCAAATTGCGGTCACGCCATAAATCTGATATCGTAAAAGACATCAAAACACGAAAAATGATGCAGATATAAATATCAATGAGATACGAAACTCAAGAGATCGCGGACCGCTTACGTGAAGCCAGAGAGGCCAAACAGCTCAGCCAACGCGAGTTGAGCCGGCTGGCTGGCGTCCCGCAAGCGCAGATTTCGCGGATCGAGTCCAACAGTGTTGATCTGCGCCTTTCGAGCCTCGTCGCGATCGCCAGCGCATTGGATCTGGAGATTGCCCTGCTACCGCGTAAGGCGGTGCCTGCGATCAAATCGATCACCCGCCAAACGACTGATCGCACGGTGATTCAGGCGCCCGCGATCGGCAAGGAAATGCATCGGCTGCAAAAGGCAATCCGCACCCTTCAGATCGAGGCCCCGACCTTACCGGAGCTGGATGAGCTGCGCAAAGCCATGGCATCACTCCAGCGTATGCAGATCGACACGCGGTTCTTAGACAATCTCCGCTCCCTGCGCCAAACGATTGATCATGCCAAACTGACTGAGCACCGGACGGGCATATTGAACGCGACCAACAGCATGAGGGCGCTTCGCAACCAGATCGCCCATTTCTAGCCGACGAGCGAACAACGGAATGCCAACCGTCCAGCCTACTCGTTAGATGAGAAGGATGACGATGCCTGATATATCCGTACTGAGTGTGCGCCTCTATGGTGAAGAGATCGGTACGATCACCTATGTCGGAGCCGAAAAGACGCTGTTCGCCTTCAACGACGCCTATGCCGAAAACCCAAATAGACCGATGCTCGGCCTGCAGTTCAAGGATGGTTTCGGCGAACTGATCACGGATTTCCAGCCATACAAAATCAAGCTGATGCCTTACTTCTCAAACCTTCTGCCTGAGGGGCATCTGCGCCGGTACCTGGCTGAGAAGGCAGACATCCATATCGAGCGCGAGTTCTTCCTCTTATGGGTTCTCGGCCAGGACCTTCCTGGCGCTGTCACCGTCGTCCCGGTAGACGGAGAAGAATGGCCGAGTGACGCGCATAACGTCCTTGAAGGCGAAGCCGCCAGGGAAGCTGCCGAAGATGCCATGCGGTTTTCATTGGCAGGTGTGCAGCTCAAATTCTCGGCGGTACAAAGTGAAAACAGCCTCACCATTCCCACAAGCGGCGTCGGCGGCAGCTGGATCGTCAAACTCCCCTCTCGCGAGTTTGCCAACGTCCCGGAAAACGAATTCTCGATGATGAGCCTTGCCAGAATGGTCGGGATCAACGTGCCAGCGATCGGGCTGATCGATGTGCGATCAATCGGAAACCTGCCTGAGGGGATTGAGAAGATCGGGCAACAGGCCTTCGTCATTGAGCGCTTCGATCGCAATGAGGACGGCAGCATCACCCATATCGAAGATTTCGCGCAGGTTTTTAACGTCTACCCTGAGGACAAGTACAAGAAAGCCAGCTACCGCAATCTGGTATCGGTGATCGCATCCGAATCCGATCAGGATGATATGGCCGAATTCATCCGCCGCCTGCCATTCAATGTTCTGATTGGCAATGGCGACATGCATCTGAAAAACTGGTCACTAATCTACCCTGATCGCCGCAACGCCCGCCTCGCTCCAGCCTATGATTTCGTGTCCACAATCCCGCATATCGCCAGTGACAAGTCCGCGCTGACCTTCAGCAGGACGAAGGATTTTAACGGTTTCACAACGGACGAGCTGGCGCACCTATCCGCGAAAGCCAACCTGCCCAAGAGGCTCGTCCTCGACACAGCCAAGGAAACCGTCGCTCTATTTATGGAGAGATGGGAGACCGAAAAGACCAATCTTCCCATGCACAATGATGTTGTCGAGGCCATCGACAGGCATCTTACGACTTTACCGATTGTCACTGGCAAAGGGTAAAAGGATGCGGCCTAAGCCGCATCCGCCATGTCACGATGATTTTAAGCCAGCGACATCAGCCAATCGGTAGCCTCAGAGGCTTTGGAAGCTGCGGTGACGAGGCGGAAGCTGACTGGAAGCTGTTACAAGGTTCAGTGGCCGCTTTCACCCCGGCCCATTCGAACGTCACGTTCGAGCTTTTCGATATGTTCATCGCAAACGGCCTTTACCAGCTCAAGCAGATGCGCGGTGCGCTCACCGAGCCAGACAAGCGCCTCTTCGCTAATCTCGAAATGTTTCGAATATCGAGCCTTCACATAGGCTTCATTGACCGTGTTAAACCACGCTCGTTGACGATGTTGATCTCGCGGAAACGCGTCGACCAGCCGAAGGTCCTGCTCCTCGGCAAGAGAGCGGAGGAACTTTATGTTGTGGGAGGCAGGCCCGTAGTTCGTAAGGGTTAACAATACACAAGAGTATGATTGCTCGAGCGCTTGGTGCAAACTGAAAGCCGCGAGGTTCCTCCATACATTGTCGCCTGAATTGACCATGTTGGCTTGGATGCCGGCGGTCACATGGAAAGCAACAGCCTCTGCGTAGCGCTGTTTAAAATGGCCCCTCGCCACCTCCAAACGCTCTTCAGCCGTCAAAAGTTTCGGCTCAGCGAGCGGCTCGCCATCAAGCTCATAGACAACGATGCCTTCCTTGCGGATATCCGAGAAGAAATAGTGGCCTTTCTTAAGCTCCGTGTTCACCTCGCGCAGAGAATGCACGATGAACTGCGTCGGTGTTTCGATGAAGCTGTCGCGGATGATCCGGTCGGCCGCCTTGTACCAGAAGGTCGCATGATCCGTCAGCTTGCGATTGTTGACGATCACCAGCAAATCGAAATCCGAACGATAGCCCTTCATCGTATGCGGCTCGTCGACAAAGGTGCCGCGGGCGTAGGAACCGAACAGGACGATTTTGAGAATGCGCCCGCGCTTTTTGAAATCAGCGGTGCCCTCCCCGAGGGCATCCTCGAACTCCTCGTGCAGGATCTCCAGCGCACGGGCAAGCTCCTGTTGCTTTCTGTGCGGGATATGATCAAGGGAGGATCTCATCATGGAACAGGGTCTGGCTGGCTTCCGATTGTCGCGCCGGTCTGATCGCGCTTGTGGTATCCATGGACCTTATACGCTTCGCCACATTCATCAAATGGCAAAAGTGCCCGTCGATTTTTCGAGGCAGATAAACGGCTGGCGGCCAAAACCATGAATTGCACTATGGGGCAACAGGGGAAACGTCCCGAAGACGACATGAAGTGTGCGTTCCGGTCTGCCGGCAACAGCCGCGACCAGCTCGATCGCAAAGGCTGAATGGCCTCTATTTCAGATCCGCGGCAAGCCGTCTGCCGTCCTCCCGGCGACTTTCGCTTCGTCGCCGGTGTAACGCGCCTTCGATCGCATCCAGACCGGTTCCCATTCGCGCCTTCGCAACAAGAGGCAGGCCTGTCCTGCCGCTCACTTCGGCGCAATTTGGTAGCGCGTTCCCGTCAGGACAGGCTGGATCACCGCGTCGATTGCTGCGGACGTTCATGCCGGCCCGTTTCCAACTTCTTGACGATTGGAATTATCAGTTATGATAATTGAAAGTCCCAGCCGAAGAGATCCAGGGGCCTCCAATGCAAGGCTGAGATGCAAAATCCAGACGGCCGTTTTGTCACCGCCCCCGTCAGACCGGGTCGAACATGCCCGTAAACTCCGGATCGCTAAAATAGGCAAGTTTCTCTGCAAAAATTGGCCGTTGTCCGGCAAGGAACAGCAATTGTCCTTTTGCCGGCAGATTACGCACCTCATCAGGGGTGAGTAGCAGCCGGCCGGTATGTTGTTGGCTGTAGGAGATCCCAGTCTTATCGGAATCGATCGCTCCCGCCATCGTCTGGAATAAGACCGTTTCCTGCCCGAGCAAATCAGAGATGAGGCGGGCGCTGTCATGACCGTTGACGACGTAACCAAAACCCATTTGCTCAAGGAAATGACCGCCACCCATGCCGATCACAAAGGTGACGTTGAACAGGATGAACATAAATCCAAGAAGCCGTTTCCAGATCCGGAACGGCATGGTGATTAAAGCCAGAAATGCCCAAAGCGGATCACGCGCGACGGCTCGCATCATGTTCTTGAACGCGTCCCAAGAAAGCCGCAACCGGTTCATGGAGCACCCTGCCCGCTGTCGCCACCCTCTCCCGTGCCTGGCAGTCCTGGTCCGATCAGATCGGCAAACAGCGCCTTGTCATTGTCGCGTGTCAGAAAGCCCGGCAGTTCGCGGCGCAGCCATTCACCGAGTTGTTTGCTGAAAATCGGATCTTCCGAGGTCTCCATATGATGCAGAACGAGCGAGCCGATCAGGACCTTGCGGCGCATATCGTTGTTGCGTTCGGTTTTTGAAAGACGGGCCTTCAGCGCAGACCGTTGAGCCTCCAGTTCAGCCAGGCGCTGTTCGATTGTTTTCCTTGCCACGATTATTCCTTTCGATTGCGGTCGCACCGGAACTGCCGCTGTTGACCACGGCTTTGCTCCTGGAAGACAGACCAGTTTCTACGGGGAGATCGACATAGCGATTGTGAGAGGAGTTCAAACCATATGGTTCATGATGCCGCCGTCACCCGGGCAGATGAGATTTTCACCCAAGACCGAACAGAATGATTTTGAAAATCCGCCCATCCGGCCTGGCGTCAGACGCCGAGCGCGCCACCAGATCAGCAAATTTTTTCTGAATAATTCCGGCGATGCGGACAGGCTCGCGTTGCTTACGGTCCGGCAAAACTCAAATCTGGTCTTCATGTCTGCTCCGCTGATCCACGGTGTCCCGTATGGGCGAAACCAGAGCTCGCTCGAACTCCGGTTTTGATAGCCGCCAGGCAAATGCCTGTCTTCCCGGACAATGCACATCCGATCTTGCCCAGCCATCTCTGATTGATGCCAATGGTATTGGAATACCGGCCGTCCTCAATAGCGAACATTGAAGGGTTCATTATCTCAGGTTGAATTTTGCTGACCACTTTTAGCAGTCGAAATGCCTGTTCGATGTTGCTAGCGTCGCCACCGGTAAACAGACAAGGGCGCACTTACGACTTGCCGCGCATCAGAGCGCTGAATTTCCCCGTTTGCGGATCGGAGATTTCGGTTGGCGATTTATCATCTCAGCACCAAACCTGTCTCACGCTCATCCGGTCGCAGTGCCGTCGCATCCGCCGCCTATCGTTGTGCGGTTCTCCTCACCAATCACCGCGATGGCCTTGTGCATGACTTCACCCGCAAAGAGGGTGTCGAGCATATCGAGATCGTGCTGCCGGACGATCTTTCTGCCGATTGGGCTCTGGATCGTTCGGCTTTGTGGAACGCTGCCGAGTTTGCAGAAAAGCGAAAAGATGCCCGCGTCGCCCGCGAATTCGAAATCGCGCTTCCGCATGAGCTGTCGCCGGAAGGGCGGCTGAACGCTGCACGCGCCTTCGCCCAGGATCTGGCAAACCGCTATGGCGCGGCCGTGGATTTTGCCATCCATTCGCCAAGCGAGCATGGCGATATCAGGAACCACCATGCGCATGTATTGATGACGACGCGGCAGGTTGGCAGAACCGGCCTTGGCGAGAAAACTTATCTTGAGCACAAGAACGCACGGCTGCTGGCAAATGGTATGGCGACAACCGACATGCAGCTTCGCGATATCCGGCAGGCATGGGAAGGCATTGCCAACCGTCAGCTTCAGCGCGAAGGCCTGGACGTTCGCATCGATCATCGCTCACACATGGAGCGTGGTCTTGAGTTGTCGCCGACGGAACATATGGGCGTGCATGCCTCGCAGATGCAGCAGCAAGGATTGACGGTCGAGCGCGGCCGGCTGGATGACGAGGCAGCACGGCGAAATGCCGAACTGATCCGGCAAAAACCGGAACAGGTTCTGACGCTGATCAGCAACGAGAAGAGCGTATTCGACCGGCACGATATTGCCAAAACCTTGCATCGCTATATCAACGATGACGCCCAAATGTTCCGGAACGCCTTTGCCGCTGTGATGGCATCACCAGCGCTGGTGGAACTCCAGGCTGAGCGCATCGATCCAGAGACAGGCGACGTCTCCAATGCGCGCTATTCGACGCGGGAGATGATCGATCTCGAACTCGCCATGGCGCGATCGGCGGAGCGGCTGCATCAGGCGCAGTCCCACGATGTCGATCCGCGCCATGTCGAGCGCGCCATGGAGAGGCAGGATCGCTCTCTTCGGAGAAGTTCTGGCGGACCGTCGGCTGCGAGCGATCCGTCTGCGGGATTGTCGGCCGAACAGCGTCAGGCGATCGAGCATATTACCGGGCGAGAACGCATTGCGGCCGTGGTCGGGTTTGCAGGTGCGGGAAAGTCCACCATGCTCGCAGCCGCGCGCGAGGCCTGGGAGGCTCACGGCTATCAGGTCCATGGCGCGGCGCTTGCCGGAAAGGCGGCCGAGGGGCTTGAGGAAAGTTCCGGTATCGAGAGCCGCACTCTGGCGTCATGGTCTTACAGTTGGGACCATGGCCGGGATCTGATCGGCAGCAGCGACGTGTTCGTCATCGACGAGGCTGGCATGGCTGGCAGCCGCCAGCTTGCCCGCTTTATCGGCGAGGCCGAAGCGCGCGGTGCAAAGATTGTTCTTGTCGGCGACCATGAGCAACTGCAGGCAATCGGGGCCGGTGCACCCTTCAGGGCGATCGCCGAGCAGATCGGTCACGTCGAGCTTTCCGGCATTCGCCGCCAGCGCCATGATTGGCAGCGAGAAGCATCGGTTGCCTTTGCAACCCACAAGACGGCCGAGGGCTTGGCTGCCTATCGCGATCACGGCAACATCCACTTTGCAGAAAGCCGCAACGCGGCGATGGTGCAGATCGTGCGTGATTATGTTGCCGATAGTGAGCGGCGTGCCGATGGCAGCCGGGTTGCCATGGCGCATCGCCGCGCCGATGTGCGCACCCTCAATGCCGCCATCCGTTCCGAGCTTCAAAACCGACAAAGGCTCGAGCGCGGCCACGGGCAGAATGCCGGTGCGGATCGTGGAGACCGTGGGGATGTTGAGGACCGTAGGAACAGTGAGAATGTTGGAGAACTCACCTTCCAGACCAGTACCGGCAAACGCGCCTTCGCCGCCGGCGATCGGATCATCTTCCTCGAAAACAACCGCGACCTCGGCGTCAAAAACGGCATGCTTGGCACGGTCGAGCATGTCGAGCCGAATAAGATCATCGCCCGGCTCGATGGTCGAGGCGGCGACAGTGTCAGCATTGCCACGGATAGCTACCAGGCGATCGACCACGGTTATGCGACGACGATCCATAAAAACCAGGGAGCGACGGTCGATCGCGCCTTTGTGCTGGCGTCCAGCACCATGGACCGGCATCTGGCCTATGTCGCCATGACCAGGCATCGCGACAGCGTGCAGCTCTATGCCGACATCACGGAGTTCAGTAATGCGGGCCGGCTGGTTGATCACGGCGTTGCGCCCTACGAGCATAATCCGCAATCACGCGACAGCTATTTTGTGACGCTGGAGAATGACAAGGGCGATCAGCGCACGGCGTGGGGCGTCGATCTCAAGCGGGCCATGCGAGAGGTATCGCCAAAAATCGGAGACAGGATTTTCCTCCAGCATGAAGGCGCCACGCCTGTCTCGCTTCCGGACGGCACAAAGGCCGAGCGCAATGCATGGCGTGTCGTCAAGGGTGATGAACTGGCCTATCAGAAGCTGACAAGCCGCCTGTCGCGTTCCGGCGCGAAGGAAACCACGCTGGACTATGTCAGGGACTTTGCCGAGCGGCGCGGGATCGCAAGCGACCAAGGGATCGGGCAAGAGTTTGGGGTCAGGAGCGAGATCGAACTTGCTTCCGGCCAAAATGCGCGTCAAGACGTTTTGTCCCGTGCGGCCCATCTGCAGCGGGAGCAGCAGGGCCGGCCATCAGAGCGTCAGCAGGTTTACGAGGAACCTGCCGGCGATCTGGCCGCTCCTGTTCGTCGCGAAGATCCTCGTAATCCGTTCGCCCGAAATATCGATGACGGACGGCGCGACGAGCGGACAGACGAGAATAAAGGATATCGCCGCATCCGGTGGTCCGACCTCATGTCGCAAGACAGGACCCTCCCTGCCCCAACAGAAGCTGGAGGCCAGCAAAGGTCTCTGGAACCCGGTAAGCCAGCGCCGCTTGTGCCAGCCATCACCCGATACCAACGCAGCATCGAAGAGGTGGCGCAGCAAAGGGCGATGTCCGTCATCGATCAGCAATTCGATGTAGTCGAATCTCTCGTGCGGCACGTGTTCCGTGATCCGGCAGAAGTTGCCGCAAGACTGCGCACCGCGATGACCGAGAAGGAAGGCAGCGGCAAGATCATGGCGAAGGCCATGGCAGAGCAACCAGAGCGGTTCGGGGAGCTGCGCGGCAAGTCAGGTCTGTTCGGCAACAGCAAGGAACGGAAGGAGGCGTTGCAATATGCAAGGTCACTCTCTGCCCATATCGGCTATGTCTCCGAGGCATGGGAGCGCAGGCTTGGCGAAGAACGTCAGAGCGAACAATGGCAGCGTGAACAGCGTGATGTGATCGAGGTTCCCGGCCTCACCTCGCGTAGCGCCGAAATCATTGCCCAGGTGGAGAAGATGCCGGTCGAGAGGCGAAGCAAGTTCATCAAAGAGCTGCGATCGTCGCCTGAGGGCCGGGCCGCGCTTGATGAGGCAAAGCTGGTGGCCGAAGCGCTCACGCGGCGGTTTGGTAGTTCCGATCCTCGCAGGTTCGCCGAGGAGCTGGAGGCACGTCCGGAGCTCGCGAAGCACGCCGAGCAGATCAAGACGATCGCCCGTATTGTGAACCGAACGCATATGGCCGAGATGAGCTATGACCATACGCTGAAACAGCAAATGAACCGGTCACAGGGGCTTGGATTGAGCCGATAACGATTATCTAAGAACCTCATCGCTGCAACAATCCCGGCAGCTTTGGAGCGTATGACTGCAATGTGAGCTCAGGGGGTCATCGACGCGAAAGTCAGGGTGCAAAGTGCAGTTATCGCAAATGTGGAACCCTGATGCTGCACGTCGGCAATAGTCGGCAGCATGGAAATGTCACGCTGCTTCCCCCTTGTTAAAAACGCCTGCGCAAGCCTCGCAGTCCATTCCTGCCGAGAGGTGAAAAACGCACCGGAATGCAGCATACCTGCAAGGGTCTCGTGGGTCGAATCCAGGCTCCACAGCCACTTTCCTCCTTGTAATTCGATTAGTTACCTCCTCTCGCCAGTGTGCGGAATTACCCCACATTGCACCCCCACAAAGGGCGCTGGCGATGTCAAACCACCTGCGGCGGGAAGCGGATTCATTCGTGTTCCGGAGGCGCGTTCCTTCCGCGCTACAAAAGCGCATCGGTCTGAAGGAGATATACCGATCTTTAAAAACCACCGTGCGAAGAACAGCCAGGGCTCGAGCGGCGCATCTTTATCTTGCAACTGAAGGACTTTTCCGCATGGCCGAAGAGGATGATGACGAGGTACTCTCCGACGAAGACATTAAGGCTGCTGTGACGTACTGGCTGAGCGTCCCGACAGATCGTGTCCCAGCGCGTGGTGTAGCTGGATTTCATAGCCATCGGTGATTTCCGGTAGGGTCGGGTTGCTTAGATCCAACCTGAAGGACACCACCGATGACCGACGATATGATGAACCTGCGCTCACTCGTTGAGAAGAGTGCCGACGCCGATTTGCTCCGGGATATGATCGGCTTTGCTGCCGAGAAGTTGATGGCACTGGAAGTCGGGGCGAAGACTGGCGCGGGATATGGCGAGAAGAACGGCTTTCGACTTGCCCAGCGCAACGGCTACCGCGATCGAGACTGGGAGACACGAGCAGGGACCGTCGAGCTGCGCATTCCCAAGCTTCGCACAGGCAGCTACTTCCCGAGTTTCCTGGAGCCGCGCCGGATGGCGGAGAAGGCTCTGACGGCGGTCATTCAGGAGGCTTACATCCAAGGCGTTTCGACCCGATCCGTAGATGATCTCGTCAAGGCCATGGGCATGAGCGGCATCTCCAAGAGCCAGGTATCGCGGCTCTGCGAGGAGATCGACGAGAAGGTGAAGGCCTTCCTCGACCGTCCTATCGAGGGCGAGTGGCCATACCTCTGGATCGATGCCACCTATCTGAAGGTTCGTCGCGGCGGACGCATCGTCTCTGTCGCTGTCATCATCGCTGTCGGCGTCAACACCGACGGTCGACGCGAGGTGCTCGGCATGGAGATCGGCACTTCAGAAGCAGAAGCGATCTGGACTGAGTTCCTGCGCAAGCTGACCAGGCGAGGCCTGCGCGGCGTGAAGCTTGCTGTCTCCGATGCGCATGAGGGCATCAAGGCAGCGGTGTCGAAGGTGCTGTCCGCCACATGGCAGAGGTGCCGGGTCCACTTTATGCGCAATGCGCTTGCCCATGCCGGGAAGAGCGGACGCCGTGTCGTCTCTGCCTTCATCGCCACGGCGTTTGCCCAGGATACTCCGGCGGCTGCAAGCACCCAATGGCGTAATGTCGCCGACCAGATCAGGCAGAAAGTGCCGAAACTCGCTACCCTGGCAGCTTCGATGTGACACGCAGGCTTTCGCGCGGCACGCCGGCGCGACGAATCGCCTCGCCCACGGCCCCTTCATTCTCG
The DNA here is from genome assembly GCF_900013495.1 of Agrobacterium genomosp. 2 str. CFBP 5494. Taxonomy (NCBI): domain Bacteria; kingdom Pseudomonadati; phylum Pseudomonadota; class Alphaproteobacteria; order Hyphomicrobiales; family Rhizobiaceae; genus Agrobacterium; species Agrobacterium genomosp. 2. The sequence continues at coordinate 27,835 of NZ_LT009719.1, forward strand.
TAGTTAAAGGCAGAATCGATCAGCCGGTAGCCCTGCCGGATCGCGGATACCATCGCCCCGACACCGCTTTCACCATTCAGGCTCCATGCTCCGAAACCCACTGCCGGCAGCCCGATACCGTCGGCCAGACGCAGCTCGGGGATTTTTGCCATGTCATGCTCCTTGATTTCCCGAAATCCGTTCCTCGCGAACATATGGTCGGATCAACTGGCCCCGATCTTGCCCAGAGCGACGCCGATGCCGAAGACGATGGCACCGCCGATCACCACCTGAACGATCGTCTGGACGAGCCTGCCGCCCATGAAACGGTAGCGGATCCAGGCGATGGCGATCAGCTCGACGGCCACGACCAGATAGGCCAGTCGCAGCGCGGTAGTCATATCAGGGATCAGGAACGGCAATGTATGCAGCATCCCGCCGATCCCCGTGGACAGGCCGGTAATCATACCGCGCCTGACCGGACTGCCGCGCCCCGAAATTGCGCCGTCATCCGACAGCGCCTCGGCCAGTCCCATGCTGATCGCTGCGCCGAGCGATGCCGCAAGTCCCACCAGAAAGGCGCTGAATGGCTTGCCCGTCGCTCCCGCCGCCGCGAAAATCGGGGCGAGCGTCGAGACCGAGCCATCCATCAATCCGAGAAGCCCGGGCTGCACCTCCTGCAAGACCCTCTTCCGGTCGGCTGCCGACGTGGCTCTGTAATTCGGTCCGCTCATCTCTCGCGTCTCCCAGAAGCGGGCTTTCGCCGGCTCAATGCACGTTCCCGATGCAGTGTATGGCACCAGATCCCTTCGCCAAACGCGGGAAAATTCCTTCATATCCGATCCGCGTTTGTGTCGTTGCGCATCTTACGCCTTCGAAATCAATTTCAAAAATGAATTGATTGACTTCTTTCTATTCCAATCATGACTGCTCAGAGATGGGAGCGCCACCGTGAATCTCGCGTACCAGATTCAGCCAGGCCTGTGCCGCGGGCGGCAGCCAGGCTCCGCGTCGCCAGACCATCGCCATGTTCCATTCGGCGTCTGGCTCCCCAAGAGCGACGTAATGCAGCCCCCGCAGCTGATGCTGGGCGGCGATCATCCGGGGCAGAAAAGCGACGCCCACTCCCGCGCTCACAAGCTCCACCATGAAATCTGTCTGTCCGCTCCGGGCCACCACGTCGGGGTCGAACCCCGCCCGTTTGCAGGCGTCCAGAACCATCCGATGCAGCGCAAAGCCAGAGTCGAACAGGATGAAGGGTGTTTCCTTCAGGTCCAACATAGAGACGGAAGCACTCCCCTCCAGCGGATGCCGCGGCGGCAGAAGGGCAACAAAACAATAGGTTCGCGACGTACCGGCTGGAACTCAAATTCCTCGGAAACCGGCAGGAGCGCCCCGGCAAAATCGATCTCGCCCGCGCGCAACACCGATCCAAGTTGATCGCTGCCATATTCGGTCAACCGCACCTCGATCCCGGGATAACGCTGGCGATAAATAGCGAAAAGTGGCGCAAAGACCGTGCTGCTGCCTACCGGCGGCAGCCCGAGGCGCAGCGAACCACGTCGCACACCCCGGATCTCGTCGAGTTCGGCCAACAGATCGTCGCGATCTGCCAGCAGTTTCAACCCCCGGCGATAGACCACCTCACCCGCCGGGGTCATCACGCTGCGATGGCCAATACGGTCCAGTAGTGGCAGACCGATCTCGTCCTCCAACTGCTTCACCGCCTTGCTGACGGTGGACTGGGTGGCGAAAACCGCCTTCGCAGCGCTGGAAAAACCCCCTTGGCGCACAACCTCGACAAAAGCACGCAACGGCCGAAAATCCATCATAAGTCCCCATTGGAATACACTTTATTCGATCAATTCATTTTATGAATGGAAAGTTCTACCCTATCCTCGCTGCAAAGGATATCGCCATGACATCACGCCACCGCACCGCCCGATTTCTGCACCACCACCCCGCCGCACAGACGCTGGTCGTCTTCGGCTTCTGGCTTCTGGGCGAGGCGGCCACGCGCGTTGGCAGCATCCCTCTGCCGGGCGGGATTATTGGGCTTGGCCTGCTGCTTCTGCTGCTGGCCATGCGGCGCGTCAGCACCCTCAGCATGCGGCGCGGCGCAGGATGGTTTCCCTCGGATATGCTGTTGTTCTTTGTTCCGGCGGTTCTGGCGGTGCTGGATCACCCCGAACTGTTCGGCCTGACCGAGGTGAAAATCCTGTTTGTAATCCTTCTCAGCACCGTGCTGGTGATGCTCGCCATCGTCGATCGCTGCTGGAAATATCTGGACCTCGAGGGGAACGAGGACCGTGTCTGAGGCCCTTTTGCATATCTTGCTCTGGTCGAGCTTGACCATAGGGTTTTACTGGCTGACAAAACGTATCTACCGACGCTGGTCCCGCTGGTGGTTGATGCCCCTCGCAATCACTTCGCTTTTGCTGATGCTCGTGTTGGTGTCGTTTAACGAAACCTATCGCGACTATATTGAGGGTACGCATTGGCTGATCCTGTTGCTGGGTCCGGCGACTGTGGCCTTCGCCGTCCCGATCTATGAGCAGCGCGCCTTGATCCTACGCTATTGGCCCGTGCTTCTGGCCGGTATGCTGGTGGGAAGCCTCGTGTCGATCCTGTCGAGTCGGGGGCTCGCAACTTTAGTCGGGCTCGACGGGGCGATTCGTCTCAGCCTGCTTCCACCGTCGGTCAGCACCCCATTCGCGATGGAGGTCTCGGACGAGATCGGCGGCATTCCAAATCTGACTGCAGTCTTCGTCGTCATTACAGGTATTGCCGGTGCGGTGCTGGGCGACCTGATCCTCGCGAGATTCCGCGTTGCCACTGCACCGGCGCGCGGTTCTCTGTTCGGGTTGGGTGCGCATGGTGCGGGAACGGCCCGCGCTCATCCGATCGGCACAACCGAGGCGCCGTCGCCGGGCTTGTCACGGTTCTGTCGGGCTTCTGAATGTGCTGGCAGCCCCTCTGATCGCGCTTTTGCCCGGATGAGCTTTGAAACCCGCCATTCGTCTGTCCATGACTGTCATTCGCTTAGCTAACAACGGGCAACACATAATGCAGATACCTTTAGAACCGCCTGCTCGCGAGCGCGAGCGCAGAGGAAAGCCACAGTTGTTTTCCGTCTTCCCCGCACCCTGCGCGTCTTCTACCCATGGGTGGTGAAGAAGCAGGATTGCCCGGATCGAATGGAAAGAGGATGACAAAATGATAGAGACCGTTATCGGGGCGCTGTTGCCCATCGTCGTGACCTTAGCCGTGGGCTTCTTGGCCGGCTGGCACCACGATTTCGATGCAAAGCAGGCGACGATCCTGAATCGGATGGTCATGCTTTACGCCCTGCCGCTCAGCCTCTTTGCCGGGATGGTCGGAATGGACCGCACTCAGATTCTGTCGCAGGGACCGCTGGCTCTCTCGATCCTTGTCGGCATGGCAGGTGCTTACGGCATCGTCAATCTGCTGTGCCGCTATGTCTTTCACCGCGATACGATGACGGCGGCGCTGCTGGCGCTGGCGATTTCCGGGCCTGCGGTGCCCTTTGTCGGCGTCACGGTGCTCGGCCACCTGTTCGGCACACAAAGCGCGGTGCCGATTTCGGTCGCGAGCCTTGTGATGAACCTGATCCAGGTGCCGCTGACGCTAATGTTGCTTTCCTATGGGATGGCCAGCACCCGCGCCGCCGCAGTCGGAGGCACGACGGGCACCGCGTCCCAAGGTCTTGGAGACCACATCGTGCATGCCCTGAAGGAACCCGTGGTCTGGGCGCCGCTGCTGGCGCTCGCGCTGATCGCCATGAACATCAGGTTTCCCGCCGAGATCGCGGATTCGCTGAACCTTCTGGGCCGGGCGACGGGGGGCGTCGCGCTGTTCGCTTCGGGCATCGTGCTGTTCTCGCGCAGGGTCTCCATCAGTCTCCCGGTGGTTCTGGCGGTCGCGGCGCGCAACCTCGTCATTCCGGGCATGATGCTGGCCGGCCTGATGCTGCTGGGGGCCGCACCCGACCTAACACGCGAATCCGTCCTGACGCTGGCCATTCCCACCGCCTCCATCGCGGTCATTCTTGCCGTTCAATATCAGACGGCAGAGCAGGAAATGGCCTCGATCCTGTTCTTCAGCACGATCCTGTCCGTGTTCACCATGGGCATGTTCATCTGGCTGACCAACTGATCCCGAACATCAACCAAAGGAGTTGGAAATGGGACAAGAAAGAAAAACGGTGGCCCAGCTGGTTGTCAGCTGCCTCGAAGCCGAAGGCGTGGACTACATGTTCGGCATTCCCGGCGAGGAAAACATCCAGCTTGTCGACGCCACTGCCGGTTCGAAGGTTCGCTTCATCCTTACCCGGCACGAGCAGGGCGCGGCCTTCATGGCCGACATTTACGGGCGCCTAACCGGCAAGGCGGGGGTCTGCACCGCGACGCTCGGGCCAGGGGCGATCAATCTGCTGCTTGGGGTGGCCGACGCGCAGACCGACTCTACCCCTCTCGTCGCGATCTCGGCTCAGGTGGGACTGAACCGGATCTACAAGGAATCGCACCAGATCATCGACCTGGAAGCAATGTTTCGCCCGGTGACGAAATGGGCCTCGACCATGCTGACCCCCGCGGCGGCACCGGAAATGATGCGCAAGGCCTTCGACATGGCGCAGTCGGAGCGGCCCGGCGCGGTTTATCTGGCGATCCCGCAGGATATCGAGGGGGCCGAGGTTCCCGCTGATGCCGTTCCGCTGCCATCGCGGCCGAAACATGCGGCTGGTCCCGACCCCGAACAGCTCGCGCTGGCCGTCTCGCTGTTGCGTGCAGCCAAAAGCCCGATCATCCTTGCCGGTCACGGCGTGGCGCGTGCGGGGGCGAGCGATAAGCTGACCGAGCTGGTCGATCTGCTCGGGATTCCCGTCGCCACGACCTTCATGGGAAAGGGCGTCGTGTCCGATCGCAACCCGAACGCGCTTGGCGTCGTGGGCTTCATGCGTCACGACTATGAAAATTTCGCCTTCGACCATGCCGATGTCATCCTTGCCATCGGCTACGAGCTTCAGGAGTTCGCCCCCGTCCGGGTCAATCCCCACAAGGACAAGAAGGTCATCCACATCCATTGCTTCGCCGAGGATACGGATGCCTGCTATCCGATCTCGGTCGCGGTCGAGGCCGACATTTCCCGCAGCCTCGACGCCCTGCTGGGCGAGTTCCGGCGCAGCCCCCTGAACGCTGCCCGCATGGACGCCCCCATCCGGGCCCTTCGCGACGATGAGCTGAACAGCCATGCAGACGACGACAGCTATCCGCTGAAGCCGCAGCGCGTCATCTGCGACATCCGCAAGGCCATAGCGGACGACGACATCGTACTGGTTGATACCGGGGCCATCAAGATGTGGATGGCACGGCTCTATCCGGCCTACTCCCCGCTCAGCTGCATCATTTCGAACGGGCTGTCGACGATGGCCTTCTCGCTGCCCGGCGCGATCGGGGCCAAGCTGGCAAGGCCTGAGCGCAAGGTTCTTGCCGCGATGGGCGACGGCAGCTTCATGATGAACTCGCAAGAAATCGAAACGGCCGTGCGGGAAAAGATCCCGCTGAAGGTGCTGATCTGGGAAGACAAGGCCTATGGCCTGATCAAGTGGAAAATGGACCTTGAACTGGGCCATCATCGCGACGTCGACTTCGGCAACCCGGATTTTGTGAAATACGCTGAAAGCTTCGGGGCCAAGGGGTATCGCATCGAGCAAGCGGCAGATCTGTTGCCCACACTGCAGAAAGCTCTCGCCGAGGATGGCGTTTCGGTCATCTGCTGTCCGGTGGGTTACGCGGAGAACATGAAGCTGACCGACAGGCTCGGCGAACTGACCGATCCCATCTGATCGGGATCGCGTGAAACCGGATCGGGGCGGACCGCCCCGATTCTGGGAAGGAAACAGGGCACATGATTGACAAGACGACTTCCGGTGTGGCGCTCGGGTTCGCCGCGTTTGCCATCTTCTCGCTCAGCGACGCGAGCGTAAAGCTGATCGCAGGAGCGATTCCGCCGATGCAATCGGCCTTTATCGGCGCGATTTTCGGTTGCCTCGTGCTGCCATTCCTCCTGTCGCCCGGCGACAGATTGCACGATGTTTTCAGCACTGTTGATCGCAGGCTCTGGCTCGTGCGGTTTTTCGCCTATCCGGCGGGCGTCATCGGGTCGATCACCGCCTTCACACATCTATCGATGTCCGAAGCGATGGTGCTGATGTTCCTGCAACCGAGCTTCGTGACCATGATGTCGATCCTGTTCCTGAAGGAACGAGTCGGGATGCAGCGCTGGCTGGCCATCGCGATCGGTTTTGTCGGTGTGCTGATCGTGCTGCGTCCGGGATTTCGCGAGTTGTCCATAGGACATCTCGGGGCAATCTTCGCAGGCTTCGGGGGCGCGGTCTCGATCGTGGTGTTTCGCGCGCTCGGAGTTCGCGAGAAAAAGATCTCTCTTGTCGGAGCCGGCCTGATGGGGGCCATCGTGATCTGCGGCGCACTCAGCATCAGCGACTTCGTCATGCCCGACGGCGAGCAGATTCTTCTGTTGGCCGGCTATGGCTTGCTAGCCGCTCTGGCCAACCTGCTGACGACTAGAGCGTCGATCTTGGCCCCTGCAACGCTTGTCGGCGCCACGCAATACGGTCAGATGGTCTGGGCGATCATCCTCGACGATATGCTCTTCGGCCTGCGCCCGGACATATCGATGATGATCGGCCTGATGTTCATCATTGGATCTGGCGCATTGACCATCATGCGGGAACACAGTCTTGGACGTCACTGGGGCGCTCCCATCGGAGGGGAACGATCCGCCGCGGCTATCCTCGTTCACGAAGCTTCCCGAAATCCCGCAACATCGCCTCGGGCCCAGCCTCGCGGCAAATCTCGGTAACGCGGCCAGCCCGTCGTCCTGACCTAGTCGGAAAAACACGGTCATCCGGAGAGGCGTTGTTGTGTTAGTCGGCAGCAGCCAGAGCTGACTCTTTCCCGCTCTGCGTTCAGCGAACGGCGGTGATGTCGGCGGTGCCGAGGGCGTTGTATTTGTTCCATGGTGGCGATGCGCACCGTCCGCAGAATACTGGTCAGATGATCCGGCTCAATATCGCCTGTCACGCGCACCACAACATCGTTGACGACGATTTCTACGGCCGGACTTCCAATAGGTTCGACACGCGCAAACTGAACTGATGGGGTGGATGCCCCTCCGGTCGGCATCGGCGTATGATGCTTGCCTAGCGCCATGGTGGCGTTCACGGAGGAAGAGCAGATGGCACAGGTGCATATTCTTGCGATCGACCTCGCGAAGCGGAGCTTCCAAGTCTGTGGAACGGATCGCGGCGGGGCGTGTGTGGATGCCCCCGGTTTGGCAAGAAGATTTTTTGACGGTAGTCTGCGAACGAGGAATTCTATCGGTCGTGTGTCAGGCCTCTTGATGTGGCCTGATTAGCCACGGGCCGGGATGCAGTTCGAAGAACAGAGGCCACATCGGTTCAGAGAGCTTTGTGCTCGAGCGCCGGGACTGGTTTACCCCGTTCTGAACATTGAAGTCCTTTCCGCATCGTTCCGTCAGTCGATCTTCCCACCGGGGCTTTTGGCCCCAAGCATTCACCGCCTTGGTCTTCGAGAAGAACAGCGGATCATGCCATTCTGTAATTCTGCTCCCTCGTCATCATCGCCCAAATGATGCGGGCCATCTTGTTTGCGAGTGCCACAGCCGCCACCATTCGTGGCTTTCGTCCCAGAACGCCTCCCAGCCAATTGTCCGGCAACACACCCTTGCGCACGATCCAGCGGATCAAGCTCATGGCCCCGACGATGAGCAATTTACGGATATCCGTTTGCCCCATTTTGCTCACGCCTCCCAGCCGGGTCTTTCCTCCGGTCGAATGTTGGCGGGGTACAAGGCCGAGCCAGGCAGCAAAATTCCGGTCACTCTTAAATGCGCGAAGATCGGGAGCAAATGCGAGGATCGCTCCGGCGGTCACGGGTCCGACGCCGGGAACGGTGCAAAGTCGGCGCATATCTTCATTCGCCTTGGTTGCTTCTCGAAGCTTCAGCATCAGCCCGTCGATTTTCTCGGTCAGCAGACTAATCTGGTCCAGGTAAAGTTGGCCAATCTCTCTAACTCCAGCAGGAAGATCATTTGTCTCATCGGCGAGAATGCCGACTACCGCAGTGAGATTGGCGGGTCCCTGAGCAACCATGATCCCGAATTCGCCAAGATGCCCACGCAACGCATTGATGAGCTGGGTACGCTGGCGCACGAAGCACTGGTGCGTTCGAAACGCCACCGCACGCGCTTGATGTTCCGCGCTCTTGACCTCGACATAATGCATGTTCGGTCGTTGTGCAGCCTCTGCGATCGCCGCTGCATCGGCTGCGTCGTTCTTCTGCCGTCTGACGAACCGCTTCACATAGATCGGCGGAATTAGCCGCACATTATGGCCACAGCTTTGAGCGAAGCGGCCCCAGAAATGGCTGGTGGCACAAGCTTCCATCGCGACGATGCACGGCGACTGCTCGTTCAAAAGCTGTATTAACCGGGCTCGCGTGAGAACCCGGTTAAATAGAACCGCCCCGCCGCGATCCGTTCCACAGACTTGGAAGCTCCGCTTCGCGAGGTCGATCGCAAGAATATGCACCTGTGTCATCTGCTCTTCCTCCGTGAACGCCACCATGGCGCTAGGCAAGCATCATACGCCGATGCCGACCGGAGGGGGCGTCCACCCCATCAGTTCACAGCGACAGCGACGACAATACGGACGAGCGTGCCGACAAAACGCCAGAGAACCGCACTTTTTGTCTGATCGAGCGTATCCTGGGACACAATGATCCCGGAGATCGATGCCCAGACGGGATGAACGAGGCCGCAACTCGAAGCCAACGCATAACTGAGGGTAGCCGCAGCCGAACAGCGCAATACGAAGGCGATGTCGCGCGCTGTAATCGCTGACGTCATCGTCACCGCCCCAAATTGGTCCGTGCCAATTCGATGATCTCGTTGCCGCGGCCGTTGATGATCGCCTTCAGCATGTAGAGGCTGAATCCCTTCGCCTGTTCGATCTTGATCTTCGGCGGCATGACCAGTTCCTGCTTGGCGGTCAGCACGTCGACCAGAACCGGGCCGGGATGGGCAAACGCCTCTTGCAAGGCGCCCGGAAGGTTCTCCGAACTTTCAGCGCGAATACCTTTTATGCCGATGGCCTCTGCCATCGCAGCGAAGTCGGGGTTCTTCAAATCCGTGCCAGTATCGAGATAGCCGCCCGCCTTCATTTCCATCGCAACGAAGCCAAGCGAGCCGTTGTTGGAAATGACGACCTTCACCGGCAGGCCGAGCTGAACCAGCGAGAGGAAATCGCCCATCATCATGGTGAAGCCGCCGTCTCCCGACAGCGAGACAACCTGACGATCGGGTGCGGCTGCCTGGGCGCCCATCGCCTGCAAGAGCGCATTGGCCATCGAGCCATGATTGAACGAGCCGAGCAGCCGGCGTTTGCCGTTCATTTTCAGGTAGCGCGCCGCCCAGACCGTCGGCGTTCCGACATCGGCGGTGAAGATCGCATCGTCGTTTGCAAGCTCGCTGACCAGACGGGTCAGATATTGCGGATGAATGGGTTGGCCGGGCTTTGCAGGCTGGGCAAGATCGTCCAGGCCCTGGCGCGCCTTGACGTAATGCGCTTTTGCCGAGTCGAGAAACGCAGTGCTGCGACCGGACTTGATCAGCGGCAGCAGCGCGTCGATCGTATCCTCGACATGGCCCACGACACCCAGCGACAGATGCGCCCGCTTGCCGAGCGCTGCGGGATCGCGGTCGATCTGCGCGATCCGCGCCTGTTCCGGATAGAAGTTGCGGTAGGGAAAGTCGGTGCCCAGCATCAGCAATGTGTCGCAGTTGTTCATGGCATGATAACCGGACGAAAAGCCGATCAGGCCCGTCATTCCGACGTCATAAGGGTTGTCCCATTCGACATGCTCCTTGCCGCGCAAGGCATGAACGACGGGCGCGGCCAATCGCTCCGCCAGCGCCACGACACTGTCATGGGCGCCTGCGCACCCGCTGCCGGCAAGGATCGTCACCTTTTCCGATTGGTTCAGAAGTGTTGCCAGACGCTCGATCTCCGGTGCGGCGGGAAGCAGACGCGGGGTTGCCAGCGGCGCCCAGTCGGCGCTCGCGCTCTCCGGCGCCTGTTGAAGCGCAACGTCTCCAGGCAGCACGATGACCGCCACACCCCGCTGTCCGATCGCGGCGCGCATCGCTCTATGCAGCACTTCCGGCATCTGCAAGGGATTGGTGACCAGTTCAACGAAGTGGCTGCACTCGCGGAACAGTTCCTGCGGATGGGTTTCCTGAAAATAGCCCAGCCCGATTTCGGAGGACGGGATGTGCGCGGCAATGGCCAGCACGGGCACATGGTTGCGGTGGCAGTCGAAAAGCCCGTTGATCAGATGGAGATTTCCGGGGCCGCAGCTTCCCGCGCAAACAGCAAGCTCACCCGTAACCGCCGCTTCCGCGCCTGCCGCGAATGCCGCGGTTTCCTCATGGCGCACATGCATCCAGTCGATGCTGCCGATCCGCCGCAAACTATCGTTGAGACCGTTAAGACTGTCACCCGTCACGCCCCAGATGCGCTTAACGCCTGCATTGGCAAGGGTTTGTGCCAGAAGATCGGCAATGGTCATGCTCATGTTACATCTCCTTAGGAGCCAAGCCGGAAGAAACCAGGCTGTCGGTTGAAATATCTTTGATCGAACGCGCACCGGTGAGCGTCATGGCTCCACGCATCTCGCTTGCAACAAGGTCCAGCAGGTGAGCGACGCCTTTCTCGCCGGCCGCCGCCAGGGCGTAAATATAAGCGCGACCAAGCAGGACGGCGTCAGCGCCTTGCGCTATCATCCGCACGACATCAAGGCCGGAACGGATGCCGGAATCGACCAGCAGCGTCACGTCGCCCTTCACGGCATCGGCAACGATCGGCAGCGCCCGCGCGGTCGACAATACGCCATCAAGCTGGCGGCCACCATGGTTTGACACCACAATCCCGTCCGCACCAAAGCGGACGGCGTCGCGGGCGTCCTCAGGATCAAGAATGCCTTTCAGCACCATCGAACCCTTCCAGAAGTCGCGGACCCATTGCAGGTCATGCCAGCCGATGGAGGGGTCGAAGTTCGCACCGAGCCAGCCAACATAGTCTTCAAGACTGGTCTTTTTCTTGAGGTAGGCCGAGACGTTGCCGAGATCATGTGGGCGTCCCAAAAGACCGACCTCAATAGCCCAGGATGGGTGGATGGCCGCCTGCAGATAGCGCCGAAACGCCGCATTCGGACCTGACATTCCCGAATGATTGTCACGATAGCGGGCGCCGGGCACGGGCATATCGACGGTGAAAACCAACGTTCGCACACCGGCCGCCCATGCTCGTTCCAGAGCATTCTTCATGAACCCTCGATCTTTCAGGACATAGAGCTGAAACCAGATTGGCCGATCGACCTGTGGCTGCACCTCCTCGATCGGACAAACAGAGACCGAAGACATTGTGAAGGCAATGCCGCGCGAGACTGCTGCGCGGGCGGCCTGCACCTCGCCCCGCCGGGCGTACATGCCCGTAAGGCCCACAGGCCCCAGGGCGACCGGAAGGATGAAGGGTTCGTTGAAAACTGTCGTCGACAGATCGACATCGCCGACCTCCTTCAACACGCGTTGGCGCAGAGACAGTGCCTGGAGATCCAGCTGGTTTCGGCCCATCGTTTGTTCCGCATAAGCTCCGCCGTCGATGTAATCAAACAGAAAGCGTGGCAGGCGACGCCGAGCGGCTTCGCGATAATCCGTGGTCGAGGAAATGATCATGACTGTTTTTCTTTCATGGGGTTGATGTGTTGAAGCGCATGAGAAGACCGCTTTTGCCGAGCGGCATCGCGTTCGATGTTCTCAAGTTGGCTTTCGACGAAAAGGAGATGTTCGATGGCCGCTGTCCGTGCGGCGTCGGACTGCCCTGCCGTTATGGCCGACATGATCCGACGATGCTGCGCATCGAGTTGGGCTGGTACCGCGCGAAGACGATAGAGGTGCGTTAGACTGTCGGCCATGCTGCTTGCAAGAAGCGTTTCCAGGCCGGTCATGATCTGATAGAGGACGGCGTTTTTCGCGGCCTGAGCGATCGCCATATGAAACCGCACGTCGAGTTTCGCAGGCGTCAAAGGAGCATCCTGCGGGTCCGTCGCGAGCAAAGCCTTCCCAACGGCATCGCAAGCGGTCGATATTCGCGCAATATCCTCTGCGTCGGCACGCATGGCGGCAAAGGCAGCGACATCGCCCTCCAGTGATTTGCGGATTTCCATGACATCCCGCCAATAGCCCGCCTCGTTTCGGGCGAGTGGCGCCAAAGATTGAAAGACCGCGCGAACGGGCTCAACCTCCTCTGGCGCGGCGACATAGGTGCCACCGCCCTGTCGGCTGATGACAACCCCCCTGCTTGCCAACTGTTTAATCGCCTCTCTCAGCTTGGAGCGGGACGCTCCCATTTCAGCGGCGAGTTGCCGTTCGGCAGGAAGGCGATCACCGGGCGCGAGGCTTCCGGCTATGATCATCGCCTCGATCCGAGCAGTCAGGTCGGGAGTGGAAAGTTCAGGTTTGCGCATTCGTGTTGTCCGTTATTGGTCATACCAATAAACTAATTTCCGTTGATTAACGACAAATAATACACATCGTTGATTGGTTCAATAATAAATGGTAGGACCAATAGAATAATCTCTTCGGAATCGAATATGCGAGAATCTGAAGAGGAAGCCAGGCTGGACACTCCGGCATCACGTGCGGGATAGGATTATGACGAAGACCAATTTCATTTTCAGGTCGGGGTTGCCTTTGCTTCGACGGGCGACAGCATTCCTGAGATGGGCGGCACGCCGTCTTGAGTTGCGGTCTTTCGGCCTTGTTCCGGAACAGTTCAATCTTGCCGAGGGTTATCGCGCCGCGGTGGCGGTGGCTGCTCCGCTTATCCTGGCAGTTTCCACGGGGAATGCCAAACTGGGCTGGGCTGTCTTTGCTGCATTCTGGACTTGCTTGTGCGACGCACCGGGGCCTGATCGACTGCGTCGCCGCAACCTTGCATTTTTTGTCATCTGCGGTGCCGTCGTCGCGTTGACCGGTTCTTGGCTAGCCTCATTGGCGCCAGCCGCCGGAATGGCGGCAGGACCGTTTCTTGTTGTCGTCTGCGTGATCGGTGCTGGACGTGTCGCCTATGGCGGCCCGCTGGGCACATTGCTGGCAGTGGTCGCCGTTGTTGCAGTCGGATTTCCCGGCCCCGTGGATCAGGCCCTCATGCAGGCTCTGGCTTTTCTTCTGGGCTCTGCATGGGCTTATCTGCTGATAAATGCCCTGTGGCGGATCGATCCATTATTACCCCTGTCCCGGGGAACTGGCGCAGTTGTCCTGCGCTTGCTGGACATGGCGGAAAGTTTGGCTGCCCTGGGTGAAAGACCGCATCGCGATGAACGTTGGCACAGCGAACATGCGGAACACCGGCGGTCGGTACGCATGGCAATCGAACGCCTGCGCGGGCTACTTGCTAGATACGCCGCCGAAACCCGCGCAATCGAGCCTTATGAGCGGGCTTTAAAAGCTGGGGAAGCGATGTTTGGCGCATTGATAGCGCTCGATCAGGCCTTTATCGACAGGGTGGGGCCATCTGCTGAGCGGCTGGCGGTGGTGCGAGCATACAAAAGAGCATTGGTTTCGTGGAATTCCGCCTTGCGCTCTGGAAGCATGGACGCAATCAAACGGTCGATGAAACGATCCCAGCGATTGCAGGAGAGCGTGACGGACGACGTTTTCGTCGGCTGCGCCATTGTTCTGCGCGCGGCGCTAAAGGACGTGTCGACGCCACTCGAGGATGCTGCTGTTTCGCAGGTAAAATCCGCAAGACAGCCGCATCGGCTGCCAGTACTTGCGCTGCGGCAAGCTTTGCGCCAGGCGGCGGGCCTGATCGCGGTCTATTACGCGGCAGTGGTGTTTCATCTTGGCTATCCATATTGGGCGGCTATGGCGGTGGTTGTCGTTTTGCAAGGCGGTGCGCGCGTCACCTGGACGCGTTGTCTGGAGCGCATCCTCGGCAGCCTTGTTGGCGGAACGCTCGCGCTCGCCCTTTTTTACGCCATCAGCAATCCTCTCGCGCTCTCTGGCATAGCCATAGCGCTTGCAGCCGTTGCCATCGCCTTACGCTCGGTCAACTATACAGTTTTCGTAGTCTTCCTGACCATGCTGTTCGTCATCGTGACCGAAATGCTCCAACCCGGCGTCGGCATCGCTTCGGCGCGCATGCTCGACAATGTCGTCGGAAGCACGGCAGCGCTACTGGCTGTCTTTCTGCTCTGGCCCGATTTTGGAGCCTCCGTGAAGCAGCGTGTCCTTCAGGGGATCGAGGCCAATCGCGCCTATTTCGATGCGGTGCAAGCCGGCAAACCTTTTATGGAGATCGAGGCGGCGCGGCGGCAGGCCGGTATATCGAGCGTCGAGGCCGAAGCGGCTTTGCACGATCTGGGCGGTATTATGCGTCGCATTTGGTTTGTTGACGTGTATACGTCGGACCTACGCCAGATGCGAAACGTTGCTGGGCAGGCTGCTATCGCCTGGCATCGCCACATCGCAATAAGAGAAGAAAAGAAGGTCTGCGAACCAGGCTGCGTCTGCTTGAACGAGGATCGGTCATGCTCTTGATCCAGCGCCCGCGATGGCGCACTGGCTTCAGCCGGATAACCGCGGGTCTCGCCCATCTAATCGGCACAATAATAGCCGATAGGCTTCGCCTCTGGCGTTGTCGCGGCGTGAAGTGTCGGTAAAGCGCGGTCCAGCGCTGGGAAAACAAAAACGGCAGGAGGCGGAAGCCTTCCTGCGGTTCTCTGCCGCCTTGTGCCGTTTACCTCCAGAGCTGAGGGCGTGATACTGGGCATGCAGCCACGCCAGTGGCCCCCATCTACCGGCTCGCTTCGCCGCTGTAGCTTGACGGCGAATTGGTATCGGGCCGAACCGGCTCAGTTCTGCGTGGAAACAAAGAGGCTTGCTTGAAATTAGAAAAGTTATCAAGCTGTGGAAACTATATGCTCACAATGAGTTTGAACGTTTAGATAACGGAAATTGCGTTACTGCTTGCACCTCATATAGACGATAGGGATGTCTCTAGGGTCAGGACTCATTGATCAGAGCCAGAAGATAACGGTTGCAGCGAGAGCGATGGCGGAGAGGAAGACCATTGGGCATCTGTCGTAGCGCGTAGCGACACGCCGCCAGTCTTTGAGACGCCCGAACATGATCTCGATCCGGTTGCGCCGTTTGTAGCGGCGTTTGTCGTATTTGATGGTTTTGTTGCGGGACTTCCGCCCCGGAATGCAGGGGGTGATCCCCTTCGCCTGTAAAGCGTCACGATACCAGTCGGCATCATAGCCACGGTCGGCCAGTAGCCATTTGGCCTTGGGAAGTTCATCAAGCAAGGCGGCAGCACCGGTGTAATCGCTGATCTGACCGGCCGTAATGAAGAAGCTGACCGGGCGACCATTCGCATCCGTGACGGCATGAAGCTTGGTGTTCATGCCGCCTTTCGTGCGTCCAATCAGGCGGCCCGCACCCCCTTTTTTACCCGCAGGCTGGAAGCTGTGCGGTGGGCCTTGAGATAGGTCGCATCGATCATGATGTTCATGCGCTCTGCAGCTTCAGGCACAGCCAGGCCCTCCATCATCTGGATAAAGATGCCCTTGTCGCTCCAGCGTTTCCAGCGGTTATACAAGGTCTTCGCCGGACCATATTCCCTCGGCGCATCACACCACCGGAGGCCGTTGCGATTGACGAAAATGATGCCGCTCAGGACACGCCGATCATCGACACGCTGGCGGCCATGGCTCTTGGGGAAATAGGGCTGAAGACGGGCCATTTGCTCCTCCGTCAGCCAGAACAAATTACTCATCAGTCGGGCTCCTATCCGCCCGTCTGAATCATAGCCGTCAATTCAAATCAATGGGTCCTGACCCTAGCTTACCGTCAGGACGATCTTGCCTTGAATGTGCCCCTCCGCAGCCCGGGAGTGGGCCTTGCTCGCATCTTGAAGTGGAAACGTACTGTCGATCCCGACGCGAAGTGACCCGGCATCGAACAGCCGTGCCAGTTCGGCAAGCTGTGCGCCGTTGGAGCGGACTTGGGTGGTCGATACGGTGACACCGAGCCTTGCCGCCTCTTCGTGATCCGAGAAGCCCAGAAACACTGGAAACAGCGCACCACCGCGCTTCAGGGTGCGCAGGAACCGGCCCGTTGACGGGCCACCAAGTGTATCGACGACGAGATCGAGATCCCGAACGACCTCTTCCGCAGGCGTCCTGGTGTAGTCGATAAACTCATCGGCCCCGAGTCCACGCACGAACGCCTCGTGCCTGCTCGAAGCGACCGCGATCACATATGCCCCCTTCCACTTGGCCAGTTGTACGGCGAAGTGCCCGACCCCGCCGGCAGCGCCATTGACGAGCACCTTCTTGTCCCGGAGCGGAACGGGACGGTGAAGTTCGGGCTGAAGGGGATTAGGCTCGTCGTGACCGCGATCGATCAGGAACTGCCACGCAGTAAGCGCTGACATGGGAACCGCCGCAGCCTGCACATGATCGAGGCGAACAGGCTTGCGCGCGACCTCTGATGCAGGTGCGGTCACGTATTGGGCATAAGCGGCGCTCTCCCCGAAGCTCGGGAAGCGAACCATGCTGTAGACTTCGTCGCCGACAGCGAAGGGCTCCTCGCTAGGGCCAACCGCCTCCACCACGCCTGATACGTCGGTTCCAGGGATGGCGGGCAGCGGAATGGAAGGCCGCCACTCCGCAGGAAGAGCCTCCATTCCGTCTCGCAGGTACCAGTCGGGCGGATTGATGCCAACCGCATGCACCCGGATAAGCACCTCGCCGGCCTTGGGCGTAGGCTTCGGCGCATCCTCGTATCGCAGCACATCGGGGCCGCCGAACTCGTGCAGTCGAATTGCCTTCATCATCGCGGTCGACATTGCGCTATCTCCTCAGGGCTAGATACGCTACTATAAGCGGGTTGACGCTCCGATTATATGGAGCACCACCCCGTTTAGCAAGGCAGATGTATGCGAGCTGACGCTCGGAAGAACTACGATCAGCTTCTCGCCGCCGCGCGCGAGATCGTGGCCCGCGATGGGGCAGGCGCGTCGATGCGCGACATCGCCCGTCAGGCGGGTGTCGGTTTCGGGACCATGTACCGCCATTTTCCAACCCGCGAGGCTTTGCTGGAGGCTCTGCTTCGCACCGGGTTTGATGCCATGGCGGCACGGGCGGATGATTTGGAGGCATCTAGCGCGCCCGATGAGGCGCTCGTGACCTGGCTGCGCGAGACGATTGCAGCGGCCCACGCCTATCGCGGCGTTACGGCGTCCATGATCGCCGCCATCGAAGACCCCAGGTCGGCACTGCATGGATCTTGCGTTGCGATGCGCAGTGCTGGCGCCCGGCTACTCGCACAGGCGCAAGCCGCGGGATTGGCACGGAACGATATCGACGGGACCGACCTGTTCGCGTTTGTGGGCGCGCTGGCGTGGCTCGCGGACCAACCCGCGCTTGCGCCGCGTACCGACCGTCTGGCGGGTATCATCGTTGAAGCAATCTTGATGCGGGACCTCCGAAACCCAGGTGTCATGCCGTCCGAGCCGTCGAGTCCAGTAGATGGCTAGCTAGTGCTCAATGTCAGCTTCCGCTTCGGTCAACGCCTATTGGCGACAGCCGCAAGCCGTTGCTGACATTCTACCGGGTGGCGTCTTCAGGTTTCGGGCAGCCTTAGGATTGTCTGCCGCTGACACCTCGGATGGCGATGTCTCACGCCTGCCCAGCCCTCAACAGCCGATCGGCAAAGTAGCGTGATGGCGTGGTGCCAAGCGCTTTCCTGAACATGACGATGAAGGCGGTCGTGGATTCATACCCTAAGTCGCCTGCCACCTGTTGGACCGTCGCACCGCCGGCAAGTTCCCGCAACGCGATGACGAGATGGAGCTGGCGTCGCCAACGACCGAAACTCAATCCGGTCTCCTGGATCATAAGCCTCTTCAATGTTCGTTCACTGACTGCTACATGCTCAGCCCATTGGCCGAGAGTACGCCGGTCGCTTGGGTCTGCCAAAAGAGCCGCAGCAATCACGGCGATCTTTGGATGATCAGAGACTGGCAGCTCCAGCCTTTCACGCGGCATCAGCGCGAGCTCATCGAGCATGACCCGCATGAGGCGACCAACATGAGCGTCGCGCCCATCCCGTTCTGGTAGGTCCGCTAACCGATGGATCATCTCCCGAAGCATCGGCGATACCGAAAGCGTGCAGCATTCAGCCGGAAGCTCAGCCGCGCCGGGCTCAACAAACAGGTATGTCAGACGAGCATTGGGCGTGACCTGATTGCTGTGAAGAACGCCGCCGGGAACCCAGAGTCCGCAGTCCGGCGGAACGATCCAGACCCCGCTTTCCGCGGTGCACGTCACCGCGCCGTGGAGCGCGAGGATCAGTTGACCCTGCGGGTGCTGATGCTGGTGCCGCTCGGCTTCATAGTCAGCGAAGTCCACTTTGAACGCCATCGCCGGCCCATGCGAGAAGCTAAGATCTATGGCGGTGCTGCAGGCTGGCTTCATCAAAGGTTGGCCTGATTTCGAGATCATATGGCATTATCTCCACTTTCGCCCATCAAGCAATCCATTAAGAATCGGCTCAGCAAACTGTAGGAGATGAGCCATGCGTATCGCCGTGGTTGGTGCGACCGGCAGGATCGGCGCCAGACTGACCGAGAACCTCTTGGCCAAAGGCCATTCCGTCAAAGCTCTTTCAAGAGGAGGGCCTGCCCTCAATGCACTTGTCGCAAAAGGCGCAGAACCATTCTTTGGCAGCTTTGACACAGGGGATGGTGAGCTCGGCAGGTTCTTCGACGACGCTGACGCTGCGTTCCTGATGGTCAAAACTCTTTGGGCGGCGGAGGACTTTCATGGGCACTACCCTGCGGTCGCGCTTCGGTTCTTCGACGCTCTTCGGGACTCTCCGGTGAAACTGGCCGTGAGCCTGACCGCAATGGGGTCCGAGCTCAGCGGAAACACCGGCCATTTCCAGGGTTTCCATATGCTGGATCAGATCCTCAACCGGTTACGCGACATCAATCTGGTGCATCTGCAGGGCGGATGGTTCATGCAGGACCTGGCGAGGCGGAGCGACGCTATCGTGCGGCACAATAGGATCGGCTGGACGCTTGCGCCGGACGTCAAAGCGCCTTGGGTTTCCATTCAGGACATCGCGGATTTCGCGGCGAACGAGTTCGACGCGCCAACGGGCGAGCACCGGTCGGTGAAGCAACTGGGCATCGATTACACGATGGCCGAAATCGCCGCGATCATCGGCCGGGCAGTCGGACGAGAGGTAGACTATCGCTTCGTCGACATGCGCGATCGCGAGGTCGAAACGGTATTCCGGGAGAGGTTCGGAACGCTCGATCGGTGGGTCTATGACAAGAACACCGCAGCGGCTCTTAACGATGGGAGGGTCAAATTTCGCGATGATCGTCCGGCACTCCCCACGACAATTGACGCTTTCACCAGAGACACCCTCAAGCCGCTGATCGAGAAGGCCCGGACGGATGGCGTAAAACCAGAGACCTTCCTGACGTGGAGTTCGCAAAGATAAAATGCAGCAGCTCAGGAATGGCGAATGTGAAAGGCGTTCGTCATCGCCGCGAGCCCAGGCGGCCGAGGCTGCCGACTACCTGCGAGCCTTCCGTCAGCAACAGATGCAGGAGGCGGCTTAACGGCCGCCTCTCACATCCTGCGGCCCGTATAGACGGCGAGATTGTAGGCGAGGACGCAGAGAAGCGCGACCTATAGCGCGGCGATTAGGATGAGACGCCGCATTGCCTCACTAGAAATGTCCCTGATTGTTGGCCGTTGCCTCATCTGATTTGCTCCCAGCATTTGTGGGTGCGGAGCAAATCAGATGAGGCTGATCAGCGTGACGACGAAGAAGGAATTGGTTGCTGCTCTGGCAAAGCGCTATGCGGCCGGAAAGCGGGAGGAAAAATCGCGGATCCTCGATCAGTTCGTTTCGATTAGTGGGATGCATCGCAAACACGCGATGCGTTTATTGCGGGGGGCGGATAAGCAACCGCAATCGCGAACGCGGGCGCAGATTTATGACGAGGCGACCCGACAGGCTCTTATTGTTTTGTGGGAAGCCTCCGACCGCATCTGTGGCAAGCGATTGAAGCCCTTGCTGCCAATTTTGATCTCATCGATGGAACAACATAGCCATTTGAGGTTAGACGATCAGGTCCGCACACTTCTGCTACAGATGAGTGCGGCTACCATCGACCGTGCATTGAAAAGCGTGCGAGAAACAGCAGGCGGCCGTCGACGCCGACGTTCCGTTGCTTCATCAGCATTGAAGCGGAGTATCCCAATTCGAAAATTCTCCGACTGGGGTGATCCCGCACCTGGCTTCATCGAGGCCGATCTGGTGTCGCACTCCGGTCCCAACGCACGCGGCAGCTTTATTCAAACTCTTGTCCTTACAGATATTGCGACCGGTTGGACCGAATGCGCCCCTCTGCTTGTTCGCGAACAGAAGCTTTTGACGGAAGTTTTGACCGAGCTTCGCCGCGTAATGCCCTTCCCGTTGCTTGGCTTTGATACGGACAATGATAGCGTATTCATCAACGAGACAATCAGGGACTACTGTATTGATTCAGATATAGAATTCACTCGCTGTAGGCCATATCGTAAAAATGATCAGGCTTATGTGGAGCAGAAAAACGGATCGGTCGTCCGCCGCATTGTTGGCTATCATCGGTATGAGGGAGTTGAAGCTGCGGCAACACTTGCAGAGCTTTATCGTTCGGTGCGCTTGTTCGTGAACTTCTTTCAGCCGTCGTTTAAGTTGCTCGAAAAGCAGCGAAACGGAGCGATGGTCAAGAAGCTCTACTCTTCTCCCGCGACGCCACATCAACGGATTTTGTCGGATGCAAGGACGGGACTGGAGGTACGCGACCGCTTGGTGCGCATGAGCGAACAACTCGATCCTGTAACGCTTCTCCGAAACATTCGTGCAGGACAACAGCGGCTTGCCGACATTGTGCATCAGGGAACACCCTTAAGCGAAGTTCCTGATATCGAGAGCTTTTTACGAAGCCTGCGTATCGCGTGGACGGAGGGCGAAGTTCGTCCGACCGCGAAAGCAAAGCCAAAACTAAAACGCGAGCGACGGCGGCCTGACCCGCTGGTTAACGTCACGAATGATCTTTACAGTTGGTTTGAAGCAGAGCCATGGAGAACCGGCCGCGAGCTACTAGAGCGACTTCAAAGCATTTATCCCGGCGAGTATCCTGATGGACTAATCCGTACGGTGCAACGACGGGTGAAAGGTTGGCGTCGCGATCGCGCGCATAGAATGATATTCGGAAACGAGCCTGGCGAAGATGAACAACAACCAGAGCTCAGCAGGGCATAGGGAGCATTCTGGTGAGGCAATATGCTATCCGTTCGGGAGCATTCTTCGATGAGGCAATACGAATCTCACCTTGATTGCCGCTATGCACATTACCTGATCGAGCCGGTGGCCTGCACGCCGGCGTCGGGGTGGGAGAAGGGCCAGGTCGAGAACCAGGTCAACCTGGTGCGGGAACGCTTCTTCACGCCACGGCTGCGCTTCAAGTCCTACGATGAACTGAATGGCTGGTTGCTGGACAAGTGCATCAGCTATGCCCGCGCCCATAAGCATGTCGATCAAACGGAGCGCACGATCTGGGAGGTGTTCGATGGGGAACGGCCGCACCTGGTCGGCTATCCCGGCAAGTTCGACGGCTTCCACGCGGTGCAGGCCTCGATCGGCAAGACCTGCCTCGTGCGTTTCGACAACAACAAATACTCGGTGCTATCCACGGCAGTCGGCCGCCCGGCCGATATACATGCCTATGCAGATCGCATCGTCATCCGGCAGGATGGCGTGGAGATCGGCCAACACGATCGCTGCTTCGGCCGTGGCGAGACGATCTATAATCCCTGGCATTACGTGCCGGTCCTGACCCGCAAGCCGGGAGCACTGCGCAACGGTGCGCCATTCCACGACTGGGTTTTGCCCGCCGCCATGGAGAAGGTGCGCCGCCGGCTGAAGTCCATGCATGACGGCGACCGGCAGATGGTGTCGATCCTCGAATGTGTGGGCCTGGACGGGCTCCCCGCCGTCGAAGCGGCCTGCCAGGAGGCGCTCGATCAGGGCGTGTTCTCGGCTGCCGTCATCATCAACATCCTGGCCCGCAAGCGTGATCCGCAGCCGGCCGCCGTCCTTTCCATTCCCGATGCGCTTCGCCTGACCCACGAGCCTCTGGCCGATTGCGCGCGTTACGACAGCCTCAGGAGGGCAAGCTGATATGGAACGATCCCAAATCCTCGACATGATGGGCACGCTGAAGCTGTTCGGCATGCGCAGCGCTTATGACGAGATCATGGCCTCCGGCATCAAGCGGCAGCACGAACCGCCGCGCATCGTGGGTGACCTGCTACAGTCGGAGATCGCCGAGAAGCAAGCACGCTCCATCAAATACCAGATCACCGTCGCCAAGCTGCCGCTGGAAAAGGACATCGACGACTTCGACTTCACCGACACGCCGGTCAACGAAGGGCTCGTGCGCCAGCTTGCGACAGGAGCCTTCCTCGCCGAGCAGCACAATATCGTTCTGGTCGGCGGAACCGGCACGGGGAAGTCCCACTTGTCCATCGTCCTTGCTCGTGCTCTGATCCGCAACGGAGCACGCGGCCGCTTCTTCAACGTCGTCGACCTCGTCAATCGGCTTGAGACGGAGGCACGTAGCGGAAAGCAGGGGCGGCTGGCCGACTTCATCACCAGGCTCGACTTCGTCATCATGGACGAACTCGGCTACCTCCCATTCGCTCAGGCCGGCGGCCAGCTCCTCTTCCACCTGATCAGCAGGCTCTACGAGCGCACCTCGATCATCGTCACCACCAACCTCGCTTTCGGAGAATGGCCGTCGGTGTTCGGCGATGCAAAGATGACGACGGCTCTCCCAGACCGCCTGACCCATCACTGTGAGATCGTGGAAACCGGAAACGAGTCCTGGCGCTTCAAGAACCGCTCTCAAAGCTCACATGAGGATTTCGTCGTCAAGAGCAATCATCGTTTCATAGCGTGCCCCTTCGATTTCGTATCGAACCCATGGTCTGAGCCACCTTGCTTGACGCGGCACGTTTCCTTCACCGGTTCAAACTCACATACGGTCGCCGTTTTGTCCGGCAGCACCATTATCCCGCTTGCGTAGCGGCAAGGCTCAGGAGAACGGGACCAATCTAAAGCGCGGCATTTGAAGCCCGACTTCGAGGCGGTTCGCTCACCTGGATCCGCCAGGAGTGATCAGGC
>NZ_LT009719.1:55054-271367 GCF_900013495.1 Agrobacterium genomosp. 2 str. CFBP 5494
TCGATCGGCTCAGTTCCAATGACACAAAAATTGCGCCAAGATCGATGCGGACAGCGGTCGGTTGAATGGATGCAGGTTCCATAAACTGCTCCTCCTGAGCGAGTGTTTAGATGCAACCTCACTCTGCCAGAGCGGCGGCCGCTGTTCACTCCTCATGGGATCTAAAGCCGAAAAGACAAACAACCCGCGCCCGCAGGCCCCTGCGCTAAATGGAGAGCTCCGGGCCTACGCGCGCTGACCCGATGCAACCAGAGGCAGGGGTCCCTTTTGGGAGCCGATAGGGGGTCCCGTTACGATGCCGATTGACAAAACTCTCCGTGGATTACGCAAGATAGCGGTCAACGCGCAGATCGACCGCCCCAAGGAAGCCGTAGGCCATCATTCCTCCAAGAGGCTTTGGTTTCAAGCCGCCCTAACAAACACCGCCAGCTCGCGCCTGACAGGATCCCGCTCCTCGCGCTCGACAAGCGCGCCTTAAAGCATAAGGGCGACACAACGCTGGCCGCAGGCTTGCGCTGCACGTTGTCGTCCAAATCCAGCCCCACAGCGTACGCTACAGCGCCTCCAACCCAATTCGTGGCCTTCGGCGACTTCTCGTAGTCGGACGCGCTCGCGGGCGCCAAAATGGACGCGCTGGTCTTCTGTCAGGTTTCCCGCCCCTTCCTCTGGGCTCGGTCACTGCCATTCGGTTACGGCGGGCGCAAAGTCCTGCGGCTGAGCAAGTCCGGTCCCGTTTCCGAGCGGCGTGGACACGGGGTGGCGCCACTCCTCCTTGTGCGAAAGCGGAGTGAGGTTTGACTTGCCATAGGTGGTGTAGAAGTAGCCAGAGCGCTCGGCCTTATCGATGCCAGCCTCGCTGCCTGCTCCTCTGACATGCGATTAAGTCTTCCGCTGTAGTTTCATCCTGAGCGGGTCTATTTCGGTCCGTTGGCGCCAATAATCCTAAATTCATCCCGATCGGGTTCTTTTGACTTCCCTTCATGCGAGGATCCGCGATTTTTCCTCCCGCTTTCCCGCCGCATAACGCTTTGCCAGAGCAGCAACCAATTCCGTCTTCGTCGTCGCGCTGATCAGCCTCATCTGACTTGCTCCGCACCCACAAATGCTGGGAGCAAATCAGATGAGGCAACGGCCAACAATCAGGGAACATTTCTAGTGAGCCAATTCGGCTCGCGATCTATTTGTCGCTGTGGTGCGTGGTGTCACCGTAAAGCTCGTATTGGCGGTTACGGGAAATGGCGGCAACCAAGAATTACGGCGAACGGTTCAAAGTCCGGAGGCTGGGAAGCCGCTTCCCTTGCCAGACCAATGGCCCACAGCACGGTCAACCACCGTCGAGCAGCCATCGGGCGCTGTCGGCATCCGTAACGATTGCCGTTGCAAGTCCGGCCCGGACCGTCGCGCGCAGGATGGCGTGCTTGTGCGGCCCGCCGGAGGCGATGATGCGGCTCGGTATGCCCCTATAGGCCTCGAGGTCGGGCGAAATCACCTGGCGGTTCAGCGGATGGTCGATTGGCCGCCCTTCGGTGTCCAGGTAGCGTCCAAGCAGATCGCCAACGGCACCGGCCGCCACCAATTCACCGATATCCGTCTGCGACGGAAGGCCGTAACGGACCTGCAGTGATTTGCCCGTCACGTCGCCGACGCTGAGGAAGGACAGATCGACATTCGAGCCATCACGCAGGAACTCCTGGAATACCGGTTGGGCCATGATCACATCATGCGCTCCCTCGCTGCCAGCATAGATAGGTGCCGCGAAATAGTGGCACTTGGCGTTCAGCACTTTGGCGAAGCTGCGGACGATCTCGAAGGTGTTGATCTCCGAGCCCCGCGTCAGCCCCCCCATCAGCGACCGTATCCGCATGTCCGGCTCGTTCGCGCCGGTCATGTGCAGCACCGTCTCGTGTAGGGTCGCGCCCCAGCCGACGCCGATCGCGCGCGGCTTGCGGTTCCGTACCACACGGTCGAGGAAGGCGGCAGCGGCGCGGCCGATGACGGCGTGCATATGCGCCGGATCTGACGGGGTCGGCGCGACGACCGCTTCCTCCAGGCCGAAGCGGCTGCACAGGCGCGCCTCCAACGCGACGTTTTCGGCGAGCGAGGAACTGAAGCTGATTCGCACGACACCCTTATCTAGGGCCTCGCCCAACAGTTCGTTCACCCGCCGCCGGGTGAGGCTCATGCGCTCGCCAATCTGCGCCTGGGTCAAACCCTCGACGTGATAGAGCCACGACGCCCGCACCATGAGTTCCTGAATATCCAACTCGCGTCCTCGACCAAATGTCACACTGCCGTAACATATGTAACCTAGAGACTCCGCATAAATGACCGCGGGGCCGAAAGCAATGTCCCGGAAAGCTCTGCGGTCGGCAATCGATTTAGCGGCGGCGCGGCATTCTCCACAAGGAATGGCCATCGCTCGTAAACAAATAGCGGAATCTCATGACGGCAGACCTCCTCATCTTCGATTGCGACGGCGTGCTGATCGACAGCGAGCCGGTCGCGAGCCGCGTCTTCTGGCAGTCGCTGCAGGCTGCCGGCGTGGCGATCTCGCATGCCGAGGTCCACCGGCGCTTCACCGGCTATTCGGAGAGTGATGCCCGGCGCATCTGTCTCGACGAGCTCGGCGTCGTGGACGTGGACCAGGCCTTCGCCCGATCGCGCGACCAGCTCTATGCCGAGTTTTCCCGCTCGCTTCAGCCGATGCCGGGCATGGACGCGCTCATCCGCTCGCTGCCGCAGCGCAAATGCGTGGCGTCCAACAGCACGCTGGAGCGGCTGCGCCACAGCCTCGGCCTGTTCGACCTGTGGGACGCCTTCGACCCGCATATCTTCAGCGCCGAAATGGTGGCGGCGCCCAAGCCGGCGCCCGATCTCTTCCTGCTCTGCGCCGAAACGCTCGGCGTCGAGCCGGCCCGCTGCCTAGTCGTCGACGACAGCCCGCACGGCATCACCGGCGCGGTGGCGGCCGGAATGCGGGCGATCGGTTTCGTCGATACGGCCGACCCGCGCGAGGGGCGCCGCGGCGTGCTCGCCGATGCCGGCGCGATGCTTGTCGTAACTGGCGCGGACGAACTTTCGCGTGCCTTCGACTCGGTCCTGGCCCCGGCTTTGCAGCCCGGTCCTGTGCGCAATTCTCAGGATTTGCCCCTGCCCGTCTGAGCGATGCCCGCCGCGGACGCCGCGACGGGCCCCGTCATGCAAAATACATGAGCCCATTAACAAACCGACACTCGAGACGCGCAAGAGGAAGGTCTCTGTTCGAGTGACCCCACGCCAAAAGGAGGATTTCGATGCTTTCCATCAATCGACGCGGCGCGCTTGGACTGATCGGCGCGACCGCCGGCAGCCTGATCCTGCCCCGCATGAGCTTCGCCCAGGGCAAGCGCCCCTCGGCGACGATTGCCGTGCAGAAGATCACCAACAACAACACGCTCGACATTTGGAACGAGCAGTCGAACGTCGGCGAACGCGTTTTCTTCCCGAACTTCTGGGAAGGCCTGATCCAGCGTGACTGGATGGGTAACCAGGGCCCGCTTCCGGGCCTCGCTACTGAGTGGAAGCGCATCGACGACAAGACGCTCGAGCTGAGGCTGCGCCAGGGCGTCAAGTTCCACAATGGCGACGAGCTGACCGCCGAAGACGTTGTCTTCTCCTTCTCGAAGGAGCGCGTGTTCGGCAATACCGAGCCGAAGGGCGGCAAGACGATCTTCGAATCCGACAACAAGCCGACCACCGTCAAGGAACTGCCGGCTTCCGTTCCGGGCATCGGCCGCCGCCTGTGGCCGGCGCTTGCCGGCGTAGAAGCCGTCGACAAGTACACCGTGCGTTTCCATAACGCGACGCCCGACGTAACGTTGGAAGGACGCCTCTATTCCGGCGGCAGCCAGATCGCCAACCGCCGCGCCTGGGATGAAGCCGCCACCTATGCCGACTGGGCGCGCAAGCCGATCACCACCGGCCCCTACATGGTAGGCGACTATAAGCCGGACGTTTCGCTCACCCTCATCGCCTTCGATGAATACTGGGGTGGCCGCCCGCCCCTCGAGGAAATCCGCTTCGTCGAGGTTCCGGAGGTCGCCTCGCGCGTCAACGGGCTGCTTTCCGGCCAGTACGACTTCGCCTGCGACCTGCCCCCGGATCAGATCGCGACCGTCCAGGCCGCCCCAGGCTTCGAGGTTCAGAACTCGACCATCCTCAACCACCGCATCTCCGTGTTCAACACCCAGAACGAGATCCTCGCCGATCCGCTGGTACGTCGCGCCATGACCCATGCGATCGATCGCCAGGCGATCGTTGACGCGCTCTGGGGCGGTCAGACCGTGGTTCCGCCGGGATTGCAGTTCGGCATCTTCAAGACGACGGACATGTTCATCGACGGCTGGGCAGCACCGGAATACAATCCGCAGCTCGCTCAGGACCTGTTGAAGCAGGCCGGTTACAAGGGCGACGCGATCCCATACCGCCTGCTCAACAACTACTACACCAACCAGACCGCCAATGGTCAGGTCATGGTCGAGATGTGGAAGCAGGTCGGTCTCAACGTCGAGATCCAGATGAAGGAAAACTGGGCGCAGATCCACGATCCGGAAGGCGTCAAGGGCGTGCGCGACTGGTCGGCCTCAGCCAATATCAACGACCCGGTCACGCCGATGGTCACACAGTTCGGCCCGAACGGTGAGATGCAGCAGAAGAAAGACTGGTCGAACGCCGAGATGAACGAGCTGTCGGTCGTGCTGGAAACCTCGACCGACCGCGCGCTGCGCAAGAAGGCCTATGCGCGCATGCTGGAAATCTGCGAGCGCGAAGACCCGGCCTATCAGGTCCTGCACCAGAACGCCGTCTTCACCGGTATGAAGTCCTCGCTCAAGTGGAAGGCGGCGCCCGCCTTCGCCATGGACTTCCGTTCTAACAACTGGACGATGTGATCGCCTCATTTCGATCCGGCGGGGCCCGCGCCGCCGGATTTGCCCTTTCAGCAACCGCAGCGGCGGGCCAAGGGCCAAGCCGCACCAAGCCTTGAAGAAGATGACCGCAATGAGCCCCAATCTCGTGGAACTTCGCAGTCTGAAGGTCGCCTTTGACGGCATTCAGGTCCTGCACGGCATCGATCTTGACGTGAAACCCGGCGAGGCGCTGGGCATGGTCGGCGAATCCGGCTGCGGAAAGTCGGTGACCTGGCTTGCAGCGCTCGGCCTGCTGCCGGGCAAGGCGAGCGTCTCCGGCTCGGTGCGCGTGGAAGGACGCGAGATCTGCGGCGCACCGCGCGAGGCACTGGAAAGCGTGCGCGGCGGACGTGTCGCGATGATCTTCCAGGATCCGTCGAGTTCGCTCAATCCGGTGCTGCGCATCGGACGGCAGATCACCGAGGCACTCGTGCTCCATCGCGGAGTCCAGGGGGCCGCCGCCAAAGCCGAGGCGCTGCGGCTGATGGACCTCGTCGGCATTCCCGATGCTCGGCGGCGTTTCGATCTCTATTCCCACGAATTCTCCGGCGGCCAGTGCCAGCGGCTGATGATCGCCATGGCGCTTGCCGGACAACCGGATCTCCTGATCGCCGACGAGCCCACCACGGCGCTCGACGCGACAATCCAGTCGCAGATCCTCGACCTGCTGATCGCCCTTCGCGCCGAGACCGGCATGGCGACCGTGTTCATCAGCCATGACCTCGGCGCCGTGTCCCAGGTCTGCGAGCGCGTCTGCGTCATGTATGCCGGACGGATCGTCGAGCAGGGTTCCATCGAGCAATTGTTCTCTGAGCCGCGCCATCCCTATACCCGCGGCCTGTTCGACGCTATCCCGCGCATCGACGGCCGCGCAACCGCCTGATCCCCATCCCCGGCACCGTTCCCAACCCGAAACACCTGTCGGCCGGCTGCGCCTTTGCACCGCGTTGCGCGCGATCCACCGACGCCTGTACTGACCAGCGGCCGCTGCTCGAACCGATGGAGGACGGCCGCCGGCTGGCCTGCTTCAGCCCCGTTCCGGCAGGCCGCCCCCACCCCGTCAAGACGAAAATCCTGGAAGGCGCATAAGTGAACATTCCCCTCATCAAGGCCGAGGGCCTGACCCGCGTCTACCCGATGCGGCGCGGCCTGTTCGGCAGGCCGACCTCCGTTCGCGCCGTCGACGGCGTCTCCCTGAGCGTCATGCCGGGTGAGGTGCTCGGCATCGTCGGCGAATCCGGCTCCGGCAAGTCGACGCTGGGGCGCATGCTGCTCGGCATCGACCCGGCACAGGCCGGAAGGGTGACCTTTGAGGGCAAGTCCATGCCGGAATTCGGCACAGCCGAATGGCGGGCGCTGAGAGCCAAGATGCAGCTCGTCTACCAGGACCCGCTGGCGGCACTTGACCGGCGGCTCACCATCGCCGCCCAGATCGGCGAACCGCTCGACATCCACGACCTCTTGCCGAAGGATGAACGCCCCGCCCGCGTCGAGACGCTGATGGCGGCCGTCGGGCTGCGCCAAGACCAGGCCGACCGCTTTCCGCACGAACTCTCCGGCGGGCAGCGCCAGCGGGCCGTCATCGCCCGGGCGCTCGCTACCCGCCCCAAACTGCTGGTCTGCGACGAACCCGTCTCGGCCCTCGATGTCTCGATCCAGGCGCAGGTCGTCAACATGCTGCGCGACCTGCAGGAAGACAACGGCATCGCCATGGTGTTCATCAGCCATGACCTGAAAGTGGTACGCAACATCGCCGACCGCGTCGCCGTCATGTATCTTGGCCGGATTGTCGAAGAGGCCTCCTCCGACGTGATCTTTGCCGCGCCGAAACATCCCTATACCCACGCGCTCGTCTCCAGCGTACCGGTTCCGGGCAAGCTGCTCGTCGGCCGAACGATACTTCAAGGCGAGCCGCCGAACCCGGCCAACCGGCCGTCCGGCTGCGCCTTCCATCCGCGCTGTCCGCTGGCGACCGATATCTGCCGCACCACCGTGCCACCGCTGCGGACCATCGACGTCCAACGAACCGCCGCCTGCCATCTCGTCAGAGGCGCCGACGCGCCGCTCGCCGCGTAAGGAAACGACCATGATCCGTTTCGTCTTCACCCGCCTGCTTCGCGCTTTCATCACCATCCTGGCCGTCGTCACCTTCGCCTTCGTCGTGCTGCGCATGTCCGGCGACCCCGCCCAGGTCATGCTCGGCCCCGACGTGCCGCAGGATGCGGTCGATGCTTTCCGCAAGGCCTGGGGCCTCGATCAGCCGCTCTGGATCCAGTACCTCGCCTACATCAAATCGATCTTCAGCGGCGATTTCGGCGTTTCGATGCGCGACAAGGCGTCCGCACTGCAACTGGTGCTGGAACGTATTCCCACCACGCTGCAACTCACGATTCCGGCGCTCGTTTTGAAACTGCTGATCGGCATCCCGGCCGGCGTCTATGCTGCACTTCACCGCCAGAGCATAATCGACCGTGGCGTGATCATGCTCTCCATCCTCGGCTTTACTATCCCGTCCTTCGTCATGGGCCTGCTTCTCGTGCTGATCTTTTCCGTCTGCCTCGCCCTCCTCCCGTCCGGCGGACAGGACACCTGGGTGCACGGCCTGCTGCCGGCAATCACTATGAGCATTGGCGGCATCGGCATCCTCGCGCGCTTCTCGCGCAGCGCCATGATTGAGGTGATGGGCCAGCCCTATATCCGCACCGCTTCGGCCAAGGGGCTGAAATGGCCTGATGTCGTCTGGCAACACGCGCTGCCGAATGCCGCCGTGCCGATCGTCACCATCGTCGGCTTCATGGTCGGTTCGCTGATCGCCGGCGCAGTCGTGGTAGAATCAATCTTCTCCTGGCCCGGAATCGGCCGCCTGCTTGTAGTGTCCGTCGCCAACCGCGATCTCGCCGTCGTCCAGTGCATCTTGTTGATGATCGCCGCCACCATGGTGGTCTCCAATCTCATCGTCGACCTGCTCTACGGCTGGCTCGACCCGCGCCTTCGCGCCCAAACCGCCCATTAAGGAGGACGCCATGAGCTCGACAGACATGGCACAGGCGCAGCCGCAAAGCGGCCACCGCACCAGCTTCCTTTCCGCGCTTCACCGCAACGTTCCCCTCTCGATCGGATTCGGTATTTTGTGGCTCGTTGCCATGGTGGTGGTAGCGATTTTCGCCGATCTGCTGCGCCCTTACGGCATCACGGCGATGGACCTTGCCAACCGCCTGGCTCCCCCTGGCAATGCCAAGCACTGGTTCGGCACCGACGAGCTCGGCCGTGACGTGCTCGCCCGCCTGATCCAGTCGATCCGCGTGTCGCTCGTCATCGCGTTCAGCGCCACGATCCTTTCGGCGGTGTTCGGCACGGTGCTCGGCTTTGCCGCGGCGAAGTTCCGCGGCTGGGTCGAACACCTGGTGCTCGTACTCGCCGACTTCCAGGCGGCCCTGCCCTTCCTCATTATGTCGCTGGCCGTTCTCGCCTTCTTCGGCTCGTCGATGCTTCTGATCGTCTGCCTGATGGGCTTCTACGGCTGGGAGCGCTACGCGCGCATCGCCCGGGGTCTGGCGATCTCGGCGAGCGCCCAGGGCTATGCCTCGGCAGTGGTCCAGCTCGGCGCCACGCCTCTACGGGTCTATTTCCGCCACATCCTGCCGAATGTCGCCTCGACACTGATCGTCTCGATGACGCTGACCTTCCCCGAGATCATTCTCATGGAAAGCGGCCTCTCCTTCCTCGGGCTCGGCGTGCAGCCGCCCGAAACCAGCCTCGGCAACATGGTCGGCTTCGGCCGCGAATACCTGACGCGCGCGCCATGGATCATGCTCGCCCCGGCCTTCGTCATCATGCTGACGACGCTGTCGATCTCGCTGGTCGGAGACTGGCTGCGTGACAAGCTCGACCCGACAGTGCGCTGACCTCTCTTACCCCAAATACAGGACCACATTCATGACGTTGATCACCGGCCATCGCGGCGCCCGCAATCTCTGGCCCGAAAACTCGCTTCAAGGCTTTCGCAACGTGCTCGAGCTCGGCGTCGACGCCGTCGAATTCGACGTCCACGTCACCGATGCCGGCGAACTCCTCGTCATCCATGACGCGACCCTGGAGCGCACGACGGATGGCCACGGCGCGGTCCGGGCGCTGACGCCTGAGGCGCGAATGAACGTCAGGCTTAGGGACAGCAACGAAACCATCCCGACGCTGTCCGAAGTGCTTTCGGTGCTGGCGGCGGCCGACGGCCTGCCCCTGCACGTCGAGCTCAAGAGCGACGACACCGGAACGCCCTACCCGGGCATCATCGAGAAGGTCGCCGCTGAACTTGTCGCCAACGGCCTTGCCAATCGCAGCTACCTGACCTCATTCGACGTCTCCGTGCTCAAAGGCTGCCGCAGCATTGCTCCGGACATCGCCCGGCTCGTCTCGGTCAATGCCGCCTGGGCCGAAAGGCAGGGCGGACTGAAGCACTTCTTCGAGCAGGACGAAGGTCTAGTCGAGATCGTCGCCATCCATCACGAACTGATGGAGACGGAATGGGACCTGATCACAAGCCTGCTGCCGCTAGACCGTCTCTGCGTCTGGACGCTGAACGACGAGGCGCTAATCACCCGATGGCTGGAGCGCGGCATCGGTCACTTGACCTCCGACAGCCCGGACCTCGCATTGACCCTGCGCGAGAAGATCGTGGCTGCCGCCTGAAGCCCTTGCCCAACCCACACATCTGGAGTGAAAACATGAGCGATATCATCGCAACCGGCTTCAATGCCGGCTCGGACAATGGCGAGATCTCCCCGTCATCGCCAACGGCGAAGTTGATGTACTTCCCAAACACAGATGTATGGTAATCCAATTTCGAATCACGTTTCATGCCTAGTACAACCCCGCAGCGTTCGATTGCAGTGCATTCCTTACCTGCGCGCTCGTGGCGCCCGATATTTCTGTCTCGTCAACAGTCGAGAAGACATCCGCCGGTTTCGTTCCAGGCTTGAACGGTTCGGGCACTGCTCCCGGTGCGCCGGGGAGTGCTTCCATTCCGGAGTGGACATCGATGTTGTAGACCTGCATGCCTTCCGGCATGTGAAAGTTCTCAGGCGGCTGGCCGGCAAGGGCAACTTGCATGAATGAATTGAAGACCGGAGCTGCTACCCCGCTGCCGGTGGCTGCCCTGCCCAAACTCTCTGGTTCGTCAAAGCCGATATAGATTCCGGTCACGAGGTCCGGGGTGAAGCCCACAAACCATGCGTCACGATTGTCGTTTGTTGTGCCGGTTTTACCGGCCACCGGCCGCCCGAGGGATATGCGTTTCGCAGCGGTGCCTTCCGATACGACACTCTCCATCATGGAGGTGACCTGGTATGCGGTCATGGGATCAAGTACGCGCTCACGCCCATCCTGTAAAACCGGTTCGTCTTGGCCCTGCCATTTGCTCGCCACACAATCATTGCAGGTCACACTCTGCTGACGATAAATCGTTCGGCCATGTCGGTCCTGCACGCGATCAATCATTGTCGGTTTAACCTGCATGCCACCATTATCGATGACGGCATAGGCCGCAACCATTCGCAGTAAACTTGTCTCCGCCGATCCGATCGACATCGACAGCAATGGTCTTACATTCTTGTCGTAGATGCCCAGCCGCTGGGCATAGGAGGTGACGGTATCCATACCGACGACATCTGCCAACTTCGCAGCCATAACGTTACGGGAATGTTCGATCCCAAATCGAAGAATGGCTGGGCCTTCATATTCGTTCGCGTCATTTTTGGGCGACCAAACCTGATCCCCTAAGTGGAATTCCACGGGCGCGTCAACAATGACGCTTGCAGGCGTGTAACCACTATCAAGCGCCGCAGCATAGACAATCGGCTTGAATGTCGAGCCGGGTTGGCGCATGGCCTGCACAGCCCTGTTGAACTGCGAAATCGAGTGCGAGAAGCCGCCGACCATCGCCACGATACGTCCGGTTTTCGGGTTCATCGCCACCAGCGCACCCTGAACCTTGGGAACCTGCCGCAATTCGAACGACGCGTTGGACTGACGCTCAACAAGGACGACATCGCCAACAGTCAACAGCTGTGAAACGGTTCTCTTTCCCAGGGCCCAATACATACCGGCTGCCTTAAGAGCATGCGTTTTGTTAAGGCCTCCTCCGATCCCGATTTGGGCATCCTGGCGATCAGTGCCGAGGACAATGGCCGGATACCACCCGGGGACATCGAAACCCAGATGCAATTTATCAAGCTTCGCGCCCCAGTCCTTGACGCTGTCAAGATGGTCTACCGGCCCACGGTAGCCCCTACCTTCATCATAAGCGACAAGCTCCGCGCGAAGCGACTGTGTCCCCGCCGCCTGTAGCCTCGGATCGAGGGTCGTTCTCACGGAAAGCCCGGTTTCATCGAGAGACTTCTGCCCGAAATCCGCAATCAGGGTTCTTCGGACCTCGTCAACGAAGAAAGCCGCATCGACAGTCATCCCGGTATCACGATGTGCGGCGACCCCGAGAGGCTGCTGTTTGGCCGTGCCGGCCTCTGCTGCAGTGACGTATCCATTTTCCTGCATGCGATCGATGACCCAGTTACGACG
Organism: Agrobacterium genomosp. 2 str. CFBP 5494; assembly: GCF_900013495.1. Classification (NCBI taxonomy): domain Bacteria; kingdom Pseudomonadati; phylum Pseudomonadota; class Alphaproteobacteria; order Hyphomicrobiales; family Rhizobiaceae; genus Agrobacterium; species Agrobacterium genomosp. 2. The sequence continues at coordinate 66,571 of NZ_LT009719.1, forward strand.
GGTGATCGCGGCTTCGGCGTGGGTATCAGGATTATAATTGGCAGGCCCTTTGGGAAGGGCGGCCAGATACGCAGCCTCGGCAATGCTGAGGTCCGAGACCGATTTGTCGAAATAGCTGATGGCAGCCTGGGCTATCCCGTAGGATCGTTCGCCTAGAAAAATCTCGTTGAGGTAGATTTCGAGAATGCGGTCCTTGGAGAGAACCCTCTCGATCTTGAGTGAGAGAAGGGCCTCCTTCACTTTGCGGCTGATCGTCTGGTCCGACGTCAGCAGGAGGTTCTTGGCGACCTGCTGGGTAATGGTCGACGCACCCACGGGCCGACGACCACTCCCGACATGGGCTATATCCACCGCCACGGCCCGGGCAAGCCCTGAAAAATCCAGGCCGGGATGGGAGTAGAAGTTCTTGTCCTCCGCCGAGATGAACGCCGCCTTCACCCGGTCCGGCACATCCTCTATCGGCAGAAAGATTCGGGACTGCTTTGCGAATTGCGCGATCGGCTCTCCAGTCGCGGCATAAACGCGCGACAATACCGGGGGCTCGTAATCAGCAAGTCCGGCGAAATCCGGCAGATCCGGCTCGATAGCGGAAATCGCAATCCACACGCCGCCGGCAGCAAGCAAAGCGCCGGTGAAAAGAACGGAGACGAGATAACCGGCTAAACGGATCATGCGGACTGCCTTGTTCACAATGTTACAGTGACGCTGCCCTCCGCCCTAAAACAGCATCTGGTGGAATCTGAATCGCTAATGCAAATCGGATACAACTGGCCTCACGCAAGAATGTGTCGGAATAGCGGTTTTGAACTGGATGACCACGCGATCGCTCCAGAATTCTTCCTCACTGCTGTCAAAGGGTGCGCGTCTGTCGCTCCCGTTATCTGGCCGGATCGTGATGGCAATCTGTTGCGCCACGGCATTGAAGACGGCGGCCCGGCGGTGTATCGTATCGCACACTTTTTCTTGGGGACTGGAATGCAACCTTTATGCAAATGTCGCCAAAATCGCCGTTTCACCTGACGTTCGTGCTTTTCGAGGGCTTTTCCAACATGGTGCTCGCCAGCGCCATTGAACCTCTGCGGGCAGCCCGCGATCTTTCGGGGCGTCAACTGTTTTCATGGCAATTTTGCTTTTTGAACGATGGCGCCATCGCCAGTTCGTCACGTGCGGTGATTGGCGCTGACCTACCCCTGTCCCGTGTCGGAGCGACCGATGCACTGGTCCTAGTCGCAGGCTACGGTGTGCGAAATCACCTTGATCACGATTCAGCGGCTGCTGTGCGCAGAAAAGCCCGCGGACTGCCGGTGGTGGGCGGGCATGACACCGGGGCGTGGCTACTTGCGCGCTTGGGTCTTCTGGGAGGACGCAAGGCGACGATCCACTGGATGGAGAAGAAGGAATTCGCCGAGAATTTTCCCGAGGTCCGTGTCACAGACGGACCCTAAGCCGTAGACGGTAACATCGTCACTTGCGGAGATGCACAGAGTGTTCTGAGCTGGTCACTCGACCTCATCGGCAAACACGCGGGCGAGGCGCTGCGGTTTGATGTCGCCAACATGTTTGGCGGTGTTCAAAAACCTGCTGAAAGGGGGCTGGCACGAGGGTTTGTAGGCAGGATGAGCGATCACGGCCACCCCACTGCCTTACAGCGTGCCATCATCGTTATGCGTGAAACCGCAGAACAGCCGCTCAAATTGCCAATCATTGCCGACCGTGTTGCCGGTTCAGAGCGCAGCATGGATCGCCTGTTTCACCAATATCTTGGCATGTCCGCGGGCCAGTATTACAGCCAGATCAGACTTTCTCATGCCCGCGCACTCGCGGTGGAAACCAATCTGTCGCTTTATGAAATTGCTTTTCGCACAGGGTTTTCCTCGCCCTCCACGCTTGCGCGTGCCTATCGGATGAAATTGGGAGAAACGCTTCGTCAGAAGAAGACAAAGGCTACCTCCACATGACCCGTTTGCGCCGTTCAGACGAGACTTGCCCGAACAGGCACATTGCTGAAGATGGGCTGATGTCGAAACGGTAGATTTCGGCATCAACGGGACGGCGACCTCGGTCCGCACCAGGAAGTTGGTCGCCCATAAGCGTAATCACAGTCGCACATCGCCACGATAAACGTTCGGCGTCGCTCCCGTTAACCTGCCAAATATCTTGCGGAATGCTGCCGGATCCGCATAGCCGACCGCCCAGGCGATACTCTCGACCGAGCCATTCGTCGTCTCGAGCAATTGCCGCGCCTTCATAATGCGCACGTTCTGAAGATATTCAGTCAGTTTCAATCCCGTCGCACGTAAAAAGCGACGCTGAAGCGTCCTTTCTGAAAGATGCACGCTGTCTGCAAGTTCACCAATCGATTTTTGCAGCTCTGGCGCTGCATGGAATTGATGCTGAATTTGACGCACTTCTCTGTCGCCGTGATCAAATCGGGGGATGAAAGTCTTGTATTGGCTTTGACTGCGCCGCGGCGGATCCACGACCAGAAAGCGTGCTGTCTCCAGCATGACGGTCTGCCCAAGAAGCTTTTCAACGAGAAGCAGGCCGAGATCGGCCCAAGCCAGAATGCCGCCGGCGGTGATCACGTCACCATCGTCAATGATCATGTTATCGGGCAAAACGTCTATTTTGGGAAACCGCTCGGCAAGTCTCTCGGCAAAGGCCCAGTGGGTTGTGGCGCGCCGTCCATCGATGAGCCCCGTTTCGGCGAGAACGAAAGCTCCGGCGCAGATCGAGCAGACAGTCACACCAAGTGCATGCTGGGATGAAAGCCATTTTGACGCAGGCCGCATGCTTTGCATCTTCTCCGGCATGACGATGCTCGGTGGCGCGATGATGTAGCTCAACGAATGCGATGCTCCGGTTTCCGAATCCCAGGTGCAAGAAATCGCGCCATCCTCAACCGTCCAGTGACTGACGCGGATTTTTCGAAGGCTTGTTGGCTCCTGTAAATCCGTCGCCCAATCGCCGGCGACACGGAATAAGTCCGTCAGTCCGTAGACCGCAGCCAGCTGACAATCCGGATAGATCAGTAATCCGACCTCGATGAACTCAGCCAGCATGAGATTTGTCACTTTTGCCTCTGAAAAAGTCATTTGCGCCACGTGCCTGTGGTGGCGGATGACGCTAGGTTGTTCAAGTCAACCAAGGGCATTCGAAGGCAAAGCTCGACAGGAGATATGTATGACATCTGACGCAGATCGGTTTTTCGTGTCGAGACGCAGCGTATTGATCGGTAGCATCGCGCTTGCCAGCGTGAGCATTCCGACGATCGCCTTCTCGCAGACCCCTTCCAGTAACCATTCAGCACAAGGAGAAATTGACATGGGTTTCGTAACAACCAAGGACGGCACTGAGATTTTCTACAAGGATTGGGGCCCGAAGGATGCCCAGCCGATCGTTTTCCACCATGGCTGGCCGCTCTCGTCCGATGACTGGGATGCGCAGATGCTATTCTTCGTCTCCAAGGGTTTTCGTGTTGTCGCCCATGACCGCCGTGGTCACGGCCGTTCCGCCCAGGTTGCCGATGGTCACGACATGGACCACTACGCCGCCGACGCCTTCGCCGTCGTCGAAGCGCTCGATCTGAAAAATGCCGTCCATATCGGCCATTCCACCGGCGGCGGCGAAGTTGCCCGTTATGTCGCCAAGCATGGCGAACCCGCCGGCCGTGTCGCCAAGGCGGTTCTCGTTTCCGCCGTACCGCCGCTGATGCTGAAGACCGAAGCCAATCCGGAAGGTCTCCCGATGGAGGTTTTTGACGGCTTCCGCTCCGCGCTTGCCGCAAACCGTGCGCAGTTCTTCCGTGATGTCCCGGCCGGCCCGTTCTACGGTTTCAACCGCGATGGTGCGACCGTGCATGAAGGCGTGATCCAGAACTGGTGGCGTCAGGGCATGATGGGTGGTGCAAAGGCCCATTACGACGGCATCAAGGCCTTCTCGGAAACCGACCAGACCGATGACCTGAAGAATATCAGCGTTCCGACGCTTGTTCTGCACGGTGAAGACGACCAGATCGTTCCGATCGCCGGCTCCGCCCTGAAATCGGTGAAGCTGCTGAAAAACGGCACGCTGAAGACCTATCCCGGCTTCTCGCATGGCATGCTCACCGTCAATGCCGATGTGCTGAACGCCGATCTCCTGGCCTTCATCAAGGGCTGATACCTTTGCGACATCAGAATGCGGCCGATCATTCGGCCGCATTTTTATTCGGGCAAGGCTAGATGGTGCCGCTAGGCGGTGCGATGTGAACCAAGGATCAACTCGGAAGTTCACAAAACCCGCAGTGGCGTTCCGTTCAGCCATGCGACGATATTGTCCACGGTATCTCGATAGAAAATCCGGTATGAGTTTTCGGTAATAAACCCGATATGCGGCGTCGCGATCACATTGCCTAAAGTCCGAAGCGGATGATGACTGGGCAAAGGCTCACGATCAAACACGTCCAATGCGAGACCTGCGATGCTCTCGGTTTCCAAAGCAGTAATCAATGCTTCTTCATCGATAAGTGGACCTCGTGACGTATTCACAAGCCAGGCTGTTGGCTTCATCAACGCCAGCTCGTCCTGACCGATTATGCCCTTCGTTCGCTCCGACAGAACAAGATGCAACGTCACCCAGTCGGACTCGCGAAGAAGCGTGTCTTTTTCAACCCGTCTCACACCGCCAGCCTCTGCAGCCTCATCGGTCAAATTCTGGCTCCAGGCGATCACCTCCATACCGAATGCAAGGCCGACCTTTGCAATCTGGCGGCCGATCCTGCCCAGACCGATTACCCCCAGCGTGCTGCCCGAAAGGTCGCGCCCGACCGTGGTTTGCCAGCCACCGCTCCGAAACGAGGCAATCTCTGTGGGAATATGGCGTGCCGCCGCAAGGATTAGTGCCCAAGTCAGCTCCGGGGCGCCCGATACGTTCGCACCCGTCGCCGAAACAACGATGCCGAGATCACGGGCCGCGGCAAGGTCGATTGAGGCATTGCGCCCTCCAGTCGTTGCGATGAACCGCAGGTTCGGCAGGCGCTCGAGAATACGTCGCGGCAGCGGCGTCCGTTCGCGCATGGCGCAGACAGCATCGAACGGCAAGAGACGATCAATCAGGCCTTCTTCGTCCGCGATGTGGTCATTGAAGATCGTGATTTCGGCACGGTCGTTCAATGGCGACCAGTCGGCGCTGGTGATCGCCACATTCTGGTAGTCATCCAAAACCGCGATATTTTTTACGTCACGACGGCTCATGAGACGACGCCGTCAACTTTGACGATAAGCTTGCCGAAATTCTTGCCTTTCAGCATGCCGATGAAGGCGTCGGGAGCATTCTCCAATCCATCGACGACATCCTCTCGGTACCTGATCTCGCCGCTAGCGACCCTTGGGCCAATCTCCGCGAGAAAGTCATTGAAATGATCGGCCACAAATTCAGTCTGGATGAAACCTCGAACGAGAAGGCTCTGTCTCAGGATCGCCGACATCATTGCCGGAAGACGGTCTGCCTGCGTCGAGTTTGCACCGTTATATTGAGAAACGAGGCCGCAGACGGGAACACGTCCGAACTGGTTTAGAAGAGGCAGTACCGCATCCCAGACGCGTCCTCCGACATTCTCGAAATAGACATCAATCCCGTTTGGAGAGGCCGCGGTCAGATCGCTGACAAAATTCTCCGAGCGATGATCAGCCACGCTGTCGAAGCCAAGTTCACCCTTCACGAATGCACATTTGTCCGGTCCACCGGCTATACCGACTGCCCTCGCGCCGTAAAGCTTTGCAAGCTGTCCGACCATCGAACCAACGGGGCCAGAAGCTGCAGCGACAGCAACCGTCTCACCCTGCTTCGGCTTGCCAATGAACTTCAGACCACTCCATGCAGTAAATCCCGGCATGCCAAGGACGCCGATCGCGGTCGTGACCGGCGCGCCGTGCGTCTCAACCTTTCGTAGCATGCCCCCATTGATGACCGCGCCCGTACACCAACCGGTCCGCCCGCGCACGATGTCGCCGGGCGCAAAACCGTTGTGCCGAGACTTCACGACCTCGCAGATCGTCTCGCCTTCCATGATACCGCCGATGGGTACAGGCGCCGCGTAGGATTTGGCATCGCTCATACGCCCACGCATGTATGGGTCGAGCGAAAGATACAGAACGCGGACTGTGACATCGCCCTCGGCTGGTTCGCGCAACTCGGCATCCTCAAGGCGGAAATTTTCATGCGATGGCTCTGCCAAGGGGCGGTTTACCAGCACAATGCGTTTGATCGTCATCATAAGGTCATTCCTCATATTAGCCCGAGTTTTGGGCCGCCATCGGCTTGGATGTTCCACCGGTTCTCGAACTCCGCGAATGGCGGCATCTTGTTCCTGGCGTGCTTGCGTTTTGGGTTGTAGATCATTTTGATATGGTGCGCTGCCTAAAGAACCGGTGATAATTGCCGGAACTCAGTCAAACCAGCAAAAATGACTACGTTGCTTTTTCGCAAATCTCGTCATTTGATGTGAGTCCGACGCGGATTGGGGGCGCATATGGACGGCACGCATCTGTTCGAACTCGTGATCGCGATGTTTCTCGCCATCATCGTGCTGCACTACATCGCACATCGCATGGGCCTGCCGCCATCCGTAGCGCTACTGGTGGGCGGGGGAACGCTGGCGTTCCTTCCCGGCCTGCCCACGATCGCTGTCAATCCGGAACTGGTTCTGGTTTTATTTCTACCGCCACTGCTTCTCGACGGAGCGTGGTCGATCGCCGTCGATCACCTGAAACGACACGTCTTCGGAATTGCATCTCTCGCGATCGGTGCAGTGCTGTTCACGACAATCGTCATCGCGGTCGTTGTGCACCTCCTGATGCCGTCTCTGCCATGGGCGGCCTGCGCAGCCCTTGGCGCCATCGTCTCACCTCCGGACGCCGTCTCAGCCCGTGCCGTGTTGGAAAGGGTTAAGATTCCGAGGCGTCTGCAAATCCTTCTTGAAGGTGAGATCCTTCTCAACGACGCCAGCGGGCTCGTTCTTTTTCGTTTTGCTGTAGCGGCTGCGGCCGGAAGTACATTCAGCACCACCGACGCAATCGGCACCTTCATTTTTCTGGCTCTTGGAGGTGCCGCAACCGGTGTGGTCGTTGGCTTCGCATGGGTAAAGCTAGTCCGGCACCTTGGCGACGAGTACCTCATCATTGCCGCCACCGCAATCTTGTCATGGGTCGCCTATCTTTTGGCGGAACAGATCCATGCGTCCGGTGTAATCGCCACCGTAACGGCCGGACTGATAGCGTCATGGCATCAGCACACCGTCTTTTCTGCGGCGACGCGAATGCGCGGCACCTCATTCTGGAACGTCCTTGTTTTCCTGATGGAGGCTATGGTTTTCATCCTGATAGGACTATCGCTGCGGGACGTCGTTGAACGTGGCGGCGGCTTTGGCTCACTGGTTGGTTCGATGGCACTCCCCGCGGCCGCAATCCTCATTACGCTCGTCATCGCGCGGTTCGTGTGGATATTCACATCGGATCTGGTCATCAGGTTTTGCACGGGGTCATGGTCGCTCGCTCGACGCCCCTCGGAGCAGGAGGGGTGACGGCGCTCGGCTGGGCAGGCATGCGCGGCGTCGTGACGCTGGCACTTGCGCTCAGCCTGCCGGAGGATTTTCCCGGACGTGACTTCATTCTGGTCATGGCATTCGCGGTTATCGTGGGAACCGTTCTCATACAGGGAACGACGCTTGGGTGGATTATCGCCTGGGCGGGGCTCGGCAAAATCGAACCGAAGCGCGCACCGATGACAATGAGTGAGGCTGAAGCCGCCATAGCGCAGGTCCAGCTCGCAGCCGTTCAGGGGCTTGCCTACGACGAAAGTGGGGAACTCATCCATCCCCAACTCCTGAAGAGATACGAACACCGGCTGGCGGCAAGTGTCAGATACGCCGAAAGTACCGAGAAATATTCACCACTTCTTCATGCCCACTTCGATGTCGTTCTTCAGGCTGTCGCCGCCGGCACAAAGGAACTTATTCGTCTGCGAAGGAAAGCATCGCAACGGTAGTGCCGCGTCAGGATTAGCCGTGAAGAACACCATAATCAATGCAATAGGCTAGGACCGGCTTGGCGAAGCCTTTAAGCCTGTATCGATGGCCATATACGGGGACATCGGCGCTGCCATATTCCTGCAGGGTCTTGTCCGATATCAGGATTTGATCGCTATGGGCGGCAGCACAAAGCCTTGCAGCCAGTTGAACGGTCGTGCCGAAGAAATCATTGCTGTCTTCAATCGGCTCACCACAATCAAGCCCGATGCGGATGTGAATGGGTTCGCCCGTGTCGCTGTTGTAGCGATGGAAGGCGCGCTGAATATCGATTGCACAGTCGACTGCAAGTGGCGTGGAAGAGAACACTGCCATTATACCATCCCCGGTGTGCTTTACCTCCCGTCCTGACCGTCTTACCAGACAGCCACGCACGAGCGCATCATGCGCGCGGACGAGTTTAGCTGCCATACGATCGCCCAGGCGAGCGGTCATTTCGGTTGAACCGACGATGTCAGTGAAAAGTATCGCACGGTGGCCGGCGTCCATGTGTTTGGGGGCATGCTCGAGCGGCGTCGGGTCCTGTATTCGCCCGAGAAACGCCTCCACAGCCGACAGGGCGACTTCCACAACTTCGCTGGCGACGAAACCGTGCGCTTCGCGGTGCACGTATTGCGCGGTTTCAGCATCCGGCGCATCCATGAGGCAGAAGGCGGTACCGCGCCTTTCATCGAACCAGTAGGTTAAAAACCGGACGCCATACCGGTCCTGAATGTCGATATCCTTAAGATGTGCGGCCGCAATATCGGCTGCAGAGACTCCGGCGAGCTCATGCCGGTCCATGAAGATAGGCATTGTTTCCTCCCGAGAGTATGTCGTTGCCTCATCTGGCCGCCAGATTACGACGTCACCGATTGACCGTCCACCGTTCATACGGGTGACGTCGAAAACATAGAAGCACCGAAAGAGCGATACTCATTCGCATTATGTTTGGGGGTGGAGGTGCTGCGCGATTTTCGTCCGCGATTGCCCGCTTCTTACCTGCGTTTGACCATGCGGCGGAGCAACGAGCCGGACCGGGCCTTCCTCGGAATGAGGTGGATATCGCTGACCAGCTTCGCGCCACCTTCCCGGCGTTCCAGCGTAATCTTGCGGCTGTGGAAGGCCTCCAACTCGGCGCGATGTGCCACGCTGATGATCGTAGCACCTGGCAATTCGTCGATGACTGTCTGCATCATCCTGTCCTGGCTTTTTTCATCCAGGGCGGCGGTCGCTTCATCCATGACGATGATATCGGGATCGTTCAGCAGCAGGCGGGCAAAGGTAAGCCGCTGCTTTTCACCACCGGAGAGCGTCTGATCCCACGGCGCCTCTTCTTCCACCTTGTCCTTGAGGTGGCCGAGACCGACCTTATCGAGAGCTGCGCCGATCTCTTCGGCAGTCCAGCTCTCCGCTGCCTGCGGATAACAGACTGCCCGACGAAGCGTTCCCGACGGGATATATGGCCGCTGCGGCAACATGAACAGCCGGCTGCCGGCACGAAAACTGACGCTGCCGCCGCCCCATGGCCACAGGCCGGCGATTGCCCGCACGAGCGTGCTTTTTCCGGATCCGGATTCACCTGCGACGAGCACCCGCTCGCCGGGTCCGATTTCGACATCCGTTTCCTTGACGACAGCAGTACCATCGCCCAGCGAAACGGATACATGCTTGAGGCTCAGCATGGTCTCACCCTCCGTTTCACCGCGCACGATCCGGCCGAGCGTATCGCTCTGTTCGGCCCGCTCGAGGCCGTCAAGCGACATCATCAGCGATGCGACACGCCTTGCGCAGGCATTCCAGTCCGCCAGCCGGGGATAGTTATCGACCAGCCAGCCGAAGGCGGACTGAACGATGGTGAAAGCCGATGCCGCCTGCATGACCTGGCCCAGCGACATGCTTCCGTCGAGGAACTTCGGCGCGCACAGCAGGACCGGAACGACGGGCGCAATCAGCATCGATCCATGCGACACGACGGTGGTACGCATATATTGCTGCGCCATTCGCTTCCACTGATGCCGGACATTGCGGAACCTGCTGTCGAGATCGCTGCGCTCTTCTTCTTCGCCACCCAGCAGCGCAATGCTCTCGCCATTTTCCCTCACACGGGTCAGCGTATAGCGGAATTCCGCCTCGAGCTGGTTCTTGACTTCCGAGACTTTGACGAAGTTCCGGCCGATCCACGCAATCGAGCTTGAGGTGATAAGCGCGTAAATTACCGCTGCCACCACCAGAAAGCCGGGTATCGTTATCCAAACGCCGCCGATCGGCAACGTCAGGGCGCCGCCGATCGTCCACAGGACGACGATGAAGGTGGATGCCGATACGAAGGCGGCAATGACCCCTGCAACGAAATCCACCGGCGCTTCAGTGGCGATCCTCATGTCCTCCGACAGCCTCGCCTCCGGATTTTGATGGTCGCCGTCAATCAGGTTAAGCTGGTAATAGCGGCCATTTGCAATCCACCGGGAGACCAGCACCTTCGTCAGCCAGGACCGCCAGCGCCGCTGGATCCGCATCCTGACATAGACCTGCGACGTTACAATCAGGACGCTGCCCAGAACCAGCGGCGGGAATATGGAAGCGAGAAAATAGACCGTGGACGCATCCCGTTTTTCAATCGCGTCGAAGATGCCACGATTCCAGACGTTGACACCGTATTGGAAAGCGACATTGATGCCGATCATCACCAGCAGGCCGATGGAGAACGGCCATGCCAGCCCGTCGCCGCGGCGGCTCCAGAAGCCGCGCGCGCTGATCCAGAAGCGTTTCAGTAGATATTTTTTGCGGGCCTTTTCGGCTTCCTCCGGCGTCAGGCCCTCAGCAGGTTCGATTTCCTCCGGCGGCAGCGGCTCATCGGCTGCATTCTCGACATGTACTTTCCCTGCACCATTCTTGCCGGTGCCATCGGCTCGTTTCGAATTTGCGTCAGCATCGGTCATGGACGGCTAAACGGATGGCGGTTTGAAAGGTTGCCCGCCCGCAAAGATTTCCCGCGGGTAGAAACGCTCACGCCCCCCGGACACATCCCTGCGTCAACGCACGCGCCTGCGTTGTGCGCCGCACAAACTTGGACAAATAGGCATGAAATTCGGACTTTTAGATACATATCATCCAGCAAAATTCCTTTAAAACTCTCCCAACTCAAGGAGAGATACCATGACCGACACCACATCAGAGTTTGACGGGACAACAATGTCCCTCGACATCGAGGAGCAACCCGCGTGGACAGCCGCCACATGGTTCGCGGTTCTTTCGATGGCGGCCACCAGCTTTGCGCTGGTATCGGCCGAGTTCCTGCCGGCGGGACTGTTGACGCCGATGGCGCGTGACCTCGGCATCACCGAAGGGACCGCCGGACAGGTCGTCACGGCCACGGCATCCGTCGGCGCAGTGACTGCGCTGTTGAGCAACGTCCTCATCGGCAGGCTGAACCGCAAGACCGTGCTAGTCGGTCTGAGTGCACTGGCGATCGGCTCAAACCTTCTTGCTTCCTTTGCAACCGATTTCTGGCTTCTGTTGCTTGGCCGGGCCGGGCTCGGGATTGCTCTCAGCGGGTTCTGGGCGCTTTCGGTTGCCGTCGTCGCAAGGCTTGTCGGCGCAAATGCGACCGGGCGCGGCATGGCTATCGTTACCCTCGGCGTTTCGCTCGCCACAATCGCCGCGCCTTCGATGGGAGCCCTCATCAGCGACTGGCTGGGATGGCGCACGGCAATGTCGATGACGGCAGGGCTTGCCGTCATTGCCATGCTGCTGCAAATCCTCAGCCTGCCGTCGCTGCCGGCAAGCACCAGCAACAGCCTTTCAGATGTTTTCCGCCTGACGCGGCGGCGTAGCGTTCAGCTGGCCATGCTCGCGATCCTCCTGCTCATGACGGGACATTTCGCCGGATCGGTCTACGTCCGTCCATTCCTCGAGCAGGTGACGCTCCTCGGTACAACACCGATTGCTCTCGCACTGCTTGGATTTGGCGTCGCCTCGGTGATTGGCAACGTCGCGGGTGGCCGGATGGCTGATGCCAGTATCCGTCTCGCACTCATCGTCACCGCCGCGCTGATGGCATTTGCAACGATTTCCCTGGTTCTTTGGGGCGTCCATACCGGTGCCGCATTTGCTCTCGTCGCCCTTTGGGGCCTTGCCTTCGGCATGGCGCCTGTCGTGCTGCCGACCAACCTTTCCCGGGGCGCGCCAGATGCGCTGGAGGCAGCAGGCAGCCTGATGGTCGTTTCTTTCCAGGTGGCCATCAGCATCGGTGCAGTGTTCGGCGGCTATATCGTCGATTCCTACGGCGCCACCGCGCCGCTGGCTCTGACCGCAATCCTCGCGACATCCACCGTCGCGCTCGCGCTGCTGCAGCGCGCCGATTGATATGTGTGCGCCGGCGCTTCCCTCGCCGGCACAATCGCTGCTACGATCTGATACATAAATCCCCGTTTCAGGAAACATGCCGGATACCTGCCACACAGATCATCGTCTGATCGTTTTCGGATCAGGCAGGATTTGTCATGAAGAACCAGATTTTTTTTGCCGTCGCTCTTGCAGTTGCGGCAGCAGGTTTCGGAGCCGCTTATTCAAGCCTTGCGGACAGCCCGCCGGAAAACGCCTCACCCCTCTATGGCGTTACGCTTCCCGAGGGATATCGCGACTGGCGCTTCATCGCTCCCGCACAGGAAGCGCCGCCGCTCGATGAGCTTCGTGCCGTTCTGGCAAACGACATCGCCGTGAACGCTTACAAGAGCGGAACCCTGCCCTTCCATGATGGCTCGATACTGGTGAAGCTTGCCTACAAGCGGCAGCAATCCGCGGAATTTCCACCAAGCCACGGTGCCGGGCGGGGCAACCACCGTGCAGGTGATGGTCAAGGACTCCAGGAAATATCCTGACAGCCATGGCTGGGGCTTCGGGCGGTTCGCAGGGCTCAGCGATCCCGGCCCGAAGAACCTTGTTATCAACGACCAGTTCCCCTCCTTCCAGAGCCCGCCCGCGACGGATGTCGGCGACATGCAGCTCTTCTGGGGTTCGTTCAACAATGCCGCCAAGCGTATCCAGAACGGCGGCTGGGCACGTCAGGTGACCAAATCCGATTTCGCGATTTCGGATGCCGTGTCCGGGGTCAACATGCGACTGGCACCGGGCGGCATTCGCGAGATGCACTGGCACCGCGCTGCAGAATGGGCGATCATGACCAATGGACGCTGCCGTATCACCGTGCTCGATACCGAAGGCCGTGCTTATGTCCAGGACGTCAAGGCCGGCGATCTCTGGTATTTTCCGGCCGGTTATCCCCATTCGCTGCAGGGACTTGGTCCCGACGGGTGCGAATTCGTCATTGTGTTCGACGAAGGCGACCAGTCCGAATACGGCACCCTGCTACTGACGGACTGGCTGGCGCATACCTCACCTGAACTGCTGGCGAAGAATTTCGGCGTCGAGCAGGATGTGTTCCGCAATATTCCACTGCAGAACCTCTGGATTTTTCAGGGCAAGGAGCCCGGACCTCTCTCCAGGGATCAGGAAGCCGTTGCCGGTGCAGGACTTCCCCCTCACCCCTTCACCTACAAGCTCGCGGCCTCCAAACCGCTGAAGGAAAACGCTGCTGGCGTCATTCGCCTTGCCGACAGCAGCGCCTTTACCGTGTCCAAAACCATCGCCGCCGCTATCGAAACGATCAAGCCCGGCGGGGTGCGCGAAATGCACTGGCACCCCAACGCGGACGAATGGCAATACTGGATCAAGGGTGAAGGCCGGATGACCGTGTTCGACGCCGGTCCGCGCAGCCAGACCGCCGATTTCCGCGCCGGCGACATTGGCTACGTGAAACGGAGCCAAGGCCACATCATCGAGAATACCGGCAAGACCGACCTGCAGTTCGTCGCGGTCTTCAAGACGGCAGAGTATCAGGAAGTCAGCCTCTCTTCCTGGCTAACGCATACCCCGCCGGCGCTCGTTGCCCAGCACCTGGATGTCAGCATCGAGGATGTCGCCAGGTTTCCCGTCTCGGCCATCACGTCAACGCCGTTCGCGAAGATCCGCAGGGAGTGACGCTCTCCTTTGCCGATGGCATGGAGGAACCTGCTGACCTCGTTATCGGCGCGGATGGTTTGGGTTCGGCCATCCGCAGCGCCGTCAACCGCCATTCGGAAAACACCTATGCGGGCTACGTCGCCTGGCGCGGGCTGATCCCCGAAACAAGACTGCCTGCCGACGCCGCCCTGCTGCTGGACCGTTTCGCCTTCTACATCACGTCCGGAATTCATGTTCTGGGTTATCTCGTGCCGGGATCGCGCGGCGAGACCCGGCAGGGACAGCGTCGCTATAACTGGGTCTGGTATCGTCCAACGCCTGCCGAAGATCTTGCCCGAACCTTCACGGGCCGGGACGGCAGGCATTTCGAGCATTCCCTTCCCCGCGGCGAGCTCTCCGGCAGCCGGAGGGCGCAACTGCGCGAAGAGGCTTTTTCCCTTCTGCCGCCGCAAATGGCGCTTGCCGTGGACGTAGAGGAGACGCCATCCATCCAGGGGATTTTTGATTACGAGGCGGAACACATGGTCTCCCAGCGTATCGCCCTGGTCGGAGATGCCGCCTTTGTCGTTCGTCCTCACACGGCAATGGGTGTTTCAAAGGCGGCAGGCGATGCAATGGCGCTGCGCGACGCCCTGCGGCAAACGGACGACCTTCCTGCCGCCCTTGCGCGGTATCAGAGCACCCGCCTGCCAGTGGGCAAGGCAATCGCGGCCTATGGACGCCGACTTGGCGAAACCGCGATGTGAATACGGGTGAAAAATCGGCCACGCTCCCGCCCTGCGCCCCTGCGTGTTTGCGTTACGCTTGCAACCGGGGAATTTCTCATTGGAGGGAATAAGGCATGTGCAATAGCTGCGTGATCGAGAACGTCAAACAGAACATGCTGTCACGGCGTCTGCTGTTCAAGGGAGCCGTGGCGGGTGTAACGGCGATGGCGGCGGGAAGCCTCGCGGCCCCGGTTCTGGCGCAATCGCCCAGACAGGTCGTCGATCTCACCCATACCTATGATTCCACGTTTCCGACGTTCGACGGAAAACCCGGCATTGAGATGGTGTGGGCAGCAGATATCGCCAAAAGCGGCTATCAACTCCATAAGCTGACCATCTTCGAACACACCGGAACGCATATCGATGCGCCTTTCCACTTTAGCGCAGACGGCGCCAGCGTCGATCAACTCGAGCCGCAAAAGCTCGTCGCCCCTCTGGTCATCATCGACATTACGGATCGCGCCAGGGAGGACGCCAATTCCACGGTCGAGGCAGGCGACATCGAACGCTGGATATCGGAAAATGGCGACATTCCGGCAGGCGCAATCGTGGCTTTGCGCTCCGGCTGGGCAACGAAGGTGAAAAGCCCGGCCTTCCGTAATGACGATGCCGGAAAATTTGCCTTCCCCGGCTTCGGCAAGTCGGCCACCGACCTCCTGCTCACGCTGGATACAGTCGCCATCGGCGTCGACACACTCTCGCTGGATCCGGGCAATTCTGCAGACTTCGCTGTCCATAATTCCTGGCTACCCGCTGGGCGCTACGGGATCGAGGGACTGAACAATCTGGAAGCACTGCCGGCCAAGGGGACGACCATCATCGTCGGCGCGCCTGCCCACCGAGGCGGAACAGGCGGACCAGCCCGTATTTTGGCTCTGGTCTGACGCCGGTAGAGTTTGCCGCAAACCCGAAATCCGAGACGGATACCATCCGCTTGCCATCGCAGGTACAAAAGGGATTCTAAAATGAAAGGCCTTCGGAAGACCCTCGTTTTGCTCCTTTCGCCATGCCTGTTGAGCGGAGTTCAAGCTCTTGCCGCCGACAGCGTGGTCGTTCCCGGCTACGCCCCCGAAACGGGGGTGGAATATCTCTACCGTTCCCATAGAACCACCTCCACCGACATGTCGTTGTGGTTCGACAGGCCGGCAGCGATCATGCGCGGAGATTTTCGGCAGCGCATGACGGTCCCGTCGCGGGATGCGGAGGGTATGCGCGTGCGCTGGTCCCTCAGCGCAGATTTGCCACAGGACGCCGAGGGCGCTGGAGACACTTACGCAATGAACGCTCTCTATCGGAACACTCTGTCGGCCTATGGCGTCCGGCACGTGGAATATGAAGCGGGACTTAACGGCTTTCCTGGCAAACTCGTCGGATTGGATGCCATCCTCGGCAACCTGCACAGCACCTCGGTTGTCGGACCGGATGGCAGCGTTGCGAACCAGCCAGCGGGTTTGCGCGATATTGTCGAGGGCATCAAAAGCAATCCAATCCTGGTTGTTCATAATCTCGCACCGGAGGCAGAGCTTCTTTCCACAGTACAGGAGCAGGATAGTTCCACATACGAGATCGGCCAGTCAGGTACGGCGTCGGTGGTGGAATATGCGCGGGGAACGCCCATTCCCGTCGCCATCGAATGGACGCTCGAGACCGCAGATATCTCCGGACAAACAGCCACCTTCAGCCTCCAAAAAACCTACGACCGCGTTGCGCTCCAGCAATCACAGGCTTCTGCGGTGGAAGGAGTGATCTCAAGCTTCGGTGAAAAAGGCCAAACAGCTTGGCGACGAGCAACTGGCGGCCGCCAGAAACGCAAGCAAAAACGTGCAGATGACTGTCGTCATGTCACTGCGCGATGGATCGACCCTCGAAGCGACGGAAACCGTTTTGGCGGAAAGCGGCGGCATTAAAATCAGGACCCAAACCCACGTGTGGCGTGAGGACCTGCCACGAAATCTGCCAGACCTGCCGGACTGGAACAGTCACACCGTATCTGCAGCCTCCATTGATCCGTTGCCGGAACGTGGCGCCAATGCTCCGGCCCTCACGTCAGGACTTACCGCGCCAACGGCACTTGAAGAAGGACAGGCGGCCTATGACAGCGGCAATTATGGCGCCGCCCTGCGCTCGTGGAAACCGCTCGCCGATGGGGGAAGCGCGGCCGCGCAATATAAGGTTGCCGTTTTTTACCAGGCGGGTCTGGGCGTCGACCGTGATACGGCACTCGCCGCCGCATACATCCGCAAAGCGGCGGATCAGGGCTGGGCGGAAGCGCAAAGCAGCCTTAGCGATCTCTATGCGGTCGGCCAGGATGTTCCGCAGGACCTGGAACTCGCCGTGTCCTGGGGCCGCAAAGCAGCAGAGCAAGGGCTGGCCGTCGCCCAGTACAATCTGGCGTACAGCTACGAAAGCGGCCAGGGTGTCGCTCAGGATTATGCACAGGCGTTGATCTGGTATCGCCGTGCCGCCGATCAGGGTTTTGCAACCGCTCAGTACGCTGTCGGCCTGCTCTACGATCAGGGTCTCAGCGTTACCCGCGACTATGGTGAAGCAGTCAGCTGGTATAAAAAAGCCGCCGATCAGGGGCTTGCCGTCGCCCAGGGCAATCTAGGGAACATGTATGCAATGGGACATGGCGTTGCGCAGGATCGGGCCGAGGCCATCACATGGTTCCGCAAGGCCGCCGATCAGGGACTCGCGACTGCGCAGGAATCGCTAAAAAGGCTGGAGCAACCCTAGCTGTGGCCGGGTCGCCTTCTGACCAGGGGACGATGATGCCCCGGTCCTCAGCCAGCTACTTTCCGTAGCGATTTTTCAATCTGCCCGCCGCAATAAGCGTCGCCATAGTCGTCAAAGGCGCGGCGGCTCAGGGCGGCCAGCGGGGCCGTCTCTTTCATTCGGCTGGAATAGGCCCAGATGACGGGCGACGTATCCTCGATTATGCGCCTGATGACTGGAAAGCGGTCTGCAACTGTCGTCCAGAGAATGGCCGTGACGACATCTGCGACGCCGGGTATCTCCGTTCCCAGCATGAACCCCGAATCGCCGGTCAGACCGTGTCTCGCCCCCGTGTCCTCGAAAATACGGATCCACTCCTGCAACCGGGGAACGAACGCCTCCCATTTTTCAGGGGTCCACATCTCGCGCCCACCGTCGAGCGTCAGTTCATCGATCACATCGTTGGCATCGTTTACGATCTTGGCAGTGAGCGCGCGGCCCTCGGCGCCCGGCGGCAGAAGCTGCAACCGCTCGCCGAGATAAAGGGCGATTGCGGGCATCTGCGAGAGAGCGAAATTGCGCTCTCGATCGATCAGCACCGGCGGTCCCATGAACGCTATGGGCTGCTTGCCGGCATCACGGCCCATGATCTCCTCGATTGCACCGGCATCGTGTTCGTTCCAGGTACACCCGCCATGCGCTAAAAGTCCCCGAATGAACTGGCCTCGGAACGGGACCGGCCAGTAATAGAGTTCGAAGTTGCTCATTGCGGGCTCCTCATTGCGGTGCGCGGCGCGGGCGGCAGGTACGGAATTGGCCTCCCGGTTTTGACATCACCGGTGTGAAACGCGGATCGCACCCGCGTCACCGAGGCTGCGCTGGACAGCTGCAATCCGGCTGGATGCAATATCGGCGGACACCTCGATCTCGCCCTCATGCGGCGCATCGCTGCGAGGCAGGTCACCACGTGAAGATTGGGTGCCGGTCGTATTCTGCTCTGATGTGGACTGGATGAAGATATCCGGACGGGAGATCCCGTGCTGCTGGACCAGATGCTCGACGGCGATATCGGCTGCCTCGCGTGTTTCGAAAATGGCGCGAATGGTGACGGTGGCATCGTCGGCCATGGCTGTTCTCCCTTCAGGCTTAACTCAAACACCCAAACGCCCGGAGAGGCTGGTGGTTTCCAGGCTCCGTCAGTTTTTGCTCGGAGATACGCGTCCGCAGCGGAAAAGTAGTGCGCGGATCGACGATGCGGCACGGCAACGCCGAAGCATCACTTGCTCCGGCGTTGCTTTTGTCATGCGACCAAGCCCTTGGTAAGTTCCAGGGCCTGCCGCTCGAACAACCGGCGATAAATGCCGTCATTGAGCCGGATCAGCGCCTGATGGTCGCCCTCTTCAACGATCCTGCCCTTGTCGAATACGAGCAGACGGTCCAGAGCCCTGACGGTCGAAAGCCGGTGGGCGATGACCAGCGTGGTGCGCCCTTCCATCAGGCGTTCCATAGCCCGCTGGATCTGCACCTCGCTTTCGCTGTCGAGGCTTGAGGTTGCCTCGTCAAGGATCAGCACCGGCGCATCCGCCAGGAAGGCGCGGGCGATCGCGACCCGCTGGCGCTCCCCGCCCGACAGCTTGACGCCACGTTCGCCCACCATGGTCTCATAGCCCTTGGGCAGCGACATGATGAAGTCATGGGCGCTGGCCTGTTTCGCCGCCTGCTCGATTTCGCGCCGCGACGCGTCCGGCCGGCCATAGGCGATGTTTTCCGCCAGTGTGCGATGAAACAGGATCGGCTCCTGCTGCACGATGGCAATCTGCCCTCGCAGGCTCGCCTGGGTGACATCGGCAATGTTCTGCCCATCGATGCGGATTGCACCGGACCTGATATCGTAGAGGCGCTGGATGAGCTTGACGAAGGTCGTCTTGCCAGAGCCGGAGTGGCCGACCAGTCCCACACGCTCACCGGGTTTTATGGTGACTGAGAAGTCATCATAAAGCGGCGTGGCGTGCGCGCCATACTGGAAGGTGACGTGATCGAAAACGATCTCGCCTTTTCCAATATGAATCGGTTTCGCATCCGGCCGGTCCTCGACGCCAAGCGGCATCTTGGAAAGCAGCACCAGCTCTTCCATATCGTTGACGGCGCGCTGCAGGTTGCGGATATCCTGCCCCACGTCCCGCAGATATCCCTGCAGCACGAAGAACATGGCCAGCACGAAGGTGATGTCGCCCGGCGTCGCCAGTCCCTGTCGCCACATGATGAGGCCGGTGCCGAGAATGCCGGCCTGCATGGAAACCATCATGAAGCTCTGGATCGTGCCGTTTATCGTGCCGCGTTTCCATGTCCTGCGCGTGCGGTTATCCCACTTCACCAGCACCTGGCCGAGCCGCGTTTCTTCACGCGTTTCCGCGCCAAAGGCCTTCACGACCGAATTGCAGCTGATGGCATCCGGCAGCGCGCCGCCAAGCCTCGTATCCCAGGCATTGGCAAGCCGTGCGGCCGGAGAAACATATCCCATGGAAAGCCCCACCGTCACACCGACATAGATCAGCGAGCCGAGACCGACGATGAGGCCCATGACGGGCCAGTAACTGCCGAGAACGATGGTGGCGCCCACCAGCATGACGAGCGATGGCAGAAGCGCGATGAGCAGGAGGTCATTGAGCGAATCGAGCGCCCACATGCCCCGCGTGATCTTGCGCACCGTGGAGCCGGCAAAGCTGTTCGCGTGCCAGTCCGTGGAGAAACGCTGCACCTTGTGGAAACCGTTATTGGTAACATCCGCCATGGTTTTCAACGTCAGCCGGATGATGCCGTTGAAGATGAACCAGCGCAGCGCGACGCTGGTCAGCCCCAGCGCCACCACGATGACGAAGGCGCGCAACGCCTGATCTGCCGCATCGCCGCCGGCGATGGCATCGACGATCCGCCCGGAGAAGACCGGCACCATGACTTCGGCCAATGTGCTGGCGATGACCAGAACGATGATGAAACCCACCAGCGCCGGCCGGTGGCTCCAGTGGTGAAAGACAAAGCCGAGCACATGGCGATAGGCATCGGCGCGGAAATCGAGCTTCTTGCGAGACATTTTTACCAGCACGGCGCCATTCTGCTCGGCGACCGGTCCTTGAAATGGAAGTTGGAAGGCACAGCCCGGGCGGGAGACAAAATGATCCCGTCAGATCAATCGGACTGTGAAGAAAAACAAAACCGCATGTGGGGCGCGCAAAAGGCGGGCCGCGAATGGATATGACCTAGTGTCTGGTCATTCCCTGCGGGAGGGTTTCGATGAATGCTGGTATCATGCAACGCCTCCCTTGGTTCGATCTGACGCGGTAAAGAAATTTCTAGCTGAACCTGGCAGACTTGCCAAGCCGGTTTTTGCAACCTTGTGGCAAGTGATGCGAAAACGCCACATTGGCGCTTGGCGACTGTATCCTTGGCCGATGCGCCCGGCCACGGCCTTATGATGCCGGAAGCCCCGCCGCGCCCCTCTGGGGACGCAGCGGAAATCGGAAGATCGGTCTATCGAGCCCTATCAATCCATCTGGACATTTGCCGCCTTGACGACGGGTTCCCACTTGGCGATTTCAGCCGAGACATGGGTTTTCAGCTCCTCTGGCGTGGAGGCGACGATTTTGGCGCTGAAATCCGCCATGCGGGCGGCGACGGCCGGATCGGCAAGTGCTTTCTTGGCGGCGGCATTCAGCTTGTCGACCACCTCGGCCGGCGTTCCGGCCGGTGCAAAGAGCGCGTTCCAGGTATAGGTCTCATAACCCGGTACGGTTTCGGCGATCGTCGGCAAATCCGGGAAGGATGAAGCGCGCTCGCTGGTGGTGACGCCAAGTGCCCGCAAGGTGCCGGATTTCATGTGGCCTGACGAAGACGGCAGATTATCGAACATGATGGAAATCTGGTTGCCGAGAAGATCGTTGAGCGCCGGGCCGGAACCCTTGTAGGGCACGTGCTGCATGCTGACGCCAGCCATGCTCTTGAACAGCTCGCCGGAAAGATGAAGCGGTGTTCCGTTACCGGATGACGCATAGGCGTGTTTGTCGGGCTCGGCTTTCAGCAGTGCGATCAGTTCCTCGACGCTGTTAACGTTGAGCTTCGGGTTAACGACCAGCACGTTCGGAACCACCACCAGCAATGAAACCGGAGCAAAGTCCTTTTCGGGATCATAGGGCTTGGTCTTGAGGATGAGCGGGTTGAGAGCATGGGTCGCCACCGTGCCCATCAGGATAGTATAGCCGTCCGGTTCCGCGCGGGCAACGCGGTCGGCGCCGAGATTGCCGCCTGCGCCGGCGACATTTTCAACAACGATCTGCTGGCCGAGTTCGTCGCCCATCTTCTGAGCGATGACGCGGGCGACCACATCGGTGGAGCCGCCGGCCGCAAAGGGAACCACCAGCGTTATCGTCCGATCCGGAAAGCCCTGCGCGCTCGCCGTCATTCCCAACATGCCGAAAGAAACTGCCGCCGCGGCAAGTTTCAACACCATGCGCCGTTTCGAAAACCGGTAATTCATGAACCCTCCTGTAACATGGCCTCCCCGCCATGGCGGCATAGTAGCTCAAATGCACCTGAGGGCAAGCCGCCGGGAAACATGGCCCGGCGGCGAACGCGGCTAGGCTTTCATGCGCTCCTCCACGACCCGCCAGTTGACCAGCTTGTCGAGCACGGCGCGGATGTGTTCGGCCTTGCGGTTTTCATAATCGACGTAATAGGCATGTTCCCAGATATCGATGCCGAGATAAGCCGGCCGTCCGACGGCGACAGGGTTGTTGCCATCCTCATAGCCGATCAGCGCAAGCCCGCTGTCGTCACGCGTCAGCCACACCCAGCCGGTGCCGAAGACGGTGTCCGAGACATCGACGGCGCGTTCGACGAAGCCGTCATAACCGCCAAAGGCCTTGTCGATCGAAGCGGCGAAATCGCCCTGCGGCCGGTTGGGGCCGCCCGGAACGAACTGATCCCAATAGGCAACGTGGTTCCAGGCCTGGGCCGCATTGTTGAAGATCCTGACGTCCGCAGCCTCCTTCGACCGGGCGGCTTCGACGACGATGCGATCGAGCTCCATATCGGCATAACGGGTGCCGGCGGCCAGCGTATTGAGCTTGTCGTAATAGGCCTTGTGATGCTTGCCATAATGCAGCCCCACCGTCTTTGCCGAAATCACCGGCGCCAGATCCGCCTCGGCGAACGGAAGTGCCGGCTGGCTGAGGGGAAGCGCCGCCCGCGCCACGTGCGGCCGGGGAAAGATGGCTGCGGCAGCGGTTGCCGCGCCGGCGGCGAGAATCGTGCGTCTGGTAATCTCCATGATGGTCCTCCTTGTCAGTGACGATAGAGGCAAACCCTGAAGGACGCCGGAGGTTGCCTGGATTTTCCCGAATTGTCCGGGCGGATATCCCCGGTCAGAAACCCCGGGGCCATTTCGCAAAGAAGGAAAGCAAAAAGGCCCTCCGGATGGAGGGCCTCGTCTGCTCAGTAGCGGTAATAATCGCGACGGTCTCGCCAGTCACGATACTCGCGCCGGTCACGCCACTCGCGCCATTCGCGCCGTGCCTGACGTTCGCGCCATTCGCGGCGACCCTCCCAGCGATCGCGCCGGTCCCAGCCACGCTCGTAGCGCGGTCCGTTCGGGCGGCAATAGCCGCGGGGTGTCAGATGAAAGCCGCGGCCGCAGGCATAGTCCACATTCTGAATGTGGGATGCCGAAGGTGCGGATGGTTGACCGACGGGCATGGCGTTCGCGCCAGTGCCCAACAGGGCGCCGAGAATTACTCCAGCGGTTAAAATCATCTTACGCATCGCATCTCCCTCCTTATGGGATAGAGCGATTTAGCGCCTCGCCGGGTGAACTGTGGCTGAATGAATCTGGGTGTTTTCGTGGCAATTCGGCGGCAGCGCCGACTGATGAATTCCCGGAAAAACCGCCCTATCCCGACTTGCCGAATTCCTTTCTCAGCTTGTCCTTTGCCTCCTCCAGAACCTCTTTACGCTCTTTCGGAAGTTTGCCACCTGCCCGATTGATATAGAAAACCAGCATCGACATCGCAGAGCGGAACGGGTTGGCCTTGCGCCGTGTCGAGTGCTCCGTCGAGGCTTTCAGCGACCGGGCAATGCCAGTGGGATCCTTTTTCGTGAAAACATCCTTCTCGAGATCAAGCGCATCGCTTTCGCTGGTTACCTTCTGCGACCACTTCTTTTTCTTCTTGCCCTTTTTCATCGGTCTTCTCCCGACCCGGCATCATTTTCGCTTCGGATCATGCGTGTGATGGCTGTCGCGCTCGCCGCCACCGCCGGAGACCTTGCTTTGGGAGCGCCTGTCGCTGTCTGCCGGAGGCTTCTTGATGTCCAGCGGCGCCTTGGCGTTTTCATGGGACGCGCCGGGGCCGCCCTGGCGGATACTTGCCGGTGTCTTTGTCGAGGTCGACATCGTTTCCTCCTGTCTTATTGGTCGTCCTTGGTCTTCATCGCGTCGGAGACACGTTTTTTCCTTGGATCGCGCAGATTTTCGCCCACGGCGTCCCTGTCACGTTCTGGATCGTCCTTGGGCTTCAGGTAGCCGCGCGGCCTGTTTTCTTCCGGCCCCTCCCAGCGCGGCGATTGGTCGGTGGTGCCCGGCGCACCGTCGCTTGGCGAATTATTGCCTATTTTTGCCTCCTGCGTCGTTTCGGTGGTCCCGAACCACTCAGCCCGGGTAATGTTCCCGGCCCGGCGACCAGGGCGAATTTTTCGAAACCATTCCGCCGGGTCGAAGTTAGGCGGTTTTGACACAAACTGGTGGAGCACGATGATGACGGACAAACCCCATGAGCCCGATCGCATCTCCCGGATCGTGTATGAGCAGCAGCAGGACTTCCTGAGGCGGTCGTCGCTGCAGTTCCTTGAATGCGCAATCCATCTCTGTGCGACGAACATGAGCATTTCCGAGCTTGCCGGGCGGCTGGAAAAGCAGGCGCAAATTTTGCGGGAATTCGGTTAGCGGCGGCGGAAACCCGCCGGAAGCCGCCTGGTTCTTGGGACACATCAATGCCAAGGTTTTTCTTCAGCATCGTCAGTGGCCAGCATATTCTCGATGATAACGAGGGAAGTGATCTCGCCTCGCTCGATCAGGCCATAGAGGAAGCCCACAAGGACGCCCGCGAACTGATGAGCGAGGCGATCCTTCAGGGACGCGACATCTCGGAAGGATGCGTCGTGATCCGCGATTCGGCCCGCGAGCTCTTAAAAGTGGTTCCCTTCGCCGATGCCCTCGACAGGAAGCCCTGAGGGGATGGGAATCTCTGCCCGCCATTGCGCCATCAGGCTTTCATATTCCTTTTCGGGGACACCATAGGTCACCCCCGCTGTCTCCTCGAGCACCTTGCGATCGATGATTCGCACATTGCCGCGTGTTGCCCGAATGGCCCGCATGCCCTCGAGGATATGCAGCTCATTGGTGATTCCCGGCCGTCGCACCCCCAATACACTAGACATGAACTCATGCGTAATGGGCAGATCATCGGTGTCCAGCCGGTCGTGGCACATCAGCAGCCAGCGGGACAGCCTTTCACGCAGGGCATATTGTCCGTTTGCGAGGACAAGCTGACCCACCTGAAGCAGACAGATATTGATATATCCCAGCAACAGGTCGCGAAGGCGTGCGTCCCGTTCCATCTCGCGCCTGAGATCGGCTGCAGCGATGACGAATCCCTCGCCCGCGACGCCCATCGTCGTCTCGTCGGGCGTTGTCCGCGCGCCCAGCAGAACAGGCCATCCGGTCATGCCCTCACGGCCGACAAGCATGTTCTCCATGCTTTTGCCGCCTTCCGTCCGGGCCACGGACGAAGCAATACCGCTCTCAATGAAACACACTCGCGAGATGGGCGTGTTGGCGCCGACCAGTTGATAGCCCACGGGCAGATTGATCATCTCCATCCGGGCGACCAGCCGCGAAAACCCCTCTTCACCCAACGCCCTCAGCAATCGGTTGCGCGCAAAAATACTCGATCCAGGCATAACCGTTACCCGCTTCCCCCTCGCTCGACGACACCAAACGCGCGGCAACTTAGCAGCTTGAAATTGCAAGGAAATGCCATGTACGTTTCCGTACCCTTGGGCACCATCGCGGCCTTGCGATCGAACCGGGCAAAACCAGAATCCCATCAATGCAGGCGACCTCACGGTTCGCTTATGGGTAAGTTATCAGCGCTTTGAGAAAACTCTCGGGACGATCCCTGGTATCGTTCAGCGCCCGGTCCAGATCATTCAGAGTATACCGGTGAGTATATAATGTCGACGGATCGAGCTCGCCCGCGGCAACCGCTGCCGCCGCCTTCCTCATTCCGCTGATATAGATGGCCGGATCTCTTTCATGCGCATTGATGACATCAAGCCCGCGCCAGTTCCACAATTGCATATTGATCTGGCGCGGCCCGTCCTGGTGATAGCCGGCGATGATCAACCGGCCGCGTTCGGCCGTCAGTTCGCCTGCGAGATCAAGCGGCCACTGTTTGCCCACCGCTTCGATGACACGATCGCAGAAGCGCCCGTCAGTCAACTGCCTGACACATTCAATGATCCGCCAGTGATCATCCATCTCGACAAGCTCAGTCGCGCCCATCCGTTGCGCTATTTCAAGCGAAAAAGGCCGCCGCGATATGGCAATGACCCGTGCCCCGCGGCGGGCGGCAAGCTGCGTCAACAACGCGCCGATGAAGCCGATACCGATGATGGCGACCGTCTGCCCTGCCTCAATCCCGCTGCGTTCGAAGATGTTCATGGCGCAGCCGAGGGGCTCGCCAGGAAATGGATGACCATCCAGCTCGAACGGCAGGCGCACCACGAGGCCGGCATCGGCAATATCATGGCTGGACTCGACATAGAGTTCCGGCAATTGTCGGTTTATGACGTGGCCAAGCTTGAAGAGCGTTTCGACCTCGTGATCTTCATGGGCGTATTTTACCATCTGCGGCATCCGCTGCTGGCGCTCGATCTCATCCACGAACATGTCGCAGCCGACCTGATGCTCTTCCAGTCGCTCCAGCGGGGTGACGGGAGAATACCCGACCTTGAAGAAGATTACCCGTTTTCCGAATGGGCCATGTTCGAGGATCCCGCTTATCCCAAACTGTTTTTCGTGGAGGAACGGTATGCGGCCGATCCAACGAACTGGTTCATACCCAACAGGGCCGCGGTGGAGGCAATGCTTCGCAGCGCCGGCTTCATCATAGAGCGACATCCGGAACGGGAGGTTTATCTATGCCGGCGCGGGGCACGCCACTATGCGGCAGATCCGCCGCCGGGAGAATAGCCCCGTGCCGACCGCAGCCCGCAAGAACCGCCCCCCACCGGCCTTTCAGCCCGATCATGCCGATGCGCCTTCACTCGCTGCATTGCACAGGCAGGCCGAAGGCTGCGAACGTTGCGATCTTTACAAGAATGCCACCCAGCTGGTTTTTGGCGAGGGCAGAACCGATGCGAGCGTCGTGCTTGTCGGCGAACAGCCCGGCAATGACGAAGACCTGAAGGGCCATCCATTTGTCGGCCCCGCCGGCCGGCTGCTCGACGCGTGCCTGCAGGAAGCAGACGTCGATCGCTCGCAATGTTATGTCACCAATGCCGTCAAGCATTTCAAGTTTGAACAAAGGGGCAAACGGCGGCTCCATGCGCGCCCCAACAGCGGGGAAGTGCAGCGCTGCGCGTGGTGGCTGGGAGCGGAACTGCGGTTACTCAAACCAGAGCTGATCGTCGCCATGGGCGCGACGGCTTTTTATTCGCTCACCGGCCGTACCAGCGGAGTGACCGCGCAGCGGGGGCATCTCTCCACCACCCCTGGCGGAACACGCCTTCTCGTGACCATTCACCCTTCCCACCTGCTGCGCCTTCGCGACCGCGACGAGGCGCGACTACAACGGCAGGCCTTCGTCGCCGATCTGCGCAAGATAACGAAATTTCTGGCGGCGGCAGAATAAGCGGTCTGCTGGCAGCAATCATTTCCAGCCGCGGGAACAAGCTTCTTCAAGCGTGGTTAGGCACTGCCGAAAGGGAGGATTGATGGCGATGCAGAAGAAAATCGAATGTGAGATCATGGCACATGAAAATGGCTGGGCCGTTCTGGTCGGCAGCGTCATGGAGGCTGTTTATCCAAGCCGTTATCTCGCGGTAACATCGGCGAAGGCGCGGCACATGGACTTCATCCTTGTGGACGAAGCCATGCCACTGCGTCACTCGACGACGGACGTCATGGCGGCCGACCGGGCGGTATCGAGCCGAAACGGTGAAGCGTTCCGGCTGACAGTCGCCGCGCCTTACCAGGTGGACATTCCCTTGAAACGCAGGCGCGGGGAAATAAACGCGCCGGTCTCGATTGAAGGCCGGGACCTGGTCACTGGAAAATTTTAAGGGATACGGTATGGATGCCGTCCGAAAAAGATCCCGGACGGCATCGCTCCATCTATCCGCCAGGCGCCGGTTCAGCTGGCCAGCAGCCAGACGAGAAAGCCGCCGATAAGGATGAAGACCAGGATGACGCCAAGCAATCGCGCCAGCCCCTCATTGGTATTGGTGTCTGCGCCGACAATCGTCCAATAGATCGATTTTTCGTCTGTCCGTTCGCTCATCTGCCTCTCCTCACGGGATACTTGTCAGGATACGCGGCCAGGATGCGTACCGACAAGGAAAGATAATGCAATCACGATAGCCAGTGCGAAGATAACCAAAGCATAAATCATCATCCTCTTCCATGTTCGCTTCCGTCCGCGAAAGGCACCGTCATCGACGCCGACGGGCGAATATTTGGAATCGAACTCCTCGCTGACAGGGCGATTGAGGTCCTCTTCCGGTTTTATGCGGTCGCGTGGCTCGGCCATCTTGTCCTCGTGCTTTCTGTTCCGGGTCTTAACGGCGGGGCGCGGCCGCCAAACTCCCTTTGCCGCCAGCTTTCGCCCCCGGAAAGAGCGGCAGCTGAGTATTTTCGATACCCGACGATGGGCCAAGCGGAATACCGGCCTCCAGGCATGCTGCAATCAAATGCTCTCTTGCAACCGCCGAAGAGCCGTTTCTCAACATGGCCAGGCGGCAACTCCTCAAAGCCCGAGCGTAATGGACGCCTGCCTTTTCAGGCCATTCCTCCTCCAGCAAACGAACCGCCTCATCCACGCCAGAAACGTTGAAGCAGCGGCCGCCCAGGAAAATTTCAAGCGGATATGCGCCGAGCAGCGGAATTGTCGTCATCTTTTTCTCCATCGCCGTGGCATTTGCCACGCGGTCGTGGACTATGCAGGGTTCGGGCGCGGAAGCAGCCCGCGCCGTCACTTACGGGTCGACTTTCGCATCCGAAATGCGGAAGACGGACCAAGCGCTATTTCCGTCAGGCGGCTTTCTGGCTTTTCGGGTTGGCAACCGTCGCTGCGAGTTTCGTCAGTTTTTTATCGGTTGCGCCTTCTTCGTCGAGGTTTGCCTGAAGCAGCGGAACGCCTTCATCGATGCCCAGCTGGCCCGCCCACGCCACCAGAGTGCCATAACGGGCAATCTCGTAATGTTCGACGGCCTGCGCGGAGGCAATCAGGCCCGCATCGAGCGCCGGCGAATCCTTGAAGGATTCGATGATTTCCTCGGCTTCCGCAATAATGCCCTGAATGGCCTCGCAGGTCTTGCCGCGCGCATTCTTGCCGATGATTTCGAACACGCGCTCCAGACGCTCGATCTGGCCTTGCGTCTCATCCCGGTGCTGCAGGAAACCCTGTTTCGCCTCTTCGAGCTGCGCGGCGCGCGCCATTTTCGGCAAGGCCTTGAGTATCTGTTTTTCCGCATAATAGATGTCCTTCAGGCCATCCAGAAACAGATCATCGAGCGTTTTTTGACTAGCCATTTACGTCTCCTTGAGTGAACGACGCCCCGAACCCCGCGTGCCCGTAATTGTTCCGCTCTGGCAAAAAAGACCTGAAAAAAGCGCATCCGGACGTGCCGCGTTCATCGCCGGTGCATGTTCAGAACTACACAGTAGTGCTATCTCGCATATATTTGATGAAATCGGATGAACCGACTACGGTTAGTTAGACATTATAGTATTGAATAGAGATACGCATTGCCGGTGGCGTGCGAGGAGCAAGGCATGCAGACTATCAAGCGTCTCCCTATAATGGTCATCGGCGCGGCCGACACAGTCACACCGGAAATAGCAAAAGCCTGGTCCCGAGCGCAGGTCGGCCTGATAGGTCCCTACCCGGCCGACGTTATGGAAAATGACGATACGCTGCTGTTTTCCGCCGCCATCATCGATGTCCGCTACGAGGCGGAGATCATGCTTCGTCTGACCGATCAGCTTGAAGAGAAGGCCGTTCCCTACCTGTTTTTCGTGCCCCGACCGGTCTTCGAGAGCGAACCGGGACCTTTTGTGCTCTCCGCACGTTCAGAGGACATAGACAACATTGTCTCCGCCTTGATGGCGCAGGGAGGGGGCATAAGACACTAGCGAGGCAAAGTGTTATGCTGGAGCGGAGCAACGGACGAGAAGAAACGGGTTTCCTCCTTTCCCTTCTTGATGCGGAAATCCGGAGCGAAGTGCTGAAGGCGTCGACATCGTTGACACTTTCGCTTGGCGACAAACTTTTCTCAGCCGGTCAGCGCATCGATCGCGTGCTTTTTCTCGCCTCGGGCATAGCATCCATCGTTGTAGTTTCCAGATCAGGACGGAAAACCGAGAGCGGCATCGTCGGACATGAAGGTTTCATACCCACCGGCGCACTCGCCGGCGCGGAGGAGAACTTAACCGAGATCGTCGTTCAGGCGCCGGGCAAGGCGGTGGCTATGGACATGGAGGTTTTCCGCAGCCTGATGGCGAAACATCAAATATTCTCGGACATCGTGATCTGCGCCTCGCACGTCGCGAGGACGCAGGTGGAATGCACGGCCGCCGCCAACGCCACCGGCACGGTCAGCCAGCGCCTGGCGCGTTGGCTCCTGATGTGTCACGACCGCGTGCGTGGCGACCAGCTACAGTTGACCCACGATTTCCTGTCGATGATGCTGGCGGTGAGGCGCCCGAGCGTGACGGACGCCCTGCACGTCCTCGAAAGCGAACGCCTGATCCGCGCCGAGAGAGCGAAAATCACCATAAGGGACCGGCAAGCGCTGGAAACATATGCGCAGGAATATTACGGGCTGGCAGAGGAGGAAAGTGCGCGGGTATTCGCGCGCTTTCATGCGCAGATACCCGAAGTGGCCGGAAGACATAATCTCGCATTATAGGCAGATCGGCGCCTTCGGTACGGTCACGACCATTTACCTCCACTCTTTTCCGTATAAGATAGACAGGTGATCCCTTTTTCGGCCTCGCAAACGCAGCCGCCAAGGAGGTGAAATTGTCCGCCTATCGCGCCTATCAGAGTTCGGGTATCTTCCTGAATGACGATATCAATACGGTCAAGTCGGCTTATGACAGCGTCCTGGCCGGAGAGCACGATCCCAGCCTTTGCTTGGAGGACGTCGCCCGTTACGTCCTCAAAATGTATAATCGGGGCCTTGTCGATCCCGGCAAGCTCCATGAAATGTCGGCGCTTTATTTCAGAATGAGGCGCGCCGGCCAACGCCGGGCGTAGGCCCTTGGGTCGTCGATGCGGCGGGGCTAAGGCGGCCGTGCGGGCGGAACTTTCGGCGGACCGGATTGTTAGCTGACGGTAGCTGACCCACAAATCATTCGGACATTCCCATGAATTCTGAAGAGGGCCTCTTTCCCCGGTGGTGTCATCTTTGCATCGACATGCAGCGCATGTTTGCGGAAGAGACGCCATGGCACGTGGACTGGATGCCGCGCATCATCGACAATGTCGGGCGGGTGGTTGAGAACTCGCCGCACACGACCATTTTCACCCGCTTCATCCCACCGCCGGATGCCGACGCCGCCTCTGGGCGGTGGGGGCGTTATTATGAGAAATGGTGGATGATGACCGGCGAGTACCTTCGCCCCGAAATGACCGATATCGTCCGCGAGTTCGCGGGCTACGTTCCACCTGCGGAAGAATTCCTGAAAACCACCTATTCCCCCTGGACGGATGGTCGCCTGCACCGAAAACTCGTAGGCCAAGGGGTCGGCACGCTTGTCATTTCCGGTGGGGAAACGGATGTCTGCGTACTCGCAACCGTGCTGGGGGCGGTGGATCTGGGGTATCGCATCTTCCTTCTTGAGGACGCCGTCTGCAGCGCACGCGATGCAACGCATGATGCCTCGCAGACGGTATTGAGGGGCCGTTTCGCGGCACAATTGACCCTCGTCAGCACGCAGGACTGGCTTCAGGCCAAAGAGGAATTCCTGCGCAGCGATTAACCCCGAAAACGCCGCGTGGAAAATTAGCGACCGCGACGAAACGGACGGGAACAATCGCTCGGAAGCAGGGTTCGACTCGTTCGATCGAAACGATCAGCACCAGATGCGAACGAGGTTCAAAATGACCAGAAAAACGCTCCCCATTCCGAAAGACAACCAAACGGACAAGGGCCCGGGCGACAATGAGCGCCTCAATGCGGAGGAAGCCTCTTCTGCGAAGGAGAAGAACGCCTCCACCCGCACGGGACGACAGGCCAACATAAAAATCAACACCACCCATCAGGGACATCAGCAGGATCGATAGCGTTCTGCGGCGCCAAGGCAGAATTGCGGATCGGCCGTCCTTCTGAGCGCCGCCGCCTGCCCCCGTGACACGGCACACCCACTAGAGCGGCGAGAGGCTTTGCAAACAATAGAAGCCCCGCGTCTCCTCACGATGACAGATCGACGAAATGCGGAGGCATTCATGCAGATTCTTGCCGTCACGGCCGAGATGTTCCCTTTCATCAAAACCGGCGGGCTGGCCGATACGACGGGAGCATTGCCGGACGCGCTTGCCAAACTGGGTGCGGAGGTGCGCACGCTGCTGCCGCTCTATCGCAAACTGCGTCCCTTCATCCGCGGGCACCAGCCCTGCTTCTCCGGGAGCGTGCTGGGACAGGATGTTACGGTATATTCGCTCGTTGCCGACCAGAAGAATTTGCTGCTGCTCGATGCGCCCGACCTCTTTGACCGGGATGGGCATCCTTACGGCGAAAAGGACCACCCGTTTCCGGACAACGACCTCCGGTTCGCCGTCCTGTCCAAGACCGCGGCGGACATTGCCCTTGGATCAATGCCGGGTTGGAGGCCGGATATCGTCCACGTTCACGACTGGCACGCCGCCTTGACCTGTGTCTATCTCGCCAACGCGGCGCCGGGCGAGGTGCCGACCGTCCTGACCATTCACAACCTCTCATTTCAGGGTCAA
This sequence comes from Agrobacterium genomosp. 2 str. CFBP 5494, assembly GCF_900013495.1. Lineage (NCBI taxonomy): Bacteria > Pseudomonadati > Pseudomonadota > Alphaproteobacteria > Hyphomicrobiales > Rhizobiaceae > Agrobacterium > Agrobacterium genomosp. 2. The sequence goes on from NZ_LT009719.1 coordinate 99,405, forward strand.
TATCCTTTTTCGCGCGCGAAGGTTCTGGGGCTTCCGGACGAGCTCTGCACGGTGGAATGCCTCGAATATTACGGCGACATCTCTTTTCTGAAGGGCGGCCTGACGACCGCATCGGCCGTCACCACGGTCAGTCCAACCTATGCGCGCGAAATCCTGACACCGGAAGCCGGTATGGGCATGCATGGCGTGTTCGGCACGCGAAGCGAAAGTGTGCGCGGCATCGTCAACGGCGTCGATCAGGATGTCTGGAATCCTGCGACCGATCCCTTCATTCTCGCGAATTTCATGTCGGCGACCGTGGCAAGGCGGAGCCTGAACAAATATGCGCTGCTTCAGGCTCTGGGCCTTGCCCACACACAGGGCCCGGTATTTGGTGTGGTAAGCCGCCTCACCTGGCAAAAGGGCGTTGATCTTTTGCTCGATGTTGTTCCCCTCATCATCGCGCGGAAAGGCAGGCTGATCGTTCACGGAGAAGGAGACGGGCAACTGGAAGATGGCCTGCGTGACCTGTCGAAAAGATATCCGGAAATGGTCTGTGCCCTTATCGGGTATGACGAACGTCTGGCCCACATGATCCATGCGGGGTCGGATTTCATCATCCAGCCTTCGCGCTTCGAACCATGCGGCCTGACCCAGCTTTACGCATTGCGATATGGCGCCTTACCCATCGTCAGCCGCACCGGAGGTTTGGCCGAGACGATCATCGACGCCAACGACGCCGCCATAGATGCGGGGGTTGCTACCGGCTTTCAGTTCGAACCGGCAAATATCGACGACCTGCGGGCGGCGCTGGAGCGCGCCATCGCTGCGTTCAACAACAGGGAACTCCTCAAGCGCCTCCAAGCCCAGGCCATGCGTGCCAACTTTTCTTGGGAAAAGAGTGCGGCGCAGTATCTGGCGCTTTTTGAAGGGCTCGTCAGCAAAGAGCCGCAGGAGTCGCTTTCGTTTCCCGACATATTGCCGGACGCATTTGCGAGAATGCGTATCGAGCGGCGGCAGGCCAGACAATAAGGCAAACGCCGACTTTACCGCGCATCAGAGGAGCCGGTCCTGTTTCCAGCGGACATAGGGAGCGAGCGACTGGCCAGGAAACCGGTTTTCGATCTCCGTGGCTGTCAAATCCACCAGTGCTTCCACTTCCTCAAGCCCCTCCTTCTCGCTCTTTGCTTCGAGTTCGCGCATCTTGTGGAATAATTCGTCGTCCGTTGCCACGCGGAGAAAGTCGGCAAGGTCGGTTTCCTGTGTCATGTCACCGTCTCTTTCTGTCTTCAGGTCAGCGATCGGGCGGCAAGCTGATGCCCGCCGAGCCGTCGTTTTGGCTGTTCAACGGCGAACGACGGCCAAACCCGTTTGTTCCTTTCATCAGCATATTCCCGGTGCGGAGGCAGGAACCGACCGACGGCGATCCGGTTAGGACCAAACGAGGCTGACTGGAGGTTCCGTGAATGTTCAACGCAATGAAATACCGCAAATGGGGCGTGCAATTCGATGCTGCAGGAGATGCGCGCTTTCGCATCTGGGCGCCCGGTTCTGATGCGCCGAGGCTCGTTATAAACGGCGCGGAATACGAAATGCGGTCTGAGGGGAACGGCTGGTACGAAGCCGTTGCAGCGGATGTGAGTGGCGGCGCCACCTATCACTTTGTTCTGCCGGACGGGCGTGAAATCCCCGATCCGGCCTCACATTGGCAGGAAGGCGGCCTGGACGGCCCGTCAACCATCATCGATCACGACTTTGCGTGGCGGCATGAGAACTGGACCGGCAGGCCGTGGCACGAGGCTGTGATCTACGAGATTCACATCGGCACATTCACGGAAGAAGGGACTTTCCGGGCAGCCGAAAAGAAGCTGGAACGACTGGCTGAACTCGGCATCACCGTCATTGAGGTGATGCCGCTCGCGAGTTTTCAGGGAGATCGCGGCTGGGGCTACGACGGCGTTCTGCAATTTGCGCCGCAGCGGGATTATGGATCGCCGGACGACCTCAAAGCCTTTATAGACGCGGCCCATGGCCTGGGGATGATGGTTTTGCTGGATGTGGTTTACAATCATTTCGGGCCGGAGGGGAACTTCCTTCAAACTTATGCGCCCGACTTTTTTCAGAAAAACGAAACACCCTGGGGCCCTGCTCCCGATTTCGACAGCGTGGATGTGCGATCATATTTCCTGCAAAACGCTCTTTACTGGCTTCAGACCTACCGTTTTGACGGGTTGCGGATCGATGCCGCCGACCATCTGGCCGGCGGCGGCGGCGAGGTGGATTTCCTGACAGAGCTTGCCCAGACGATCAGGCACAAGGTGACGGGCAGGCATGTGTATCTTGTCATAGAGGATGCAAGAAACACGGCAAAGCCGATGACGCCCGAAGAAGATGCTCCACCGCTGGTAGACGCCCAGTGGAACGACGACTTTCATCACGTCGTTCACGTCATGACGACTGGCGAAGATGGCGGTCTTTATCAGGATTTCGTTTCGAACCCGGAGAGCCTGCTTCGTCGGTCGCTTGCGACCGGCTTCGTTTACCAGGGCGATCCGCGCCCTTCCCGGGACTTTGCGGGGAGCGGCGAACGCAGCGACCATCTATCCCCGCAAACCTTCGTGAATTTCCTTCACAATCACGATCAGGCCGGAAACCGGCTTTGCGGCGAAAGACTGCGTGCCCTGCTCGAACCAGCTCTTTTCGATATACTAGAGTGCATTCTCCTGCTCTCCCCCCAAACGCCGCTGATGTTCATGGGCGACGACCACGCATCGACGCAGCCCTTCTACTTCTTTTCCGACCACCCGCAACACGATCGGGAAGCCGCGATAAAAGGGCGGTTGCGGCAGGCTGAAATGTTTCAGGGAGCTCTTCCCGAAAACGCGCGCGATCTTGTCCAGGACCCCAATGATGTGCGCACGCGGCTCCTTTCTACCTTGAACTGGCGTCAGGCCGATGAGGAAGATGGGAGACGGGCAAGCGAGATCCTTGCGGGATTGCTTGCAAAGCGCCGGCAGTATGTCTGGCCCCTGCTCGCTTCGGAATTCGGAGGCGGGACGGCACTCGGTTCGCCTGCGCGAACGCTTGCCATAGACTGGACGTTTGCGGCCGGCCGGTTGCAGCTCAGGGCCAATTTATCCGATGCTCCGGCGGATCTGCCACCGGTGGAAGGGGAAATCTTCCACCGGCTTGGCGACATCGACGGGCGAACGGGGAAATCCTGCAGCTACAGTGTGCTGTTCGCGGTAGCCCGCTGATGTCAGGCGAGATTGCGCCGCAGGGATTCGCGGGCGCGGTTGACGCGGCTCTTGATGGTGCCCACCCTGCAGCCGCAGATGGAGGCTGCATCGGCGTAACTCGTTCCTCCGGCAACGAGCAGCAGCGCCTTCTTCTGATCCGCATCCAGATCGCGGATTGCGCGCATGACTTCATCGTGCTCCATCCGCCATTCCTGACTGGCGGGGACCGACATCGTTTGCTCTATTCCCGCCGGCAGCCCGACGCATTCGCGCCTTGCAACCTTGTATCGGGTACAGAAGGTGTTCCGCAAAATGGTGAACAGCCACGATTTCAGGGCTGTTCCGGGGGTGAAGCGGTGCAGGGAACGAAGCCCCCGCATCATGGTTTCCTGAACGAGATCGTTGACATCCTCGTCATTTCTGACGAAACGACGCGCAAACGCCGTCAGCGCTGGCGCGAGATCGGCAATTCCGATACGCAAGGTCTCAAGTTGCGCTTCGCTTAGTGCGGGGCCGGACTCTTCATTTATAGCGTGTTTGGCCATGGTCCTTCCTTTCACATAGAAGGGAAATGGCCCATCTACCGCTTGGTTGCCGTACGCCAACGTACAATGCGTATTTTTTCGGCGGTGCCAGAGGTCCTAGTGCCCCGAAGGGGAGGCCTTCTCAGACGTCTCCGGCGATGAGCGGGAAAGACGCAGCAGACGAAAATACCCGGTTGGGGGGATCGTCCTGTTTTCCGCCAGATGGAATGACGGGTTGCGGCGCAGCCAGTCCTCAATCCCGTCCAGACGAAATGCCGAACTGAGCCCGATGTTTTGGGCCACCGGCGAGACCATCTGTTCTATGCGGCGAACTGCGCCGCTGCTGTCGGTGATCTTGCTGACGATGACGATCTCGCCACGCGGCTTCAGCACTCGGGCGCATTCGGAAAGCAGCCGGCCGGTATCGGGAATAAGCGTGATGACGAAGGGCAGCGAAATCACGTCGAAGGACGCATCCGGAAACGTGGTTTCGCAGGCATCCATCACATGCAGTGCTTTCACATGCGGCAGTGAACCGCGTGCCACCTTTGTTTTGGCCTTCCGAAGCATGTCCGCTGAAATGTCGATCCCGGTCACGTTGCTGGCCGGAGGATAAAGCGGAAGGACCAGCCCCGTGCCGACGCCGATTTCGAGAATGTCGCGACCGGCACCACCCACACATCTGGCCAACTCCATCTGCGCCCGCTTGAGAAAGAAGCCGTAGACACGGTCATAAACCGGGGCCCAGAACCGATATGCCTTTTGCTGCTGTGCCCGGTTCGGGATGCTCGATACCGTTTCGTCGCTCACTCGCCTCTCCCTCAGCGTGAAATGAACTTGTTGAAGCGGCTCTCGCCGCCCGACGTTCTGTCCTGATAAAGGAATGCCAGCTTCCTGTCCTCGAAGATTTCAAAAAACTCGTCCCATGATATGGCCTTCAGCGCATCCTCCGGCTCACCGAAATCGATCCTGAGGATCCCTCCATCGCCCGAGACGTCCACTTTGGCAGGGTGGCCATCGCGCTGCTCCGCCCATTTCCGTATCGTGTCATGATCGGTGGTTGTTGCCGATTCCGTCATCGTTGTTCTCCTTGTCTTCGTCGCGTCCATACCGGGAGCGCCTTTCGCGTTCGGCGTTTTCTGTCGCCTTTTCACGGTCTTTGCGGCTTTCATCGCTTTCAGTCGAGCGTGCGTCATCGGTGCCGGGTTCGGGCCTGACATCGTCCTGTGATCGGGTCATCGCGGAAGCCCCTTTTTTTTAAAACATCCTGCAGCGCAGACCCTGCGGTCCGCTCTCTCCTCCTAACCCCGGGAGCAAAAAGCGGTTCCGTACTAATGGTTCGAGGGAACAGCATTGGCGTAAAAAGGTTAGGGACAGACAGGAGGATGCCATGACGAAAAAAGACAAGCTCGAGCAGATTCACAAGGACAGCGCGCCCCAGTTTGCCCCCGGCAAAAAGACCTCGACCAATAACGGCGTTGCGAGCGCGAAGCCGAGGGTCATCACCGGCTCGGACGACGCAACCGCCAACAAGCTGCCACCAGGTACAAAAAAGCCGGAAAAAGACTGGGACATCAATTACGACGAGCGGGAAAGCAACGAGGGCGACTTTCGCGGCTAGAGACGCGGTGCCCTTGCCGCGCCGAGTGTTCGCGAAGCGGCTACCGAGCCAAGACCTCGACAACCAGTTCGATGGATTGCGGCTCGGCGCCCTCCTTCGTCTGCACGCTCAGAACACTTCCGGTGTTCAGCACGCCTTCGAGGAGCGTTCGACCGTCGATGGTGATTTTGACCACCTTGGGAGTTGCGGCCTCTATGTTCAGGCTGTTGCAGGTCTCGTGATCAGTTTCCGGGTCCACGTGCCGACCTCCATTGGGATTGGACATGCCGGCCTAACTACGGTCGGCTCCGGTTGTTCCCGAACGGCGGCCATGACTGGCGACGTGATCGCGCGGGAACCACAAACGGCATGCGAAGTTCGATAGCGGCGGATCAGCCGTGCGGCCGGAACCCGGCGCAATCATAAAAGTATGCTCTGACGATGGACCTTTCCGATGATGGTTCGCGAGACTCCCGGTTTTCATCTGTCGGTTCAGCCAGGCCGGCCGTTGATATGGTGTCTCGCAGCCGCGGCCTGTCTGGGGGGTTGGCTTCTGACCACGCCGAAGCCGGTCTTCGGACCGAACGACATCGGATCATCGCCCGGCGATCCGCAGCAGGGAAAACTGGTATTTCTGGCTGCAAGCTGCGGGTCCTGCCATGCCACGCCGGGACAGCCGGACTCGCTCGTGCTCGGAGGCGGATTGGCGCTTTGCTCCTCCTTCGGCGTTTTCCGTCCGCCGAATATATCCCCCGACATTGCCGATGGGATCGGCTCCTGGACCGTTGAAGATTTCGCAAATGCGCTGGTCGCCGGCATATCGCCTGACGGCCGCCATTATTATCCGGCCTTTCCCTATACGAGCTATACGGGAATGAAGATCGAGGACATAAAAAACCTTTACGCCTATCTGCGGACCCTGCCGCCTGTTTCCGGCAAAGCGCCGCCGCATGATCTGTGGCCACCCTTCAGGTTGCGCCGTGCCGTTGGCGTCTGGAAGCTTTTGTTCTTTGAAGAGGTCGGCAAACCGCAGGCGATCACCGGCGATCCCGCTCTTGATCGCGGCTCCTATCTGACGGAGACGCTTGCCCACTGTGCCGAATGCCATTCCAGCCGTAATATCTTCGCCGCCATTCGCCCGGAAACCCGTTTCGCTGGTGGTCCCGACGCGGAAGGCACGGGCTTTGTGCCAAACATCACGCCGGCACGTCTCAGCAGGTGGACGCAGACCGACATCTCTACCATGCTCGCAACAGGCCAGAAGCCACAGGACGGACATGTCGGGTCCGCAATGGTGGACGTGGTCGCCAATCTTTCGCAGTTGCCACAGGAAGATCGCGACGCGATTGCCCGCTACATCAAGGCCCTGCCGGCAAGGCAAACCCCGCATCCGTGACCCGTCAGTGAGCATAAAGATAGGCCGCGACATGGCGCGCTTCGGCCTCGGTGATACCGGTTTCGGGCATGGCGCTCTGCCGCGAAAAATGCGTCGGCGAGACAATCCAGCGAATCAGGTTGTCCGGTGTGTTGTTGAGGCCGTCACCGATATACACCCGCTGGCGAAGTGAACGTAGTTCGCCCCCCACCTTCCCGTCCGCACCGGCAACGCCGGGGATCGCGTGGCAGCCCGTGCAGCCGTAGCGCCGGAAAATCCCGCGCGCCAGGCGCGCATCACCGCCAGTCATTGCCGTGGCAACGGCGCCGCGCTGTGACACGTTCTTGACGATTGCGACCGCAATGCCCGTGGCAAGCGCCGCCGAAAGCACCGCAACGAGTATAAGGCCGGTTCTAGAGAAGGGACGCGCCATATCGGTCCTCCCTGCCCGACCGGGAAATCCATATCGCCAGCATCGCGAGCGCCGCCCCGGCATAGATGACACCGCCAGGCACCCACATCAGGAGACCGGCAAGCTGCTGGTCCTCGAAGGGCGTCAGGCCCCATGCCGGCGCGTCTCGGGTCTGGGCCACGTAAATCACCTGTGGCGCCAGCGCGATCAGGGCGCCGAGAATGCTGGTATGCATCATCGTGACAAACAGGTGCCAGGCCGCAAGCCCCCGGTCCGCGCGCCAGAAAACTGCCCACCAGAACAGGATCGCGGTCAGAAAGAAAAAGAGATGCTGTATCCGGTGCAGTGGCATGTCGCTCACCGTCGCATCGAACAGCGCAGGCGCATGCCAGCCCCAGATGGCAAGCCCGTGCAGTGATGTTGCCACAGCCCCGCCGGCAAGAACATTCCAGTGGCCCGCACGCGCCTGTCGGTCATCACCGCAGCCAGACGACGACGAACCATGCGCGGCATGCTCCAGAGAAAGATACCGACGGGGCGCGCCAGCACGATCAGCGGCGCGGCAACCCCCAGAACCATCTCGTGCTCTATCATGTGGAACGTAAACAGGTGCTCGCCCATGGAATGGATCGGAGAGACAAGTGCAGCAACCAGAACAAGCCAGCCGCCGGAAAAGGCGAAGGCGGACCTCGCCATCCACCGGCGGGTGCCCGACCGTCTCCACAGCCGAAAAAAACCGATACTGAAAAGGCCGGCTGCGACAAGCAGCGGTCCGATGATCCAGCCATCGAAAGTCCATATCATCGCCGTCGGATGCGCCTCCCCCTCATGGGCCGAGAGCGGCCCGGCGCTGACCAGCAACAGGAAGATCAGTGTCAGCGCGCGCATGGGTTCAGCAGCAATGTCGCTGCCCCCTGAAGAAGGAGTGCGAAGGAAAAAACCAGCGCGACGAGGACGCCCAACGACATCAGGAACATCGCCATCCGCGATGCAGTGGAACTCCGGCCCCTTTCCGAAAGAACGCCGCAGGTAACCGCTATCCCGGCAGAGAGGAAGGCAGCGACAGCTGTAAAGCCCGTCCGGCTGCCGCAGTCGACCGCCTGCAAGATCTGGCCGAGCTGCGTGTTGAACGCCCAGATCAGGGGAGCGCCGAACAGTCCGGCAATATCAAGGGTTTTCAGGGTCATAGCCGTGGTACCAGTAAAGGCAGGCGTAAAGCGGAAGCCAGGTCACGACGACGAAATTCCAGTAGAGCGCGTTGTCCTCTACATCGCCGTAACGGCGGGCGCTGTCGCCATGCCGGGTAGACATCAGGCAGGTAAGGACGATGGTATCGATGAGGTCGGTCAGAATATGGGTCGTGTGCAGTCCGAGGATCGTCCACACGATCGATCCGTAGGCATTGTCATCCCACTTCACCTGGAGGGCTGGGAACTCAAAGGCGCGCACCGCCAGCAGGACAAACCCGATTGCGGACATGACGACTAAACCGAAACGGACGTGAACAAGCCGCCTCTGCCTGGCCCAGCGACTGACGAGGACATTCGGAACGACGCTGACGACAAGCAGCGCTGTCAGCACCGTGCCGGCTGAAAGATCCGGCGGCGGGGCGTCGATCGGCCATCGTGGTGCCAGGCTCATCAGGTAGAAATAGACAGCGACCGCCAGCGCGAAGCCCGTTCCTTCGATCAGCATGAAGGCGCAGGTTCCCCACCATGTGGGGCTGGCGGTGCCGTTGCCGGACATCGGCAGCTTGGAGACATCGAGCGCGACACGTTCTTTCATGCTTCCTCCTCCGCCATTCCTTTCGGCCAGAACCAGCCGATCAGCGCTACAGCAATCGGGATCGATCCCCAGACGACTGCCCAGGGGGAGAACATGGACCAGATGAGCATGATGGACGTTGCGATGGCCGCCCAGAACGGCCACACGGAGTCGGTCGGGGAAGCCTCGCGGGCTTCGGGCAGCGCCTCGACGACGCTGGTGACCAGAATTTCACGGCGATCCACCCGCATCCCCGCGACAACAGGCAGTTCTCCGGTGTTCTCCCACAGTGGATCGCGGCTTCCCACCACGGGTATGGAGCGGAAATTGAAGGGCGGCGGCGGAGAGGCGGTTGCCCATTCCAGCGTGGCGGCGCCCCAGGGATTGTCCCCGGCGGGACGGCCTTTGGCAAAGCTTCGGACGATATCGATGAAAAAGACGAGAAAACCTGTCGCGAGCACGACGGCGCTGAGGCTCACGAAGAGGTTGAGGCCCGCCCATGGCATCTCCGGCTGGTAGGTATAGATGCGTCGCGGCATTCCCTGCAGACCGAGAATATGCATTGGAAAAAATGTCAGGTGGAAGCCGACGAAGATCAGCCAGAAGCTGATGCGGCCGAGCGTTTCGCTCATCATCCGCCCTGTCATTTTGGGAAACCAGTAATAGACGGCTCCGATCAGCGGAAAAACGGCGCCCCCGATCAGGACGTAGTGAAAATGCGCAACCACGAAATAGGTGTCGTGAACCTGTGTGTCGAAGGGCACGGACGCCACCATGACGCCCGTCAGACCGCCGATGACAAAGGTGACGATGAAGCCGATGATGAAAAGAAGCGGGGTCTTGAAAACCGGCCGCCCGGCCCACAATGTTGCCAGCCAGCAGAATATCTGCACGCCGGCCGGCACGGAAATCGCCATGCTGGAGGCAGTGAAGAAACTTTCTCCGAGTTTCGGCAGGCCAGCCACAAACATGTGATGCACCCAGAGACCGAAAGACAGGACACCGGTTGCGACAAGCGCCATGACCATGGGCATGTAACCGAATATCGGCCGGCCGACAAAGGCGGGCAGGATGGTGGAGACCATGCCCACAGCCGGCAGGAAGATGATGTAGACCTCCGGATGTCCGAAAAACCAGAAGACATGCTGCCACAGGAGCACGTCCCCTCCTTCGGCCGGATTGTAGAAATGGGTGCCGACGAGACGATCCATGATCATCGTGGAACTGGCGAACATGATCGCGGGCATGGCAATGATGACGAGAAAGGCCATGACCACCATTGCCCAGACGAGAAGCGGAATCCGATCAAGCGACATGCCGGGGGCGCGCTGCTTGAAAACCGTCACCACGATTTCCACCGCAATGGAGAGTGCGGAAGGCTCCGTAAAGGTTATCATCTGAGCCCATATGTCGGCGCGTTTGCCGGCGCCATATTCCGGGCCCGCGAGCGGCACATAGGCGAACCAGCCGACATCAGGCGCGCTGTCCAGCACGAACGAGACCCAGAGAAGCAGCCCGCCCACAAGGAATACCCAGTAGGAATAGGCGTTCAGCCGGGGAAAGGCGATGTTGCGCGTCCCGACCATCAATGGCACGAAATAAACTGCCATCGCCTCCATGACCGGCACGGCGAAGAGGAACATCATGTTCGCGCCATGCACGGTGAATATCTGATTGTACCGGTCCGGGTCGATAAAACGCGCTTCGGGCGTTGCCAGCTGCAGGCGCATGACGAGAGCAAGCAGGCCGCCGAGTATCAGGAACACGAAGGCCGTGACAATATATCGCCGGGCTACAACCTTGTGGTCGACAGTACCAATCGCGCCCCAGAAACCGCGGCTCGACCCCCATGTTGTTTCGAGCGCGCTCTCCATGCCGGGAACCGGCAGATCGGTATCCATGAGGATGGAGGCCTGTTTTCCCGCCATCAGTCGAGCCCCTCCATATAGGCGGAAACCTGCCGCAACTCTTCCCCGGTGAGCGGCACCAGCGGCATGTTGTTGCCCGGTTTCAACGTCTGTGGATCGGCGATCCATGCCGCAAGCGAGCCGCGTGTGGTCTCCAGCAGGCCTCCGCCGATCGTGCGGCGGCTGCCGACATGGGTAAGATCAGGCCCCGTGGTGCCGGCGGCCGGCGTTCCCCTGACGGTGTGGCAGGCGGCGCATTGCTTGCGCAGGAACACGGCCTTCCCGGCCAGAGCATCTGCGTCTTGCGGCATGGCGGCCACCGCCTTCTGCTTATTGGCCCACCGGCGATAGGACGCCTCGTCATCGGCCATGACCATGAAAGCCATGTGGCTGTGTTGAAGGCCGCAGAACTCCGCGCATTGGCCCCGGTAAACACCCGGCCTGTCAGCGCGAAACACAAGCGTATTCTCTCGTCCCGGAACGAGGTCCATCTTGCCGGCAAGGCTGGGCACCCAGAAGGAATGAATCACATCCGGGCTTTCGAGCAATACCCGGACATTCCGCCCGACCAGGATGTGCATTTCGTTGGCGGTCTGAAAACCGCCATCCGGTGTCGCATCTTCGTATATGAACTGCCACCACCATTGCTGGGCGCGAACACGCATCGTCAAGTCTGCCTCGCCGGTGAAGTTTATGGCCCGCGTTGCAAGAAAGCTCGCAAGCGTCAGGCCGGCGACAATGAAAACCGTCATCATCACCGCGCCCGTGACGAAAAGCTGTAATCGCTTGCCGCTTGCCGTCTCGTCCTGCGCCACCCGCCGGCTTCTGACGAGAGACAGGATCAGGATCGCGATCACTGCCAGCCACACGACGAGGCTCACCGCCACGATGAAGAGGATCAGATTCTTCAACATCGACGCTGACGGCCCTGCAGCGTTCAGCACCGACTGAACGTCGCCGCACCCCGAAAGGAAAGTAAGGACAGCAAGGAGAGCGGCGACGATCTTCAAGGCACCGGCTCCTCCGGTCTTTTCCACGCTGACCCTTCGTTGAAGAGGATGGCAGCAGGCGCCCGGTTCTCAGCCGGACGGGTCTGACGGTCGTCATTACGGGCCGGGGCCGCCACCGATGGCGAATAGGCCCCGATGGTTCTCACATATCCCGCAAGCTGCCAGATCTCTTCAGTCGTCATCCTGGCGCGGAAAGGCGGCATGCCGTGCGGCCGGCCATCCCTGATCGACGCCGCGACAGAGACCATGGATGGTCCATAAATCCATTGACCGTCGAGAAACGATGGACCTTTGCCGCCTTCGCCTTCACCGTGGCAAGCCGGGCATCCGAACCATGAATAGAGGCGTTTTCCCTGGGAAAGATCATAAGCACCGTTTTCGAACGGCCTGCCGAGAGCAAAATAAACTTCCGGCGGCGCGCCGGCCACAGGAACGGGCATGAAGCGCAATCGCTCAGGCGCTGCCGTTACGGGAGGGTCGCTGCGGAATGTTCGCGGTTTACGCCAGTAACCCATGATCGCCGCTGCCCCGATTAAAGAACCGCATAGAGCGGACCATAGAAGTGTCGCTGAACGATTGGCCTTTTCCCTCCTCCGCATCCCGCACCTCGAGCATCCTCAGTTGGAAGGAACCGTGGTTGACGGCGTCAATCGGACGGGCAGCAGCTTGTATGATGGCGTCTTCGCTTTCGGACTATGATGGCTCAGCGGAAACAACGGGTTGGTTTCCGGAAAATAGCCAGCACAACAGCCATGGGGAATATCATAGGCAACGATCCTGAACCCGCGGACCGCCCTTGGCGTCTGCGGCTCGATTGCCGTAACGATATCGACGATATCGCCGTCGGCAAACCCAAGCAGGGCGATGTCATCGACATTCATGAACAGAACCTGCCGCGTTCCTTCCACGCCGCGAAAACGGTCACTATAGCCGTAGACGGTCGTGTTGAACTGGTCGTTGGATCCCAACGTCGACAGGTGCAGGACGTCCGGACCCGACGCCTCAGGCGGGAATTCGGGGAACAGGCGGCCGGGGGTCAGGAAATTCGCCTTGCCGCTTGAGGTTACCCATTTTCGCTCCCTTGCGGGCAATGGGCGCGGGATGCCCCCGGGTTTGAAAAGCCGTTCGTTGAAGTTCCTGAAGGTTTCCGGATAGGTTTGCTCTATGGCGTCGCGAATGCGCGAATAATCGTGAACCCATTGCTGCCAAGGAACGTTGCCGCGCGTCAACGTCGCCACGGCCATGCCCGCAATGATCGCCGGTTCCGAGAGCAACTCCCGGCTGGCCGGCTTTGCCCTGCCACGCGAACCATGGAAATGCGCAACGGAACTTTCCATGGAGACGGCCTGGGGCTCTGTCGCCTGTTCATCGATTTCGATGCGTCCGAGACAGGGAAGCAGAAAGGCGATCTCGCCGTGGATGACGTGGCTGCGATTGAGTTTCGTTGCGATCTGGACCGTCAGCCGCAGCTTGCGCCACGCGGCTTCCATCGCCTCGGTTTCCGGCGCTGCCCGCAAAAAATTGCCGCCGAGGCTGATGAAAGCCTTTGTTTCCCCGGCGAGAATGGATTTGCAGCTGTCGACCGTCGAGTGGCCTTCCCACGCGGGCGGCTGGAACTGGTATAGGTCGGCGAGCTTGTCCAGCGGCACGAGGCCGGGTTTTTCCGTAATGCCGACTGTACGCTGGCCCTGCACATTCGAATGGCCCCTGACGGCACAGATATTTGCACCCGGCTTGCCGATATTGCCGCGCAGCAGCGCGAGGTTGGCAACCATGTGAACGTTCTCCACGCCCATCACATGCTGGGTGAGGCCCATGCCATAGACCATCATCACCGCGTCGGAATCCGCATATATGGCGGCGGCTTCCATCATCTCCTCGCGGGTCAGGCCTGAAACGCGCTCCAGCTCCTCCCATTCATGGCGGCGGGCTGCAGCGGCGAAATCGTCAAAACCCGCCGTGTGCTCGGCAAGAAAATCATGATCGAGCACATGCTTCTTGTCAGCCGCGGCAATGGCAGCGGCAAATGCGACCGCCGCCGCATTGGCCGGATCGCGCGGCTGCCCATCCGAGCCGGAAACCTTGCTTGCGGCACTCGCATGCAGCACGTCGTCTGCCTCGACAAGCGCCTTGCAGATACCGAAAAGGGCAGCGATATCGCCGCCATTCTTCACCTGGTAATACTTCGTCGAGATCGGCGTCGCGGGGGTCGCCAGCATCTGGCCGGGCGACTGCGGGTTGACGAAGCGCTCCAGCCCCGCCTCCCGCAGCATGTTGAATGTCAGTATCTTCACGCCGCGGTCGACCGCATCCTGCAGATCGTGCAGCAGTCGCGGCGAGGATGTTCCGACATTCTGCGCCATATAGAAAATGCAGTCGCAATTCTGGAAATCCGAAAGGATCGCCGTTCCCACGGAAGCGCCGATGCTTTCGGGCAGGCCGACGGACGAGCTTTCATGGCACATGTTGGATGAGTCCGGCAGATTGTTACTGCCATAGATGCGGGCAAAGAGCTGGTACATGTAAGATGCTTCCAGCGAGGCGCGGCCTGAGGTGTAAAACTCCGCCTGCTGCGGCGCGATAGCGCGCAGCTCCCGGCCGATCTCCTCGAATGCGGCCTGCCAGCTGACCGGCAGATATCTGTCCGTGGCCGCGTCCCAACGCATCGGCTGCGTCAGCCTGCCCTGCTCTTCCAGATCGTAGTCGCGCCAGCCCTCCAGTTCGGCAAGGTTGTGTCTGGCGAAAAACGCACTGTCGGCGCGTCGGTTCGTTATTTCCCACGCGGTGGCTTTCGCGCCATTTTCGCAAAATTCCAGGGGATGGGTCTTGGCCGGTTTCGCCCAGGCGCAGCTGACGCACATGTATCCCTGCGGCTTGTTCTGGTGTTTCAGCAATGTCGGACCGGACAGGGGAACATGTTCCCTCAACAGCACCTCTCCCACCGACTTGGCCGATCCCCAGCCGCCGGCCGGACCGGGCTTAAACCCGATATCGGGAGCTGCCTTGCGTCGTGATGTCATGATCGATGAACTCCCGAATTGCTGAGTAACCGAACCTCTGAAAGCGCGGCGGGTTTCCATTCTCTAAAAAAAATTCCGCCCTGCCTTGCCGCCGGGAGCGAGAAGGTCCCGGTGCCGCGGGGAACTTTCGCGCGGACGCCCGGTTAGGCACCCGCTCGACAAAGGGCGCTTCTGACAACCCAGCAGACAATGAAGGTGAGCGACATGAAGGCACTGACCTGGCACGGCAAACACGACATTCGCTGCGAAAGCGTTCCCGATCCGAAAATCGAGCATGGCCGCGATGCGATCATCAGGGTCACGGCCTGCGCGATCTGCGGCTCAGACCTCCACCTCTATAATGGCATCATGCCGGACATGCACAGCGGCGACATCATGGGCCACGAAACCATGGGCGAGGTGGTTGAGGTCGGTAAGGACAATACCGCGCTCAAGGTCGGAGACCGCGTGGTCGTCCCCTTCACCATCGCCTGCGGCGAGTGCTTCTTCTGCAAGCGTGGCTATTATTCCGGCTGCGAACGCAGCAATCCCGATCCGCGCAAGGTGCGGAAGATGTGGGGCAATTCGCCTGCCGGCCTGTTCGGTTACACCCATCTTCTCGGTGGCTTCAGCGGCGGCCAGGCGGAATATATGCGGGTGCCTTACGCGGATGTCGGGCCGATAAAGGTTCCGGACGGTCTGACCGACGAACAGGTCCTCTTCCTGTCCGATATCTTTCCGACCGGCTATATGGCCGCGGACTTCTGCAACATCCAGCCGGGCGATACGATTGCCATCTGGGGCTGCGGTCCGGTGGGTCAGATGGCGATCCGTTCCGCCTTTCTCCTCGGTGCGGAACAGGTCATCGCCATCGACGCCGTGCAGGAGAGGCTCGATCTCGCTGCGAAAGCCGGCGCGATGACGCTCAATTACCTCGACGAGGACATTTACGACCGCATCATGGAACTGACCCATGGTCGCGGCGCGGATGCCTGTATCGATGCGGTAGGAACGGAGCCCGATCCCGCGGCAGGATGGGATTCGAGGATCGACCGCATCAAGGTCGCAACCTTCATGGGGACCGACCGGCCGCATGTACTTCGTCAGGCAATCTATTGCTGCCGCAATTTCGGTACGGTCTCGCTGGTCGGCGTCTATGGCGGTCTTCTTGACAAAATTCCCATGGGTTCCGCCATCAATCGCGGCCTGACGTTCAAGATGGCGCAGACGCCCGTTCAGGCCTACCTACCCAACCTCATGGGCCGCATCGAAAGAGGCGAAATCGACCCGTCCTTCGTCATTACCCATCGCGCCACCCTCGATGAAGGACCCGACCTCTACAACACCTTCAGCCACCGCGACGATGGCTGCATCAAAGTCGTCCTGAAGCCGTAGGAGGTGATCATGAGCAGGGAAGAATCCACCAAGGGCCTTGCAGTCGTCACCGGCGCTTCGTCCGGCATCGGTTATGAGCTCGCCCGGTGCGCCGCGCAGGATGGTTACGACCTCATCATCGTGGCCGATGAAAATGACATCGATGCCGCGGCCACCCGGCTGCGCGCGGCCGGCACGCAGGTAGAGGCGGTGCGGGCCGATCTTTCGACACAGGCGGGCGTGGAGGAGCTTCTCACGCGCATCACCGCCTCGTCGCGGCCAGTCGATCTTCTGTTCGCCAACGCAGGACAGGGCCTGGGCGATGGCTTTCTCGATCAGAGAATGGAGGACATCCAGCGGGTCATCGCCACCAATATCAGCGGCACGATTGCGCTGGTTCATGCCCTTGCAGGCGGAATGCGCCAGCGTGGCAATGGACGTATCCTGTTTACGGGTTCCATCGCCGGTTTCATGCCGGGCACGTTTCAGGCGGTCTATAACGCCACCAAAGCGTTCATCAATTCCTTTTCCTTCGCGCTGCGCGAAGAGCTTGATGGCACGGGTGTCACGGTAACCTGCCTGATGCCGGGCGCGACGGACACGGAGTTCTTCGAGCGTGCGGACATGCTCGACACCCCCGTTGGCAAACAGAAGAAGGACGATCCCGGTTTCGTGGCCAAGACCGGCTATGAGGCGATGATGAATGGTGAGGGCGATGTCGTGTCCGGCTGGAAAAACAAGCTGATGTCGGCGATGGCCAATGTAACGCCGGCGGAAACGCTCGCCAGACAACACCGCAAGATGGCAGAGCCGGATGGGAAATAGCCTCGCAGCACTTCCGGCGCCACGAAGCCACATCCGGCCCGACCGGACTTCACCTCAATCATCCGCGCCGCGCTTGTGGTGCGGGCTTTCCTGATTTTCACCGCGCAGCATCTGGCGATCATCCTTATCCGTTAATTCCGCATTGCCACCGAGAAGTTTCTCCGCCCCTCGGCGGGCATCCCGTTCTTCCTTCGACCGCTTCAGCTCCGCCTCGACGTTAAAACCATCATCGGCATTAGCGGTGTTCTCGCGTTTTTCGATGATGCGGAGCTGTTGTTCATGCGTTTTTGGACCGGCCATCGTTGCGCCTCCTGTTATCTGTTCGTGCGTACGCACCGTCGTTCAAGACAAAGCCCCCTTCCCGTGCGATCACGAACCACGGAGGGCGACAGAAGTTCCGGAACGAAAAGGCATGGGGGAAGTTCGGGAGCGACGGGTGGCGGCCTCGACTGCCGCAGCAGCCCGTCCAACGCCAAGAGGAGGCGATAATGGCACATGCAGACAGGAAACACTTCGGAAAAGGCACGCAGGGGATACCGGCGCAGGCGCAATGACCGAGCTGGACAAGGGAAGCATTGAGGAAAACCGGATCCTTTCCAACCGCGACAAGAAGCAGCATTCGAAAGAGCGGGGCCAGGACGGTGCTGCCATCAAGACCGATCAGGAACAGGACCACGCCGCCAACAGGCGTCCCTGGGATAAACGCTGACGGGTGCGGTCAGAATTTTGGGATCCACCCCCTCTGCCTTTCACCCGCCGGTCTCGCTATGGGGTGCTGCCACAGGTTTGGATTCGGGCGACCGCCTGAACCGCAGGAAGATGGACAGGACGATCAGGACTGCGGTGGAGAGGAACTCCGACTGCCAGTTCTGGAAGGACTCGAACCAGAACTCAACGCTTCCCAGATGCGCCATCAATGTCGTCGCCGGTTCGCCGTGCAGGCGTGCCTCCACTGCCGCGGCATCGGCGCTGTATCTCAGATGCAGCAGGAAGCTCGCTACAAAAAGAACAAACAGCGCCACTCCGAGCGAATAGGAATAGACGACGCGAATGATGCCGCCGGCCCTGACCGCCCATGGTGCTTCAGGGTCGTTTTTCTTGCGTGAAGGGTCCTCGTCTTGCGCTGTCGGCTCATCGGGATCCTTGGATTCTGCGGACCCGCGCTGGAACAGGAATGCCGTCAACACCACATAGGCCGACATCTGCAAAAATTCGCTTTCCCAGTTTTCGAACAGCGCCGAAAGGAAATGCCCGCTCGTGGCGTAGGACAAAAGCGTGAGCGGTTTATCATGATGTTGCACGAGTTCATCATTGTGAACGACCCAGCCTGTGGCGAACATGCCGCCGATCGTCAGCAGTGATGCAAGGACAAGGACGATGGTCAATCCGTTGTCGCGGACAAGCTTCATAATCAGACCTCGCTCTGGACAAGACCTCCGGGTGAGAAGTGCCGCCAAATATGGCGGCACTTTCGTCTGCCGGTGCTGCGGCGCACTGGCCGCGGGCGCGGCGCTCCCTCAAACGATGAGGGCACGCCGCCGGTTGCGTTATCCGTTAGCGACAGGGACTGATGCCTTCCCAAGCTTGACCGACGGTTCGCGCGCCCAAACGCGCAACTTGCCGAGTTCGGAAACAAAGGCTGCCAACCCGTCTTCTCCCGGCAGAGGCAAGACGCCTTCATCCATGGCATCGGCAATTCCGGCCTTTTCCAGCAATGGCAGGGCCGACTGGTCATAACCGATAAACTTGCAGTGCTGGAACGCATCCGCGACAAAATCCCGGGCCGTTGCTTCCTTGACGAGATCGTCGATGGCCTCTGCCGATGTCAACAAGGCCACTGCATCAAAGAGAACCGAAGGACCGCCATCGATCATGTAATGCGCTTTAATGAGAGTGCCGTCCGAAGCCACGGCGCCCCCGACTTTAGGCGCGATCAACTCGAAGACGGCCTTCTCGGCGGTAACAGCCTCGGTCAGCCCCTGCAGCAATTTTGCGTCGACGCCATCCGTAATGAGAATGCCGAGCTTGCGCCCTTCGAAACGTTGCGGCCCTCGATTGACGATGCTGAGGGCGGGTGAAGGCTCCAGGTCCTGTCGGGTCGGCACTGCCGCCTCTGCCGGTTTAGGCATCGACTGGAAACCAAGCTTCTGGGCAACTGTCGACGCAAGCGTTTCATCGATGTTGAGGAGGTGTGACACCATCCGTTCACGTATGGCGACCGTCTCCACCCTGCTCAGCTCGAAAGTGAGGGCGGAGGCGATATGGCGCTGTTCGGGAGGAGTCTGGCTGAGATAGAATTGCCTCGCCTGACTATAGTGATCTGCGAAGCTCTCCGGCCGCAATCTCGCCTTGGCGCCCTGCTCTTCGCCTGCAAAATGTGTAAAGCCGCGCGCTGGCGATTCTCGCGGGCCTTCGCCAAAGGAGTTGGGCTGATAATTGGCGCGCCCCGTTGGATTGCGCATCGCCATGTGGCCGTCCTGCTGGAAATGCGCGAAGGGACATTTGGGCGCATTGATGGGCAGGTGCGTGAAGTTCGGCCCGCCGAGACGCTTCAATTGTGTATCGAGATAGGAGAAATTTCTTCCCTGCAGCAGCGGGTCGTTACTGAAATCGATCCCCGGCGGCACGTTCTGCGTCATGAACGCCACCTGTTCGGTTTCGGCAAAGAAGTTGTCCGGCATGCGGTCGAGAACCAGCCTGCCGACCGGCTGCGGCGGCAATATCTCCTCGGGAATGATTTTGGTGGGATCGAGGACATCGAAATCGAAGCTGTCGGCGAAATCCTGGTCGAAAAGCTGGACCTGCAACTCCCATTCCGGAAAATTGCCGGACTGGATGGCCGCCCAGAGATCGCGACGGTGGAAATCGGGATCGGCACCATTGATCTTCACCGCCTCGTTCCACGCCACGGATTGGAGACCCAGCTTCGGCTTCCAGTGAAACTTCACGAAAGTCGACTGGTTTTTCGCGTTGATGAAACGGAAGGTGTGCACGCCGAACCCTTCCATGAACCGGAACGACCGCGGAATGGTGCGGTCGGACATGATCCACATGACCATGTTCATGCTTTCGGGCGTGAGGCTGATGAAATCCCAGAACGTATCATGAGCCGTTTGCGCTTGCGGAAAGTCGCGGTCTGGCTCCTGTTTTGCGGCATGGATGAGGTCGGGAAATTTGATGGCGTCCTGGATGAAGAATACCGGGATATTGTTGCCGACGAGATCCCAGTTGCCTTCCTGCGTATAAAGCTTGACGGCGAAGCCGCGCACGTCGCGCGCAAGATCGAAAGAGCCCTTATTGCCGGCCACGGTCGAAAAACGCACGAAAGCCGGGGTTTTTTCGCCCGCACGCTGGAAGAGATCCGCTTTCGTGTAGGCGGCTAGGGAATCGTAGGTCTCGAAATAGCCATGGGCCCCATAACCGCGGGCATGAACGACACGTTCTGGAATTCGCTCATGATCGAAATGAAAGAGCTTTTCCCTGAAATGGAAATCGTCCATGACAAGCGGGCCACGAGGACCGACGCGAAGCGTATTCTGGTCGTCGGCGACTGGCCCGCCCTGCGCTGTCGTCAAGACGGGTGCGTCGCCTTCGGCGGTCTGGTGCAACTCGCCGCCCTCGCCGCGGGAAAGTTTCTGGTCGTGGATCGTAACAACGTCGCTTTTTCCCGCCGATGCGGTGGTGTCCGGTTTTTTGGCCATGGTAACTCCTGAAAGCTTTTCGCAAGGGCGTGGCAGGACGCCACGCCCGGTGGGCGGTGAGGAATGCTCCTGTCAAAGCGCCGAGCGGCGATATCGGTTCCGCTCCTGCTCAACATCTTCAGCGGCGTAGGGCCTCGACGTTTCGTCAAAACGCGTCCAGCCCTCCTGACCATAGGCCGAACGCCGTTCGAAGGGATCGACCCAGTTCGAGCGTCGGAGGATAGCCTCCGCCTCAGGCACAAAATCGTCTTCAACCCGCGCAGTGACGAGAGTTCCGCCTCTGCGCACGCCCTCCGCATAGACATTGGCGTCCTCTTCCGAAACGCCTGAGCGGGTCATGGCTCCGATCAATCCGCCAGTGGCTCCTCCGGCAACAGCACCGCCTGCCGCACCGACGGCGGTGGCGGCCAGCCAGCCAGCGGCGACGACGGGTCCGACACCCGGTATAGCCATCATGCCGAGGCCCGTCAGCAGGCCGCCGGCGCCGCCGACAATGGCCCCGATGCCGGCACCGGTGCCGGCACCTTCAGCGGCTTTGCTGTCCTCGCCGTGGCGTCTGTCGGCGTTACTGGCCACAATGCTGATGTCGCTTGAGGGGATGCCCGCGCGCTCGAGTTCGCTGACGGCGTTACTTGCATCATCATAATCATCAAAAAGTGCAGTTACGGTTCTCATCATGTTTCTCCCAAAAGTCCGTGCGCTTAAGTCCTGCCCTCACCTGGCGACGACGTTGCCCTGGTAATCGAGTGCTATGGCCACGGTTTTTCCGTCTTTCATTCCCGATGCCATCCACACGCCCTTGTCATTCTTGGTGAGGCCTGTGATCCCGGTGTAACCGGACTCCTCCATCCGCTTCTTCGCCTGCACCTCCGTAAAGCTGTTGGCGCCTTCCACCGGAGCCGTCGGGCTTTTCGTGTCCGGCGTCACAACCGCCGGCGTATCACCACCGGGATTGGCTGTCGGAGCCTGCTGGGCAAAGGCCGAAACAGCCCCTGCTCCAACAAAAAACGCCATGAAAAAAGTCTTCTTCATTTGGGTCTTCCTCCCTTTTCACCATCGGCCATACTTCCCGTCGGAGGCGGTGCCTTTCCGGCCCGGGAAAGGCACCTTCCGAACAAAGCGGGAGGCGGAGAGTTCCAAAAAATAATAAGGGGGTGCCGCTTGAACCGTCGCCTCCGCGCGGCGACCGAGGCGGTGCCTGTTCACCAGCCGGAACAAAATCCGGGCTACTGATCGCTGCCGGGATACGGGGAATTCCTGAGAAGAGCCGCCAGGTGCGCGGTATTGCGCACCAGCATGCTGACCATGGTTTTGACGGCATCGGGCGTCTTGTCCAGATCGACGAAATTCGTCGACCCCATCGCTTCCCCGACCCAATAGGCAACAGCATTGGCAGGGATGGTGAAGCCGACGTCATTCAGCGCCTGAAAGAGCTCCGCCGAGACATGATGGGCGCCGTCTTCATTTCCGACAACCGCGACAGCCGCAACCCGGCCATAAGAAACCATCCGACCCTCATCATCGGTTTCCTCCAGGAATGCATCCATGCGCTCCAGCGCTCTCTTGCAAACGCTCGAAGGTTGGCCAAGCCAGATCGGTGTTCCCATGAGCAGGATATCGGCCTTCAGTATCTTTTCCCGAATGGCCGGCCAGGCATCGCCTTCGCCCTCGTCTGAACTGACGCCCGGCTTGATATCGTGATCGGCGAGCCTGATCGTCTCGGCCTTGATATCCTGGCTGGCGAATTCCCTTAATATGAGGTCCAGCAGCTTCTCGGTGGAGGATGGTTCAGACGTGGCCGACGGTTTGAGCGTCGCGTTCAGAGCAAGAACGGTGAGTGACATGGTAACTCCTTCTGCCATACGGTCTTTCCAGGGTTTGGAAAGTGTTGTGAACAATGATCGGCCATCGGTCAGGAGGCCGGTGACTAACGCCGGGAAAGCAGACGATCCATGGCGTGATGGGGCGGCGGCTTGTTGCTTTCCCGCCCGTTTTCTTTTTCGAGACGGGTCCGGATCTCCTCGATCTCGTCCTCCGTCAGATGCTCGATGCCGATGAAGTCGGCGCGCGCCTGCTCTACGGCCCGCAGCAACTCGTCCAGTTTCGCCTCCATCGCGGCGGAATCCCTGTTCTGGGAATTCTGTACGAGAAAAATCATCAGGAAGGTGACGATCGTTGTGCCGGTGTTGATGACGAGTTGCCAGACCTCCGAAAAATCAAACAGGGGTCCGCTGATGCCCCAGATGAGGACGGTGGCGAGCGCCACGACAAAGGCGCTGGGCGAACCTGAGAAAGATGCGATACGGCTCGCAAAGCGAGTGAAGAACTTGTTCATGACACGCTGAACCCTGCGGCTCTACACGAAAGCAAAGCCCGCTAAGGACCGTGGCTTTCCAGTGAAGCTAACAATCGAGGGCAGCGATTGTTCCGTCATGCAGAAACGCACACGGAAAGGAATTCCGTGCCGCGCTTTATCTTCGCCCAATGTTTCAAGCCCGGGTGCGATGTTCACGTTTTGCCGGAACCCGATCTGCCTTCGCACATTTACAGGTGCAGACCAAAAACAGTGGGAGGATCCAATGGATTGGAATCGTGTTGAAGGCAACTGGAAGCAGATGAAGGGCAAGGTCAAGGAGCAGTGGGGCAAACTCACTGACGACGACCTTGACGTCATCAACGGCAAGCGCGAACAGCTGGAAGGCAAGATCCAGGAGCGCTACGGTTACGAGAAGGACCGCACCCGAAAAGACATTGACGACTGGTATGGTCGCCAGACCTGGTAACGGAAACCCCGCTTCGGCGGGGTTTTTCTTTATGCTCCGTCGCGAATAGGCGCGATATGAGCGCGCGGCTCCGAGGCGGCGCGGTCGGACTGTCACGAAAGCGTTATGGAAAGACATTAGAACCGCCGCCGGCTGGTCCAAAAATGCACGGCTGTGCAACGACCGGCCTGCGCCTACCAGCCCCTCGGGCAGCGCTCGACAGTTCCACTCGCGCCGACAATATCGGAGACATAGATGAAACGCCGAACCTTTATGATGTCCGCCGCAGGCGCCGCCGCCGGTCTCGCCCTTGCACCGCGCA
This sequence comes from Agrobacterium genomosp. 2 str. CFBP 5494, assembly GCF_900013495.1. Taxonomy (NCBI): domain Bacteria; kingdom Pseudomonadati; phylum Pseudomonadota; class Alphaproteobacteria; order Hyphomicrobiales; family Rhizobiaceae; genus Agrobacterium; species Agrobacterium genomosp. 2. The sequence goes on from NZ_LT009719.1 coordinate 123,198, forward strand.
TGAGCTTCGCCGCTGCGGGCACGATCGACTGGTACACCAGTTCGGATACAAACATCCTCGATTTCTGGTCCAACACGATCAAGCCCGCCTTTGAAGCCGCCAATCCTGGCCTGAAGCTCAATCTGGTCGACGCTGGCGACGGCGCCGGCATTATCGCCATCGGCGAGCGCGCCGTTGCCGCGAAGCAGACCGGGACCGATCCGCAGGCCGATTATTTCGAAACGGCCGATCCCCTGTTGCCTGCCGGCGCCATCGAAGCCGGTATCTATGTGAACATGGCGAAGGCCGGCCTTTCCAACTATTCGCGTGTCAACCCGCTCGCTATCCAGAGCGAGTACAGCCTGCCCTATCGTGGCAGCCAGGTCCTGCTCGCCTATGATACGAGCAAGCTGAAGCCGGCGGATGCGCCGAAGACATGGGATCAGCTCGTCAGCTGGATCAAGGCCAATCCGGGTCAATTCGTTTACAACCGCCCCGACAAAGGCGGTTCGGGCGGCAATTTCGTTCGTCGCGCCATCCATCAGGCGAACGGCCTTGATCCCAAGGCCTTCACTGTCGACAATTACACGGAGGAAGCAGGCGACAAGGCCCTCGGCAAGGCATGGGAACTGCTCAAGGACATCGCACCGTCGCTTTACGACAAGGGCGCCTACTCGTCCGGCAACACCCAGTCGTTGCAGCTTCTTTCCCAGGGCGTCGTCACCATGACCCCGGTCTGGTCCGACCAGGTGCTTCAGGCCATCGACCAGGGCGTTCTGCCGAAGGAAACCGGTCTGGTGCAGCTTCAGGATCTCGCGCTGTGCGGCAATTTTTCGCGTGCCGTCGTACTGGCGAACGGCGCCAATCGCGATGCGGCCCTGAAGCTCGCGAATTTCGTGCTGTCGGAAGAAATCCAGGGGGCAATCCTCACCGAACTTGGCGGCTTCCCCGGCGTTTCCTGGGACTTTGTGCCGGCAGAACTGCGCAAGCGCTTCGCCGACATCATCCCCCAGACTATTCCAACCTTCCCAGCCGGTAAATGGGAAACCGCCATCAATGATGGCTGGTATCGCAACGTCGCTCCCAACGTTGACCGCAAGTCGTGACCGAAGTCGCAAAAGGAGCGGCTCGCCCGCTCATGGACAATATTTCAGGCAGGAGGCTAAGCGGCCTCCTGCTCGTTGCCATACCCGTATTCCTGATGATCTGGCTCGTCATATGGCCAGCGATCAACGCCATCGGCCGCACTGTCTGGCGCATCGACGCCAATGGTGAAACGCGTTTCGACCTTTCCAGCTACGCCTTTTTCTTCTCGGACCACTACAGTCTGGACAATCTTGCCGTGACATTGTGGACGACGATGGTCTGCGCGATCCTCCTGCTGGTCATCTGCCTGCCGATCGCGCTTTACCTGCGCTTTTCGCGGGGCCGCCTCTCGGCCTACGTGCAGGCGCTGGCCATATTCCCGATGTTCGTGCCCTCCATCATCCTCGCCTTCGCCTTCATCCGCGTTCTCGGTCCGAACGGCATGGTTGACATATTGCTCAACGCCGTCGACCTGCCGAAAATCCGCACGCCCTATCTCACGCCCTGGGGACCCGTCATCGGTCTTGTCTGGGACAATATTCCGCTGACCGTGCTTATCCTGCTCGCGGGGCTTGGAAGCGTTGCCAACCAGTCGGTAGAGGCGGCGCGGGATGTCGGCGCAAACGTGCTGCAGGTCTTCTGTCACATCATCCTGCCACGCATTACCAATTCCATTCTCGTGGCGCTTTCCTTTTCGGTGCTCGGCATTTTTTCCTCCTTCACCCTTCCATATCTTCTCGGACCGGCATCTCCCGAAATGCTTGGACCTTTCATGCAGCGCACGCTGCGCGAAGTGCAGGATCCCATCGGCGCCATGACACAGGCCGTCATCGCTTTCGGTTTCTGCATTGCTTTCGGCCTGTTTTATGTGCGTTCGGTCGCGCGCAACCAGGGGAAATGACATGACGACGATGACGCGGGCTCGGGCCCGCATGGACTGGCCCGGCATTTTTTTTGCTACGCTTCTCACCATCGCCATCGTCGGGCCGCTGCTTGTTGTGGGCACATGGGCATTCACCGAGGTCTGGCGTTTCCCCAATGTCATCCCACAACAGTTCGGTTTCCGGTTCTGGGGCCAGACACTTGGCCGCGCTGACGTGTGGAACGCTTTGATGCTGAGCCTGCGGCTGACGACGGTTGTGACGCTGCTTTCGGCGGTGATCTGCCTTCCTGCCGCATACGCCTTCGCGCGTATGAGCTTTCCCGGCCGCAACCTCCTGTTCTTCTCCTTCCTCGCCGGCCACGCCTTCCCGAAATTCGGGCTTCTGGTGGCAATTGCCGCCATTTTCCTGCAGCTCAACCTCATCGGTACCTTCTGGGGCGTCGTTCTCATCCAGCTGGTCGGCACGCTGATGTTCATGATCTGGATTCCCGTGGCGGCCTTCCAGGCCGTCGATCGGCGCATGGAAGAAGCCGCCCGGGATGTCGGCGCCAGCCCGCTCAGGGTCTTCTGGTCAATTACCCTGCCACAGGCGGGACCGACTATTGCCGCCGCCGTTATGCTGAGCTTCGTTGGTACTTTTTATGAGACCGAAGGTGCATGGCTGATCGGGGCGCCCGGCATTCGTACGATGCCGGTTTTGATGATCAGCTACATCAACAACCAGATGGTCATCCAGTATGGTGCAGTTCTGTCCGTCCTGCTCTGGGTGCCGTCCTTCATTGCCCTCATGTTCGCCCGCCGCGTCATCGGAGGCGGCGCATTTGCCCGCGGTTTCGGCGGTTAGGAAATCTACATGTCCGTACTCCACATTCGCCAGGTCACGAAAAGCTTTTCCGGTGGTACCAAGGCAGTCGACAGTTTCTCGCTCGATGTCGCTGATGGCGAACTCGTCTGCCTTCTCGGCCCCTCCGGTTCGGGAAAATCGACGCTGCTGCGCATGGTTGGCGGGTTCGAGCAACCGACAGGCGGGCAAATCACCATAGATGGCGAAGACGTCACCCGCCTGCCTCCGGAGCGGCGGCCGACCGGCATGGTATTCCAGAGCCACGCGCTCTGGAGCCACATGAATGTGTTCAAAAACCTTGCTTTCGGCCTCAAACTGCGCCGCATGCCGGCTGCCGTGATCAGGGAGAAAGTGGAGGCCGTGCTCGAACTCGTCGGTCTCTCCGGTTATGGCGAGCGAGCCACGAGCCAGCTTTCGGGCGGCCAGCAGCAGCGTGTGGCGCTTGCCCGCTCGCTGGTTCTGGAGCCGAAAATCCTGCTTCTCGACGAGCCCTTCGCCAGTCTCGACCAGCATCTGCGCGAAAGGCTGCGGGAAGAGGTTCGGGATATCCAGCAGCGTCTCGGCATCACCACGCTGTTCGTCACTCACGGTCAGGACGAAGCGCTTTCCATGGCAGACCGCATCGTCGTGATGGCGAATGGCAAGACCGAACAGATCGACCGGCCGAATGTGATCTACCGGGAGCCGAAGACCCCGTTCGTCGCCGGCTTCATCGGCACCATGAACCTGATTGAGGGCATGGTTTCAGGTGGGAACTTCATGCGCGCTGGCTTCACCTTTCCGCTTCCCGTTTCTGATGGCCCGACTATTCTCGCCGTTCGCCCGGAAGCCATCGATCTGGCGACCTCCGAAACACCGGAGGGGAGTGTGCACCGGGTGACGGATTATGGCACCCATGGCCTTGTCGACCTTGATCTGACCGATGGTACCAGGATCAAATCCATGGTCTCCCATCCGGATATGTTCCGGGCGGGACAGGGGGTACGGATTTCGCCCCGTTCCATCACGGCCTATCGCGACAACCGCCCGATCTACCGGAGCTGACATGACCCATCCGATACTCATCGACCGCAACGGCCACAAAACCTGGCTCAAATGGCACCGCGGCCGCCGCCGTGCTTCCGATCCGGTCTTTACGGGGGAGCGCATCATCGAAGCGATGCGGCTCGGTGCAAGCATCGAAGTCGATCTCGTCATTCATGCCGATCACGGTTGCGCCGTTTTGCATGACCGGACGCTGGAGCGGGAAACCACTGGCACCGGCCGGGTACGCGATACATCCGCCGCAACCCTGCGACAGCTTCACCTGCGCGATAATGACGGCCAGCCAATCGCTTCGAAAGTGATGTTGCTCGAAGACCTTTGCGCCCTGCTTGCGGACGACACCGTTCATCCCGACGCCCTGCTACAGCTCGATTTCAAGGAAAACCGGCAGGCGCTTGCCCCACAGGTGGTCGCCGGCTTCGGGATAAGCGTTTCACCCATCGCAAAGTCGGTGATCCTGTCAGGCGGCGATTTCGACGCTATTACCGCGCTGGCTGGCTCGGCCCCCGGCCTTCGCACTGGCTATGACCCCTGCCATCGCGGCACCCTTGCAGAGTTGCAGGCAAGCGGAAACTATCTGGACTTCATCGAAGACGCCCTCGCCACAGCACCCGATGCGGACATGATCTACCTCGCGTACGAGATCGTGCTTGCAGCTGCGGATGCTGGTGTCGATATCATCGCCCCGATTCATGCCGCGGGCCGCCGTGTGGATGCCTGGACGATCAACAGCGTCACGCCGCAATCCACTGATGCAGTCGAGCGGCTCTTGAGGCTAAAGGTGGACCAGATCACCACCGATGACCCGGAAGGGCTCGCAGAGGTTTTCAGCAAATGACAGTCAATTACAGCGCCATCCTCGAGCACATGGTCGCCACCGCCCGCGAAGCCGGCGCATTGACGCTCGACCATTTCCGGCGCTTTCGCGACATCGAGATCGGCGTCAAGGGTCCGGGAGACTTCGTTTCCGACGCCGATAGGGATTCCGAGACGCTGATCCGAAAGCGTCTGCTCGGCCAATATCCCTGGGGACTGACCGGCGAGGAATTTGCGCCTGTGGAAGGAGCCGATCAGGATCATCGCTGGCTGGTCGATCCAATCGACGGCACCACCAATTTCCTCTTCGGCCAACATTACACGATCACCATCGCGCTTAGGCGCGGCAACGAGACCATATGCGGACTGGTCTACAATCCCGTCTCCGGCGAGATGTTTACGACGATCAAGGGGGAAGGCGCCTATCTCAACGGCGAGCGCCTGCAGGTCAATGCCAGCACCGATGTTGCCTTGATGTGCGTCGGCACCGGCCTGCCGACGCCCAATCTCCAGCTTTATCCAGGCGCCTATCAGCGCCTCGACGCAATCCGCGCGCCCATCGGCGCGGTCCGTGTGGTCGGTAGCGCCGCCAATTCATGCGCTTACGTGGCCTGCGGCCGGCTGACCGGTTATTATGAGGAAACCGGTTTCGTCGACACCGCAGCCGGCATCCTGCTGGTGCAGGAGGCGGGCGGAATCGTGACCGACTGGTGGGGTCGCGGTCCGGAATTCTACGAAAAGACGGGCACGCTGATCGTCGCCAATCCCGCGACCCATGCTTACCTGATGGAGCACCTGCGAGGCGTCCCGTTCAAGAACCCGGCATAAAGGCTTCTTCTTCGAAGCACTGATACCGCAGCAACCGCCTCAGGCCGACTGCACCAGATGGCCGGGCGATACCGTCCTGTAGTTTCGCGCGGGTGTTTCATATCCCATTGCCCGTATCGGGCTCTTCAGCTCATCATTGGATATGCCGCGCCTTATTCCCCGTCTTGCCGGATCGGGCACTGGCACAGCCGCCATCAGCTTTTTTGTGTAGGGATGCTGCGGATAGTCGAAGACGGCCGCGCGCGGGCCTATCTCGACAATCTCCCCCAGATACATCACCGCGACACGATGGCTGACACGCTCCACCACTGCCATGTCATGCGAGATGAACAGAAAGGCGAGGTTGAGGCTCTGTTGCAGGTCGAGCAGCAGATTGCACACCTGCGCCTTGATCGAGACATCGAGCGCCGACACACTCTCATCGGCGACGATAATCTTCGGATCGAGGGCGAGCGCACGGGCAATGGCGATACGCTGGCGCTGGCCGCCCGAAAATTCATGGGGGTAGCGATTGGCCATGTCGGCTGAAAGCCCGACCTTTTCGAGAAGATCGGCGGTCTTTTCCTTCGCCTGTTTCGTGGTGCCCAATTTATGCTTGATGAAGGGTTCGGAAATTGCCGTACCCACCGTCATGCGGGGATTGAGCGAGGAGAACGGATCCTGAAAGATCATCTGCACGGATTTGCGCATGTTGCGGAGCCCGACCGTATCGAGACGCATCACGTCGTAACCATCGAGCGAGACATCGCCGGACGATGGCTCCACAAGCCGCATGATCGAGCGGCCGGTAGTGGATTTGCCACAGCCGGATTCGCCCACAAGCGACAGCGTTTCACCCTGAAAGAGATCAAAAGAGACGTTTTCAACGGCGTGAACCGCACCCGTCTGGCGCGCCAGCAGGCCGGACCGGATGGGAAAACGCGTCACGAGGTTCTTCACCGACAGGACCGGCGTCTGACCGCTCGCAACGGTCTCGGCCACCTCCTCCGGCTCAGTCGAAAGACCGGTCTTCATGTCGAGCACGGGGAAACGCGTCGGCCATTGCCGGTCACGCATCGAGCCGAGCTTCGGCACCGCCGAAAGCAGCGCCCGTGTATAGGGATGCTTACCGCGTTTGAATATCTCCTCGGTCGGCCCGGTCTCGACCTCGTCGCCGCGATACATCACGATCGTCCGATCGGCGATTTCGGCCACGACGCCCATGTCATGCGTGATGAAGAGTACAGACATGCCCGCCTCTTCCTGCAGCAGTTTTATCAGGTCGAGGATCTGGCCCTGAATGGTCACGTCGAGCGCCGTCGTCGGCTCGTCGGCGATCAGCAGTTTCGGTCGTGAGGCGAGCGCCATGGCGATCATCACGCGCTGGCGCATGCCGCCGGAAAACTGGTGCGGATACTCGTCGAAACGGCCCGCCGCGTTGGGAATTCGGACCTTTTCCAGAAGCCGCACCGTCTCGGACCGCGCCTCACGTTTCGAAAGCCCCTTGTGGCGAATGAGGACTTCCGAAATCTGGCGGCCGATGGTGAAGATCGGGTTGAGCGACGTCATCGGCTCCTGGAAGATCATCGAGATATCGTTGCCGCGTACGCCGCGCATTTCCTTTTCGGAAAGCGAAAGCAGATCGCGGCCGTTAAGCAGCACCTCGCCTTCTATCCGGCTGGAGGCCGGGGCAAGCAGGCGCATCAGCGACAGCGACGTCACCGATTTGCCGGAACCGGATTCCCCGACAATGGCGACGGTTTCGCCGGGCGCGACATCAAAGGAGACATCACGCACGACACTCTTCCATGCGCCATCGACAAGGAAGGAGGTGGTGAGGTTGCGGACGGAGAGGACTGGTTTTGTCTCCATGGTATCACCGTCCTACCGCATAGGCCTGCATCAACCGCGGTGTTGCGGCGGCGCGCAGCAGGCCGTCCGCATCGCGGCGCGCCGCGGTGAGCCGCCCGACCGACCAGGCATCGGCAACGGTAACCCGGTGGCCACGACGGCGAAGCTCGGCAAGCGTCGCCTCACCCACCGTGCCCTCCACCATGATTTCACCCGGTGAACTGGTGCGCGGATAAAACGAACCCGGAAAATGCGAGGTATGGAACAAAGGCATGTCGATCGATGCCTGCAGGTTCTTGCCGTGGTGGGCATAACGCAGGAAGAAGGGCAGCTGCCACTGGTCCTGCTGGTCGCCACCCGGCGTACCGAAGACCATGGAAGGCCGGCCCTGATGCAGCGCAAGCGAGGGCGTCAATGTGGTGCGCGGGCGTTTACCCGGCGCAAGCGAGGTCGGCAGGCCTTCCTTCAGCCAGAACATCTGGGCGCGGGAATTGAGCGCGAAACCGAGGCCGGGCACTATGGGGGATGACTGCAGCCAGCCGCCCGATGGCGTGGTGGAAACCATGTTGCCCCAGCGGTCGATGACATCGATATGCACGGTGTCACCGCGCTTTTCGGTCAGATGCGACATGGTCGGCTCGTAGACGGTGCCCTTGCCGCTCATTTCCGCCAGCATCGCCATTGTCGCGTCCACCTGCTTTTCGTAACCCGGCACGATGCCTGGGCGCAGCTCCAGCGAGGCCTCGCTGCCAATCAGCGCGCGACGTCCGGCATTATAGCCTTCCGACAGGAGATATTGCGTCGGAATCTGCCCGAATTCCGGATCGCCGTAATAGACTTCGCGGTCAGCAAAGGCGAGCTTCATGGCTTCGACGATGGTGTGGATGAAATCGGGACCGGACGGGTCCATGGCCGCAATGTCGAAGCCCTTTAGAAGTGCAAGCGATTGCAGCAGAACCGGACCCTGCCCCCAAGCGGGCGTCTTGGCAATCGTCCAGTCGTGGTAATCGAGCGTCTGCGGCGCTTCCACGGCGGCGCTCCACCCGGCCATATCCTGCGCCGTCAGCACACCCTTGTGCCTTGTGCCGCTGGCATCCATTACCTCTGCGGTGCTGACGTAACTGTCGATGGCTTCCGCAACGAAACCCCGGTAGAAGGCATCGCGCGCCGCCTCTATCTGGTTTTCGCGGCCAGAACGCACTTCGGCTTCGGTGACGATCCGTTGATAGGTTTCGGCCAGAACCGGATTGCGGAAATTGGCGTGCGGCTCGGGTGCCGCGCCACCCGGCAGCCACGTCTCGTGGGATGTCGGCCATTCCTTCTCGAAGAAATCGGCCAGCCCCTTGATGGTGGCAGAGACACGCGGCAGCGTTGGATGCCCATGTTCGGCATAATAGATGGCCGGTTCCAGCACGTCGCGCACGCTCATTGTGCCATAGTCGCGCAACATCAGCATCCAGCCATCGAAGGCGCCGGGGATGACGGTGGCGAGCAGCCCATCGCCCGGGATGAGTTTCAGACCTTCCGAAGTATAATGTTCAATCGTCGCACCGCTCGGAGCCGGGCCCTGGGCGCAGATGACCTCCACCTTGTCCTTCTGCTTCGAATAAAACACGGCGGGCATATCACCGCCCGGACCGCACAGATGCGGCTCGACGATCTGCAGCACGAAGCCGGTGGCGACGGCGGCGTCGAAGGCATTGCCGCCCTTCTCTAGGATTGCCATGCCGACCGCCGAGGCGATCCAGTGAGTTGAGGTGACGACGCCGAAGGTGCCAAGGATTTCAGGGCGTGTGGTGAAATTAGTCATTCCGATATTCCTTGTAAAAAATCATGCTTCGCGCGGATCGAGCGCATCGCGCAGACCATCGCCCAGAAGATTGAAACCGATGACGACGAGGAAGATGGCGATGCCGGGCCACATCGTCATCCATGGCGCCTGGCTCAAGAAGTTCTTGGCGGTGTTCAGCATCGAACCCCAGGAGGGCGCGGGCGCCTGCTGTCCAAGCCCGAGGAAGGAAAGGCTCGCCTCCGCGATGATCGCGGTCGCCACCGTCAGCGTCGCCTGCACGATGATCGGGGCAAAGACATTCGGCAGGATGTAGCGGGTCATGATGTCGATGTGGTTGAGGCCGATAGACCTTGCACCCTCGACATAGTCCTCCATCTTGACGGCCAGCACCTGCCCGCGCGTCAGCCGCACGAAGATGGGCATGGCGGAGAGGCCGATCGCGATCATCGCATTGGTGAGGCTGGGGCCAAGGAACGCGGCAAGCGCGATTGCCATGATCAGGAACGGCATGGCAAGCAGCGCTTCGGTAATCCGGGAGATCACCATATCCACCCAGCCACCGAAATAGCCGGAGATCAACCCGAAGGGGACGCCGATTACCACGGCGATCATGACGGAGACGACGCCGGCCATCAGCGAAGCGCGAGCGCCATAAATCATGCGCGAGAGAATATCGCGGCCGAGATCATCCGTGCCGAGCCAGTGGGCAGCCGACGGCGCCTTGCGGATGGCCGACCAGCTGGTCGCGACGGGGTCGGCAATCGGCAATATCGGCGCGGCAATCGCCAGCACGGCGAAAAACACGACGATGATCAAGCCGGCGAGCGCCGACTTGTTGCGCTTCATCTTTTTCCAGGCGCGGCTTTCCTGCCGTGTCGCCGGTATCGAAAGGCTTTGATCCAGAACGGTCATGATATCAGGGCCTTAGATTGTCGCCCTGAGGCGGGGGTTGAGCAGGACATAGGCAATGTCGGCCAGCAGGTTCATGAGGATGAAGCCGACGGCGGTGCAGAGCACGATGCCCTGCACGACGGCATAATCACGGGTGAAGACCGCATCCACGGTCATCTTGCCGAAACCGGGAATGGTGAAAATCTGCTCCGTCAGAACCGCACCGGCCAGCAGTTCGCCGAAGAGCAGCGCCAAGAGCGTGATAACGGGCAGAAGCGCGTTGCGGAAACTGTGAGACAGGATGATTTCGCGCGGGGAAAGCCCCTTGGCGCGGGCGGTGCGGATGTAATCGGAGCTGAGCACCGCCACCATCGCCGAACGTGTATGGCGCATCAGCGTCGCCGCCAGTGCATTGCCCAGCACGAAGGCGGGCATGATCATGGTTTCGATGGAGCGGACAGGGTCTACGAAGATCGATTCATAACCCGATGCCGGCAGCCAGCCGAGTTTCACCGATACCAGCAGAATGAGCATGATGCCGAGCCAGAAATTCGGGATGGACAGGCCGGAAAGCGCAACGATATTGGCCGTGTAGTCAATCCACGTATTCTTCTTGACGGCGGCCAGAATGCCGATGGGAATGCCGATGATCATGGCAAAAAACATCGCCATGACAGCCAGCTGAATGGTTACCGGCAGCTTCTGGGCAATCAGTTCCAGAACCGGCTGGTTCGTGCGCAACGAAATGCCGAAATCACCCGTCACCACGCCGCCGAGCCAGTTGAGATATTGCATCGGCACGGGGTCGTTGAGGCGATATTTTTCCCGCAGGAATTCGATCGTGGCGGGGTCGCGCTCTTCGCCAGCCATCGCGAGGATGGGATCGCCCGGCAGGAGTTTCTGCAGGGAAAAACGAAATGGAAATGATCAGAAGCGTCGGGATCGCGACCAGCAGTCGCTTGCCGATATAAACAGGCATGGCATTGCCCCCGTTTTGGTCCGGTCTTGGCGGCCGCACGGCAACCCGTGCGGCCTATGCGAAGGGATCAGTCCTTGGAAACGCCGAGAAGGCGGATCATGCCGTCAGGCGAAGGCGCCCAGCCCTTGACCTTTTTGGAGATGGCATAGGCATAAGGCTGGTGGCCGAGATAGATGATCGGCATGTCATCGTTGAGGATGACGCTTGCGGCGTCGTATTTTTCCTTGCGGACTGCGTCGTCGGTCGAAGCGCGGGCCTCGTTCAGCAGCTTGTCCACTTCAGGATTGCAATATTTCACATCGTTGATGCCGCCCTTGCAGGTGACGAACTGGTGCAGGTTGCCATCGGGATCGATACGTCCCGACCAGTCGGAGCGGCTGAGCTGATAATTGCCGGCAGTCTGTTCGGAAAGAAGCGTGGCAAATTCCGTGGCCTTCAGGGTGACGTTGAAGCCGGCCTCCGCCACCATGGACTGGATGACCTGCATCATCTGCGTCTGCGTGGTGTTGTTGGCATGCTGAAGCTCAACATCCAGCGTCTCGTAACCCGCCTCCTTCATCAACTGCTTGGCCTTGTCGATATCACGCGGCGGAACCGGCAGGTTCTGGTTGAACCAGGGGCTTGTGGGCGGATATGCCTGATTGCCGGCCTTGGAGGTGCCTTCAAAAACAATCTGGCCGATCGCTTCGCGATCGATCGCGTAGGAAAAGGCCTGACGCAGACGCTTGTCCTTGCCGAGCGGATTGTCAGCGCGTGCCCCATTGTCGATGTTGACATACATGGCCATGTAGCCCGGTCCGATGACATCGGCATAGTTCAATTTAGGATCATTCTTGACGGATTCCGCATCGGAAGCCGAAATGCGCTCGGCGATATCGAGATCGCCGGCACGAAGGTTCGCAAGCTTCACGGTCGTATCGGGGATCGGCAGATAGACAACCTTGTCGACGAGGATTTTGTCCTTGTCCCAATAGTCAGCAAATTTTTCGAGTACGATGCGATCCTGCTGGATGCGTTCGACAAATTTGAACGGTCCTGCGCAGACTGGCTTGGAACCGAAATTTGCGCCCAGTTCCTTCGCCGCTTTCGGTGCGACAATCATGCCGGCGCGGTCGGAAAGCTGTGCCAGCAGGGTAACGTCAGGTGTCTTCACGGTGAATTTGACTTCCAGCGGTGCCGTCGCCTCGACCTTCTCGACGGAGGACAGCTCGCTCTTGCGGCGGGATTCCGGCAGCGTCATGTTGCGCTCGATGGTGGCGACGACGGCCGCCGCATCAAGCGTTTCGCCATCGTGGAACTTGACGCCATCGCGGATTTTCATGGTCAGAACCTTACCGCCTTCGGACCAGGCCCATTCGGTGGCAAGCTGCGGCACGATCTTCATGTCCTGCGAGATATCCACCAGCTTGTCGCACATGGCGGTGTAAACAATGCGGCCGACAAAGGTGCGCGATTGCGCGGGGTCGAGCACATCGGCATCGTCATTGAGGCCGATGCGCAATTCGGACGAGAGCGCCGGCGAGGCCAGAAATACGCTTGCCAACAGCGCCACAGTCAATGTCTGGATTTTCTTCATGTTCGTTCCTCTGGTCAGGTTATTTTGACTTTTTGTCATTGGCCGCCCCGTGAGGGGCGGCAGTTTTCATCCGTGGCCTCAAGAGGCCTCAGTCATAGAACTAACAGCTTCGGCCGCATCGCCCTTCCCGACGCCTTCCTCCAGAAAGCCGAGAGACGTGGCGCGGATCAGCCTTTCCTGATGCATGAGAAGATGCTGACGCATGGCTTCACCGGCTCTGGCGGGATCACGGTCGGCGATGGCGTCGACAATGGCCATATGCTGTTCGAAAGACGCCCTGCCGTTTGCGCCGCTGCGCCGGGCAAGCTCCCGTATCGACTGCCAGGCATCATCCTGACGCACGCGGTTGATGACATCGAAGATGGACAGGAAAAGTTTGTTGCCAGCGCTCTGGGCAATCTGGCGATGGAGCGAGCCATCCCATAATTCCTTGGCGTCGGCATCCGTGCTCTGACCGGTCTTTTCGACAAGGGCGCGCATACGCTCCACCTCGTCCGGCTTGGCGCGCATGGCCGCGAGCTGCGCCAGCTGCGGCTCGATGCGCAGGCGCACTTCCATGATTTCCATGAAATCCGTCCCGGCGACCAGTTCCGTGACCTGGGCGGACCAATCATCCGGTTTTTCACCCACAAAGGTTCCGGCCCCCTGCCGCCGCCATATGAGGCCTTCGGCTTCCAGAACCTCAAGGGCGCGACGAACCGCACGACGACCGACATTGAAGGTTTCCGCGAAGGCCCGCTCCGTGGGCAGGCGACGGTCTTTCGCAAGATCCTGCGTCTGAACGTACTCCCGCAACTTCGCAAGCGCGTAGTTGGAGTTGTCGTTGGGGTTCACCGTCACGCCGCACCATTTACCGAACCAATCTTACATTGGTTCATTTGGCGAGAAATTATTGCCGTCGTCAAGCTTATTTTTAAGCGGCAATAACTGACGCTCAAAATATGGGCATTTGGCGTTTTTGAGGGTGAACGGCGGGCGCTGGGCGATTGGGCGCTATAGACGCACCCGCCCCTCCTGAAGATCGATGGAGAGCCTGATGCGCCCCGACAGGCGCTCGCCGGGGCCAACGGTCATCAGACCCTGCCCTTCTCGCTGCGCCTGAGGCAGGCCAAGCGCGCCGGCGGCCATGGAAACGGGCTCAAGACAGAGATAACGTTCCATGCGGTGTACGGCGAGATGGCCGAAAACCGCATCGGCTTCGAGCCGTAGTGAAAACCTGTCGAAGTCGACCTGCGCGCTCGACCAATCGGTGAAATGCAATGTGTATCCCGCTGCAGCGGGAATGGCGGGTTTCGGGCGAGGTGCCGCCGGCTGGCCGGTTGGCACGTTCTGCGCGTCCAGCGGATATTGCAGTTTGGCGTCCGTCCGCGCATCGCAACCGAGCCCGGCCGCCAGATAGGGATGCCAGCCCAGCGACACCGGCGCAGGCACATTAGCGCGATTTGTTATCGACAATTCCACGGTGATGCTGTCGTCTTGCAGCAGGAAAGACTGCTCGGCGCAGAAGGAAAACGGCCACTCTCCGTCAGCCTCGTAGTCCAGTGCCAATACGACCCGATCCGAAGAAAGGTCCGAAATCTCCCACGGCCGGCGGTGAGCCGGGCCATGCATGGCGTCAGGCGCAAGCGCCGGATGCGGCAGCAGATCATGGCGGATACCCGTATGGACGAAGGACCCGCGATAGAGCCGGTTGTGATAGGGAAACAGCGGGTATGCGCCGGCCCTCGGCCAGTTGAACGGCTCGAAATCCTGCTCCGTTGTCGGCACCAGAATATCACCGTAGTCCGCGTGCCACAGATGGGTCATCCTACCACCCCAAGCAGGGCGCAGGCGGGCATAGAGCCGCCCGCAGGCAACCGTAACCATTTCAGGCGAAGGCATAGGAGCCGTCAGGCCGTTTCGGCACCCGTCTTTGCCAATGAACATAGCCATCTTCCTGCATGGCTTTTTCATCCATCTCGACACCCCAGCCCGGGCGGTCGGGCCTCAGCTCCAGATATCCGTCCTTCGGCAGATAGGGGTCGACGACATAGCGGGTTTCGTCCTCGCGTTTTTCGAGATCGGTGCCGCCATAGACGTAGCATTGCCCTTTCGGCAGCCGGTATTCGAGAATCCGGAAATTCTGCTGGGCAGCGGAAAAATGCACGTTGACGGCGGTGGCGAGCGGTCCCATCGGGTTATGCGGCGCGATGCTGACGAAGTGGGCTTCCGCGAGCGTGGCGATGCGGCGCATCTCCGAAATGCCGCCGACGACGCAGATATCGGGCTGGATGATATCCGCACCCTTTACCTGAAGAAGACGCAGGAACTCATTGCGATTATAAAGGCTTTCACCGGTTGCCAGCGTGCAGCTCAGCCCCTGTTTCAGGTCTCCCCACATCTCGATGTTTTCCGGGCGCAAAGGCTCTTCGAAGAAAAGCGGATCGTAAGGGGCAAGCGCATTGCCAAGCTGGCGGGCGGCCGCTGGCTCGAAAATCTTGGCATGGGCGTCAAAGGCGATGTCGTAGTCCGGCCGCACCGTTTCGCGAAGCGAACGGAAATACTCGGCGGAACTGCGCACCACCTCGCCCCAGCGATGGGCGTGGATATCGAGGCGCCACGGGCTGAGCTTGAAGGCCGTGAAGCCCCAATCCTCGTTGAGACGGTCGAATTCCTCCTTTGCCGCCGGCGCATCCGGAGCGGTGTAGACACCGGCATAGACCTTGATACGGTCGCGCACTTCGCCGCCCAGCAGCTTGTAGACCGGCACGCCCGCCGCCTTGGCCGCGAGGTCCCAGAGGCAATGATCGAGCGCCGAGATCGCCGACAGACCGAGCGCTCCAGGCGGAAAGCGGTTCTGCTGGAGCAGGAGATTATAGAGATACTCCACCCGTGTCGGATCCTGACCGGCGAGGAATCCGTAGAGGTAATCCAGCACCGGCGGCAGGGCGAGATCCGGGCCGTGATTGTAACATTCACCCCAGCCGGTCAAACCGTCATCGGTATCGAGAGCGACGATGACACGGGGGCGGTCCTTGTCGCGGGTGACGAATACCCGCATGCGATCGATTTTCATGCTTCAGTTTTTCCTCATGAATTGCAGCGTGCGAGGCCCGGCATCATCGCGCGACGGCCCCGTTCTTGACTTCGGATGGTTCGACGTAGCGGAATCTGCGGGTACGGTCCCGGTCGCGTGGGTCCGGGCGCGGAATGGCGGAAAGAAGCGCCTGCGTATAGGGATGATCCGGTGCGTTGCAGACCTTTTCGGCGTCTCCCACTTCCACCAGCTTGCCGCGATACATCACGCCTACGCGGTCGCACATATAGCGGATGACGCCGATATCATGACTGATGAAGATATAGGCGAGCCCCAGCTCGTCCTGCAGCCGCATCAAAAGATCCAGCACCTGGAACCGCACCGAAACATCGAGCGCGGAGGTCGCCTCATCCGCCACAATGATACGCGGCTTCAGGGTTATGGCGCGGGCGATGCCGATGCGCTGGCGCTGGCCACCGGAAAAAGCGTGCGGGTAACGCTCACGTCCGGCCGGATCGAGACCCACCTGCTCCATCAGCGCGCAGACACGCTCATCCAACTCCCTGCCCCTGGCAATGCCGTTGACCAGCAACGGCTCGCCGATGACCTGTGCCACGGTCATGCGCGGATTGAGCGAGCCGAACGGATCCTGGAAAACCATGCGCAGCTCACGCCGTGCGGCTTTCAGCTCGGGACCTTCTATCCTGGCCAGATCGACCACGCTGCCATCTGCCCGGCGATAGAGCATCGCGCCGCCGGTCGGATCGTAAAGGCGCATGATGGAGCGGCCCATCGTGGTCTTGCCGGAACCGCTTTCGCCGACGATGCCGAGCGTCTCTCCCGGCAATAGCTTGATCGACACGCCATCCAGCGCCTTCATCTCGCCGAAATGCATGGAAAGGTCATTCACTTCGAGCACCGGCGCGGCCGTGAGATCGAGCGGAGGTCGCGCAAGCCGGATTTCAGCCTTCTGCTCCAGCTTCAGCACGGAGCCGATCAACATGCGGGTATAGGGGTCTTGCGGGCTGTGGAATATCTCATCCACGGTTCCATATTCCTTGGCGACCCCACGGTGCATGACCAGCACGTCGTCGGCAATCTGCGCCACCACACCCATATCGTGGGTGATGAACAGCACCGCCATGCCATGCGCCTTTTGCAGCCGCGATATCAGGTCGAGGATTTCGGCCTGTGTCGTCACATCGAGCGCCGTCGTCGGTTCGTCGGCGATCAGAAGCTGCGGTTTGCAGGCCAGCGCCATGGCGATCATCGCACGCTGGCGCATGCCGCCCGAATATTGGAAGGCGTAGCGATCCAGCGCCTTTTCGGGGTTGGGGATTTCCACCTGCCGCAACAGTTCGATGGCCTCGGCGCGCGCCTCGGCCTTGCTCATCTTGAGGTGCAGCCGCAGGACCTCGGTGATCTGGTCACCAACGGTATGCACGGGTGAAAGCGACGACATCGGCTCCTGAAAGATCATCGCGATATCAGCGCCGCGCACCGAGCGGATGGCACGGCTGCGCGGATCGAGCTTTGCCAGATCCAGAGAGGTGCCGTCGGCGCGGTTGAGGATGATCGACCCGGACGCAATGCGACCGGGACTGTCGATGATCTGCACGATGGAGCGGGCGGTGACGGATTTGCCGGATCCGCTTTCGCCAACGACGCAGAGGGTCTTGCCGGGATCGATTGAGAAAGACAGATCGTTGACGGCCCGGAAAACGCCGTTTCTGACCGGAAATTCAGTGACCAGATTGCGGACTTCAAGCAGCGGTTTGGCTGGCTTCATGGAAAGAATGTCGCTCATCCGGGGCCTCACTTGTTATAGGGGTCGGCTGCGTCGCGCAGGCCGTCGCCGAGCAGATTGAGAGCCATGACGGCAATAACGACAGCCACACCGGGCAGGAACAGCCAGGGTGCGGTTGCAATCGAGCGGATATTCTGCGCCTCGCGAAGCAAAACGCCCCAGGAAATCGTCGGCGGCTGCAGACCGAGACCGAGGAAGGACAGCGATGTTTCCGCAAGGATCATTGCCGGAACCGCAAGCGTGACCGAAGCGATGATATGGCTCGAAAAGCTCGGCAGCATATGGCGGAAGATGATGCGCCCTTCCGGCACGCCATCCAGCCGGGCCGCGGCCACGAACTCTTCGGTCCTGAGCGACAGGAACCGGCCGCGCACGACACGGGCGAGCTGCGCCCAACCGGTCAGGGACAGGATAATGGTGATCATCATATATTGCAGCGTGGCAGGCCAGCCCTGCGGCAGGGCGGCGGCCAGCGCCAGCCAGATGGGAATGGTGGGGAGCGACAGCACGAAGTCGATCACGCGCTGCATGACGAAATCGATGCGGCCGCCGTAATAACCGGATATGCCACCGAGAACGACGCCGAGCAGCAGCGAGAAGAACACGCCGACAAGACCGATCGACAGGGAGATCTGCGCGCCCTGCACAACGCGACTGAAGACATCGCGGCCGAGACGATCCGCGCCGAAGAGGAACAACGGCCGCGTTTTGTCGGTGGATGCCAGCAGATGGAGGTCCGTGGTGAACAGGCCGAACACGGAATATTCGTAACCGCGACCGAAAAGCTGAACCGGAATTTTCTTCGCCGTATCCTCGACGAAGACCGCCGCAAGCGTCTCCGGATTGCGGGTCAGCTTCAGCGGATAATAGTGCAGCCCGAGCGAGAAACCCTCGGTCGTATCGATGAAGTGGACGCGCTGCGGCGGATGGAAGGTGGCGCGGGCATTCTGAAGCACCGGATCGTTAATGGCGAAGAAGCCCGGCACCAGCGCGACGATATACATGGCGATGGTGATGAACAGGGCGGCCATGGCCAGCTTGTGGCGTTTGAACGCCCACCAGATGAGCTGCCACTGCGAAGCGACGGCGGCGCGGTCCTGCCGGGCATTGGTGGTCATGGTGATATCGCTCATGGCGCCCTCCTATTCGAGCCGGATGCGCGGATCGACCAGCGCAAGCAGGATGTCGCTGATAAGCGAACCGATCAGCGTCAGCGCGCAGATCAACAGCACGAAAGCGCCGGCGAGATACATGTCCTGCGCCATCAGCGACTGCAAAAGCAGCGGCGCGGCCGTCGGCAGATTGAGCACGATGGCGACAACCACGGAGCCCGAAATGAGATTGGGCAGCAGCCATGCGATGGTAGAGATGAAGGGATTGAGCGCAATTCTGAGCGGATATTTCGTCAGCAGCTTGAACTCGGACAATCCCTTCGCCCGCGCGGTGGTCACATAGGGCTTGGGCAATTCATCCAGCATATTGGCGCGCATGACGCGGATGAGGCTTGCGGTGGAAGACACGGCAAGGATGGCGACCGGCAGCCAGATATGGGCCATCAGGTCCATCATCTTGGCGATGCTCCACGAGGCGGTCTCATATTCCGCGGAAAACAGCCCGCCGACATCGGCCCCGAACTCTACCGCCGCGACATACATCAGCACCAGCGCCAGCAGGAACGAGGGTATGGAAAGGCCGAAAAAAGAAAAGGCAGTGAAGAGATAGTCTCCTATCGAATATTTGCGCACGGCGGAGAAGACGCCGATGGGAAGCGCGATGGCCCAGGTTGCAAGAAGGCTTGCGATGGCCAGAACCAGCGTCAGCGCCATGCGCTCCCAGATGAGGCCTGAAACCGGCTGCTGCCACTCGAACGAAATGCCGAAATCGCCGCGACTGACGATGCCCCATATCCATTTCAGATATTGGACGATCATCGGGTCATCGAGGCCGAAACGTTCGCGCAGCTGCGCCGCCGTATTGTGGTCGATGACCTCGTTGGAGGCGGCCAGTGTGGCGATATAGGTCGTCACATAGTCGCCGGGCGGCAGCTGGATCAGGACAAAGGCAAGGAAACTGACGGCAAACAGGGACGGTATCATCCACAGCAGGCGTTTTACGATGAAAAGCAGCATGTCGTTCTCGCAATCACATTGTGCCGCACGCGCCGCCTTCCACTCAGGAGACGGGCTGTGGGTGGTCGAAACAACCTGAGAGGCGTCGCCGCGTTGCGGCAGCGACGCCCATGTGGCGTTATCAGCTTGTGAAGGTGAACTGTTGCGGCAGCGCCGGGCCAGGATTGGGCCAGGTCCAGCTGTCGGGTTCCGTTTCCGGCACGTTGCGCAGATTGTTGCGGATGATGCCGAAACCGCCCACCGCAAGGCAGAGGCCGATCGTTTCGAACTCTTCCGCCGCAATGTCGAAGATCTGCTTCATCTTCTCGCCGCGCTTGGCAAGGTCGGCCGTGGAGCGCGCCTCATCGAAAAGCTTGAAGCGCTTCTTCTGGCTTTCCGGCGGCTCCTCGCCCTTCTGGCCGTTGGATGTATACCACAGCGCCCACGGAATGGCGTAACGCGACCCCTGCGGATGGAAGGCGAAGAAATCGCGCGGGTCGAGCATCGGATCGAGACCGCCGGGACCGGGCCAGACGGCCGCATCATGGGCGTTGTCATCGCCGCGTGTATAATAGAGCGCGCGTTCGATGGTATTGACCTTGATGTCGACGCCGATCTGCGCCCATTGCGCCTTCACCAGCTCCAGCGCATCGACCAGATCGGGATAGAGCGTCGGGATAACATCGATGGAGAAGAAGATCGGCTGGCCGTCGGGACGAAGCCGCATGCCGTTGCCGTTCTTCTTGTCGTAACCGGCCTTGTCGAGAAGCTCGTTCGCCTTGTCGGCGTCATATTCGGTGAATTGCCGCGCGAGCTTTTCATTGTACCAGGGATGTGTCGGGCGTGGCCCGGCCTGATACCCTTCGCTTTGGCCGAAATAAACGATGTCGATGATTTCCTGCCGGTTGAGCGCAATGGACAATGCCTGACGGAAAGACTTGTCTGCAAACATCTTGCGCATTGCCGGGTCTTTGTGGGTGATGTTCAGGTAAATCTGGCACTGCTGCGCGGCAGACGGCACCAAAGTCAGCAGGCGGTAGTCACCCTTTTTCATGTTCTGCGACAGGGTCGGCTTGTTAGCGAGAACGCTGATATGGCGCTCCTGAATGTCGATCTTGCCGGAAATGACGTTCAGCATCAGCGATTCGACATCCTGCGAAATGCCGAAATTGATTTCGTCGATATAGGGTAACTGGTTACCTTCGGTATCCACCTGCCAGAAGTATGGGTTGCGGGTCATGACCACCCGTGTCGCACCGCCGGAGTAAGGCTCCTTCACCACCCATGGATCAAGCGTCGGCTTGTCGACATTCGACCAGCGGGAGGGAATTTCGATATCCCCGCATTTGGCGCGGAACAGTTCGGTCCAGCTGGAGACGCCCGCCGCCTTCACATCGGCATCGAGCGCCGTGTTGTATTTCGGCAGGAACTTGCTGCAATAGTGTTTGGGAAACAGCGTCGGATGCTGGCCGAGCGGCGTGGCGAGGTTTTCGAGATAAAGCGCATTCGGCGCGGCGAATTTGAACTTTACCGTGAAATCGTCGACTTTTTCGACATCGACCGCCTTGCCGGCCACGGAGAGTTGCGCCGGCGTGGCGCTGTAAAGCTCCTTGTTCTTGATGCAGTCCTCGATGGCGAACACCACGTCATCTGCGGTGAAGGGGTGGCCGTCCGACCATTTTGCGCCCTCCAGCAAATGGAAGGTGAATTGCGAGGCATCGTCGTTGACCTCCCATTTCACCGCAAGGTTCGGAAGAACCTCGGTGAAATCCATGTTCCAGCGAACAAGGCCCTGATTGCCGACCATGCGCAGGATGCCGTTATGGTCCGACGAACCGCGCAGGCCACGGCGCAATGTGCCGCCATAGGTGCCGATTTTCTCGTGCGGCGTCACCACCATCGGATTTTTCGGCAGGCGTTCGGCCAAGGGCGGCAATTTGCCGTCCTTTACCAGCGCCTCCAGTTCCGGCGCCTGCTTGCCGGCAGCAGCCCGCGCCGAGGCTCCCATGACGGAAAGTGCGGCCACGCCGCCAACACCCGCCATAAAGGTTCGGCGCGTTACGCCCAGTGAAAATGCTTCGCCATCGCGCATCGACAATCCTCCCAAAAAATCACCGGCAGCGAGACGGCTTTCACCGAACCGCGACGGCCCTCCCGGCCAGCCAGCAAGCCGATCCTCCATCGGCAGGGGCAGACCATATGGGCGTTTTCAGATGATTACAAGTATTGACAGATTTTTACATCTTTTTTATCTGTAGGCCGGCTTTCAGGATCAAGCTTGAAGAAAAAAATCGGTAGGACAGCCCCCTCGCGCACAAAAACTCCGGTATTTCTGTTGCGATTGAAATGCAGGAAACCCATTAACTTCAGCGATTTGCAACGAAAGGGCTGCTGATGGACAATCACACTGCATCTGCCGCCGCTCGAGGCGAAACTCGGCTGAGCGACATCATCTACGAAAAAATCGTCGGCATGATTTCGGACGGGCGGTTTCCTGTGAACGAGCGGCTGCCATCGGAACAGAATCTGGCGTCGCTGTTCGGTGCATCGCGACCGGTTGTGCGGGAAGCGCTGGAGCGGCTTCGGAACGACGAGCTTATCGTTTCGCAAAAGGGATCCGGCTCCTATGTACGTCAGCAGCCGGATTCTTCCGTGTTGCAACAGGTGCCGGTCGGCTCGCTGGCCGACGTGCAGCGTTTTTTTGAGTTCAGGGCCGGATTGGAGGCTTCCGCGGCTGAGCTTGCGGCGCGCAACTGGCAGGCCGCTGACAGGGTGCGGATCGAGCAGGCGATTGCCGCGCTGGAACAATGTCTCGAGCGCAACGATCTCGGTGCTGAGGAAGATTTCGCCCTGCACGAAGCCATCGCGAAGGCGAGCCACAACCAGTTCCACATCACGGTGCGGATCTGGTTCAAGCCGCATTTCGCAATCGGCCAGTCGGTGACACGCAGCCTCAGCCTCAAGCGGACGCCGCAGCATGTGCGCGAAGTCCAGAACGAGCACACGGCAATCGTGGAAGCGATTTTTGCGCGACGGGAGCAGGCTGCGCATGACGCGATGAAAGACCACATATTGAAGGCGCGCGCCCGCATGTTTCAGGGCGTTGGCAGTTAGGCCGCATCCTGCACTGTCGAAAATAGAATCATAAAGGGCGGATGAGGGAGAGGAACCAGTGAGCCAGCCGCATATCATAGAACCGAAGCTCCGTTCCTTGATCGATACCCCGTTGAAGGTCGGCGAATCGCCTGCCTGGGACGAGCGAACCGGCGATCTGTGGTTCGTCGATATTCTCGCGCCCGCCATTTTCCGCCTGCATCCCGGCGGAAAACTCGACAGATACGACATGCCCGCCCAGGTCGGCTGTCTCGGCCTTTGCGACAATGGCTTGATCGTGGCGGGCCTCAGGACCGGCGTGCATCTTCTTAATCCCGCGAGCGGCAAGCTCGATCTTCTCTGCGATCCGGACGGCGGGCGGCCCGACAGCCGCCTCAACGACGGAAAAGTCGGCCCGGATGGCCATTTCTGGGTGGGGACCCGCGATGAGGCCGCGATACAGACGGGCAATGCACGCCTCTATCGCGTTGCCCCGGATGGCGGCATCGAACGCATCATCGATGGCGACATGTTCACTTCGAACGGACTTGCCTGGAGCCCGGACGGCAGACGCATGTACCATTCCGACAGCAGCGGCCTCATGCTTCAGGCGTTCGATTTCGACGCTGCGACCGGCAGGATCGGCCCGGCCGAACGTCTGCACGATTTCGCGCCGGATGAAGGCAGGCCGGACGGTGCGGCGACCGATTGCGAAGGCTGTTACTGGAGCGCCGGCGTTCAGGCGGGACGTCTCAACCGCTTTTCACCGGACGGCGAATTGTTCGAGGTCTACAGGCTGCCGTTCAAGGGGCCGACCATGCCCTGTTTCGGCGGTCCCGACCTCAAGACGATCTACCTTACAAGTCTCGTCACCGAGACGGACGGAATAACCACAGCAGGTACGGTTGTTGCATTCGATGCCCCGGTCGCCGGCACGCCCGTTCACAAATTCTCCATCTGAAGATGACTTTTGATCTTAAGGAACACAGTTGATGACGACATTCGATTTTCGCCAGGCCCTGAAGGGCATCTCCGGCGTTCCGGTAACGGCTTACGATGCAAGCGGCGAAGTGGAGACCGGTGTTACCGCCGAGGTTTACGCACGCGTTGCAAAGGCTGGAATCCATAATATCGTCGCGGCAGGCAATACCGGCGAATTCTACGCCTTGACGCCTGCAGAAATTCTGAAGGTCTATGAGGCCGCGATAGAAGGTGTCGGCGGGAAAGCCCCGGTCACGGCGGCTATTGGACGCTCTCAGCGCGAAGCGCTCTCCTTGGCGCGTCAGGCAAAAGAAATGGGCGCATCCGCCGTCATGTCGCATCAGCCAGTCGATCCTTTCGCGGCCCCGCAATCGCAAATCGACTACTTTACCGGCCTCGCTGAAGGCAGCGAACTGCCGCTGGTCGCTTATGTCCGGGCGGACGGCTTTTCGGTCGATGACATGGTACGGCTTGCGAGCCACCCGAATGTCGCCGGCATCAAGTTCGCGACGACCGACATCATGCTTCTGTCCCGCGCGATTGCCGCTTCCGATCCGGACGGCGCTCTATATGTCTGCGGACTGGCTGAAAGCTGGGCGGCTGCCTTCGCGGCGGTTGGTGCGCGCGGCTTCACCTCCGGCCTCGTTAACGTGGCGCCGCAATTTTCGCTGCAGGTTCATGAGGCACTGATGTCAGGCGATTTTACGGCTGCACGGAAGATTGTTCAAAAGATCGAATTGTTCGAGCGGCTGCGCACACGATATCGCAACGGCGCCAATGTGACCGTTGTGAAGGAAGCCATGGACATACTCGGGTTCAAAGTTGGCCCGGTGCGCGCACCGGGATTGGCGCGTCTGGATAAAGAGGACCGTGCGACCCTTGAGGGACTGCTTGCCAGCTGGTCTTGATGGCGCCGCACCGTCCAGCTGCAAATTACGCAAGTAACGGGGCGCGGTTCATCTGACGTGATCCGAACCGCGCCGCCTTGCCTTGATCGATCATGTGCCGGCCAAGAGCCGGCACATGAGTTTTTGGCGGAGCGCCTAGCCGAATAGCGCCAGACTGCTTTTTACCGTGACCCACACGCCCCAGAGAAGCGGAATACCAACCGCAGCCCAGGCAAGAGCGGCCTTGGCGTCCAGTCCACCGCGACCGATCCCGAAGGAGCCTGTCGGCCCGGCATTCGCGGCCGCGCTCTTCGCCTGAAGCGCCGCCACCTCCGAATCCGACATGAACCATTTGTCCGAGAGCGGCCGCACGAAGGCGTTGGCCACGAGGCCGATCGCCAGCATGCCTGCCAGAATATACATGGTGCTTGTGTACAGTGCGGGTCCGGGTGCCACGCCCGCCGCGATCTGCGCCTCGCGGATGTAATTGACGACGACGGGACCGGCGATGCCGGCAGTCGCCCATGCCGTTAGGAGACGGCCGTGGATTGCGCCGACGAACTGCGTGCCAAAGATGTCCGCAAGATAGGCAGGGATGGTGGCGAAACCGCCGCCATACATGGACAGGATGATACCGAAGGCGAGAACGAAAAGCGCCTTGTTGCCCATCATCGCGAGCGTCGGCGCCAGCGCGTAAAGAATGATGCCGAGAATGAAGAAGCAGAAATAAGTGTTCTTGCGGCCGATCTTGTCTGACATGGAGGCCCAGAAGAAACGGCCGCCAATGTTAAAGAGCGAAAGAAGGCCGGTGAAGCCAGCAGCAATCGCCGCAATCTGCGCCTTCTGGCCGGCATCGAGATCAGCAAAACCGACACCCGGAAGGCCGATCAGAGAACCCGCAAAAATTTCCTGCAGCATTGGAGAGGCCATGCCGATGACACCGATGCCGGCCGAAACATTCAGGCAGAGCACCGCCCAGATCAGCCAGAACTGTTTCGTCTTATGCGCGTCGCGCAGATGGACGTGTCGCGTGGTGATCATCGCGCTTTTGGCCGCAGGTGCCGTCCATCCTTCCGGACGCCAGCCCGCAGGCGGAATGCGATATCCGAAGGCGCCCGCCATCATGAAGACGAAGTATATCAACGCCATGACGACGAAGGTCTGCCAGACGCCGACAAAGGTTTCAGTCTTGAAGGTATTCATCAGCAGGTTGGCAAGTGGCGCGCCAATCATGGCACCGCCGCCAAACCCCATGATGGCCATGCCCGTGGCCATGCCGCGACGATCCGGGAACCATTTGATCAGAGTCGAGACCGGCGAAATATAACCGAGGCCAAGGCCAACGCCGCCAATGACGCCGGCACCTAGCCACATCAGCCACAATTGGTGGGTCATGACGCCAACGGCTGCCACCAGAATGCCGCCGCACCAGCAGCAGGCCGAAACGAAGCCCGCCTTGCGGGGTCCCACCCGTTCCAGCCAGCCGCCCCAGATAGCCGCCGAGCAGCCGAGAAGCACGAAGAAAAGCGTATAGATCCATCCAAGATCAGCCACACGCCAATTGCATTCGGTGGTAAACAGTGCGCCGACCAGCGTGAGGCTGGAGCAGCTCGGATCGGTCGCAGGCAACGCTTTCGACAGCGGCAGCCAAAATACGCTAAAGCCATAGGCCATGCCTATGCACAAATGAATGGCAAGCGCTGCCGGCGGCACCAGCCAGCGATTGAAACCTGGTCTTGCGATTATTCGTTCGCGGTCCAAAAACCCGGCTTGCGCCGCCTCTCCCGCCGTTGCGCCTGCTACTGCCATTGACACTACCTCCCTCGTGAATGTCTGGACATTTTTCATTCGCCCCGCCAGGCGAATAGCGATGCCGCCGAACGTCCTCCCATGCGGCGGCAAGCTTCATTCATTTCCGCACGGGTCAGACGCGCGTTGTTTCGGGCACGCTC
Organism: Agrobacterium genomosp. 2 str. CFBP 5494; assembly: GCF_900013495.1. Taxonomy (NCBI): domain Bacteria; kingdom Pseudomonadati; phylum Pseudomonadota; class Alphaproteobacteria; order Hyphomicrobiales; family Rhizobiaceae; genus Agrobacterium; species Agrobacterium genomosp. 2. The sequence goes on from NZ_LT009719.1 coordinate 149,590, forward strand.
GGCTCCGAAAGGGATTCTCCCGCAATCGGCCCCTTGCCGCCCGGTGCGCCCTTCGCGTCTTCGCCGAGCCCTACGGCATCGGCCGCTGGCGCGTCTGGCCGCCTGATCTCTCTGGATGCGGCAATCACGAGCGGTAGAAAATCACCGGCACCGGCGTCCACCATCTCAAAGAAGCGCCGCCGCATGCGCGGTTCCCAGAACTTGTTGATATGGGTGGCAACACCATCGATACGGATATCTTCCGGCTGTGACAGAAAAAACGTCGCAATCTGGTTCGCCATCCTCACCAGCTTTTCGTCCGTGTGATTGAGTAACATGATCTACTCCCCGCGCCAGTTCACGCCCCGACGCCACATGATGAGAAGGCCGGGACAAGCCCGGCCCCCGATTATTCCGCAGCTTCCAGCTTGCCCGCGATGCGGCGGGACTGACGCGAAAGCGCATCATATTCTTCCTGCCATTCCGTCGGCCCGTTGGAGGGAGAGACCTGAACCGCCGTTACCTTGTATTCCGGGCAGTTGGTCGCCCAGTCGGAGAAATCGGTCGTGATGACGTTCGCCTGCGTGCCGGGATGGTGGAAGGTCGTATAGACCACGCCCGGCGCCACACGATCCGTAATCAGCGCTCGCAGCGTCGTATCGCCCGAGCGGCTCGCAAGCTTGATCCAGTCGCCGTCCTTTACGCCGCGCTGTTCGGCGTCATGGGGATGGATTTCCAGACGATCCTCCTCGTGCCAGACGACGTTTTCCGTGCGCCGTGTCTGTGCGCCGACATTGTATTGCGACAGGATGCGGCCGGTGGTGAGCAGCAGCGGGAAACGCGGACCGGTGCGCTCATCCGTCGCCACATATTCCGTGCGGATGAACTTGCCCTTGCCGCGCACGAAGCCGTCCACATGCATGATCGGCGAACCCTCTGGGAATTTTTCGTTGCAGGGCCACTGCACCGAGCCCTTCTCTTCGAGGTAAGCATAGGAAACGCTGGCAAAACTTGGCGTCGTTGCCGCTATTTCGTCCATGATCTCGGAGGGATGGGTGTAGTTCCACGAAAGACCCATGGCCTGCGCCAGCTTCTGGGTTACCTCCCAGTCGGCATAACCGTTCTTCGGCGACATGACCTTGCGCACGCGGTTAATGCGGCGCTCGGCATTGGTAAAGGTGCCGTCCTTTTCGAGGAAGGTGGAACCCGGCAGGAACACATGCGCGTAATTTGCCGTCTCGTTCAGGAAGAGATCGTGCACCACGACACATTCCATGGCGGCAAGGCCGGCGGAAACGTGCTTGGTATCGGGGTCCGACTGGAGAATGTCCTCGCCCTGAATATAGATGCCCTTGAAACTGCCATCAACGGCAGCGTCGAGCATGTTGGGAATGCGAAGCCCCGGTTCGTTGTTAAGCTTCACGCCCCAGAGTTTCTCGAACACATCCCGTGTCGCATCATCGGAGATATGGCGATAGCCAGGCAGTTCGTGCGGGAAAGACCCCATATCGCAGGATCCCTGCACATTGTTCTGACCGCGCAGCGGATTGACGCCTACACCGGGACGGCCGATGTTGCCGGTCGCCATGGCAAGATTGGCAATCGCCATGACGGTCGTTGAACCCTGGCTGTGTTCTGTGACACCCAGACCATAATAGATCGCGCCATTGCCGCCCTTGGCATAAAGCCGGGCCGCGCCGCGCAGATCTTCCGCGGGAACACCGGTGAAACGTTCCGTCTCTTCCGGGCTGTGCTGCGGCTCGGCTACGAAAGCAGCCCAGTCCTCGAATTCCGACCAGTCGCAGCGCTCGCGAATGAATGCCTCGTTGAACAGCCCTTCGGTGACGATCACATGCGCCAGTGCCGTGAGCACCGCAACGTTGGTGCCCGGCAGCAGCGGCAGGTGGAAAGCGGCCTCCACGTGCGGCGTGCGCACAAGATCGATACGGCGCGGATCGATGACGATCAGCTTTGCGCCCTGACGTAGCCGCTTCTTCAGCCGCGAACCGAAAACGGGATGGCCGTCGGTCGGATTGGCGCCGATGACAAGCACGACATCGGAATGCTCCACGCTGTCGAAATTCTGCGTGCCGGCAGATGTGCCGAAGGCCTGGCCAAGACCATAACCCGTGGGCGAATGGCAGACGCGGGCGCAGGTATCAACGTTATTGTTGCCGAAACCGGCGCGAATGAGTTTCTGGACGAGGAATGTTTCCTCATTCGTGCAGCGGGACGAGGTGATGCCGCCAATGGACTCTTTCCCATAGGTGCCCTGGATACGCCGGAACTCCGACGCAACGTGGGAGAAGGCTTCCTCCCAGGTGACTTCCCGCCACGGATCGCTGATCTTTTCGCGAATCATCGGGTTGAGGATACGATCTCTGTGGGTCGCATATCCGTAAGCGAAGCGGCCCTTGACGCAGGAATGGCCACGGTTTGCCTGTCCATCCTTCCACGGCACCATGCGCACCAGCTCTTCACCACGCATTTCCGCCTTGAAGGAGCAACCGACGCCGCAATAGGCGCAGGTGGTGACCATCGAATGTTCCGGCTGGCCAATCTCGATCACCGATTTTTCGGTCAGCGTCGCGGTCGGACAGGCCTGCACGCAGGCACCGCAGGACACGCAGTCGGAATCGAGGAATGCCTCGTGCGCGCCGGGCGATACCCTGCTTTCAAAACCGCGGCCTTCGATCGTGAGCGCGAAGGTGCCCTGCACTTCCTCGCAGGCGCGCACGCAACGGGAACAGACGATGCATTTGGAAGGATCATAGGTGAAATAGGGATTGCTTTCGTCCTTCGGCATAAAGCGGGCATTAAGATCGCCCTCCCCGGTGCGGGCCTTGACGTGATTGTCGCCCTCGTAACCATATCGCACATCGCGAAGGCCCACCGCGCCCGCCATATCCTGCAACTCGCAATCGCCATTGGCGGCGCAGGTCAGGCAGTCGAGCGGGTGATCGGAGATGTAAAGCTCCATCACGCCCTTGCGGATCTGCTTCAGCCGCTCCGTCTGCGTATGCACGACGAGACCGGCGGCAACAGGCGTGGTGCAGGAGGCAGGAGTGCCATTGCGGCCCTCCACCTCAATCAGACAGAGCCGACAGGAGCCAAAGGCATCCACCATGTCGGTGGCACAGAGTTTCGGCACATCGATGCCCGCTTCACGCGAGGCGCGCATGATCGAGGTTCCAGCGGGAACAGTCACCTGGCGACCGTCGATTGTGAGCGTTACCATGTCCGTAGCGTTGGACTTGGGGGTGCCGTAGTCGAATTCAGTTACAAGGGCCATGGTCTTACTCCGCCGCTTCAACACGTGGGATGGGGGCAAAATCAGCAGGGAAATGCCGGAGCGCGCTCATGACGGGATAGGGCGTGAAACCGCCGAGCGCACAGAGCGAACCGAATTTCATGGTTTCGCAGAGGTCTTCCAGCAACGCCGTGTTTTTCTCCCGCTCGATTCCGAGCGCGATCTTGTCCACCGTCTCGACACCGCGTGTCGAGCCGATGCGACAGGGTGTGCACTTGCCGCAACTTTCGACGGCGCAGAACTCCAGCGCAAACCGGGCCTGATGCAGCATGTCTGCCGTATCATCGAACACCACGATGCCCGCATGGCCTATCAGGCCACCAGCCGCCGTGAACGCTTCGTAGTCAAAGACCGTGTCGAACAGCGACACCGGGAAATAAGCGCCGAGTGGTCCACCCACCTGCACCGCCTTGACAGGCCGGCCGCTGATCGTGCCGCCGCCGATATCGTTCACAAGCTGCCCGAGCGTCAGACCGAAGGCGGTTTCGTAAAGCCCACCATTCTTGAGGTTGCCAGCAAGCTGGATCGGGATGGTGCCGTGCGAACGGCCGACACCGAAATCGCGATAAAACGCTGCGCCACGATCCATGATGACCGGAATGGAAGCGAGCGAAATCACGTTGTTCACGACGGTCGGCTTGCCGAACAGGCCCTGCAGGGCTGGTAACGGCGGCTTGGCGCGCACCGTTCCGCGTTTGCCTTCGAGGCTATTGAGAAGCGAGGTCTCCTCGCCACAGACATAGGCGCCGCCGCCCATGCGCACTTCCATGTCGAACGCGCGGCCTGACCCGAGGACGGAGGACCCAAGAATACCCGCACGCCTTGCGATTTCGATCGCCTTTTCCATGACCCTGATGGCGTAGGGATATTCCGAGCGGGTATAGATGAAGCCCTTGGTCGCGCCGACGGCGAGGCCGGCAATCGCCATGCCTTCGATCAGCACGAAGGGGTCGCCTTCCATGATCATCCGGTCGGCGAAAGTGCCGCTGTCGCCCTCATCCGCATTGCAGACGATGTATTTCTGGTCCGCCACCGCATCGGCAACGGTCTTCCATTTGATGCCGGTGGGGAAACCAGCGCCGCCGCGTCCGCGCAGGCCGCTCTGGGTCACCTCCGCGACGATATCCAACGGGGCCATCGCAACAGCTTTTTCAAGACCCTTCATGCCCTGATAGGTGCGGTAATCCTCCAGCGACAATGGATCGGTGACGCCACATCGAGCAAATGTCAGACGCGTCTGGCTTTTCAGGAACGGAATGTCCTTTGTCAGCCCGAGACAGAGGCGATGGGCCCCACCGGTCAGAAAATCTGCGTCAAAAAGTGAGGCGACGTCGCTTGCCTTGACGGGGCCATAGGCGATACGGCCATGCTCGGTGCGCACTTCAACCAGCACTTCAAGCCAGAGCATGCCGCGCGAGCCGTTGCGCACAATCTCGACCTCAAGGTTTCGGCCAGCGGCCTCACGGGCGATGGCATCGGCAACGCGGTTTGCGCCAACGGCAAGAGCGGCGGAATCGCCGGGAACAAAAACGGTGACACTCATCGGCGCGCCTCCGTCAGAATGTCGCCAAGACAGTCCTCATCAAGACGGGCATGGACTTCGCCATCCAGCATCAGGGCCGGTGCCTGAGCGCAGAGCCCGAGACAGAAGACCGGCTCAAGCGTGACGGAACCGTCGGGCGCGGTTTCGTGCCAGTCGAGGCCGAGGCGGCTCTTGATGGTTTGCGCAAGAGGCTCGCCACCCATCGACTGGCAAGCCTCGGCGCGACAAAGCTTTAAGACATGGCGACCATGCGGATGATCCCGGAAATCGGGGTAGAAGGTGACGACGCCATGAACCTCGGCGCGCGATATGTTCAGCGCGGATGCGATGATCTGCTTGGCGCTTTCCGGGATATAGCCGAATTCTTCCTGCATTGCGTGCAGGATGGGCAGCAAAGGCCCCTCCAGATGGAGAAATTCATCAATGATGGCGGAAACACGCGCCGCCTCATCTACGGCAACCGCTCGAATATTCATAAGCCAGTCCTCCCAAACCGACAGGGGCAGGGATAACGAGCGGGATATAGTCAAATCCTTTCGCAGCCCTGCAGTGCTTGAAAGAATGTCGAGATCGGCGGGATCAGGTCAATAATCAGTTTCCGTCATTTGATAGGAAATTTCTATCAAATGCCTTTTCGGCGGCCCTTTGGCGAGCCTCGTGAAGCAGCGCGGAGACAAGCGGAGTGTGTGGTTCCCGGTGGGTGGCAATCAGGCCCACGAGGTGTTCGGGGTCCGGATCGGTAATCGGGATTATCCTGATCTGCTTAGGAAAACCGAACGATTCCGCGAGGTTGCGCGGCATTATTGAAGCCCATTGTCCGGTGCGGATATGAGAAAAAAGCACGATCATCGAGTTGGATTCGAGCGTCGGCTTGGCCTCCACGCCAGCTTCGGCCATGTGCCGGTTGATGATGCGCCTGTTCTGCATGTCCGGAGTTAATAGACAAAGCCTAAGACTGGAAACCTGTTGCCAGGTAACGCTTTCCTGATCAGCGAGCGGCGTTCCGGCAGCTGCGATCAGGTGATAACGCTCGGAATAAAGCGGTACGGTGGTCACGCGTCCGAGCGGCTCATTGTCGAGGTAACTGATTCCCGCGTCGATCTCGAGGTTTTCAATCTGGCTCAAAACCTGCAGCGAGGTGCGGGACGTGACGGAAAAAGTCACATCGGGATGGCGCGCCTGGAAGGATTCGGTCAATCGCGGCACCATGGCAAGCGCGGTCGGAATGACGGCCAGACGTATATGTCCGGCAAGGCCCCTACGGGCGGCGCGCATTTCCTCACGCATGGTGCGTGTATCGCCAACGATACGACGCGCCCATTCAAGCACACGCTGGCCTTCCGGCGTCAGCCCCTGATACCGCGCTGAACGCACCACGAGAACGACGCCCAACTGATCCTCCAGCTGCCGGATTGCCGCCGACAGGCTGGGCTGGGAGACACCACATTCCTCCGCCGCCCGGCCGAAATGTTCAGCCCGCGCCAATGCAATGAAAAATTCCAGCTTGTCGATCATACGCTCTCCCCCGCGGCGCGCCCGCTTGGCCGGTGTGCGCGGGAGAACACTAGAACGTGGCGCAAGCGCCCGCAAATGGCCGCGGGCATTTTCCTGCAAACTAGGCGCAGGCGACGAGGGCCGGCCCCTTCACCCGCGGATAGTCGTAAGCATTGACCTTCGAGGTATTGTAACCGGCGCCAACAAGAGCTTCGGCAAGCTTGATCGCCGCCGTCACGCCATCGATGACCGGAACACCCGTGGCGTCGCGCAGCCGGTCGCAGAGCGAGGACATGCCCGCGCAGCCGAGAATGATCGCTTCTGCCGCATCCTCCCGCTTGGCGGCCTCGATTTCGCGCCGAAGCAGCGCTTCCGCAACCTCTGGATCCTCCTCAAGACCAAGAACCGGCAGGTTGATTGCCCGGACCTTCCGGCAATGCCGTTGCGCGCCGTAATCCTCCACCAGATCTTCGATGATCGCGATGGAACGCGGCAGCGTCGTGATGATCGAGAAGCGGCGGCTGATCGTCATCGCCACCTGCACGGCGGCCTGGCAGATGCCGATGACGGGTCCACGCGCCACTTCGCGTGCGGCGTGAAGTCCGGGATCGTCGAAACAGGCGATCACATAGGCATCCACGCCCAGCGCCTCGCCCTTGCGGATTTCCGCGAGCAGCCCGGGAACGGCCATGGCCTCATCCGCCTGCCCTTCGATGCTGACGGGGGTATCGTCAGGATTTGCCGCGGAGACGTGGGTCTCCTTCTGCTTGACCCTTAACGCGCTATCGAGAGCCTGCGCGGTCATGGAGGCGGTGGAATTGGGATTGATCAAACGAATATGCATCGCACGCATCCTGATGAGCTGTCACTTGCCGTCAGGCGCGGTGAAATCGGTGATTGGTGGCGCCTTCAAAACAAACTGGCGGTCCGAGGTAATGTAGTTGTCGGCGTGAAGCCGGGCGATCGGCTGGTAGCGATCGGCATCGACATAACGTCCCTCTTCATCGAGGCATTCGTTATGAACATGCATATGAACCACTTCGCCCAGCACCAGCGTGCGGCGGGGGTAATCGATCAGTCGCTCCACCCGGCACTCGAAGGCGCAGGGCGATTGCGCGGCATAACTCGCATCGATCTTGCTACAGGGCATGGCAGTAAGCTTGGCCATCGACATCTCGTCAACTTCATTGTCGAAGCCGAGACCGCAGATCAGCATCTGCTCCGAAAGCGACATATCGACCATATTGACGACGAACTCGCCAGTGCGGCGGATATTCACCATCGTATCCTTTTCCTCGCCGCTCACCTTCGGCTGAATGCCGAGGACCACGATGGGCGGATCATGCGAAAAGACGTTGAAGAAGCTCATCGGCGCTGCATTGTTATGGCCAGCTTCCGAGCGGGTCGTCACGAGTGCGATCGGCCGCGGACCGATAAAATTCGTCAGAAGGCGGTAGCGGCTCTGGGGCTCAAGCGCGCTGAAATCGAATTCCATGATCGACATCCTAATTTAGTCTACAATTATCTCTCATATTGTTGACAATGTTGCAACCAAAATCCCGTTGATACGGTTGACTTTTTCATTCACATCACGCTTCTCTAGGACGATTGGGGAGTATGTCGAATGAGCGAGCAGGCCGGCCCGTCCACGCAGCAGATTGTCGAGAAAGTATGGCTTTCGATCGCCGAACGCCGGCTGCGTCCGGGGGTGCAGCTGAAAGAAGAGCAACTGGCGACAATCTTTGGCGTCAGCCGTGCCAGAATCCGCCAGGCCTTGTCCGTTCTCGAACGTGACGGACTGGTGACCATCGTTCCCAATCGCGGTGCTTTCGTCTCCAAACCGTCGGTCGAGGAAGCCCGCGACGTCTTCTTCGTGCGCCGTACCGTCGAGCAATGCGTTGTCGAAAGACTTTGCAAATCCGCCACCAAGACCGATCTCAAAAAGCTACGCGACCACGTGGCCAAAGAGCGCGTGGCCAATGCCAAAAACGTCACGACCGACATCATCAAGCTTTCCGGCGGGTTCCACCTTCTGCTTGCGGAAACGCTCGGTTCTGATTTCCTCTTTACCACCATGCGCGACCTCATTTCCCGCTCGTCGCTGATAACAGCCGTTTACCGTAACACGGATCGCTTCAACTGCGGCCCGGACGAACATGCAGAAATCGTTGATGCGATCGCCAACAATGATCCGTCGCGGGCCATCCACCTGATGACCCACCACCTCGAGCATGTGGAAGCGGAGCTCGATCTCAGCGAAATCCGCGACCTTTCCCACGACCTGCGCGCCGCGCTCGGCTGATTTTTCCGCTCAGGCGCGATGTCGTTCGCCCGCCCATTGCCTGTCATCTTCGACCAGATGACAGGCGACCCGCGTGCCGTTGGCAAGGCTCTTCACCTTAGGCACTTCTGCCGAACATTGCGCCGTTGCGAGCGGACAACGCGGGTGAAATGCGCAACCCGAAGGCGGCTTCAGAGGGCTTGGCACTTCACCGGCAACAATCTCCCGGTCCCGCTGCGGCGCCTTGATATTAGGGATCGTCTGGAGAAGCAGCCGTGTATAGGGATGGCGCGGATTGGCGAAAAGCTCTTCCGTATCCCCCTCCTCCACAATCCGGCCGAGATACATCACCGCAATGCGGTCCGACATGTGACGAACAACGCTCATGTCGTGGCTGATGAAGAGATAGGTGAGGCCGAGTTCATCCTGCAGGCGGCGCATGAGATTCAGCACCTGCGCCTGCACCGAAACGTCGAGCGCCGATGTCGGCTCATCGCAGACGAGGAATTCCGGTTCACTCGCCAATGCACGGGCAATGGAGATGCGCTGGCGTTGGCCGCCGGAAAATTCATGCGGAAACTTTTCGCCGTCAGAGGCCGACAGCCCCACAGTCTTCAGAAGCTCCTCCACCCTATCCATCGTCTCAGCCTTGGTCGCGCGCAGCTTCAATTCGCGGATCGGTTCGGCGATGATGTTCTTCACCCGCCAGCGCGGATTGAGCGAGGCATAGGGATCCTGAAAGATCATCTGTGCCGACAGCGGTTTACCCTTGCCGCCTGCCGCGAAACGAAACTCGCCGGCACTTGGCCGAAAAAGTCCCGTTACCAGGCGGGCAACAGTCGATTTGCCACAACCGCTTTCACCGACGATACTGAGACAGCCGCCGGCCGGAACGGAAAAATCGATATCGTTGACGGCCTGCACGAACTGCCGTGGTTTGCGCTCGATGATGCGATTGAGCAGCGGGGCCGAAACGTCGAAGGTTTTCGTCAGGCCCTTCACCGTCAAGGCCGGCTTGCTCAATGCTGCCTTTTGAGATGCGGATTGTGTCATGCTGTGCCTCCTGCATTCAGCCAGCACGCACTGGCGCCGTTGCCGACGGTTTCAAGTTCAGGCCGTTCCCGCCGACAGCGCGGCCCGGCAAATCCACAGCGTGGATTAAACGCGCATCCGGGCGGGATCGCGTCGAGACGCGGCATTGCGCCGTCGATCTGGTTCAGCCGCTCCACCCGTGCGCCAAGTGACGGGATGGAGGCCATCAGGCCCTGCGTATAGGGGTGGCGCGGTTCGTGCAGCACCTGCTCGACCGGGCCCACCTCGATCAGCCGGCCGGCATAAAGCACCGCCACACGGTCGGCAGCCTCGGCAATGACGCCCATATCGTGGGTGACGAGCATGACCGCCGTCTGCTTTTCCTTGCACAGCCGCCGCAGCAGGGAAATGATCTGCGCCTGGATCGAGACATCGAGCGCCGTCGTCGGCTCATCGGCAATGATGAGTTTCGGAGAGGCGGCGAGCGCCAGCGCAATGACGACACGCTGGCGCATGCCGCCAGAAAACTGGTGCGGATAATGATCGACACGATCCGCAGGTGATGGAATACCGACATCCTTCAACAGTTGAACGGCCCGTGCGCGTGCATCCGCTTTCGACAGCGGCAGGTGCTGGCGGATCGTCTCGACAAGCTGCGCACCGACCGTAAAGAGTGGATTGAGCGAGGTTAGCGGGTCCTGAAAGATCGCGCCGATCTCACGACCGCGAATGCTTTCCATCGCCCGGTCATCCAGTTGATCGATACGGCGCGACCCTAGCCATATTTCACCATCGGCAATGTGGCCGGGTTTCTCGAGCAGGCCCTGTATGGCAAGGCCCGTCATGGATTTGCCGGCACCGGATTCACCGACAACACCCAGGATTTCACCGGGCCGGATCGAAAGGCTGATATCGGAAAGCGCAGTAACGGTGCCTCGACGGCCGGGAAACTCGACCTTGAGATTGCGGACATCGATAACCGATTGGTTCATGTCAACCATGCTGGGCGACCTCCACCGGATAGCTCGGAGGGAAGATTTCGGAGACGGGCGGATTTGCCCAGCTCCGTTCGGGATATTTTGCAATCAGGCGATCGAACTGCGCCTGCGCCTGTTCACGGGCACGCCGCATGTCGATACGGGCAACCTGCCTTTCACGCATGGAAAGACGGCCGTCGACAAAAACGGCCCGCGTGACCTTGCCCGAACCACCGGTCACCAGCGTGGTGATCGGATCGATGCTCGGCGCCATGACGGTATCGTCGAGATCGAAGACAGCAATGTCTGCCCTTGCGCCCGGGGAAAGATGGCCAAGGTCGGATCGTCCAAGAGCCCGCGCGCCGCCAAGTGTGGCCGCATCGAAGAGATCGGCACAGCGGATCTGGTCCGGAGCACCGTCATTGATGCGGCAGGTGATCAGCCCTACGAGCAAATTCATCAGCATGTCCGCCGGGGCCGTATCCGTTCCCATCGCAATATTGATGCCGCGTTTGCGGCAGGAGGAGAAGGATGAGAGCGTGCTGCCACCACGGCTCGAAACCAGCGGACAGTGGACGATGGAGACGCCGTTTTCCGCATAGAGCACCAGATCTTCTTCCGTCGCATTGGTGGCGTGCGGGGCGATCAGCCTTTCGCTGAGCAGCCCGGCCTTGGCGAGCCAGACTGGCGCGGTCGAACCGTGGAGCTTGCGAACCGTATCGACCTCCATGACGCCCTGCGCCATATGGAGACGGAACTTGCAGCCGAGTTCGCGGGCCGCTGCGTCGGTGCGCTCAATGAGCGCCAGGGTGGAGGTTTCCACGCGGTCCGGCGCCAGCATGCCGCGCACCAGATCGCCGTGCCTTCCACTCTGCTTTTCGATGAAGGCGATTGCGTCGGCGAGGCCCTGAAAACCGCGCTCCTCATCAAAAACAGGCACCATGCGGCCCGGTTCTTCCAGCACCATGCCGCCTGAACGGAAGGCGGGGCTGAGATAAACGCGCAAACCAAGTTCCCCGGCGGCATCGGCGGCCGCCTCGAATTCCGCCACGCTCTCCCCCCATTCGCGATAAAACAGCGATGCGATGGGGGCTGCCGTGGTGATGCCATTGAGGAGCAACTGCCCGAAGGCGAAACGCTTCTGGAAGGCAAGCTCTTCCGGGGAATACATTTCGTAGGGACCAGCCTCGACATAGGAGCGCGGCCAGACACGACCCTTCGCCCAGCCCGGATGATGATCAATGCCGAGGATCGTCGTATCGAGATCGGAAAGCGCATCGAGATCGATCAGGCCGGGGCTGACGAGCGCATTACCAAAATCGATACGCCGGGCGACCTCTCCGGGAAATTCATGCCCGACAAAGACGATTTCGCCGTTTTCGAAGACAACCTCGCCGTTTTTCAGAAGGCGGTGCGATCCATCCTTGTGCCCGACAACCCAGCTGGCTGTCAGCAACGTTCGCCCTTGCGGCCTTTCGCCCAATTGCAACGCATTGAGAACATCGCTCATTACGGCGCCTCCACGATGGCTTTGCCGTTTCTCGCGGTAACCCGGCCGCCTTTGACCACCAGCGGCCGAGGCGCGATATCGACAACGGCTTGCGCCAGCGTTTCACCGGTCAGGAGCGTGAAGTCGGCGGCACAGCCGATCTCCATGCCGTAATCCTCAAGACCCATGACATCGGCGCCACCCTTGGAAACGACATGGAGCACATGCGCAAGTTCGATATCCGAGCGCAGACCGTTTTTCATGCCGATGATCTTGGCGCGATCCAGCATGTCCGGCTGTCCCCACGGACCCCATGTGTCGCGGATGCCATCACAGCCGCCGCCAACGCGCACACCCGCCTCCTTGAGGCGCATGATCGACGGCACGCTTGCCGATGGCGCACCGGTTGTCAGGATGGCGACATCAAGCCGCGCAATCTCGTCGATCAGCCTGCCGACGCGCAGATAGTCGTTCATGCCAAGGGCAAAGGCGTGGCTGATGGCGACGTTGCCCTGCATGCCGTTTGCCCGGATGCGCTCGAAGATGAGCTCCATCGTGAAGGCGCCGAGGTCGGCGGCTTCGTGCAGATGAATATCGATCGGCACGCCATGTTTTGTCGCCAGTTGAAAAAGAATGTCCAGCTGGCCCTTCGGATCGCGGTCAATCCCGCAGGGATCGATGCCGCCAAGCACCTCGCAGCCCTGCTTCAACGCCTCATCGAGAAGCTCCACCGTGCCGGGCATGACCATGACGCCGGATTGCGGGAAGGCGACGACCTCGATGTCGATGATGCCATTAAGCTTCTCACGGGTTTCCCATATGCCCTCTACCAGTTTCAGGCCATGGGTGGGGTCGATATCGACATGGCTGCGAATATGGGTGCCGCCATTGGCCGCAAGGCCGATCGCATGGCGCATGGACTGGCGATGCGGATCGATGCCGATCTGAACGCGGTTTTCCCGCTCGAAATCGATCCGCTCGCGCAGGATAGCAGCACGATTGTTGACGTGCCAGGGCATGCCCCACGTCGTCTTGTCCAGATGCGTATGGGCATCGATAAGACCGGGAACGGCAATTGCTCCCTTGCCGTCCTCAACCGGCATGCCGGGTTCGGCGTCAAATGTTCCGAAACCTGAAATCTTGCCGTTCCTGATCAAAATATCGCAGGCTTCGCCCGCCATGGGCCGTACGTTGCGCAGAAGAAGATCGTGCATGGAGCTCACCTCAGTTTCGGATTGAGCGCATCGCGCAGCCAGTCACCCAGAAGGTTGACGGTGACGACGAGCAGGCAGAGTTGGAAGACAGGGAACAGCACGATCCACCAGGAGCCGGAAAACAGGAACTGGTTGCCGATACGGATCAGCGTGCCGAGCGACGGCTGGCTTGGTGGCATGCCAATGCCAAGGAAGGACAGCGTCGCTTCCGTCAGGATCGCCATGCCGAAATTCAGCGTGGCGGCAACCATGATCGGCGTTAACGTATTGGGCAGGATATGCGCCGCCATGATGCGGCGGGCGGGCACGCCGATCAGCTTAGCGGCCTGAACATAGTCCTTGCCGGTTTCTACAATCGCCTGTGCACGGACCGTTCGCGCATATTGCACCCAGGCGGAAAGCGCGATGGCGAGAATGAGCACGGCGGATGCACCGACCTCACGCAGATTGTCGGGCAGCATTTGCCGCACAACTGTCGACACGAGGATGGCAACCAGAATGGTCGGGATCGAGAGCGTGATGTCACCGATGCGCATCAGGAGGCCATCGGCAAAACCGCCGAAGTACCCCGCCACCAGACCTGCCGTCATGCCGATGACGAGCGAAAGCAGCACGGAGGCGACACCGATGACGATAGAGATGCGTGTGCCGTAGAGAATGGCCGAGAGCATGTCGCGTCCCTGCGTATCCGTTCCAAGCAGAAACGGCCATTCGCCGCCCTCCTGCCAGATCGGCGGCAGCTCGGCCTTCCACATGTCCAGCGATGCACCGTCATAGGGATTCTGGGGCGCAATCCACGGCGCGAAGACAGCTGCGAGGATCAGGATTGCGAGAATGAGCGCGCTGATCTTGGCCGATTTACTGCGGCTGAACGACCAGTAGAGGTCGCTATCGCGCATGCGGCTGAAAAGTGACCGACGGGCGGTTTTTTCCGTTTGCGAAAGGTCTGTCATGAAACTGGCTCCCTTCGGTCAGCGCGCGGTGCGCAGACGCGGATCGATGACGGCATAGGCGATATCGACGAACGTGTTGAGGACAACGAAGATGAAGGAGATGATGCAGAGATAGGCCGCCATGACGGGGATATCGAGGAAGGTAACCGCCTGAATGAACAGCATGCCCATGCCCGGCCACTGAAACACCGTTTCCGTGATGAGCGCGAAGGCGATGAGCGAACCCACATTCATCGTCGTCAGTGTCACCACCGGCATCAGACAGTTGCGCAGCGCATGACGGAAGTAGATCCGCCAGCGCGGAATGCCGCGGGCCCGTGCGAACTTCACGAAATCGGACCGCAGAACTTCAAGCATTTCAGCCCGCACCAGACGCATGACGAGGGTGATCTGATAAAGCGAAAGCGCGATAGCCGGAAGAATGAGCGCAGCACGCCCGGACGAGGTCAAAAGCCCGGTTGACCACCAGCCGAGCTGAACGACATCGCCACGGCCAAATGCCGGTGCCCAGCCGAGGGAAACGGAAAAGACAAGAATGAGAAGAATGCCGACAACGAAGCTTGGCAGGGACACCCCGACGATCGACAGGAACTGCAGACCTTCCGTGTACCACTTCCCGCGCCGGATCGCCGTCAGAACACCCAGAGGCAGGCCGACGACCAGAGAGATCACGGTGGCAACCAGCACCAGCTCAAGGGTCGCGGGGAACCTTTCCGCGATCAGCGGCAGCACCTGCTGGCCGTTGCGGTAGGAAACGCCGAAATTGCCCTCCGCCGCGTCTTTGACGAACCGCAGATATTGGGTCGGCAGGCTGTCATTGAGGCCGAGCCTCTCACGCAGGGCTGCACGATCCTCCTGCGAGGTCTGTTCGCCGACCATCAGCTCGACGGGATCACCCGCCAGCCGAAAGATGAGAAAGGCGATAAGCGCAACGGAAAGCATGACCAGCACGGCATTTCCCAAACGCTTGATGATGAATACCAGCATTGTTACCTCTCGGACGCGAGCCTGAGCCGCGCAGGCTTTCAGGTTCGATCATTCTCTTCCAGAGATGGGCAAAGGTTACGCGGCGTGTAGGAACCACGAACACAGTGCAACTTTGTCGACAATTTTTGACACGGTTTCGTCGGCTTCACATCCAGTCAAATGAACTGGTGCGTGCTCGAATGTCCGCTGAAACAGGTGAGGCGCTCGGTCCAGTGACCGGCGCCTCGCTTGCTGTCCGTCTTATTTGTCGAGCTGGGTCAGCCAATGGCGTGGCTTGTTGTCGGCGCGGAAGTCGACGCTTTTGACCTTGGCCAGCATAGCCCACGCAATCGGCTGCTGATGCAGCGGAACGAGCATGGTCTCGTCCTTGGCGATTTTCAGCGCAGCTTCTTCGAGCGCCAGGCGTTTCGTATTGTCCTGCTCCTGCGCCGCCTGCGCAACGAGCTTGTCGATCTCGGGATTGGACCAGCCGCCATAGTTGGAGACGCCCATCGCGCCCTTGCGGGTCGAGAGGATCTGCGACAGCATCGAGAAGGCGTCAAGAGTCGGCTCGTTTGCCCAGCTGAGGTTGAAGACGTCAGCCTTGCCGCCATTGCGCTTGGGCGATTGCACGGAACGTGGCGCAATATCGATGGTAGGCTGGAAACCGCCGCGCTTCAACATGTTGGCAACGCCCGAGCAGATATCCTCTTCGTTGACGCTCTCGTCATTCATGCAGGTATAGGTGAAGGCAAGGTTCTTCATGCCCGCATCGGCGAGCAGCTTCTGCGCCTTGGCCGGATCGGCCGGCTCGAACGTGTCGAGCGATTTGGCATAACCAGCGATCTCAGGTGCGATCAGCGAGCCGGATGGTCTTGCAAGACCACGCATGACTTTTTTGTTGATCAGGTCACGATCGATGGAGGCTTCGAAGGCCTGACGAACGCGCAGATCATTAAAGGGGTTCGGCTGGCCGTTTTCCAGTTTTTCGCGGCGGTTGAAGCCAATGAAAAGCGTGCGAAGCTCGGTGCGCTTCTTGACCGTGATATTGGGCGAGGATTCCAGACGCGGCAAATCCTGGATCGGGGCGGAGTCGATCAGGTCGATTTCACCTGACAGCAGTGCCGCGACGCGTGTTGCCGCAGATGCGATCGGCACGAATTCGATGCGGTCGAGATTGTGCTTCTTCTGGTCCCACCAGCCTTCATTGGCAACGAGAACAGTCTTGCTGTCGGGAACGCGGCTTTCGAGCTTGAACGGGCCTGTGCCATTGGTGTGCATGGTGGTGTAGCCATCGACCTTCGACGCGAAGTCGGTAGGCTTCTCGCTATTGTTATCTTTCAACCACTTGGCGTTAAAAATGAAGATATTGGTTATGTCGTTCAGAAAGAGAGAAGTCGGCGCGTTGACATCGAGGTCCACCGTGTAGTCGTCAACTTTTTTGACGCCAGCGTAAATCGGGATATTGCCCCGCAGCGGCGACGTCGCGTCCGAAGCGCGCGTGAAGGATGCGACGACATCATCGGCGGTGAAGTCTGCACCGTCATGAAATTTCACGCCCTTGCGAAGGGTAAAGCGCCAGGTCTTTCCATCAATCAGCTTCCACTCGGTGGCGAGTGCCGGCTCGATCTGGAAGTCCGGTCCGTAGCGGACGAGACCCTCGTAGATATGATTGAGAAAAGCGAGGTTGGATGTGGACGGGACCGAATAGGGATCGAGCGAATAGAGATCGGCGCGACCGCCCCAGCGAAGGGTCTCCGCGCTGGCGGGAACGGCAATGGCGGTAGCAGCCATGGCCGCCAGGACAAAACTTCTGATACGGGACATTTGATCCCCCCTTTTTATTGATCGTTGGAAACCGGCACGGGTCCGGTCAGGCAGAAGGAGTATTGTTTCGCTGAGGCTTATTGTCAATAATATTGTTGACAATTATCGTACTCAAAATCGCAAGTTTTTGAATACGAGTTTAAGCGAGGAGGAGAGAATATGACAGGCTTTCTGCTGCGGCACGGAACGATCGTTACGGTCGACAAGGAGCGGCGTATTATTGAGAACGGCGCACTGGCGATAGAAGGCGACAGGATTGTCGACATCGGCACTGTGGATGAACTGGACCCGCTCCACGGTGATAAGGTGGTTATCGACTGCAGAGGAAAGCTTCTCATTCCTGGCCTGATCGATGCCCATGGCCACGCGGGCCACGCCCTTCTTCGCAGCATCGCAGCGGACACCAATGCGATGTGGATGAAAATCATCACCCCGACCTATTACCACTACGTCACCCGCGACTACTGGTATGCCGACGGGCTGATTTCCGGCATTGAACGGCTGCGCGCCGGGGTGACGACCGGGGCCAGCATCATCACTTCGATGCCACGCGCGGATGACCCCGTCTTCGCCATCAACCACGCCCGCGCCTATAGCGAACTCGGCCTTCGCGAAATCATCTGCGTCGGGCCGTCAGGCCTCCCATGGCCTCATCCGGTCACAAGGTGGGAGAGCGGTCTACCGGAACGTCGCGACGTTAGCTTCGACGAGATGATGGATGGCAGCGAAGCGGTGATCGAAGCATTGCACGGCAGCGCCGATGGCCGCATCAGCGTTTTCCTGACGCCTTTCACCATCGCACCGTCGGTCGAACCCTCCAATGCATCTACGCCGGACCAGGCAGTGAAACTGACAGAGGGTGACAGAATGCAGGCCCGCCGGATACGCGAGATGGCGCGCAAGACCGGTGTCAGGCTTCATTCCGACGCCTTTGCCGGGCAAATTCGCATGGCGTTTCAGGACAAGGAAAATGCCCTGCTTGGCCCTGACATTCACCTTCAGCATTGCTGGGGTATCTCCCACGACGAAATAGATATACTGGCCGAGACAGGCACATGCGTGACCCATGCGCCGCCGGGCCGCGCAACTCCCATCATGGAAATGATGTCAAAAGGGATTCGTGTCGCCATCACCACCGATGGCGCAGCTCCAAGCCGCCATTTCGACATGTTGCAGACGGCGCGCCTGGCACAATTTACGCAGCATCTCCTGCACAATCACGACCGCTACCTGCTTCCGCCGGGCAAGATCTTAGAGATGATCACGATCGATGCCGCCCACGCTATCGGCATGGAGGACGAGATCGGTTCGCTCGAGATCGGCAAGAAGGCTGATGTCGTCATCATAGACATGCGGAAGCCGCATCTCATGCCCATGTGGATGCCGGTCCACCGTCTGGTCCATCAGGTTCTTGGAAGCGATGTCGATACCGTCTTTGTAGACGGTAAATTGCTGATGGAAAATGGCCGGGTACTGACATCAGATGTAGACGCCGCCATTTCCTTCGGCCAACAGGAAGCCATGGCACTGGCAGAACGGGCGGGTCTGAAAGCACACATGCACGATCCGGGCTGGGGCTGCCTGCTGCGCACGTTCGACGAACCCGTGCTCCCTCCACGTCCGCCGGCGGATGGGAGATACCGCGCCGCCGACCAAGGGCCTGTTCAGGATCACAAATCGACGCGGGATCACTAATCGACTGGGGTCGGCAAGGTCCCCTTGGACTTCTTGCCAACATCACGACAAAGACTCCCCGGCCAGGAGAGGACCGGGGAGCAAACCTGACATCATGTCAGGAACTTTGACTGGAGCTAGCACTCACCCGTTCAAGAAACGGGGTGGATCTGAGTTGTCTAACCCGGTTATGCTTTTTGTCAGGCTCTGTTAGAACGAACGCTCGAGACGAACGAAACCGGTCCAGCTGTCGCCACCACCGTTTACGCCCTTCTTGCCATCGACGTCCTGATAGGTGACCGCAACCTTGGTGGAGAGACCAGAGGTGATCTTGTAACCGGCAGCGACGCCAGCGCGCCATGCATCGCGGCTGCCAACGAAGTCGTTGTTAGCGCCGATGTCGATCGTGCCGAAATACTGGAAGCCGGGGGTGATGGTCAGCTTGTCAGTTGCCTTGATGGCGTATTCAGCAGCAACAGTCCACTCGGACTCTTCGTAGTAGTAGTTGGCGCCGGAAGCCCAAGCACCGGAGATGCCGAGCGTGCCGGGACCGATGTCAGCAGTGATGATTGCACGGATTGCACCGTTTTCCTGGTTCGTGTCGTAACCGCCAAGCAGGTTGGCCTTAACGCCGCCGATCTTTGCGCCGATGATGGCGCTGATGCCAACATCGTTCGTGTTGGTCTGGAACTTGCCGTCCTTCGTAACGCCGAGTTCGGAAGTGCCCTTACGCGAACCTTCGAGCTCTTCAACAGCGGCACCCACGTAGAATGAGCCGGCGTCGTAGGTGTAACGGATAGCGTTCAGACGGGTGCGGTTGGAGCTGAGCTGGTCATACTCACCGGAGAGACCGTCGTCCCACCAGTTGTAGTAGAAACCGACTTTCAGGCCGCTGAGTTCGATGAAAGCCTGATCAAGAACGAAGTTGCGGTCAGTATCGTTGTCGGCCTGACCGCGCAGACCGATGTAGCCACGCAGGGCGCCGAGTTCTGTGTCGGTGCGGGTGTCAATGTTGAACTGGGCGCGGGTGAAAGAGTCCCAGTCAGATGTACCGGACTGGTTGCGACCGAAGTCGGTCTGGAAACGAACGTAACCGTCGAACTTCAGGCAGGTTTCGGTGCCGGGGATGTAAAAGAAGCCGGTGCCGAAAGCATCGCAGACGCGAACATATTCCATGGGCTCGGGCTCAGCGGCGACGATGGCGTCAGCGGCCTGTGCGCCGGATACTGCTGCGAGAGCCGCAGCGGAGCCGATCAAAAGGCTCTTGATGTTCATTTGTAATCTCCAGTCAAAAATTTTTCAACGAATGCGCAAATTTGTGGGCTGGTCTTTTCCCTGCCGCCCGCTTCCCTGCGCTGATCAGCAAATGACAGAAATCGCGGGGGAGTCGCAATTCAAATCTCCGGATTTAAAATACAACACGATGACGCAATCACACTAAGTAGTAAAATTACAACAATTATAAAGTTTAAAATATATAAATACACTTATATACACTTGCAAAATAGGCTTTATTGTATATTTAATTTCCGATGATATTCTAATATGCGAAACTAGTAACAATATTTCTGCAGCAGGAGCCCAACAGCTCACCTTGAATAACAACGGTGATGTGACAATGGCAGAGGGCTGGTGCAGTGAGTGCGCGAGGCGGCGATACCCGACCCGGAACTCGCGCGTGGTGCTTCAATTCCGTTCGGATAACGCAGCGGGCGGTGGATCGGCGATTACAGCGGTTGGCTGGAAGAACCGGTTGCAAATGTGGACATCGCCTTCAGCATGCCCTCGATCTCGCCAGCCGCCACGGGGCGGCCGAAATAGTAACCTTGCCCGTAGGGACAACCGGCAGCGCGCAGAAAGTCAGCCTGCTCGGCCGTTTCCACGCCTTCGGCAATGACATCGATGCCCAGTGAACCGGCAAGCTGGATCATGATCGAAACAATGGCGCTGTCTTTGGTTTTTGCCGGCAGATGCGTGAGGAACGACCGGTCGATCTTCATGCACGAAAGAGGGAATGTCTTGAGCATGCCAAGACAGGAATAGCCGATGCCAAAGTCATCCAGTGCCAGGCTGACGCCCATCTGCTTGATGGCGCGCATGATGCGCACTGACGTGTCGACATCCTGAATGATGAGCGTCTCGGTAATCTCGATTTCCAGCAGCGAAGGTGCAAGGCCGGTTTCCTTCAGCACCGAACTGATCTGGTCCGCCAGGCCGGCCTGAAACTGCCGGGGGGAGATATTGACTGCCATTTTGACAGGCGACAATCCAGCAGCCATCCAGTCTCGCGCCTGACGGCACGCTTTTTTCAGAATGCTCTCCCCAAGCTCCACGATGAGGCCGGTTTCTTCCGCAAGGCCGATGAATTCCGCAGGCCCAAGCAGTCC
The DNA here is from genome assembly GCF_900013495.1 of Agrobacterium genomosp. 2 str. CFBP 5494. Classification (NCBI taxonomy): domain Bacteria; kingdom Pseudomonadati; phylum Pseudomonadota; class Alphaproteobacteria; order Hyphomicrobiales; family Rhizobiaceae; genus Agrobacterium; species Agrobacterium genomosp. 2. The sequence goes on from NZ_LT009719.1 coordinate 170,716, forward strand.
CTCCGCCGGGTGCTGCCAGCGCACCAGCGCCTCCACCCCACTGATGCCGCCGGTAAGTAGATCGACCTGCGGCTGGAAATGCAGGATGAATTCATCCCGTTCCACGGCCCTGCGCAATTCCTCGATACGCGTGACCTTCTTTCTCAAATCGTCTGCCATGCGCGGCGAGAAGGTGGCGATACCGTCCCGACCATTATGTTTCGCCTGATACATGGCAAGATCGGCAGCGGCGACGATCTCCGCCGTGGTTTCCCCATGTTCCGGAAAAAACGCCACGCCGATGCTGGATGTCGCCTTGATATCATAATTGCCGATGCGCAGCGGCTGTGAGACCGCAGCCTGGATGCTCCGAAGCCGGTTTTCGAAACCGTCACGCTGCTTCTCCAGAATGACGACGAACTCATCCCCGCCCACCCGCAACACGAGATCGTTCCGACCCAGGGTCCCTGCGATGCGCGCCGCCGTCTTCGAAAGCAGCGCATCACCGACGCTGTGGCCCAGCGTGTCGTTGATCTGCTTGAAGTTGTCGAGGTCGAGAAAGCAGACGGCGATCGTCCGCCTGGCTTTTGCCGCGGCCGCAAGAACTTCCGGCAGCCGTGTATCGAGAAAACGGCGATTGGGGAGCCGGGTCAGCATGTCGTGATCGGCCAGAAAGGCGATATGTTCGGCAGCACGTTTGCGGTCGATCGCGAGCCCCGCCATGCGTGCAGCCGCACCGATAAATTCCACCAGTGCCGGATCTGGCTGGCGGGCCGCGAGCATGCACCAGACAAAACCGTGCGCCTTGCCGTCGCTGGCGGGAATATCGAAGCTGAAGGCCGTGTTATCGGCAGGGGAAGTGATGATGTCAGGATCGCTGACCGAGGAAATCATCGCCGTCAGCCCCGCATGCGGAGCGAGTGCCGGCGATGCATAAACCGAAGGTTCACCCGTAGCGGCGTCGAACACCCGTACGGCACAGGCAAGCCCCGTGGCGAGATTTTCAATCGCCTTGACGAATTCCTCTAGGAAATCCTCGATACGCGCCGCCGCGACAATCATTTCGAGAATGCGCGCCTGCGTCTGCAGCAGCCTTTCGGAAGCCTTTTTCTGGGTTATGTCCCTAGAAGCGCCGACCACCCCGATGATGTTGCCGGACTTGTCCCGCAGCGGCACGCGCGACATCATCAGCCAGCGGTCGATATCGCCGCGCATGGCCCGCTCTTCATAACCGAGATCCGGTTCTCCCGTGCGCATCACCCGTGCCTCGGTGTCGGGAATGCCCGCCCGCCGTGCTGCTTCGCCGTGAATATCGTAATCGGTGAGGCCAATCAGCTCCTCCACCGTGTCAAAACCATTTTCCTTGACGATTGCGCGGTTCGCAAACAGGAAACGACCTTCCAGATCCTTGGCATAGATAAAATCCGGCACGTGGTCGATCATCGCTTCCAACAACACATGCCGGTCGGATGGATTACTATTTTCATCTGTTGGGGTAGAGGCAGATGGCCCTGTTTCGCGCTTTTTTCGCGATATCCGATTCTGCACGGGTGTCTTCGGGCCCTTGGAACGCACCTATCCGCCTCATCACTTTATAAGAGAGCAGAATAGTAGGATTATACATATTATATAAATATGAACGAGGGGCGGAGATAGGGTGGCCGGTAGCCGTCTGTACGCTTGCGGCGATGAAATAGCGCCTGTCTCAGGGAAACGGCGCGGATAGAAGCCGCGCCGCAAGAATTCTGGCATCCAGCAAGGCCCCGTCACACCACCGGCGTCGGCAGCTCCCTGCCGGCAAAATGCGCGTCGAGATTGGCAAGAACGAGGTCTGCCATGGCCCGTCGCGTCTGATGCGTGCCGCTGCCGATATGTGGGGCGAGCGTGACGGTTTCGAAAGCAAACAGCGCTTCCGGCACACGCGGTTCATCCTCGAAGACATCAAGCGCAGCACCTGCGATCACGCCATTCGAAAGTGCCTCAATGAGCGCCTTCTCATCCACCAACGAGCCGCGAGCCACGTTGACAAGCACACCCTGCGGGCCAAGCGCGTTCAGAACCTCGGCGCTGACGATATGACGCGTTTCGGCGGTGGCCGCTGCGGCGATGATCAGCACGTCACAATTAGCGGCCAGAGCTTCGATGCTGTCATAATAATCATAGGCGACATCGCGACGATTTCTCGCGGTGTAGGAGATATGCGCATCGAAACCTTCGAGCCTCCTGGCAATCGCCTGACCGATGCGGCCGAAACCGAATATGCCATAGCGACGACCGGCCACGCGGGTGGAAAGGCCCATGTCGCCCTTCAGCCATTGCCCGGTGCGGACATATTGGTCTGCCTGCGGCAGCCTGCGCGCCTGCGCCAGAATAAGGCCCAGAGCAAGATCCGCGACATCGGCCGTCAACACGTCAGGCGTATTGGAAACACGAAAGCCGCGCCGCTTCGCTTCAGCCAGATCAACCTTGTCGAAGCCGACGCCGTTGATGGCAACGATTTCAAGCTTTGGTAACGCTGCACCAATATCAGCCGGCAGGCCGATATGACCGCCGGTGACGACGCCGCGGATCGCGCCGCCTTTTTCAGCAAGGAAGGCGGCCCTGTCTGACACTTCGAACAGGCGATGCACGGTGAAGCGCTGCGCAAGTTCTTCCTCCAGTGCCGGGATGAGCGGGCACAGCTGCACGATTTCAGTGGTCATGGATTTTCCTTTGTGCCTGTGAACTACTTCACATCGGCCTTGACGAATTGCCGGAGTTCCGGCGTTTGCGGATTGGCGAAGAGTTCGGACGAGCGGCCCTGCTCCCAGATCTTGCCCTTGTGCATGAAGATCGTTTCGGTCGCCACACGCCGCGCAAAGGCCATCTCATGCGTCACCAGGATCATGGTCATGCCGTCTCTGGCGAGGTTTTCCATGACAGTCAGCACTTCTTCGGTGAGTTCCGGATCGAGCGCAGACGTCACCTCGTCGAACAGCATTACCTTCGGCCGCATGGCAAGCGAGCGGGCAATCGCCACACGCTGCTGCTGGCCGCCGGACAGCTGGTCCGGATAGGAATCGAATTTCTCCGAAAGACCGACGAGCTGCAGAACCTCACGGGCGATATCCTTGGTTTCCGATTTTGCCACGTCCTTGACGATGCGCGGCGCAAGCATGATGTTTTCACCCACCGTCAGATGCGGGAACAGATTATAGCTCTGGAACACGATGCCGACATCGGTGCGCAGCTTCCGCAGGGCCTTGGCGTCTTCACCAATCGCATGACCAGCGATTTCGATGCGCCCGGAATTGATCTTTTCCAGCCCGTTCATGCAGCGCAGCAGCGTGCTCTTGCCCGAGCCCGAGCGGCCGATGAGGGCGAAGACTTCACCACGGCCGACCGTCAGCGACACGCCTTTGAGGACTTCCAGAGCGCCAAAGCTCTTGTGAACGTTTTCAACGATTACTTCCGGCATGAAGCCTCCTTTCCAGCCAACGCGACAGCTGGGATAACGGGTAGCAGACGATGAAATAAAGTACGGCCACCGCCACGAAGACGCGGAACGGCTGGAACGTGGCATTGTTGATGAGCTGCCCCGCTCTCGCCAGTTCGACGAAACCGATGATCGATGCGATGGACGTGTTCTTGACGACCTGGACGGCAAAACCGACGGTCGGCGGTAGCGAAATTCGGATCGCCTGCGGCAGGATGACGTAGCGATATTGCTGGGCGCGGGTGAGAGCGAGCGATTCCGACGCTTCCCATTGCTGCTTCGGCACCGCCTGGATGCAGCCGCGCCAGATTTCCGCGAGATAACCTGACGTATAGATGGTCATCGACGCGCCGGCGGCAAAAAGTGGCGGCAGTTCCAGCCCGGCAAGGCTGAGGCCATAATAGGACAGGAACAGGATCATCAGCACCGGAATGCCCTGGATCACCTGAATGTAGGTGCCGGCGGCAATGCGCAGCGCCTTGAAATTCGAGGTGCGGGCGAGCGCCACGAAGAAGCCAACGATACCGCCGCCGATTAGCGCAATGATCGTCAGAAGCACGGTCCATTGCAGGGCGGTCAGCAGGAAGCCGAATTCGTTCCAGCCGAAAGTTCTAAGGGTCATGACTGCACCTCCGGCAAAGCGGTCATCGTCTTACGGGCCACGCGGCGACCGAACAGCCACATGCCGACAAGGGCAAGGATGAGCCGCAGGCTGAGCGCCAGCGCCAGATAGATGAGCGTGACGACGATGTAGACCTCGAAGGAGCGATAGGTCTGCGATTCCACGAAGGCTGCAGCGGCGGCAAGCTCATGGGTGGAGATGGCCGAGCATATGCTCGATGCCAGCATCATCAGCACGAACTGGCTGCAGAGGGATGGATAGACCTTGGCAATGGCGGGCACGATAATGACGTGACGATAAATCTGGTACTTGGTGAAGCCCAGAGCCTCACCCGCCTCGATCTGCGACTTGTGCACCGCCTCGATGCCGGCGCGGATGATCTCCGTCGAATAGGCGGCAAGATTGATCGTCATGCCGATCAGCGCCGCCGTATCCGCCCCGACGCGAAAGCCGAGACCCGGCAAGCCGAAATAGACGATGAACAGCTGCACGAGGAACGGCGTGTTGCGGATGACTTCGACATAAGCATCCACGATGATGCGGACGATGCCACCATTGATGGAGCGCAATGAAGCGAGAAGAATGCCGAAAGCGCAGCCGAGCACGATGGAGAGGACCGACAGTTTGATCGTCAGCCATATGCCGTTCAAAATTTCATTTTGATATTGGGCGAGCGCGCCGAATTGGAATGTATAGGACATGCGTCACTCCGTTGACATTTCCCGGCCCGCCGAACGTATTCCCGGCGGGCGCGTTGAAAGGCTCAATCAGAAGCTTGGCAATTGCGGCAGCGGGCGACCGGTCCATTTGACCGAGATGCGGTCGAGATCGCCGGACATCTTCATCAGGTAAATGGAGGTGTTCAGCCACTGGCGCAGCTCGAAATCCTCAAGCTTGGTCGCCATGGAATTGCCCTGCTGGAAGAAGGTGAACCCGACCTGGAGACCGGCTTCCGGGCGCTGCTTGATGATTGCTTCACCAACCGTGGACGGCAGGGCGACGGCATCCACCTGACCCGCAAGCAAAGCTTGGGCGCTGGTGGAATCGTCTTCGTAAACGACGATTTCGAGACCTTCGACGTTGGCCTTGCGCAGCGCGGTTTCCTGTGAGGAACCGCGGTTGACCGACACGCGCTTGCCCTTGAGGCTGTCGAGATTTTCGAATTTCTGGTCCTTGCCGGAGATGATATCCATGTTGAAGGCGCTGTATGGCTGCGTGAACATCACAGTTTTGGCGCGTTCGCCGGTCGGCGCAAGCGTCGCAACGAGGAAATCGACCTTGCCGGTCTGAAGGGCCGGAATACGCGCTGGAGGCGTCAGCGGCACCAGTTCCACCGGCAGCGACAGGTAGGAACCGATGAGATTGGCAACATCGACGTCATAACCGGAAGGGTTGCCCTTTTCATCCACCATGCCCATCGGCGGCGCGCCCGTGAGGACACCGATCTTGACCTTGCCGCGCGCCGTGATCTCGCTGAGCGAGACGGCATGGGCGGACGTTGTAGCCGCAAGCGAAGCTGCGGCAACGCCAACAGCAACGGTCATGTTTTTCAGAAATCTGGATATGCTCATGGTTTCTCCTCCAACCCAAATAGTAGCTGCCCAATGCAGAACAGCGGCCTTCGCAAACCGAAAAATGTTCTCGATAACATTTCTAGGCGCTTGACTAAAAACTCCTCCCAAGAAACTGTGAAAACACAGAACCAGATGAACTTCTTATGAGATTCAATCAGTTAGCAAGATTATCGATTTTCCTCTCTTCGACATCGCTTCACGTTCTTGGCAGGATCAATAATGCATGTTATCGGTATCATTGCAAGTCCGATCTACAGAACTGTTTCGATCGGCATTCATTTCGGGAGGAAACATGTACACACGCTCGGCAATTTTCGAAGGCAGGATTCATTCAGGCCGGGAGGAGGAGTTTTTTCGCATCGTCGAGGAAAAATTACTGCCTGTCTGGAAGCGCATGCCGAATGCGCAGGCGGTGCGAGTGATGCGTACGGAGCGCACGGACCCGGACGCGGCCCAGATCATCATGGTGCAGGAAATCGACTATCCGTCGATGGAGGCCGTGGAGGAAGCGCTGGTGTCTCCGGTCCGGCTGGAAGGCCGGGTACTGACGGATGAGATGATGAGCATGTGTGACGGGCGTTTCTACCATCTGGTCTATAGCCGCGTCGCATAAATCCGGTGCACGTCGCATTGATCTGCAATCATACGGCGTGCTTTCCCTTGGTATCTTCGTGTATGTCTTGTCGTGAACCGGTCTTCATTCAGCCGGATTGTAACTGGGGAGACATGCTTTGGTGGAGCGCACGCCTTTGGCCGCAGCGTTAGTCACGTCAAAAAAAGCAACCATGAGCGACGTTTCAAAACTTGCGGGCGTCTCCAAGATGACCGTCTCGCGGGTGCTGGCCGATCCCGCTCTGGTGTCCGAGGAGACGCGCCAGAGGGTGATGAAGGCCATCGAGAAGCTTGGTTATGTGCCTGATCGAATCGCCGGTTCGCTTTCTTCTCGCCGCACCAATTTCATCACCGCCATCCTGCCGACACTCACCAACTCAAACTTCGCCGACAGCGCTCAAGGCCTCGCCAATGCGCTACGCGCCGCCGATTACCAATTGCTGATCGGTTACACCATGTACGACCTGCAGGAAGAAGAGCGCGTCATCCGCACCATGATGGAGCGCCGTCCCGACGCGATTGTCGTCGCTGGCACGGTTCATACCAAGATGGCTAGCGAAGTGTTGATGCGCGCCGGTATCCCGATCGTTGAAATCTGGGACGTACCCGAACATCCGATCGACCACGCGGTCGGTTTCTCCAATTACGAAGTGGGAAGAACCGCCGCCAAACACCTGATATCGCTTGGATTCACGCGCATAGGCGCACTTGGCTCCCGAGCCGATGGCGACGTTAAGGACTGGCGCGGCGAAAGCCGCCTGCTCGGTTTCGGGGCTGCCCTGCGCGAAGCCGGCATCGCCGATGATCTCATCATCCGCGAGGGCAGCGCGCCGGTCTCATACGATCACGGCGCGAAAACGCTGGGCTCCCTGTTGGCCAAGGCGCCCGATGTCGAAGCCATCTTCGCCGTGTCGGATATTTCCGCTGTCGGTGCGCTGATGGAATGTCATCGCCGCGGCATTCATGTACCAGATCAGATTTCCATTCTCGGCTTCGGTGATTTTGACATTGGCAGACAATGCTATCCGGCGATTTCAACGATACGGGTCGACGCGCAGATGATCGGCCGCAAGGCGGGCGAGTTGCTGCTTTCGATATTGGAGGCAGAAAAGGACGCTGCCATTCCCGAGGGTGCGCGGGTGGATGTCGGCTTCGAGCTGATCGTGCGGGAGACGACGAAGCGGTTGGGCCGGTGAAGCTTTAGCCCTGTTGGAACGAGCGGGTACCGCATCTTTCTTCTCCCCGCCGGGGAGAAGAAAGATGCGGTACCGCTGTGGCGTACTCACCATTCCACCTGAGTGACCTGTAACGCCCTTACCTCGCACCCCAGGTATCCGTCAGCCGATACCCCTCCGGCCATGGATCCGACGGATCGAGCATGTGCTGGTGTATTCCGGTGATCCAGCCGCGGCCGGATATTTCCGGCAGGATGGCCGGGCGGTCGCCGACTGTTGTGGTTCCGAGGATACGGCCCGTGAAGGTAGAGCCGATCAGCGACACCGCCGTCAGCGTTTCACCTTCCTTCATTTCGCCGCGTGCATGCAGCACGGCCATACGGGCTGAAAGCGCCGTGCCGGTAGGCGAGCGGTCCACCTTGCCCGGCTGGATGGCGACGGCCGCCCCTGCCCGCAGGCCTTCGGCCGTGCGTTCCACCTTGCCGGCGAACAGGCAGAAGGAAAAATGCCGCCAGTCCGGGTTTTCGGGATGATCGAAACCCAGCGCCTTGTTGGCGGCGTTGGTGATGCGCACGCCGAGGCGGGCAATCTCGTGCGCCTCTTCCGGTTTCAGGCTGAAACCCATTGCTTCGGCATCGACGATGACGAAACTGTCGCCGCCGTAGGCCGTATCCACTTTGAGCTTTCCAAGGCCTTCGACCTGGAGTTCGGCATCAAGCTTCGCGGCGAAGCTTGGCAGGTTCTGCACGAAAATACGCTCGGCCTTGCCGTTGCGGCATTCGGCACGCACCTTCACCAGCCCGCCGGGAGCTTCCAGCAGCATATGGGTTTCCGGCTCCTGCATCGGCACGATACCGCCATCGAGAAGGACGGTGGACACGCAGATGGAGTTAGACCCGGACATGGGCGGCGTATCCTCCGGCTCCATGATGATGAAGGCGGCATCCGCATCAGGATGTTTCGGCGGAACCAGCAGATTGACGTGGCGGAATACGCCGCCGCGCGGCTCATTCAGCACGAAGTTGCGCAGCGTCTCGTCACGGGCGATGAAACGGCTCTGTTCCCAGATCGTTTCGCCTGGTGGCGGCTTGACGCCACCGACAATCACATCCCCCACCTCGCCTTCCGCATGGGCGGAAATGACATGAACGGTCTTGATACTGCGCATTGAATTCTCCTCAGGAAAGCCAGGCGGGAAGACGGGAAGCGGCACGGCCGGTCAACGCGCACTCGACGCAATCGGCAAGGCTGCCGAAGCGCACCGCGCGGCCGCTGAGGCCGGGTCCGTAATGGGCGTATTTGCCGGAATTGGTCATCAAGGCGCGCGTCTTCGTCGGGAAGACCGGCTCGGAGATAGAACACCAGCAGAGGTCAGGCAGTACCTGTACACCGCTATCCTTCAGGCTTTTCAACGTGCCGTCGTGGGCAGCTGCATCGATGACCTGCTGGCCGGCTGTGACGATGACGGCGACATCCGCACGGCGCCTGCGACCGTCGAAAACAGCCGCGAGGGCACGGCACTCCTCCAGCGACGCGTGAGGACTACCTATGGCGACCAGTTGCACCTCCTCCGGTCCCTCGTTCAGCAGCGACCACCCGGCCGCCATATCGGCAAGCGAAATGCTGACCGTTTCGGCCGTTTCCAGAGGCGCAATGCCGGCTTCCGGCGTAACGCCCTCGATATGTAGCATGGGCGCTGCTGAGGTGGTGCCGAAGGCAGCGCAGAGCGCTTTCAAATCATCCCGCGAGGGTTTCGCAGCCCCAAGCCCGCGCAGCAGCGGTATGCAATCGGGGGCCGCCTTGCCGGCGAGATAACCGACGAGCGGCCAGAACGCATCGTCGATCCCTTGCGGCAGCACCACGTCCACGATGCGCTGCGGCCGGCGATTTTCCTCCAGGTAAACACCCGAAAGCGGCGCCCTGCCCGTCATCGCGATACATAGATCGAGGAAATCGGGATGTTTGGCAGTGCGTGCACCAAGCACCGTATTGGCAAAAATCACCGCGTTCGATTCCGCCCAGGCAATCGATTCACCCGCGCCCGGCGCGCTGTCGAGCAGGTAAGGCGAACAGGTGAAGGTGGGCCGACAGCCCATGCGCACATAAGCATCCGCCAGTCTGGCCGCCGGATCGCCGAAATCATCCGGCACGCCCTGTGCCCGCCAGTTGGCCTTGTCCACCGAAATGGCGTTCATGGTCGTCGGCACCCGGACCCTGCCACCCATCTCAGCCATTTTTTCCGCGAAGGTGAGATTGGCGGGGCTGGCATAGATGCAGCCGTCAATATGGCCCTGTGTGACATTGACGAGCGCGGAAGCGCCCTGCTGGGCTGCCATGGCGACGATGATGCGCATGGCCTGGCGCACGGCGATGCCGTCGCGCCCTTCCAGCATCGCGCGGTCGTCACCCGTCAGATCGAGACGGGCAGTCGCGGGATGCGCTATGGCAAGCGAAAGGCCACCGGCCTCGATGCTGTTTTCATCGATGCGAACATGGGTCGCGCGGGAAAAGCGGGCAAAACTTTCGGGGTCGAGACGGACGACCGGCAGCGCCCGCTCGAACATTTCCGCCGCGACAAGTGCGCCCAAGGTCAGCACATCCTCCGCCTCGCAGAAAACGAGAGCGGATGGCGCCCGGCCCGTTAGAATAAGGTCGAGCAGAACGCCAGACCCGGTGCACGAGCCCCGGCTGGTCGGCATGAAGAGCACGCCGCCGGTGAGACTGACGCCGTGCAGCGGGTGATGCACGTCGATCACCCTGCCGGTGGCGGGATCGACACCGCCCCAGAAACTCAGCGCTTCCGTCGTAGCGATCAGGGGGCCTTCGGCCGCACCGGTAAGAATGCTGCGGGCTTGCGGAACGGCAGAAGACATCGAAAATCTCCCTAAGGCATTTCCAGTAAAAGCGCGTCGCGCTGTGCGCCCCGGTAAATGCGTGAAAAAGTGCTAGAGAATTTTTGCGTTTCGGGGAAAAGCCGAAATCCTCTAGAAACGTTGCGGCGAAAAAGCGCTTGTGTCGATGGCGGGTTTTTGCCCCGTCAGAATGTCGGCGACGATGCGCGCCGTACCCGCAGATTGCGTCAGTCCCAGATGTCCGTGACCAAAGGCGTAGACCACCCGCGCCGTGTGTCGCGCATGGCCAATGGCCGGCAGGCTGTCCGGCAGCGAGGGGCGAAAGCCCATCCACTGCTTGCCGCCTTCGGATTTCAGGCCCGGCAGGAAGGCTTTCGCCTTGGCCAGCAGCGCTTCGGAGCGGGCAAAATTGGCCGGAAGCTCCAGCCCGCCCAACTCGACCGCACCGCCGACGCGGATGCCGGAGGAAAGCCGGGTAACGACGAAACCATGGCCGCCGAAGGTCACCTGCGTCCGCAGATCGAATGCGCCTGAAGGCAGGGTTGTATTATAGCCCCGTTCCGTTTCCAGCGGAATTTTTTCCCCGAGCGAACGGGCAATGCGGTGCGAAAAGGCGCCTGCCGCCAGTACCACCCGGCCTGCCTTGCGCGTGCGGCCGTCATGGCTAACCACCTCGACCCCATCCTCCAACGGCCGGAGCGAGGCGATATCGAGGCATTCGATACGCCCGCCCATGGTGCGAAAATGGTCGGCCAGCGCCAGCGTGTAAAGCCTGGGATCGGCAATGGAATACCAGCCAGGCGTGAACGTGCCGCAGATGAAGCGCGGTGCGACGCCGGGCTGTATCTCGGCCATCTGCTCTGCGTTCAGATGCCGGAACTCGATACCGTGGCGCTCACGCGCCTTCCAGCCGCCGAGTGACGCTTCGAATTCCGCATCGCTTTCATAGACCTGGAGGTTGCCTTCCTTGCGCAGCATGGCAATGGTGTCGGTCCTTTTGAGGAACGGCTCCAGTTCGGCCCTGGAAAGGTCCATCAGTGCCGTCTGCGCTGCAGTTGAGTGCTCCACCTTCGAGGCGGCGCAGGCCCGCCAGAACCGGAACATCCAAGGCGCGATCTTCAGCGCATAGGCCGGCGGCACGCTGAGCGGCCCAAGCGGATCGAGCAGCCACTTCGGCGCCTTCCAGAGAATGCCGGGCGACGCGAGCGGCAGGATATCGGTGAAGGCGAAGGCGCCGGCATTGCCAGCCGAAGCGCCCGCCGCCGGTCCCTCACGGTCGATCACCGTGACCGAAAGACCGCGGCCCTGTGCCGCGATTGCCGCCGAGAGGCCGACAACGCCGGCCCCGATGACGATGACATCATTTGCAGGCATTACCGAACGCTCGCCAGGAACTTCTGCGTCTCGGGATGCTGTGGTGCGCCGAACAGCTGGTCTGGCGTGCCGATCTCCGCCATCACGCCCTGATGGAAGAAGGCGACGCGGTTCGAGACATCACGGGCGAAGGCCATTTCATGCGTGACGCAGATCATCGTCATGCCCTCATCCGCGAGCATCTTCAGCGTGTCGAGCACCTCGCCGACCAGCATCGGATCGAGCGCGGAGGTGACTTCGTCAAACAGCATGTATTCCGGCGACATGGCGAGCGCGCGGGCGATCGCCATGCGCTGCTGCTGACCGCCTGACATGCGGTTCGGATAGACCTTCAGCTTTTCGGCAAGGCCGACGTGGGTCAATTGCTTGACCGCAATTTCTTCGGCCTTCTCTTTCGAAATACCGAGCACCTTGCGCGGCGCCAGCATGACGTTTTCAAGCACCGTCAGATGCGGAAAGGCGTTCCACTGCTGGAAGACGATTCCAACCTTGCGGCGCAGCTTGTTGAGGTCGGTCGACTTTGCATGCACCTCGGTGCCATCGATGACGATCTTGCCGCTGTCGATCGGCTCGAGGCCGTTGATGCAGGTGAGCAGCGTCGACTTGCCGGAACCGGAGCCGCCGATGATGGTGACGACCTCGCCCTTGTTGACGGTGAGGTTGATCCCTTTCAGAACCTCCAGCGGGCCGAAGGATTTGCGGACGTTTTCGATCTCAATCATTGGGGGACCACCGTCTTTCGAGATACCCGCCAAAACGGGCGATGGGGAAGCTGATAAGGAAGTAGATGGCGCCGCAGATCATCAGGATGGTCAGCGGTTCCTGCAGGCGGGTCACGAGAATCTGCGAGGCACGCAGAAGCTCGATGAGCCCGAGCCAAAGGACGAGCGCTGAATCCTTCATGACACCCAGCGTCAGGCCGATCCAGGCCGGCAGCGACACGCGCGTGGCAAGCGGCAGAACGATGTACCGCATGTCCTGCGACCAGGTCATACCGAGCGACCGGCAGGCGCGGCGGGTGTTCGAGGGCACCGCTTCGATGCCGCCACGCACGATTTCCGTGCAATAGGCCGCGGTATAAAGCGACAGAACCACGCAGGAGGTCGTAAAGGGTGGCCAGCCGAGCTTTGCGATCGACTGGAAGGCATTGCCGAGAACCAGCTGGATAAGCAGCGGCACGGAACGGAAGACATCCAGAACGAAGGTGAGCGGCAGGGCCCAGTAAGGCCCGAGCTGGAAGCGGAGGACGCCGAAGATGATCCCCATGATGGTGCCTGCCGTGACGGCGACGGCGGTGACGGCAAGCGTCATGCCGGCACCCTTGGCCAGGAAGGCAAGATCACTCCAGGTGAGAGCGGTTTCAAACATGACTCACCTCTCTCAGTAACGGAACAGACGCGCGGCCAGCAATCTGGCGGCGAGCGTGACGATCTTGGCGATCACGTAATAGATGACCGCGGCGAGCGCGAAAAATTCGAAGGTGCGGAACGAACGGGCGTTCAAGGCCTGCGTGACACCGGCGAGGTCCGTGTTCATGCCGACCGTGACGCCGAGCGAGGTCATGAGGATTGCCCAGACCATCTGGTTCGTGGCCGGCAGGAAAGCAACCCGCAGCATCTGCGGCAGGATGATCAGCCTGAAGGTCTGCATCGAGGTCATGCCGAGCGAGCGGCCCGAACGCGTCTGCGTATCCGGAATGGCCTTCAGCGCGCCACGGAAATTTTCCGCGAGATAACCGGCATTATTGAAGGCGATGCCAACGAGAAGCGCGGTATAGGGGCTCAGATGAATGCCGAAATTGCCGAGCCCGAAATGGGCCATGTAGATCTGGAACAGCGCCGGCGTATTGCGGGCTATTTCCACCCAGACCGAGGCGAAGGCGCCGAGGATACGGTTGCCCGAAAGCCGGAACAACGTCAGCACGATGGCGCAGGACACGCCGATGACCATCGACAGGATGGCGATCTGCAGCGTCACCACCGCACCGTCCAGAAGCTGCGGCAAAGCCTTCAGCGCCTGATTCCAGTGAAATGTGTAGTTGAACATAACCGTCTCACCTTTCAGAAACGATCGACGGCGCGATCATTCGACCGCGCCGTTTCCGAAAAGTCCTGATCAGCGATAAACGCCGTTGACGGTGAGCGAAGGCACTTCGCCGCCAACCCATTTTTTGTAGAGCTCGGCGTAGCGGCCGGTGCGAACCTGCTGATTGATGAAGAGGTTCAGGTAGTTGATGAAGCCGTATTCATCCCGGTTGGTGAAGAGCGCGACGTAATCGATGTCGTAAGGCGCCTTGCCGACCACCGAGATACCGGCGAACTTGCCGCTCTTGACGTTGGACTGCGCAACGGTCGACGTGGAAACGGTGGCATCGATCTGCCCCTGGCTCAGGGCAAGGAATACATCAGCCTGGGTCTGGTAAGGACGGAATTCGCCGACGCCCCACTCCTTGACCGACTTTTCAAGCGCAATGGCTTCGAACGTGCCGGCGGTTGCGCCGACCGTCTTGCCCTTCATGTCCTCGAAGGACTTGACGCCGGACTTGTCGTTGGCGGTAACGGCCATTTCGAACGCAAAGTAAGGCACGGTCATGCCAACCGTTTTGGCGCGCTCCAGCGTATCGGAGGTCGAAGCGACACCAACGTCGACGCGGCCGGACATCAGTGCCGGAATACGCTCGGGGAACGGCGTCTCGACGATTTCAGCCGTGACGCCGAGCGCCTTGGCGAGGTCGTTGCAATAATCGACGTCGAAACCGATAGGATTGTTGGCGTCATCGCGCGCGCCCATGGGCGGGAAGTCGAGCACAACCGCGCAACGCAGCGTGCCAGACGAGATGATGTCGTCAAGCTTGTCGGCCTTGGCCGGGGTGATAGCGGAAGTGGCGGCCAGCAGGCCGGCGAAAATGACCGATTTTTTCATTCTTGATTTGCTCCCAGAATTGGTCTGCCCTTGAAGGCGCGGTCACTATTTCCCTGTGGGCCTGAGAAATCAATAGAAAAATACAATGAGTATACAAAAAGAATTTTTTGCATCTGCGAACTGATGAGGTGTCGCGGATGATTACGCCAGCCGGCGCGCGGGGAGCGGACAAGGTGGGCGAAACATTCAGCCTCCTTCATGCCTGTGCTTGTCACAGGAATCTAGCCAGCCCAAGTCTTTGGGCTGAAAGAGGCTTTCAGACTCGCAGACGCGCGTCGACTGCAATCCTGTGACAAGCACAGGAATGAGGGCTTAAGGTATCTTCGTGTTTGAGACGGTGGCCTTCTGCTGTGACTGAGCTTCATCGAAAAGACACGTTGCAATACTCGCACCTTTGTATACTTTATGTATTCAAAATGTGCGAGCCCGACATCGGAGGATAATTATGAGCGACACCACCACCTTGACCATTGAAGAGCTTTCGACGCGGGTCGAGGCGATTTTCAGCAAGGCGGGCCTCAATAAGGTGCAGTCGGGAGCATTGGCACGCGTCATCACCGCCGGTGAGCGCGATGCCTGCAAATCGCACGGCATTTACCGTATCGAAGGCGCGCTCCGCACCGTCAAGGCCGGCAAGGTGAATCCGGATGCGATACCTGAAGTGGCCGAAGACGACGGCACGGCCGTCGTCAAGGTCAATGCCCATGGCGGCTTTGCAAACCCCGCCTTCGAACTTGGTCTGCCGGTTCTGGTGGAGCGGGCGAGACGCTCGGGCATCGCAGCACTCGTCGTCAATGACTGCACGCATTTCTCGGCGCTCTGGCCGGAAGTCGAAGGGCTGACCGAAAACGGTCTCGCCGGGCTGGTCATGTGCCCGAGCTATTCCACCGTCGCGCCCACCGGCGGAACCAAGCCTCTGCTTGGCACCAACCCCTTCGCCTTCGGCTGGCCGCGCAAGGGCACCTCCCCTTATGTCTTCGATTTTGCGACGTCGGTTGCGGCCCGCGGTGAAATCGAACTACACCGGCGGGCCGGAAAGCCCCTGCCGGAAGGCTGGGCTCTGGACGCTGAAGGCAAGCCGACGACCGACCCAGAGGCGGCCCTCGCCGGTTCCATGCTGCCATTTGGCGGCCACAAGGGATCGGCCATCGGCACCATGATCGAGCTTCTCGCCGGCATCATGATCGGCGATCTCACCAGCCCCGAAGCGCTCGAATTTCTCGGCACCACCACGCTTGCCCCCACCCATGGCGAATTGATCGTCGCTTTTTCACCTGAAGCCTTTGCCAAGGGCCGCCCCGGCGACCCCTTCCAGCGCGCGGAAGTGCTGTTCGACGCAATTATCGGCCAGGGCGCCCGCCTGCCGTCGGGCCGCCGCTTCACTGCCCGCGCCAAATCCGAAAGCGAAGGCATCACGCTTACCGCCGCCGAAATGGCCGGGCTCGACCGGCTGCTGGAAAAGGGGCTGGACGCGGTTTCCTGACCATTTGGATGGGGCAATGGAAAAAAGGCCCGCAATCGCGGGCCTTCATAACGACAACGTCACTCAGCGTTTTTTTGCGACTGCATAGCATCCCCGCCCTGTCAGCCGGGACTAGATCCGGGGTCCAGCACGATCAAGTCCTTGATCGCGGAAGAGACCTTTCACGGCGCAGACGCGCCGTGGCTGGATGCCGGATCTAGTCCGGCATGACGGAGGAGAGACATCAAACCTCATCGCATGCAAAAAAGGCCCGCAGTTGCGGGCCTTTTTTCACAGCAGCAATATCTCAGGCGGCCTTGCAGGCCTGCACTGCGCCCGGCAGCTCGCTCCAGTCGGCGTACCAGCTGTTGAACAGCTTGAACTGTGCTTCGACATAACCGCGCTGGCTGTCCGTCAGTGCATCTGTTTCGTTGAAGTGCAGCGTGTATTCCTTGTCGCCCTTCAGCACCATCATGTGCTTGAAATAGAGAACCAGATCCGGGCCCTCGTCGAAGGACGAAAGAACGGCCAGCGCCTGTTCCAGTTCCAAGGCGCGTGCGCGGGCATCGGCGTCGCCCTTGGCGGCAGCCTGCGACAGCTTGCAGAGGTGGATGACTTCCTTCGGCAGCACGTTGCCGATGCCGGTGATGGCGCCGGTTGCGCCGCAATTGACGAAGCCGTGGAAGACAGCGGTGTCGACACCGATCATCAGCGTGACTTCATCGTCACGGCTGGTGATGTTTTCAGCCGCATAACGCATATCCGCCGGGCCGCCGAATTCCTTGAAACCAACGAGGTTCTTGTGCTCGGCGCGCAGCGCGAAGAAGAGATCGGCGCGGGTCGCAAAACCATAATAGGGGCTGTTATAGATGACAGCAGGGATTTCCGGTGCAGCCGAGAGGATTGCCTTGAAGTGAGCCTTCTGGGCGGCGATGACCGAACCGCGCGACAGAACGCGGGGAATGACCATCAGGCCCTTGGCGCCAACCTTTTGGGCGTGGGCGGCATGGGCAACGGCAGACGCCGTGTTGACCGCTCCGGTACCGACGATGACGGGAACACCGGCCTTCACCAGACGCTCCACGCCTTCCATGCGCTGCTCGTCCGTCAGGAGCGGCCAGTCGCCCATGGAGCCGCAATAGACCACGGCGGACATGCCATCGGCGATCAGTTCCTTGCCCTTGCGAACAAGCGCATCGAAATCGGGGGTGCGATCATCCTTGCAGGGGGTCATCAAGGCGGGAATCACGCCGGAAAAAATGCTGGCCGTCATTACTAGCTCCTAAGGGACATGTTTTTCGGGAATGGACGCACGTCCGCGCCACCCTTTCGAGAGGGACATTACTATCTTGTATTTTATTTGTCGACAAGAAATCGACAAGCTACAGATTTATTTCCAGCCGTTCGTTTCGCACCAGCAGTTTCTGCACCTGCCGGACGATCTGTTCAGCGTGCTCCCGCGCCAGCCTTTCGGAAAGAGCGATATCGCGTGCGGCAATCGCCTCGATCATCTCTTCATGATCATCGACAAAGCGCTTCGGCAGACGATCGTCATAGGACTGGTAATAAAGCCTGAGAATGCGCCGCCCCTCGTCCAGCAGCCGCTTGAACAGGCTGGTGAAATAGGGGTTGCGCCCGGCCTCCGCGATGGAAAGATGAAGGGCGGCGTTGGTGGAAATCATCGCCAGCGCATCCTGCTCCTCCACCGCAACGGCGAATTCCGCATTATGGGCGCGAATGCCAGCCAGATCTTCCGGACGGTGATATTGCGCGGCAAGCTGGGTCGTTACCCGGTACATCAAGACCAGCGCATCGAAATAGGTGTGCATGTTGAGGAAATCGATGTTCGACACCATGGTGGAGCGGTTCGGCAGCGTATCGATCAGCCCCTCGCCCGAAAGCCGTACCAGCGCCTCACGGATCGGCGTTCGCGACATCTTGAATCGTTCGGCAAGCTGCACTTCATCGATTGGACTGCCGGGTGGCAGGACGAGATCAAGAATCTCGTCGCGCAGCAGATCGTAGACCATCTTCACACCGGAGCCGCGCTTGCGCTCGGCAGAAGCAATTATATCCGTCATAATCAAATCCTTCTTGTCGACATAAAGAGTACTATTATATTTTTTCGTTATCAACGACGTGTCACCGGGTCGCTGGCTTGCATGACGGAATAATTGTTCAAAAACAACAAAAAGCCGTCGCGAAAATTGCCCGCGACGGCTTTCGATCGTTCGGTTTGTGGCGCAGACGTCTTCATCGCGCTTTCACGGCCGAAGCGGCGAGTAGCGGCTTCCAACGACGGCGCGACGCCTTAGTCGGAGATCAGTTCCGCAGGCCGGTGGCCACGACGGAAATCTTGAAAGCGCCGTCCAGCGTTGGGTCGAACGAAGCGCCCATCACAACATCGGTTTCCTCGCTGACAGCCTCACGTACCAGCGTCATCGCTTCATCAATCTCGTAAAGCGTCAGGTCGTTGCCGCCGGAAATGGAGACCAGCGCGCCACGGGCTTCCTTCAGCGAGGGCTCACCGAGCAGCGGATTGGCAATGGCCGCTGCCGCTGCTTCCGAAGCACGCTTTTCGCCCTTGGCCTGTGCGGTGCCCATGAGCGCCCGGCCGCCATTCTTCATGACGTATCGCACATCGGCGAAATCGAGATTGACCAGACCTTCACGCAAAATGAGATCGGTGATGCAGCGCACGCCGAGCGACAGCACCTTGTCGGCGGTTTTGAGCGCATTTTCGAAGGTGGTGCCGGCATCGGCAATGCGCAGCAGGTTCTGGTTGGGAATGACGATGACGGTATCGGCCGTGTTGAGCAGATTGGCGAAACCGTACTCAGCAGCCCGCATGCGGCGCACGCCCTCAAAGCTGAAAGGAAGCGTGACGACACCAACTGTGAGAATGTTCTTTGCACGGCAGGCTTCGGCAATAACGGGTGCCGCACCCGTCCCGGTGCCTCCGCCCATGCCGGCGGTGATGAAACACATATCATAGCCGCTCAGGTGATCCATGATCTCGTCGAGGGAATCGATCGCAGCCTGCCGGCCAACCTCGGGATCAGCACCCGCTCCAAGCCCCCCCGTCAGTTCTGAGCTGAGCTGCACGAGCCGTGGCGCATTGGTCTTCTTCAGCGCCTGCGCATCCGTATTGGCCGCGATGAAATCGACGCCGCCAATACCCTCGGCAATCATGTTGTTGATCGCGTTTCCGCCACCGCCACCAACTCCGACGACGGCGATGTTGGGAGTGTTGCGGGCAATGGTGGCGCGCGGAGACTGTGTCATCGTCTAATTCTCTTTCCAAATTCATAGGGTCCCGCGCCGGTTTTGACCGCGGCACGCGATTGATCGGTGGCGTTCCCGCTCTTCCTTCCTGGCGCGCGAAGGAGGCCGTAACGTCTTGAATTTCCATGTAAGCCTTAAGGACCGATTGCGGCCAAAAGACTGGTGCTCCAGCGGCGAAAGATGCGCTACGGCGACGTTCCTCCACCCTTCCCCCGGATGAAAACCAAACCGAATCAACTGCTTCGCTATCAAGAGGTGATAGCCCAAAAGGCACGTTGTTTACACTCCATTCACTATGTTTATCTCACTTTGGAACGAGTTGGCCCGCCGGGTGTTTGCTTGCCGACCGTGCTGAGGCGGCGGGTGATAAGATCAAACAGTCCCGACGCTCCAGATATTGTCGAAGCACCAGACGACCCCAGACCGCGGCGTATTTTTTCAGTTCGGTGCTTGGTAGCGTACCCAATGGAGGCAGGCATATGTTGGCAGACGTTTTGCAGAGTGAACCCGGCTTCCGCATGGAGCAGCCGCGGGTACTGATCGTGGAAGACGAGTTCCTCATCGCCATGGACATAGAGGATTCCATTCTTCAGGCGGATGAAGAGGCAGACGTCATCGGCATCGCCAACAAGCTGGATGATGCCGTGGCACTTGGCCGCCGCGCCGATATTGCCTTTGTCGACGTCAATCTTGCCGATGGACAAACCGGGCCGGAAATCGGGCGACGGCTTTCCGAAGAGCACGGTGTGGTGGTCATCTTCATGACCGCAAACCCCGAGGTCGTGGTTAATCTCGGCATCGGCGCCGGAGTCATCGCCAAGCCCGTTCCGCAGGATGCAGTCGAACAATGCCTCACTTATGCGCTCGCCAGACGCGCAGGCACCCGTGCCGTGACGCCCATCGGCATGATGGCTTTCGACTGAGATATACCAACAAGGAAAACGGCCAAAAACAAAAAAGCCTGCCGCGGGAGGAGGTGCGGCAGGCTTTCTGAAAAGATGAACAGCGATATGGGAGGAGGAAAACCGCTGTCCCCGGGGCAATCCTTTGGGAGGAGGAGTAGGATCACCCGCTTTACGAAAAGGATGTGGGAGGAGGTACATCCGTTTCGATGAGAGGAACATACCATTTCCCTGCGCATTTGACAGGCACAAGGTTGCAGCACAGATATGCGCTGAGCGCATGGCGTCCGTCACAAAGGACGATACCGGGCAACTACCCGCTTCTCGCGGACCCGGCCTTTCCGATTTCCCAACCTGCACGGAACCTCGACAGCAATCGAGAAGAATGCGGCGCATCCGGTGGGAGCGCCGCCTCGCTGTCAGACACCCCCAATGAAGTGCCTTCATTTTCAAACCAAACAAAAACGCCCGCAAAGCGGGCGTTGAAGCATTCAGAATGTGGCGGTATCGCCCTATTTACTTGCCAACAGCGGCGCGAGCGACACTGGTGATCTGGCTGCGATCGATACCGAGATCGTGCAGTTCACGGGTGCTCATGCGGCCGAGTTCGGTGATGGTCTGACGATATTTGCGCCAATTGTTGAAGCTGCGTGCTACGTTCATGACATTACCCTTTCTGAGGTTTAGGTGACGTCAGTAACGTTTTCGTTCCGGCGTCTTTCGATGACCTCTATATGCGCTTTCCAATGGGGATTTAACAGGCAGAATAAGGCAATCCACCCATGCATCAGACGCAAGGGTTGCCGGCGCCGGTTTGCGTTGAAACAGCAACGTGGCTGAGATTCAGACAGTTCGCAGGACCTTATAAAGTCGCGGCGGCTCAGAACTTGTAGCGGACTCCGAACACGTTGGCGTTTGTGGCGCCCTTCATGTTGCCAAGTGTTTTGCCGCCACCGGAACGGTGGTGGACGCGCCAGAAGAATTCCGTCGAGGAACCCTCGCTGAATGACACGTTTATTTCCGGCCCCAGATAAAACAGGACATTGGCGTTGCCGTCGTCCTTGATTTCCTGTTCGCGCTCGCGGCCCGGCTGCGCATCCGTAACAAGGCTGAGCCCTGCTGTAAAACTTGGGGTGATGAACAGTCGCTCTCCAAGCCTGATCTGTTCATAACGCGCGACCGGGCCCGCCCACACCTCGCCGGTGAAGCCCTTGCCGAACCTGACGGCCATGCCGACCTCACCGCCCAGTTTTATATTGCCGATACGGTAAGGATAGAACTGATAGCCGCCGCCGATGACAGCGTTGCTCTCATAGTCCACGGGAATAAGCGCCGCGCTTTTCAGCATGTCTTCTTTTGTCATGGCGCCAGCGAAGCCGAATATCGCCTCACTCGTCTCAGAGGTCATATCCTCAGACGCGAAAGATGACGTGGCAGCCAGTGCGACCATGGCTGCCGTCGACAGACGTGCTGCAATATTCATCGTGCTACTCCTGAACAAAGCCCGCTTTACCCAGCCGTCCTCATAGGCATAAACGCGGAGGGCGAACATACCGTTACCGAACACAATTAATTCAACTTGCGCGGAATCGGCTGAAACATGCGCGTGATCCCGATGCTGTCAGCGCAGGAAACGCCTGAACCGGCGAAGCGCAAGAACGAAAAGAGCCGAGCCGATGGCCAGCAGCGCCAGCAGTTGCGGCCAGACCACATCCAGCCCCGCCCCTCTGAAAAGCACCGATTGCGCCAGGATGATGAAATGGGTGTTCGGCGCAAGAAGCATGATGTACTGGATGATATCAGGCATGCTTTCGCGAGGCGTCATGGCGCCGGAAAGCACCTGCAACGGCAACAAAAACAGGATCAGCAACATGCCGAATTGCGGCATGGACCCGGCGACTGTCGCGAGAAAAATTCCCATGGAAGTCATGGCGAAGAGTTGCAATGCCGTTCCGAGCAGGAAAAGAGAAAGCGAGCCTTCGATGGGAATGGCAAGCAGGCCCCTCACCACCACGAACAGCGAAAATGCAGAGGCCACCAGCACGACCAGCCCCATGGACCACACCTTGCTGAGCATGATTTCCAGCGGCGTCACTGGCATGACCAGCAGATGCTCGACCGTTCCGTGTTCTCGCTCGCGAATGAGCGCCGCCCCCGTCAGTACGATGGATAGCATGGTAATGGCGGTGATGATGTTGTTGATCGAGCCGAACCAGGACTTGTCCAGTTCCGGATTGAAGCGGGAACGTAGCGTGAGGTCCACCGGCACCGAGGTCGCGCCGCGATAGCGGTCGACATACTCCTGTATTTCGCTCGTCACGATGCTCTGCACATAACCGCCACCGCTGAAAGCCTGGCTCATGCGGGTAGCGTCGATATTGAGCTGGATGGCCGGCTGCTGTCCGGCCATCAGCCGGCGCTGGAAATCCGGGGGAATGTTGAGCGCGAAGGTATCGAGGCCCGCATCCATGCGCTTGTCCATTTCAGCGATGGAAATCTGCTTCGGCGGGGAGAAATAGGGCGGATAAAACGCCGTGCTGATGCGGCTGGAAAGCGGCGACTGATCCTCATCGACAATGGCGATGGCCGCGTTGTTCAGCGTCTCCGGCAGCGCGCTGGAACCGGTATAGATCTGCAGCGTGAAGGCATAGACGATAAGCAGCATCAGCATTCCGTCTCGCGCGAGACCGCGCAGTTCCTTGATGCCGAGCTGGAAGATGTTGGACGAAAAAAGCCTCATGACGCCTGCTTTCTCAAAAGTGCAGCGCCGGCAATGAGGAGCAGTGGAATGGCGATGAGAAGCGGTAGAAACGAGCCGGAAAGTCCGGCGAAATCCAGGCCCTTGGAGAAAGTTCCGCGTGAAATGGTCATGAAATAGGTGGCAGGATAGACGTTGCCGATAAAGGCGCCCGCCCCTTGCAGCGACGAGACGGGATCGATCATGCCCGAATATTGCGTCGCCGGAATGAGCGTCAGAAGAGCCGTGCCGAAGATTGCCGCAATCTGGCTCTTCATGAAGGAAGACATGAGGAGGCCGATGGATGTGGCGATGATGACATAGAGCAGCGCGCCCGTCGCATAAGCGAGATAACTTCCGGTGAACGGCACCTGAAAGATGAAGACCGCAAATGCCGTCAGAAGCACGAAATTGAGCATGCCAAGGGCGACATAGGGAAGCTGCTTGCCGATCAGGAATTCCAGCCGCGTGGTCGGCGTCACGTATAGATTGACGATCGAACCGAGCTCTTTTTCCCTGACGACGCTGAGGGCCGCCAGCATTGCGGGGATGAGCATGAGAAGCAGCGGAATGACCGCCGGCACCATGGCGACAAGGCTCTTGACGTCGGGATTGTAACGATAGCGCGTTTCGATGCTGAAGCTGCTTTGCGTGGCCGCGCTGCCGTAAATCTCGGCGGCCTTCCGCGCCAGCCATGTCTGATGCATGCCCTGCACGTAACCGCGAACGGTCTCCGCCCGCTGCGGCATGGCGCCGTCTATCCAGGCCCCTACCTCCACAGTCTTGCCGCGCAAGACATCGCGGCCAAAGCCAGGAGGAATTTCTATGGCAAGGCTCAGTTCGCCATCACGCATCCGCCGGTCCATATCGGCATAGTCCCGGATAGGTTTCTTCTCGATGAAATAACGGGAGCCGGCAATGTCGAGCACGTAATCGCGGCTGATAGTGGAATCGTCGCGATCCAGCACCGCGAAAGTCAGGTCCTCGACATCGAGATTGATGCCGTATCCGATGACGAACATCAGGATGACGCTGCCGAGCACGGCCAGCGTGCCGCGAATGGGATCGCGCTGCAGTTCCAGTGCCTCGCGGCGCGTATAGCTGAACATGCGCCTGAAATCGAAAAATCTCTTGCGGGTGGGCGCCGCATGTTGCGTCACCTGCACGTCCGCTGCTGCCACAGATGCTGTCGCAGGCGCGTCCCTCGTAACCCCGGAAGCATCTTCCAGATAGGCGACGAAAGCCTCTTCAAGTGTTGCGGCATTACGGCTTCTGGTGATCGCCTCGGGCGTATCGCTGATCAACACCTTGCCGGCGTGCATCAGCGAAATCCGGTCGCAGCGCTCCGCCTCGTTCATGAAATGGGTGGAGATGAAGATGGTGACGTTATCGTTGCGCGAGAGATCGGCGAGGATTTGCCAGAAGCCGTCCCGCGCCACCGGGTCGACACCAGAGGTCGGCTCATCGAGGATGAGAATATCGGGCGAATGGATCATCGCCACCGCCAGCGACAGCCTCTGCCGGATGCCAAGCGGCAGGTCGTCCGGCAGCGTGTCCATGACCGCGCCAAGATCGAAACGCTCCGCCATTTCGGCGATACTCGGTTGAATTGCCTCTTCAGGCAGCTTGAACAGGCGGGCGTGCAGATCAAGGTTCTGCCGCACCGTCAGTTCGGAATAGAGCGAGAAGGCCTGGCTCATGTAACCGACGCGGTGGCGGATCGCCATGTCGCTCGCATCCACCTTGTGTCCGAAGAGCTTCGCCTCTCCTTCGCTGGCGGCCAGAAGGCCCGTCAGCATCTTCATGGTGGTGGATTTTCCGCAGCCATTGGAGCCGAGAAAGCCAAAAATCTCGCCGCGCGGAATCTTGAAGCTGACATTGTCGACGGCGGTGAAATCGCCGAAACGCATGCTAAGGTGCGATGCCTCTATGGCATAATCACCCTCACCGGTCGGCTTTCGTGGCGCGATATGGACTTCGTGGTAATCCTTGCGCTTTTCTTCGGGAAGAAGCGCGATGAAGGCGGCGTCGAGATTGGGTGCCGCGGTGCGGTCGAGAAGTTCGGCGGGCGAGCCGGTGGCAAGAATCTTGCCGCCATCCATGGCAACCAGCCAGTCAAAACCGGCGGCCTCCTCCATATAAGCCGTTGCGACGATGACGCTCATGCCCGGACGCCCGGCACGGATAGAGTCGATCAGTTCCCAGAACTGCCGCCGCGATAAAGGATCAACGCCTGTCGTCGGCTCGTCCAGGATCAGCAGGTCCGGGTCGTGGATGAGCGCGCAGCAGAGCCCCAGCTTCTGTTTCATGCCGCCGGAGAGCTTCATCGCGGGACGATCGGCAAAAGGTTCGAGGCCGGTGCTCTTGAGCAATTCGGCGATACGCGCCTGCCGTTCCCTTCCGTCCTGTCCGAACAGCCGGCCAAAAAAGTCGATGTTTTCAAAGACCGACAGGGTGGGATAGAGGTTCTTGCCAAGGCCCTGCGGCATATAGGCGATACGCGGGCAGGTATCCTCGCGGTGGCGCGGATCGGACATGTCGCCGCCCAGAACCTCCACCTTGCCCTTCTGGATGGCGCGCGCGCCCGAGACCAGCGACAACAGGCTCGATTTGCCGACGCCGTCAGGCCCGATGAGCCCTATCATCAGCCCGGCGGGTATCTCGACCGATATGTCGTCCAGCGCAACCGTGCTTCCGAAGGTCAACCGCACATCGGTCAATCGCGCAACGGGTGCGTTCCTGTCATTCGTTTCTGGAGGCGCGACCATAGCGGCCACCCTCACTTGACGAGATTGCGTTCGAGATTCTCCGGCCAGGCGGCCTCCGGATCAAGCCGGACATAGGCCATGCCGGGCAGCCCGGTTTTCACATATTGAATATATTTCTGCAGAAGTTCCTGGGGGATTTGCGCCCTTACCCGGAATGTCAGCTTCTGGCGTTCCTCTTCGGTCTCCACCGTTTTCGGCGTGAACTGCGCGACATCCGCGACGAAGGACACTTTTGCCGGAATGGTGTATTGGGGGGCGGCATCCAGTATCAGTCGAACATCAGACCCCATGGACGTGCGGCCAGCCTCGGCCGTCGGCAGGAAAAACGTCATATAGACGTCGCCGAGATCGACGAGGTTCAGAACCCGTCCACCGGCGGAAAGCACTTCTCCGGGCTGGGCGATGCGATATTGCACGCGACCGTCGCGGGGCGATTTCAGCGTCGCATCGGCTATGTCAGTCTCGATGCTCTCGATGTCAGCCTGTGCGGCGTCTACCGCCGCTTCGGCGTCGACGATCTGCGCCTTGGCGGCGTTGATCGCGGCGTCGGAAGCCGCAAGCGAGGCCTGCGCAGAGGCGAGCGTTGCGCGGGCGGACTGCTCGGCAGCCTCGCTGTCATCGACGATCTGCTGCGAGACCGCATTGCCCGTCAGCAATTGTTTCGAGCGTGCATTGGTCTTGGAGGCGGAATCGAGCTGGGCCTTGCGCTGTTCCACCACCGCAAGCGCCGACGTCTTTTCGGCTTCACGCTGGGCGACAAGGCTGTGGGCCGTGTCGATTGCTATTTTCGCACGGCGAAGCTGTGCTTCCGCCTGGCGTTTCCTCGCCTCCAGCTGGGCCGTATCCATCTGCGCCAGAACCTGTCCGGCCTTCACGAAATCACCCTCACGGACCATAATATCCTGAAGGCGGCCGGCGGTCTTGGTGGAGATATCGATCTCGACGGCCTCGATGCGGCCGTTACTGGCCGCGAAACCCGAAGGCAGGCCCTCGGCCGTCAGCTTCGACCAGGCGAAATAGGCGGCCACGGCCAGAACCACAACCGCCAGACCAATGAGCAAGCCCTTTTTAGACATCCGTCTTCCCCATGAACCCTTCAGGTTTCAACCGTAGTACGATAAAACCGAAGAAGCCAGCCACGATCACGTTCATAATTCGTACCTGGTATTTCCCGCACTGAAAGCGGAATAACCGGTTTCGGGGACTGTCTACGCCAGAGAGCGGCCTGCAACCTTGACACAAGTCAAGCGGCGAAAGGATTTAATGGAGAGCGTCATCAAGGCGCCCACCGTTCGCCGGCAGACCGGCTCATCTTTGAGAACACCGACGGCACCAAGCGATCATACCGATGCCGCGCCATCCCCTCGACAATCGGACGTCATCCTCGAGCTTGTCCCGAGGATGACAGAGTAGGGTCTTCGATAGCGCTTGCGAAAGGATGATGTGGGCTCGCTGCACACCTCCGATCCGTTATTGAGGGCGATGATGTTTACACAGCCCGCGCCCGTTTCACCTCCGCCTGCGTCCATTCCGGCAGCCAGTCACTATGGGCCAGCAGCAGATCGTCCACCAGCGACCAAATCTGATCGAGATCGAGTTCCGCCGCAGTATGCGGGTCCATCATCGCAGCGTGAAAGATGTGGTCGCGGTTTTCGCTCATCAACGCCCGCACGGTCAGCTCCTGAACATTGATGTTGGTGCGCATCAGCGCAGTGAGCTGCGGTGGCAACTCGCCGATGAAGGTGGGCTGCACGCCGTTATGATCGACCAGGCACGGCACTTCCGCCGCGCAATCCGATGGCAGCGAGGTGATGCATCCATTATTGCGCTGGTTGCCGTAGATGACGGAGGGTTCGCCGGTCCAGACCGAATTGATGATCGAGGAGGCATATTCCTTCGACTGCTTGACCTCGATCTTTTCGGCCGAGCGATAGGCGGCCGCCTGGCCCTTCCAGCGCTCGATCTGTTCGATGCAGCGCTTGGGATATTCATCGAGCGGAATGCCGAATTTCTCGATCAGGTCTTCGCGCCCCTCCTTGATGAAATAGGGCGTGTATTCGGCGAAATGCTCGGAGCTTTCGGTGACGAAATAACCGAGCCTCGTCAGCATCTCGTACCGCACCTTGTTGGGGCAGCGTGGGTTCCAGCCGGGTTTTGGCGCGCGGCCTTCGCGATAGGCGCGCACGAGATCGGGGTAGAGGCTCCTGTAGCTGCCATCGGGCTGGCGATGCTCGAATTCCAGGAAAAACGCCATATGGTTGATACCGGCCGAACGGTAGCGGATTTCCTCATAGGGAATATCGAGATCATGGACGAGTTCCATCGCCGTGCCCTGCACGGAATGGCAAAGACCCACCTGCCGGATCGTCGGGTATTTTTCGGCAATCGCCCAGGTGTTTATCGCCATGGGATTCACATATTGCAGCATGATGGCATTCGGGCAGACGGCCAGCATGTCCTCGCAAATCTTCCAGAGGTGAGGCACGGTGCGCAAGCCGCGCATGATGCCGCCGACGCCAAGTGTGTCAGCAATGGTCTGGCGCAGCCCATACTTACGCGGCACTTCGAAATCAGTGACCGTGCACGGCTCGTATCCGCCGATCTGGAACGCCACGACAACAAAATCCGCGCCGGAAAGCGCCTTTTTCTGGTCGGTATAGGTCTCGGCCTTCGCCTTTGCTCCGAGCGTCGAAATCAGCTTGTTGACGACGATGGCGCTTTCTTCCAGCCTTTCACGGTTGATATCCATCAGCGCAATTGTGGCGCCGGAAAGGGCCGGACGCTGCAGCACGTCACCGATGATGTTCTTCATGAACACCGTGGAACCTGCGCCGATGAATGCAATCTTGGGATCTCTTGCCATGTCTACCTCCGGCAATTGGGAATTCAAGCGATTTCGAAGGCGGCTCGCACAAGCCGCTGTGTATATTCAGTTTTTGGCTGACTGAGCACGTCCTCGACAGGCCCCTCTTCGACAATCCGCCCGCGCTGCATGACGATGACGCGGTGGCAGAGAGCGCGGACCACTTTCAGGTCGTGGGAGATGAACAGGTAGCTCAAGCCACGCTCATCCTGCAGCTTGCGCAGGAGATCGATGATCTGCGCCTGCACGGAAAGATCGAGTGCGGAGGTCGGCTCATCGAGCAGGATGAATTCCGGCTCCAGCGCGACGGCACGCGCAATCGCGATGCGCTGTCTTTGGCCGCCGGAGAACTCATGCGGGAAACGCGAGAGGATGTTGCCGGGCATGCCCGCCGCCTCCAGCGCGTCACGCACCCGGTCCAGCCTCTCGGCCTTTGTCTTGCCAAGACCGTTGATGATGAGACCTTCCTCGATGATCTGGCCAATGGTCATGCGCGGGTTTAGCGAGGCAAACGGATCCTGGAAGACGATCTGCATACGCGACCGCAGAGGCCGCATTTCAGCCCGGGAACGGCCATCGACCCTCTGACCGTCAAAAACAACCTCGCCTCCGACAGGCTCGTTCAACCGGAGCAGGGACTGGCCGAAGGTCGTCTTGCCGGAGCCGGATTCACCCACGAGCCCCAGTGTCTCGTGCCGCCTGAGCGTCAAGCCGAGACTGTCGACCGCTATCAGCTCCTTGAGTTCTGGTTTGAACAGGCCGCCATATCGCATCATGAAGGAAACGCGCACGCCGCTTGCCGTCAGGAGGACGCCGGAGTTCTCCGGCAGCGGCTTTGCTTTGCCCCGAGGTTCGGAAGCAAGCAGCCTTTTCGTGTAGGGATGCTGCGGCGCTGCAAACAGCCGCTCCGTGGTATTGTGCTCACGCATCTCGCCATGCTGCATGACATAGACGTAATCGGAAAACTGCTTCACGATCGTCAGATCATGGGTGATGAGGACCACGGCCATGCCGCGCTTCTTCTGGAGATCCCGGATGAGGTTGAGTATCTGCGCCTGTACCGTCACATCCAGCGCAGTGGTGGGTTCATCGGCAATCAGCACGTCAGGATCATTGGAGAGCGCCATGGCGATCATAACGCGTTGGCGCTGGCCGCCGGAAAGCTGGTGCGGGTATTGTTTGAGCCGCGCTTCCGGCTCCGGTATCTGCACCTGACGCAGCAGATCGAGCGCCCTCGCCTCTGCCTGCTTCTTGCTCAATTTCGAGTGGACGCGGATTGCCTCTACAATCTGGCTGCCGATCGTATAGATCGGGTTCAGCGAACTCATCGGCTCTTGAAAGATCATCGAGATGCGATTGCCGCGCAGCGCCCGGCGCTGGCGCGACGAGAATTTCAGGATGTCGTCGCCGTTGAACCGGACGACTGCCGATTTCGCGACTGTGGCGCGCTTGGTCAACAAGCCCATGACGGTGCGGGCGGTGACCGATTTTCCCGAACCGGATTCGCCGACGATGGCGATGGTCTCACCCCGGTAAAGCTGGAAGGAAATGTCCTTCACGGCCTCCACCATTCCGTGCTCCACCTTGAAGGTCACGGCGATGTTGCGGGCATCGATGATGGCGTTATCCTGACGATCATCCGCGTCGAAGCGGATGGCGGGGGCGAAGGTGTTGTTCAGGGCAGCTACCATGTCACGCTCCTCTCAATAGGGATCGACGGCATCGCGCAGGCCGTCGCCCAGTGCGTTGAAGGCAAAGACGGTGACCAGCACGAAACCGACCGGTGCAAGAATCCAGGGATAGGAACCTATGACCGAATAGGTAGCGGTATCCTGCAGCATCAGCCCCCAGGAGATCAGCGGCGGCTTTACCGCAAAGCCGAGGAAACCGAGGAAGGATTCGAGCAGCACGACGCTTGGAATATGCAAGGTCACCGCGACGATCACATGGCTCATCACATTCGGCAGGATGTGCTGGAAGATGATGCGCCTGTCGGTGGCGCCAACAGCGATCGCCGCCCGGACATAATCGATCCGCGCCAGTGCCAGCGTCTTGCCGCGCACCTCCCTCGACATCTGCGCCCAGCCCAGCGCCGACATGACGCCGACCACAAAGACGAGGAACACGGTGGTTGGTGCGGTGACCGGAATAAGAGAAGTCAGCGCGAGATAGAGAGGCAATTGCGGGAAAGCGAGCACCACCTCCACGAAACGCTGCACCCAGGCATCCAGCGGCCCGCCGAAATAGCCGGAAATCAGCCCGACGCTGGTGCCGATGACGGTAACGATGGCGACGACACTCAATGCGATGGCAAGCGAGATGCGCGAGCCGTAGATGGCGCGCGACAGCACGTCGCGCCCGAACTTGTCTGTTCCGAGAAAATGCACGGGCTGGCTATCGGTAGAGCCGAAGAAATGCCGGTTCATCGGAATGAGACCCAGAAGTTTGTATTCCGCACCCTTCACGAAGAAGCCGAGATAGACGGGATTGTCGTAATCCGGGCCGACGATCGGCTGGAAGGTGACCGGATCGAGCTCTTCCGTCTCCGCAATGGCATAGACCCGTGGCGCCAGGCTTAAATTGCCGTCCTTGTCGGTGAACCGGACCACCTGCGGCGGTGAAAAGCTGCCATGGGTTTCGAGCGGGTTCATCGGCGCGAAGAAGTCCGCAAAAATGGAGATGAGGATCAGCAGCACCACCAGTACTAGCCCGACCATACCCGTGAAGGATCGTCTGAGACGCCGCCAGACAAGCGCCAGATAGGTCTCGTTGCCATTGGCGGAGCGGTCGGGTTTTGCCGCGGCGGCCGTTTCGGTTTTCATCTCGTCAAACGCCATCATCTCAGGCCCTCCCGAATTCGCGGACGCGCGGGTCGAGCATGGCGAGCAGCATATCGGCGATGATGTTGCCGACGATCAGCGTGGCAGCCAGCACCATCATGAAGGTCGCGGTGACATAGACGTCCCCCACCGCCATGGAGCCGACGATGGCCGGGCCGACGGTCGGCAACGCGAAGATGATCGCGGTCTCGATCTCGCCGCTCAGCATGTAGGGCAGCACCACGCCCTGATACATGACGAGCGGGTGCACGGCATTCGGCACCGCATGGCGCATGATGACAGCGCCTTCCGAAAGGCCCTTGGCACGCGCCGTCTCGACATATTGCGCATTCAGCGTATCGAGCAGATTGCCACGCATCACCCGCATATTGTAGGCCAGCCCCCCGAAGACGGCGATAGCGACCACCGGCCAGACGTGGCTGACCAGATCGACGAATTTCGCCCACGACCACGGCGCGCCGCCATATTGCGGTGAAAAGAAGCTTCCGATCTCCGACACATCGAAATGAAATACCATGAGATAAACGAGGATCAGCGCCATCAGGAAGCGCGGGATCGTCATGCCGAGGAAGGCAATGGTGGAGAGCAGGTTGTCGACCCAGGAATATTGCCGTGTGGCGGCCCATATGCCGAAGGCGATGCCAAGTACCGATGCGAAGATGTGGCAGACCAGCGCCAGAGCGATAGTGCGCGGCAGGCGTTCGCCAACCACATCGGCGACCGGCTTGTTGTAATAAAAGCTGTAGCCGAAATCGCCGCGGGCGAAGATGCCGCCGATCCAGTTGAAATATTGAATAACGAGCGGCTTATCGAGTCCGTGTTCGATACGGTATGCCTGCGCCTGCGCTTCCGCCTGCTCGAAGGATGCTCCGCCCTGGTTCATCAGCTGCGAGCGGATGTAGTCGGCATAGTCGCCGGGCGGCGCCTGGATGATGGCGAAAGTCACCACGCTCAGGATCAACAGCACCGGAATGGCGGATGCCACGCGTATCGTCAGAAATCTCAGCATCGAACGGTCTTCCTCGGTTTGGATTGGCCGTGTGTTGCCGGCCGCGCTTCACGCGCGACCGGTACCGGGTGTGCTCCGGGAGGAGTTCTTCAGGTTTTTGTACTTCCGGACATAATGGCGTTACGCACCTTTACCGGAAGCTTCAGTTGATCGGCCCGCCCTCGCCCGGCTTGCCGGGAAGCTGCTCAGGGAAAAGTTCATATTTGCCCTGCCTGTCGGCCGCGACCCACAGGCGTTCGCGGATGATGGCGTCTTCGGCCCAGTTGAACATGAAGATCGGCGTACCCTGCGGCACATTGGAGAACCGTTTGTTGACGATGAGCGCACCGGGATATTCGGTGAGGCCAATCGTGTAGAGGTTCTGCGTGTAGACCTTCTGGTATTGCTTCATCAGCTCGGCCCGCTCGGCATTGTCCTGCGAAGATATGAACTTGCGCACAATGTCGGCCATGTCCTTCTCGAACGGCATCAGGTCCAGTTCCTTGCCTTCGGGTGCACGATGGTTCCAGCTGGTGCGCGGCCCGACAGGGGCCAGTTGCTCGGTATTCTGCACCACGGATGAAAGCTCGGTGGAATTGCGCCGCACCAGCCAGTCAAACTGCCCGCCATAATGGGCAGCGTCACGCTGGTTTGAATCGAGGCTATTGATGACGACGCGAAGCCCAAGTTTCGCCATCTGGCCGACGAGACCTTCCGCAAGGCTCTTGTCTGTCGCGTAACCGTTGTTGACGAGAAGGGTAATCTCGACATTACGGCCGCCAAGCGTTTCCTTGGGGAAATTCAGGAAACCGTCGCCGTCAGTGTCTTTCAGGCCAATCGAAGCCAGTGCAGCCTTGGCAGCCTCGAGGTTGAAGGGGTAATAGACCGTCGAAGCACGATCATAGAAGCTTATCCCGGACGAAATGCCACCCGGATAGATCGCCGTGAAAGGCCCCTTGACGAGCGAGTCACCGATCGCTTTGCGATCAAGAGCAGAGGTGACGGCCTGGCGGAACACCTCGTTACGGTTCAGCTCACGAATGGCCTGTCCGCGCTCATCCGGATTGCCCCAGCCATTGGCGGAAAAGTTCATCTGCAGATTATAGCCGATAAGGCGTGGTCCAAAGGCAAGGCGGGCTGGCGCATTGGGGTCAGCGGCGCGTTTCAGCGAGGCGACGAAATTCTCCGGCTGCTCGAGATTGGAGAAATCGCCAGATCCCGCTACGGCCTGCACATCGCGGTCCGCCCAGGTAGAAAGCTTGTAATGGACTTCATTGAGATAGGGCAACTGCTGGCCTTTCTCGTCCACTTTCCAGTAATAGGGGTTGCGCCGCAGCACGATGAGATCATCCGGCCGATAAGAAACCGGAACCCATGCGCCCATGACCGGCATGTTCATATACTCAGGCGGGAACGCGTTTTTGAACTGGTTATAGGTGTTCTTGGAATATTTCGGATGCTGGGGTTTCAGAATATGCGACGGCCCGGGGCAGAAGCTCGGATAGGCCATGGTGTAGAGATATTGCTTGGGGAACGCCGCCTTGAAGGTCCATTCGACGGTATAGTCATCGATCTTCTTCAGCGTCGTTCCTTCACCGAAAGCCTCAGGCGATGCACCACCGCCAAGCGGTGAGACATTGGGATCGATGACGGCGTCTTCCCAGTAGAACATCACGTCATCGGCGTTGAAGGGCTCGCCATCCGACCATTTCGCACCCTTGACGAGATGCATCGTCAGCTTGTGGCCATCTTCCGACCACTCCCAGCTTTTCGCCAGATTGGGCAGCGGCTCGGTATCCTTGGCATCTACCTGGAACAGTGGCGCCGTGCGCGTCAGGCACTCGGAAAGGGCGATATCGATGCCGCCCCAGCCCTGGCTCTGGCCGGCAATATAGTTCCAGCCCTCCGGCCTGCCGCCGACCACATGGCGCATCGTATCGCCGTAGACGCCCATGCCGTCGGGCATATTGCCTGTTTTGTAGACTAGCGGCTCCTCGGGCAGGCGCTCTTTCAGCGGCGGCAGCTTGCCGGTCTTTTCGAATTTCTCGGTAATCCAGCCGGGTTCGCTGTAGCTTGGCAGCGCCTTGAATTCGAGGATCGACTCGCGCGCCACATAGTTGATCTTGCCTTCGGCCGGAAATTGCGGCGGCTCGGGCGGCGTCGTGGTCTCGAAGGCATTCGCATTGAGTGCGATCATCGAAACACCGAACCCCAGTGCCGAGATGATACCAATCCTGCGTTGAAGTAACATCGTCATTCCTCCCAAATGGCAGCTCTTCGACCGCCGACCCTCTCTCATCGTTGAGACCGGACGGCGAACTCCCTTCCGCCGCCGGCCTTTTCCCATGTCTTTTCCTTCAAACGGCCTTTTTCAGTGCCGATTTCTCGGCCCGCAATTCCTCGATGGAACGCACGTTGCGGCGCAGGGCACCCGCCCAGTCACGGGTCTTGACGCTGGACTTCGCAAGTCGCTCCTTCGCCGCCGGAACGGCATCGGCATATTGCGGCAGCCAGCGCGCCTGAGCGACAACCATCTCGTCAACCATCTGCCAGACCTCCTCCGGCGTGGCGACGGCGCCGACCAGCGGATCATGCAGCACGGCGAGTTTCAAAAGATCGATATCGCCAGTGACTGCCGCATGGACCGACATGCGCTGCACGTTGATGGACGCCATGCAGGTGGCCGCGCAGGCTTCCGGCAACGTGATGCCGGAAACCATGTTGATGCCGAAACGGTCGACAAAACCGGGCGATTCGATGATGGCGTCCGCCGGCAGATTGCTGATGACGCCATTGTTCTTGACGTTGAAGTGGCCGCGATAGACACGCCCGGTCTCCAGCGCCTCAAGAATATGGCTTGCATGTTCGTTGGAGCGTTTTGCCGGATCGATCGGCTTGTCGGCCGAGGCGAGAAACTGCGGGAATTCCGTTTCGAACCAGTTGCGCGTTTCGGTGGAGTGGCGGAGATAACCGCCGGTTTCCCCGTGAATCCAGTCGGACATGTCGATCCAGCGGACGATTTCCTCTGGCCGCTTACGATACCACGGCAGATATTCAGAGAGATGGCCGTTGCTTTCGGTCGAATAGACGCCGAAGCGCTTCAGCACGTCGATGCGAAGCTTCTCCTGCTGCGAGAAGACCGGATGCGCCTCAAACGCGGCAACCAGCTCCTCCTTACCGATCTTGCGGCCATTGAGCCGCAGATCGATGAACCATGTCTGGTGGTTGATGCCGGAGCAGATGTAATCGAGTTCTGCCGGGGATTTCGCACCGAGGATTTCGGCAATCTGTTCCGCCCCGTGCTGAACGCCATGGCAGAGACCGACCGTATCCACCTTGCCATATTCGATGGCTGCCCAAGTGTTCATGGCCATCGGGTTGGCATAGTTCAGGAACTTTGCGCCGGGTGCCGCGACCTCGCGGATATCCTTGCAGAAATCGAGAATGACGGGAATGTTGCGCTGACCGTAGAGAATTCCGCCGGCGCAGATTGTATCGCCTACGCACTGGTCGATGCCGTATTTCAGCGGAATGCGGATATCGTCCGCATAGGCTTCGAGCCCGCCGACCCGCACGCAGCTGATGATGTATTTCGCGCCCTCCAGCGCCCGGCGGCGGTCGGTATGGGCGGTCACCTTCACGGGGAAACCATTTGCCTCAACGATCTTGTCAAGGATCGCCCTGATCATATCGAGATTGTGCTGGCTGATATCCGTGAGCGCGACTTCAATATCGTGAAACTCCGGCACACACAGGAGATCCGTGAACAGTTTTTTCGTGAAACCGACGCTGCCTGCGCCAATAATAGCGATTTTGAAACTCATAACGCCACCTCTGTTGCAAATCGAACGGGTGAAACGGGCCTACGGATCGTAAAATGGCATTGCAGAAAAATACCCGTGAGAATCCCGGAAAACCGGCCTTCCTCTCCAATTTTTCAGCAACAATATCCTGCTGGCTGTCTCCTCGGATCGGGATTATGCGTATAATACCGGCGAGGACCAGAGAAGGATTATGCTTTCATGGGTAATTTTGTGCTGCAGGATTTGATCGATCAGGGACCCGGCATGCGAACCGTCTCGCTGCCGCGCGGCCGCCAGACGCTGCACACCATGCCGACCAGCAGCGGTTATGAAATCCGCCGTGGCGGCAATTATGATTGGGATGGTCGCAAGCGCGGCCAGACGCCCTTTACCGTCCTGCAATATTGCATCGGCGGTCAGGGCAACCTGCGCTATGAGAACCGTCATTACGTGGTGAGGCCCGGCGAAACCCTGCTGCTGCTCATCCCCCACAATCACCGCTACTGGCTGGAAGATGGCAAGGAGTGGGAGTTCTTCTGGATTTCAATGAATGGCGAGGAAGCGCTCCGCATCCACCGCAACATTCTTTCCGTCACCGGCCCGATCCTCAAGCTGCAGCCGGAAACGGTGGATCATCTCGCCGGATGCTGCTCACGTCTCGTCAACGGTGCCGAGACACCGGGGGCGGCGTCGGCTGTCGCCTATGAGGCGGCGATGACGCTTTATGACGATGGTTTCGGCTCGCATCCTTCCTTTGGCGGCGAATATCGCACGATGCAGCAGGTGCTGAGCTATATAGACAGCCACCTTGGCGATCGACTTTCCGTCAGCGACCTGGCCGCCGTGGCGGGTCTCAGCCGCGCGCATTTTTCCCGAATCTTCACCGCAAGCGAAGGCCTGCCGCCGGCGGAATTCGTCTTGCAAAGACGCCTGAGACGGGCAGCCAAGCTATTGACGACTGCAGCCAACATTCCAATCAAGGAAGTCTCGGTGCTGTGCGGTTTCGAGGATCCGAACTATTTCTCGAAGGTGTTCCGCAGGCTTTACGGCACCAATCCGAGCGAATTCCGCACCACCGGCATGTATGCCAGTGTCAGGCAGGGCTGACGCGAAACAGGACTTGGTTTTGACATGTTTCAGGCGATTAAGAATAGGCGTTACACCTTCTTTGGAGGCTGGCAGAGGTGAACAGCAAAATCCGGACGATTCTCGTCTTTCCGCTCAGGGCGATCATCGTTTTCGCCATGGTCCTCGACGGCATTTTCCGCCCGCTCTACCGGCCGGTCATCAGGGCCCTGTCGAACCTGAAAATCATCCAGCGGCTGGAAAGCCGGATAGCGCAGCTGCCGCGCCTTGCCATTCTACTCTGTCTCGCCGTTCCCTTCGCGATTGCGGAACCGATGAAGATCATAGGCCTCGTCCTCTTCGCCCATGGGGCTTTCAAGTCGGGGGTGGTTCTGACGATCATTGCCCATCTTTCGACCTTCCTGATTGTCGAACGCATCTACCATGCCGGCCGGGAAAAGCTTCTCACCTATGGCTGGCTCGCCTGGATCATGCGCTATGTGCGTTTTGCCCGTTCGTTTTACGACCGTTTGAAACTTGCGGCGCTGAGCTGGATTAAGCTTCGGGTCCTTGCACAATCGCGATAGAACCTGCCCGTCATCTTTTGCGGCGCAGCCTTTTCAAGAGATATTCCGCAAGCGCAGTCGATTGCAGCGACACGAGAATGATGACGATGCCGAACACAACGCGGGCTTCAGGCACTTCGTCGAACAGAAAATATCCGACCGCAGTCACAAACAGGATCGACAGATAGCTGACCGGCGCAAGGACGCTTGCATCCGCGATACGATAGGCCCGCAGAAAGCAATATTGTCCGATCTGCGCCAGCAATCCGATGCCGAGCAACGGAACCCAGTCAAATGACGCAACCGGCTTCCATGTCCAGATTGCCGGAATGGCGGTGATGACGGCGAGGCCCACCGTATAGAACACCATCATGACAGTGGTGTTCTCCCGCCGCAGCGCTCGTGTCTGGATAACCGCAAGCGCACCGAACGCCACCGATATCAGCACAACGATCACGCCCACGCCAAATTCCGCGCCGCCCGGCCCAATGACGACCAGAACGCCGACAAATGCAAGACAGGCTCCCGCCCAGCGAAAGCGGCTCACGCTTTCGTCAAGAAAGGCGACAGCCATCGCCATCGTCACCAATGGCCGGGAAAAACCAACGGCATTGACGGTCGCAAGCGGCAACAGGGTGATGGCGATGAAATTGCTGGTGAGTGCGATGGCATTGCAGCAGATGCGGAAAATGTTACGCCAGGGATATTGGATGCGCGCCATTTCTCCCCGGTGCCGCCAGATGAGTGGCAGGATGAACATCAGGCCAATCATCGCCCTGATGAAGACGAGCTGGAAGGCGGGATAGGTGACGCCTTGCGCCTTGACGAGCGCGGTCATACCGCCCGCAACAAGGGTCATGTCCAGCAACAGCCAGCCTATGCCCGCGCGGGTGTCCGTTTCGCGAGGGCCTTGCTGTTCTTCGCTTTGATCGTCGCCATTCACGCCGGTTGCACAAGATTGGCCATGAGGCGGAAAGCGCCAGGCACAAGCTTGTCCATCTGGTGATGCAGCACGAGGCTGGTATGGGTATGCCTACCCTTGCCGATGACGCCCGAAACCAGCGCACCCTTCAGCGGCTGCTCATCGACATCATGCATGGCGAGCAATGGCTCGTAGACATCATCCCAGCGCGAGGCGAAATAAAGCCCGCGCTCCTTGTCCCAGCCCCCCCAGTCGGCGGCATCAATCCTGTTGGGCCCGGCAAGCAGCGGATGGTCGGGCAAGAGCACCGTTACCTCCGCCTGCGGATCGGTCACACGCCAGCGCAGGGAAGGCTTGCCGATCTCAAGACGCCGGACTGGTGTCGTTTCCGGATTCCATCCGTCAGTCGGCCGGTGATAGAGCGTGACCAGATGACCGCCGTTTTCGACGAAGCGGTGAAGTTTCTCCGTCTCGGCAGCGAGATCCCTGCGGATGCCGAAGGCGAAGATGCCAATAACGATCGTCGTAAAGGAAGACAGGTCCCCGCCAAGCGCCTGAGCGTCGAGGTCGGTGACATCGAGTCCCATTCGCGACAGCCAAAGACCCACCCTGTCAGCACCACCACCGACATAGCCGATCCGCGCCTTCTCGGGCAGCTTCAGGTCCAGCGAGAGGATCTTCAGAACGGACGGCGCCAGAAATCTTGCCCGACCGATGTGCGGATAAGCGATCGGCGTTATCTGAAAAGCGGGTTGCGCACCGACAAGCGCCTCGATCTGGGCAAGGCCCACCCGAGCCTCGCCGTTACGTTCGGCAATCCAGTCGCCGCCGTTCTTGCGCAGGTTCCAGCCGCCCGAATTACTGAACGACAGCAACGCATCGGCGCCCTTTATATGCGCCTGAAAGACATGCGCCTCCTGCCGCTGTCCGAGGGGAACCAGAAGAGCGTCCGGCGCAATCGTCAGCGACTGCGCCGGCGTCACAAAAAACGGTTCCCCAAGGTCGAAGGCGGCCGAAACCGTTCTGCCTTCAACCTTTGCGGAAAGCCGCACTGAGGCATGGCCATTGCCGCCCATGGCTTTCCAGTCAGGCTGATACAGCCCGGAAACAGGTGCATCCTGATCCGCGACAAGCGTAAAGACCCGCCTCTCGCCAAGCGACTGGATGGATGACGATACACCTGATGGCAGGACCGGGGTGACCTCAACGTCAATGTGAGCCGCCTTATCTGAAAGCTCCACGGAAAGAACCGACGTTCCGCCCGGAACGATCTCCGCCGGCTCGGCGTAGGCCCGCTCGAAAACATCAAGCGCCGTCAGGATGGCGGCATCGACCTGCGCCCGCTTGCGCCCGATCCGATGTCCGTGCACTTCCCTGAAATCCGCAGTGGCGGATTCGTCCACCGTCTGCAAAAGCGCTGCCGCCGCAAGAAGTGACGCCGTGATCCGCTGCCTGTCGGGAAAGGCTGATATCGCTTCGCTTATCGCCTGTTCCGCCTTGACCAGCGCCCTTGCCAATTCGGTATCCAGGCCCGGGAACACCGCAAGGTCTGACAACGAAGACGGCAGCCCGTCGAGGATCGAGTGTTCTTGGCCCCTTGCATCACTGGCGAGTTCGAGATGCAGCGGCCAGACCTCCTGCGCCAGCTTAGGCCAATGTCCCATTCCCTGAGAAGCGTGATAATAACGCGACCATTCGCCGATCCGGTCATATTGCGCGCCGGTCGCCTGCTCCCTGCCGCGAGCGTTTACCGTTACGGTCGTCTCCGGCGGCGGCACTTCGTCATCATAGGTGTCACCACCGCCCGACCACGCGGGAAGGTAATATTTCGCCACCTGCCACGGCTTCAGCCCCTCTGCAAGATGTTCAGGATAGGCCGCAGGGTCCGCCGCCAGCGCGATGGCGCTCTTTGCCGCACGCGTCATGGCGCGGTGGTGCCCATGTTGTCCCGGCACATCGAGAAAGGTCGGGATGACGATATCCGGCCGCTCCTTGCGATAGGCGCGCACCAGCCGCTCAATGATGCGCTGCTGCCCCCAGCGGCCAAAGGTCTGGTCGCCATCCTTGGAGAACCCGAAGTCATGAATGAGATCCGCCGGCCCATGGCCGAGCCAGCTGATATCCGCATCGATGACGCGGGCCGCCTCCTCCAGCTCCCGCGAGCGGATGACGCCGAGCGCGCCAAGCCTTTCCGGCCCCAGCGCATTCTGACCGCCCTCGCCACGTGTCGAGCAGGCGATGATGGTACGCATGCCAAGCTCCATGCGGAAATAGGCAAGCAACCCGTTCTGCTCGTCGTCCGGATGCGCGCCGGTATGCATGACGGTCACCGTGGACTTCAGCGCGCTCAGCCTGCGATGCAGGCGTATGAGCCACGGATCGGCCATTTGCCGTTCGATGCGCTCCCGGGGGGTAAGCATGGGCGGTCTCCTCCAATATTCAGCCGGGTGCCTGCGCTGCGGCTCCCATGGATGTCTCAAGTTTTGGCGTGACGATATCGAAAAGCGGCAAGGCGGCAGCGCCGAGGGCAGCAGTCAACTGCCCGGACTTGCCATGGATGACACGCGGAAGTTCCCGCTGCCTGCGACTTGCGACCGAGGTCGGCAAAGGCCCCATCCGTGCAATGATTTCACTGATGATGACCTCAGGCAGAGCGCCGCCGAGAATGACTGTCTGCGGATCGAGAATATTCTCGAGCATCGCCACCATGGGCGCCAGATGCGCCGCAGCTTCGTCGATCCATTCCCTCACCACGGGATGGCCTGCCTTGAACAGGGCCTCCAGATCATCAAGTTCCGTATCCGCAACACCGGCGCATACAAGCTTTTCCTTCAGTACATAGACTGAGGCATAAGCCTCCAGGCACCCTCTCTGCCCGCAGGAAGGACAAGGCCTTCCCCTCGGCGAAACAGTCACATGGCCGATTTCGCCGGCATTCCCGAATGCACCGCGATAGGGCGCGCCATCCTGGATGATGCCGAGGCCGATACCGACGCCGAAATAGATCATGCAGAAAATCGGGATCGCCAGACCAGCACCAAACAGCCGTTCCCCGACTGCTGCGGCCGTGGCATCGTTTTCAACCACGACCGGCTGGCCGCAGGCTTCGCCCAGCATCTGCCGGGCATCAATGCCGCCCCAGCCGGAAAGCGTCGTCGGTCCCACCGAAGTCATGCCATCGATCTCGAAGGGACCGGGCATGACGACCC
Organism: Agrobacterium genomosp. 2 str. CFBP 5494; assembly: GCF_900013495.1. NCBI lineage: Bacteria > Pseudomonadati > Pseudomonadota > Alphaproteobacteria > Hyphomicrobiales > Rhizobiaceae > Agrobacterium > Agrobacterium genomosp. 2. The sequence goes on from NZ_LT009719.1 coordinate 212,711, forward strand.
CGGTGCCGAGCAGCCTGCAGCCTAGATTTTTGGCAACGGCGTCATGCTCGGCGGCAAAGGTCTTGAATATGGCTTCCGGTGTCGTGTCCGAGAGCGGCGTGATGCGCTGCGTGCGAAGAACGCCGGCGAGATCAAGACCGACGGTGACCATATGGTCGGCGGCGATTTCCACGCCGATCGTCGCCCCGCCATCCGGGTTGACCGAAAACTGGATCGGCGGCTGGCCGCGACCGGAGCGACGACGGCCGAGCTCCTTCAGCAACTCCTCGCCCATGAGTTCATCGACGATATTGGCGACCGCCTGCGGCGTCAGATGCGTGATCTTGGCGATCTCGGCGCGGCCGAGGGAGCCGTGCCGCCGGACAATATCGAGGACGACTCGCCTGTTATGTTCGCGGCTCCGCTCAGGGTTTTTTCCGATTGCTACGGGATAAGCGTCCACCGTGTGCACCGTCATCTCTTCAACTTCCCGTCTGTTAGAAAATTAATAGCGTCGAACCGACGATAAGCGCAATATAATAATTCAAGTAAATTATCTTATTGACAAATGCCTGCCTTCAGAGAACCGTAAGAGCGACCGGGGGTCAGGCTTGCCCGGGCGGAAGAGGAAACTCCGCCACCGGCAAATCGATGAGCGCGCGCGAAAGCGCGGAAAAGGGAACGATCGCTCCGCATCCGGAAGACCGGGCGGAGGAAAAGGAGGCTTACATGCGCAGGGCAACTCTGTTCGCCGGCTTGGTTGCCGGTTTCAGCACATTTGCATTCAACGCCGCGCACGCGGTTGAAATCGAATATTGGCAATATGTCTTCGACACCCGCGTGAAGGCCATGGACGAGCTGATCGCACAGTTCCAGAAGGCCAATCCCGACATCACCGTCAAGCAGGTAACCTTCCCTTATGCCGATTACCAGACGCGCGTGATTGCCGCCAATATGTCCGGCAAGGGCCCGGACGTGATGCAGCTGTTTTACGGCTGGCTCGACAAGTTCGCAGCGGGCGGGATTTTGCAGCCATTGCCAACAGACGCTTTCCCGCATGACAAGATCGAAAGCGAATTTTTCCCGATCGTCAGCGCCATGAAACGCGGCGAGGACTATTACGGCCTGCCGACCGCGGTTCGTTCGCTTGCACTGTTCTACAACAAGAAGCTCTTTACCGAGGCGGGTCTCGATCCCGCAAATCCGCCGAAGACGCTCGATGAATTCGTCGCCGCCGCGCAAAAGATCGCCAAGCACGATGCCGCCGGCAATCTCACCGTCGCCGGTTCCACGCTCGATATGGGCGGACAGGATCACCAGTGGTGGCGTGAGGTGCTCATCCGCCAATATGGTGGCGAGCCCTATACCGACAACGACCAGAAGGTCGCATATAATAGCGAGCCCGGCATCCAGGCTCTGAAATTCTACACCAGTCTGCAGCTCGAAAAAAAGATCGGTCAGGCGGGTTTCATGGATGAGGGCCAGGCCGCCTTCCGTGCGGGCAAGGCGGGCATGACCATCGACGGCACTTTCCGGCTGGGCTCGTTCCGCACCATCAAGGATTTCGAGTGGGGCGTGACCGAACTTCCGACCAATGACAAGAATATCCGCTCCAACTATGCGAGCTATTTCGCCAACGGCATCAGCGCCAAGACAACGGGTGAAGAGCTTGAGGCGTCCAAGAAGTTCCTCGCCTATATCTCTTCACCGGAAGCCATGGCGATCTGGCTGAAGACAGTCGGCGAACTGCCGGCGCGACGCTCCGCAGCGCTGACCGAAGAAAACCTTAAGGATCCGATCTACGCGCCGTTCCTGAAGGGTCTGGAATATGCCCACACGACACTGTTCATGGATGAGGCCGCCCAGCGCCAGAACGCCATTGACATGACCAACCGGGTCCTGCTCGAGGGCCAGTCGGTTGAAGATTCCATCAAGCAGGCCGCCGAGGCCGAGCAGGAAATCATCGACGCGGCGAAACCCTGAAAACCGCAGGTCCAACCATGACAGCGACAGATCAACAGGGGGCGGTATCCGGCCGCCCCGGCGGCTCCTTTGGGGACCGTCTTTCCATGCGCACGAAACGGCTCTTATGGATATGGAGCTTTCTGGCGATCCCTATCCTGTTTTACAGCATCATCCGTTTTTACCCGACGCTGCAGGCCTTCTACCTGTCCTTCACCAACTGGGACCTGCTGAGGCCGGCAAAGTTCATTGGCGTCACCAATTACGTCAAGCTCTTCAAGGACCCGCAATTCTGGAAGGTGTTCAAGAACACCTTTGCGTATCTCATCGTCGGCACGCCGATCAGCCTCGTGCTCGCCTTCGTCATCGCCTTTTATCTCGACCGCGTACGCATCCTGCACGGTTTCATCCGCGCGCTTTATTTCCTGCCCTATCTGACGACGGCGGCCGCGATGGCCTGGGTCTGGCGCTGGTTCTATCAACCGCCGCCCATCGGCATCATCAACGACGTCTTCGCAATTCTCGGCATTCCGCAGCAACCCTTCATCCGCTCTACGGACCAGGCGCTTTATTCGATCATGGTGACAGCCATCTGGGCAGGCCTTGGCTTCCAGATCATCATCTTCATGGCCGGGCTGCGCGCCATTCCAACGACATTTTACGAAGCCGCCCGCATCGACGGGCTGGGCGAATGGGCGATCCTGCGCAAGATCACGCTTCCGCTTCTGAAACCCACCACGGTCTTCCTCGTGGTCTTCTCGTCCATCGGTTTCCTGCGCATCTTCGACCAGGTCTACAACATGACGACCAATGATCCGGGCGGACCGCTCGGCTCAACCAAACCGCTTGTGCTGATGATCTATCAGACGGCGTTCAATTCCTATGCCATGGGTTATGCCGCAGCGCAGACGGTCGTCCTGTTTACCATTCTTCTCGTCGTATCGCTGATCCAGCTCTGGGTCCTGAGGGAAAAGAAATGAGCGAAGCAAAGCCACTTTCCCACGCCCGTATCCGCCCCGGTCGCATTCTCGCCTGGACGTTGCTGTTCATCGGCGGTCTGATCATGGTTTCGCCGCTACTATTCATGTTCTCGACCTCGTTCAAGACGGCGGACCAAGTCTATGATCTCAGGCTCATTCCCGCAGCACCGACGCTTGCCAACTATATCACGGTCATGGCCGACGGCCGTTTCCTGCGCTGGTTCTTCAACTCCATGCTGGTTGCGGTCATCGTTACCGTCTCCAACTGCTTCTTTGACAGTCTGGTCGGGTACACGCTGGCGAAGTTCGAGTTTCGCGGCCGCTATTTCATTTTCCTCGCCATCCTGTCGACGCTGATGATCCCGACCGAAATGCTCGTCATTCCCTGGTATCTGATGTCCAGCCAGCTGGGCTGGCTCGACAGCTACTGGGGCATCATGTTCCCGGGCATGATGACGGCCTTCGGCACCTTCCTGATGAAGCAGTTCTTCGAGACAGTCCCCAACGACTTTATCGAGGCCGCGCGCGTCGACGGGCTGAACGAATTCCAGATCTGGTGGAAAGTCGCCCTGCCGCTGGTGACGCCTGCACTCTCCGCACTCGCGATCTTCACCTTCCTCGGGAACTGGACAGCATTCTTCTGGCCATTGATCGTCACGACAAGCAAGGAGCTCTACACCCTGCCGGTCGGCCTTTCGAGCTTTGCCGTGGAACAGCAGATCCAGTGGGAAATGATCATGACGGGCGCAGCGATTGCGACCATCCCCACCCTCATCGTCTTCATCGTCCTGCAACGCTACATCGTTCGCGGTGTGATGCTGGCGGGTCTGAAAGGATAACATCATGACCGATATCAACCCGCGCCAGTCGGATACCAGCAAGTTTCCCGACCCCGTCTACAAGGAAACCGTGCTGCGCCCGCTTTTCGACGGCGCCAAGAACCACCACGTAGATGGGTTCCGCCGCATAGACCGCGCCCACCTCGTCATGCTGCGCGAAACCGGCATTCTTGATGCCGAGACGGCGGCCAAGATCGCCGGCGCACTCGAAGACATCGACAAAACCATCGAACCCGCGGAGCTTGTTTATACCGGCGAAGTCGAGGATTTCTTCTTCCTGATCGAGAAAGAGCTGAAAGCCCGCATCGGCGTTGACGTCGCCGGCCGCCTGCACACGGCCCGTTCGCGCAACGATATCGATCACACGCTGTTCAAGATCGGCCTCAAGGAAAAGATCGACACGCTCACCGTCAAGGCGCGTGTCCTGCTGAAAGCGCTGATCGATGCCGCCGAACGCAATCAAGCCACGCTGATCGTGGCTTACACCCATGGGCAGCCGGCCCAGCCCACCACCTTCGGCCACTACCTTTCGGCAGCGATCGAGGTGCTGATCCGGGATATCGAACGTTTTGCGGAGGCGCGCCGCATCGTCGATCTTTCGCCGATGGGCGCTGCCGCCATCACCACCTCGGGCTTTCCCATCGATCGGGCGCGGGTCGCCGAATTGCTGGGCTTTGCTGCACCCTTACGCAATTCCTATTCCTGCATCGCCGCCGTGGATTACACGACCGCGACCTATGGCGCGATCGAGCTGATGTTCCTGCATCTCGGACGGCTCATCCAGGATTTCCAGTTCTGGACGAGTTTCGAGGTTGGCCAGATCTACGTGCCGAATGCGCTGGTGCAGATTTCCTCGATCATGCCGCAGAAGCGAAACCCGGTGCCGATTGAACATCTGCGCCACCTCGCCAGCCAGACATTCGGGCGGGCGCGCACGGTGCTGGATGTGATGCATAATACGCCCTTCACCGACATGAATGACAGTGAGGGCGAAACGCAGGGCATGGGTTACGAAGCCTTCGCCTCTGCCGGCCGGGTTCTCGATCTTCTTGCCAGCCTCGTTGGCCAGATCAGCATCGATCCCGAAAGGGTCGACCAGAACATCCGCCGGTCGTGTATCACCATCACGGAACTGGCGGATTCGCTTGTCCGCATCGAAGACCTGTCTTTCCGCCAGGCCCATGAGATTGCCGCGACTGTTGCCAAGAGCGTCGTCGCGCTGAAAGGCGATCTGCCGAACGACGGTTACCAGCCGTTCCTCAAGGCGTTCCATGAGCTGACAGGGCGGCAAACCGGGATCGATGAGGAAAAATTCAGGCAGATCGTTTCGCCCGAGCACTTCGTTGCCGTACGCAGCCGTTTCGGCGGCCCTGCCCCCGAACCGATGCGGGAGGCGATTGCCACCTATCGCAACAGGCTTGCTGCATTCGAGGCGGAAGCACGGCGATCCGCCGATCACGAAGCGGCAAAGGCCGCGGAACTCACAGAGAAATTCACCGCCCTGACGGGAGCCCGATGATGGCGACAATCGAACTCAATAAACTCGTGAAGCGCTATGGCAAGGTCGAGGCGGTCAAGGGCATCGATCTTGCCATTGAAGACGGCGAGTTCGTCGTTTTTGTCGGCCCGTCCGGCTGCGGCAAATCCACCACCCTCAGAATGATCGCCGGGCTGGAAGAAATCTCCGACGGAGCGCTGAAGATCGGCGGCGACATCGTCAATGAGAAGGAACCGAAACAGCGCAACATCGCGATGGTCTTCCAGAACTATGCGATCTATCCGCATATGACGGTTCGCCAGAACATCGGCTTTGGCCTCTACACCTCGAAGCTTGACCGCGAGGAAAAGAACCGCCGCATCGAGGAGGCCGGCCGGGTGCTCGGTCTGGAGGCCCTGCTCGACCGGCGGCCGGCGGCCCTGTCAGGCGGCCAGCGGCAGCGTGTCGCCATCGGCCGCGCCATGGTGCGCGATCCCGCCGCCTTCCTGTTCGATGAGCCACTGTCTAACCTAGACGCCCAGCTGCGCGCACAGATGCGTATTGAAATCAAGCGCTTGCATCAGCGTCTTAAGACGACAACCGTTTATGTCACCCACGATCAGGTGGAAGCCATGACCATGGCCGACAGGATCGTCGTCATGAAGGACGGCCACATCCTGCAGGTCGGCACGCCAACGGAACTTTATGAAACACCCGTCAATATCTTGACCGCACGCTTCATCGGCAGCCCCTCGATGAACCTGCTGCGCGGAACCAGAGCCGGCGACAGCGTCGCGCCGTCCGCCACGGGTGAGCTTCTGATCGGCGTCCGGCCGCATGATCTGCTTGTTGGCGAGTCTGGGTCCGCTCAGGGGACGTTTACCCTGGAAGGAACGGTAACGGCAGTCGAGCCGCTCGGGCCGGAGACGCTTGTCCATCTGGACACCGACACCAGTTCGGTAATCGCCACGGCGAGAAGCAAAACCATTCCGGCCGTCGGCGGCAGGCTGCAATGCCAGGCGGCGCGAGGTTCGCTTTATCTTTTTGACGCCAAGACGGAAAAGCTTCTGGGCCGCGCATGATGACAACGGAAAAAACTGCCGTCATCAGCATCGGCCGGATCTATTGTGACCTCATTTTCACCGGTCTTAATGAACTGCCAGTGCTCGGCCGGGAACTGTTTGCCCGAGACATGGAAATCGCCCCCGGCGGCGGAGCCTTCATTGCCGCCGCCCATTTTGCCCACGTCGGACGCCCGGTTGCTCTGCTCGCAAGGCTCGGCACCGATACATTTTCGCGCGATATCGGTGAGAAAATGGCGCAAAGCGGCGTCGACCTGCGGTTTCTGGAACATGCAGCAGATGCCGGACCGCAGGTGACGGTGGCGACGGTGGTTGGCCAGGACCGGGCATTTTTGACGCGACGCGCCGGTGCCGCCCGTCCCTCGACGCTCGATGCCGCCTTCGCGTGGGATAACGCCCGGCATCTGCACATCGCCGAATTCGCCACGCTGCATGAGATGCCTGATCTGGTTTCACGCGCCAAGGCAAGCGGATTGTCAGTATCGCTCGATCCAAGCTGGGATGCTTCGCTGATTTACGACAAGGGGCTGCTGAAGGCCTGTGCCGGTGTCGACGTGTTTTTGCCCAATCTCGAAGAGGCGGAAGCAATCACGGGGCATTCTGACCCGGAACGAGCCATCCACGCCCTGTCAGAGGCCTTTCCCGTCGTGGCGCTGAAAGGCGGCGCGCAGGGCGCGTGGATATCTTGTCGAAGGGGCTTGCAGCATCTGGCAGCCCAGGACGTACCCGTCGTCGATACGACCGGCGCCGGCGACGCCTTTAATGCCGGTTTTCTTGATGCCTGGCTTCAAGGCAGGGACGAACAGCAATGCCTCACAGCCGGGGTTGCCGCGGGCAGTCTTGCCGTGCAGGCGGCGGGCGGCGCGCCGAGGGTGTCGACCACCGCTTGAGGCACCTTGCCCGCCTCACTCGCCGCGCGGAAAACGCTGGTTTTCTTCCAGCACGTTGAGGTCCATGTGGTTACGCATGTAGCGTTCCGAAGCCTTCTGCAAGGGTTGGTAGTCCCACGGGTAATAGGCGCCGTTGCGCAGCGCCTTGTAGACCACCCAGCGCCGCGCCTGACTTTCGCGAACGGCGGCGTCGAACACCGGCAACTGCCACCGCCGGCCAATTTCGGCGGAAAGCGACGAGAGCACGTCGCTGAAAGCGGGATCGCCAGCGAGATTCGTGCGCTCTTCGGGATCGGCATCCAGATCGTAAAGCAGCGGCGGATCGGCCTCACAGACGGACAATTTGTATCGACCGTCCCTGATGGCGACGAGCGGCGAGATCGAGCCTTCGGCCGCATATTCCATCGGCACCTGGCCGCGCCCGCCGGTGCCAGCAGCCAACGGCGCCAGATCCTCGCCATCCGTCCAGCGTTTAAGCGAGGTGATATCAAGCCCTGCCAGACCGCACAGCGTCGGCGTCACATCCAGTGTCGAGGTCGGCGTATCGATCAATGCCGGCTGCCATCCTGGCGCGGCGATCATCAGCGGTACGCGGGCCGAGCCCTCGAAGAAGCACATCTTGAACCACAGGCCGCGCTCACCCAACATATCGCCATGGTCTGAAAGGAAGAGGACGATGGTGTCCTCCTCCATCCGCGTCGCCTTCAGGACGCCAAGGATTTCGCCGACCTTCTCGTCGATATAGGAGACGTTGGCGAAGTAACCGCGGCGTGCCCGGCGTATCTGCTCCGGCGAAATATCGAAGGCATTGTGGTCACAGGCTTCCAGCAACCGTTTCGAATGCGGGTCCTGCTGATCGAAAGCAATGGCCTCCGACTGCGGATCGAGCGCCGGGCAATCCTCATAGAGATCCCAGAATTTCCGCCGCGCCACATAGGGATCGTGCGGATGGGTGAAGCTGACCGTCAGACACCACGGCCGGTCATCGAGCCGACGAGACAGGTCATAGAGCTTGCGGGTGGCGTGGTAGGCTACCTCGTCGTCATACTCCATCTGGTTGGTGATTTCGGCAACCCCTGCACCCGTCACCGAACCCAGATTGTGATACCACCAGTCGATCCGCTCGCCCGGCTTGGCATAATCGGGCGTCCAGCCAAAATCCGCGGGATAGATGTCGGTCGTCAGGCGCTCTTCGAAGCCGTGCAGCTGGTCAGGCCCGACGAAATGCATCTTGCCTGAGAGACCGGTGTAATAACCGGCTGCCCGCAGATGGTGCGCATAGGTCGGAATGTCGGAGGCGAACTCGGCGGCATTGTCGTAAACCCGCGTCCGGCTTGGCAATTGCCCGGACATCAGGGAGGCGCGGGCCGGCGCACAAAGCGGGCTGGCCGTATAGGTATTGGCGAAGCGTACAGACCGCTCCGCCAAGGCTTTCAGATGCGGCGCATGGAGAAAATCGGCCGGTCCATCGGGAAACAACGTCCCGTTGAACTGGTCGACCATCAGAATGAGGATATTGGGACGCGGCATTTCCACTTTCCGGCTCAGAGACCAAGCTTGCCCTTAACGGCATCCGCACCCGGTTTTCCATCCAGCGTGGTAACGCCCTGCAGCCAGCCATCCAGCGCTTTGGGGTTGGCCTTCACCCAGGCCGCTGCCGCGGCTTTGGAATCCTCTCCGCCGAGAATCGAACCCATGAGGGTATTTTCCATGCCGATATCGAACTTCAGGTTTTTGAAGAGCGCCGCCGCGTTGGGGCATTTTTCCGGCCAGCCGGTGCGGGCAAGCGTATAAACCTCTGCGCCGCCGAAATTCGGGCCGAAATAGGCGTCACCGCCGGAGAGATAGGCGATATCGATCTTCTCGTTCATCGGATGCGGCGCCCAGGCAAGGAAGACCACGGCCTTCTTATCCCGGCCCGCCCGTTCCACCTGCGCCAGCATGGCCTGCTCACCGGATTCGACGAGCTGCCAGCCTTTAAGGCCGAAATCATTGGCGTCTATGATCTTCTGGATATTCTGGTTGGCGGGTGCGCCGGGCTCGATGCCGTAAATCTTGCTCTCGAATTCATCGGCATGTTTGGCGAGATCGGCGAAATCCTTCACGCCCTTCTCCGCCATGTAGGAAGGCACCGCCAGCGTGAACTTGGCGCCCTCGAGATTCTTCGTCAAGACCTCGGCAGCTTTCGCCGAATTGAGGTCATCTACGAAGGATTTCTGCGCCGGCATCCAGTTCCCGAGGAAAACGTCGATTTCGCCGTTCTTCATCGCCTGATAGCCAATGGGCACGGAAAGCGTCTTGACGTCGGCTTCATAACCCAATGCATCGAGCAGTACCGAGGCGACGCCATTGGTTGCGGTAATATCCGTCCAGCCGGGATCGCTTAGACGTACGAGCTTGCAGGACGCGTCATCGGCCGCCTGAAGCGGGGTGGAGAAGGCCGCCACGGACAGGAACAGGCCGGCGGCGATGCGGTGCAGATGAGAAACGGTTTTCATTGCGGCTCCCCTTGTATTAGTCCAGTTTATTGAACACCACATTGTTTTTGCCTGTGAAGCAGGTATTTTTCGATAAGGGATATAAGGAAATTTGATGTCAGACCGGCCGCTCGATCTCGGATGGATGCGCATCTTTACCGAGGTTGCCCGCCAAGGCAGCCTGACGGCGGCGGCGGGCTCCCTGCGGCTCACCCAGCCTGCCGTCAGCTATCAGATGCGCAGGCTCGAAGAGGAGCTTGGGGTGGCGCTCATCCGCCGCAAACATCGCGGCATCGATCTGACGGCAGAGGGACAAAGGCTGTTCGAGATCGTCTCCCGCAATGTCGATGCCATTGATCTCCTCGCGCAGCAGCTTCGGCGAACGGAGGAACGCCAGACCATCCGCCTGCATACCGACTATGCCTTTTCGTCATTGTGGCTCATTCCGCGGATGCACGGATTTCGAGCGCTCAACCCTGACATCAACATCCAGATCGTCGCCACGCAGGACCCGTTGGGTCAGGGCAAGCATGACAGCGACGTGATGATCATTTTCGGCACCCGGCAAGAGGCGGGTGACGGGGCCGTACTGCTGCTTTCGGAAAAAGTCACGCCGGTCTGTTCACCTGCGTTTTTGGCAGCAACGCCGGCGCCCGCAGGCGTTGCTGATTTTTCGCGGCGGAAACTCATCCACCTCGAAAATACCTCATCAGCGCACTGGTTCGACTGGCCTTCCTATTTCAAGCATTTCGGCGTTCAGAGAGGCCCCGAAAACGACGGCGGCGACATCAGCTTCAACAATTACACCATGGTGGTTCAGGCGACCATTGGAGAACAGGGCTTTGCGCTCGGCTGGGCCGGGCTCGTCGATCCACTGCTCGAGGCTGGCGTACTGGTCACGGCAGGCCCCAGCCTCGATGCACCGGGGCGCGGCTACTGGTTGATGCGGCCGAAAAGCAGCGACAGCGCGGTGAGAAAACTCACCGGCTGGCTGATCGACGAGCGGCGGTGAGGCCGCCGCAGCCGCCCCCGGCGTCCGGTTCAGATCGGATAATGCAGCGGCCCGTCCTGCAGCGTGACCCAGCGTAATTCGGTGAATTCCGCAATGCCCGCCGTGCCGCCGAAGCGGCCGTAACCGGAGGCCTTGACCCCGCCGAAAGGCATCTGCGCCTCATCGTGAACAGTCGGCCCGTTGATGTGGCATATGCCGCTTTCGATCCGCGCGGCAATGGCAAGCGCCCGCGCCTGGTCCCTGCCGAAAATCGCGGCGGAAAGACCAAACTCTGTTTCATTGGCTATGCTTACCGCCTCATCGACGCTGCCGGCCCTGATGATGGAAACGACCGGACCGAAACTTTCCTCGGAATAAATCCGCATTGCGGGAGTGACGCCATCGATGGCGATGGCATCGAGCATGGTGCCGGTACCGCCACCGCCCGCGACCAGCTTTGCGCCTTTGGACACGGCGTCGTCCACCAGCGCCCTTATGCGTGACGTCGCTTCGGCGCTGACCAGTGAGCCGAGCGGTGTTTTTCCCTCGCGAGGGTCCCCGGCCGTGAGGTTGGACGCTTTTTTGGCGAAGGCCTGCACGAATGTATCGGCAACGCTGTCGAGCACGATGATGCGCTCCGTCGACATGCAGATCTGGCCCTGGTTCATGTAGGCGCCGAAGGCGGCCGCCGCGACAGCGGCGTCGATATCGGCATCATCAAGCACGATGAACGGCGCCTTGCCGCCGAGTTCCAGCAGCGCCGGTTTCAGGTAACGGCCGGCCGTTTCGGCAATCACGCGGCCAACGCGGGTTGACCCGGTGAAGTTGACGCGTCTGACAGCGGAGTGCGCAATCAGCGTGTCGACGATCTTTGCTGCATCCTCCGGCGCATTGGAGACGGCATTGAGCACGCCCTTCGGCAGACCTGCCGACGCCACCGCCTCGATGATCAGCGCATGGGTACGAGGGCAAAGCTCCGAAGTCTTCATCACCACCGTATTGCCGCAAGCCAGCGGCGTGGCGATGGAGCGCACGCCGAGAATGACCGGCGCATTCCACGGCGCGATGGACAGCACAACGCCCGCCGGCTGGCGCAGCGCCATCGCCATGGTGCCGGGACGGTTGGAGGGAATGATCTCGCCCTTGATCTGGGTGGTCAGGCTTGCGGCCTCCACCAGCATATCGCTTGCGAGCTTTACATTGAAACCAGCCCAGGCATCGGTCGCGCCGATTTCTTCCTTCATCGCCTGGGTAATGTCAGGCCCGGCGGCGAGCAGCGCCTGAGCCGCCGCCAGCAGCAGGCGGCGGCGCTCGCCGGGCGATGTGGCCGACCAGACGGGAAAGGCGGCCGCGGCAGCATCGGCCGCACGGGTAGCGTCCTCCACCGTTGCCGCCGCCGCGCTGGTCGCGACGTCGCCGGTGATCGGATTGTGACGCTCGAAGCGCTTTCCGTTCGCGGCCGGGCAATGGTCGCCACCGATGAAAAGATTGACAGTCTGCATGGTCTTCCTCCTGAATTCAGACAATGGCGGCGGTGGTGCCGCCGAGAAACGCCCGTTGCACGGCGGCATCGGCGGAGAGGGCTTCAGCTGAACCTGTCCCGACGATACGCCCCGCTTCCAGCAAATAACCCCGGTCGGCCAGCGCCAGGCTTTCGCGCACATTCTGCTCCACGAGCAGAAGGGAAAGGCCGCTCTTCTTGATCTCGGCCAGGGCGGCAAAAAGTTCCTGCGTGACGATGGGCGCAAGACCCAGGCTCGGCTCGTCCAGCAAGAGATAATCCGGTGCCGACATCAGCGCCCGCCCGATGGCGACCATCTGCTGTTCGCCGCCGGACATGGTGCCGGCAAGCTGCTGCCGGCGTTCGGCGAGACGCGGAAACAGCGAGAAAATATGCTCCCGTGTCACTTTCTCTGCTGAACGGGCATGGCGGGGATTAGCGCCGAGGCGAAGATTATCCTCCACCGTCAGCGCCGGGAAAATTCCGCGTCCTTCTGGCACCAGCGCCACGCCGCAGTCCACGATCCGATGAGGAGTAACAGCGGCAAGCGACGCACCGTCGACGCGCACTTCGCCGGACGCCGGCACAACCATGCCGCCGACGGCTTTCAGCAGCGACGACTTGCCGGCGCCATTGGCGCCAAGCAGAACCACGGTTTCGCCCTTCGCAACATTGAGCGATATGCCATCAACAGCGAGATGTTTGCCGTAGCGGATTGTTAACGCATCTATTTCAAGCATGTGCCGCTCCCAGATATGCGGAGATAACCTGCGGATCATCAAGCACCGCTGCCGTCGGCCCGTCGGCGATCTTGCGGCCGGCCGCCATGACCACGGAGCGCGGGCAAAGGGCGCGCACGGCCGCCATGATATGTTCCACCAGCAGGATGGTCGTCCCTTCCGATGCCAGCCGCCGGATCAGCGCGATCCCCTCTTGCAGCTCCGTGGGGTTGAGGCCTGCGAGCCATTCGTCAAGAAGCAGAAGCTTCGGTTCGCCCGCAAGCGCACGCGCCAGTTCGAGGCGCTTCTGATTGATATAGGTGAGATCGCCGGCCGGCATGACTTCCCGCCCCGCCAGCCCTATTCTTTGCAGACAGGTGCGCGCGACCTTCTCCGCCGCTGGGCGGGACAACCGCTGCGGCCCGAACATGGCCGAAACCGCGACATTGTCCAGCAGGGAGAGCGAAGGCAAAAGCCGCACGAGCTGGAAGGTGCGCGCCACGCCGGCGCGCGCAATCGCATCCGGCCGCCGGCCGGCAATCTCCTGCCCTTCCAGCCGGATTGATCCCTCCGTCGGCTTCAGCGCGCCCGAAATCAGGTTCATCAGCGTCGTCTTTCCGGAACCGTTCGGCCCGAGCAGCCCCACGACCTCGCCAGCCTTGATAGTCAGGCCCAGACCGTCCACTGCCTTCAGCCCGCCGAAGGTCTTGCGGATATCAGCAATTTCGAGAACCGTGCTCATGCCATCTTCTCCTTTTTGCGCAACTTCTCCAGCGCCGCCAGCACGCCATCCGGCAACACAAAGACGATGAGGATGAAGAGAGCGCCGAGAATGATGGAAAAATGGTTGGGGAAATTGGCGCCCAGCCATTCGAACAGCAGGAACAGCGGCACAGCACCGAGGATGGGTCCCCAGCGGCGCGTCGCTCCGCCAAGCAGGGCCATGATCACGGTGAGGAAGGAAACCTGAGGATTGAAGACGATGGCCGGCTCGATATAGACCCAGCGCGGGGCCTGGATGGCGCCAACAAGCGTGATGATGGTGGCGGACAGCACGAAGAGCGCCAGCTTGGTGCGGGCAAGATTAATTCCTGCGTGGGCGGCCACCACCTCATCATCGCCGATTGCCTTCAGCGCCAGGCCGAGCTTGCTGCGGTCGATGAGAGTCGACAGGACAAGAGTAACGGCGGCCAGCGCCAGCAATTGCCAGAGGACATGCTGCGGCTCCAGCGGCAGGAAGATATAGCGCCCGAGCGTTCCGGTCACATTCACTTCATACCATGTGATGAGCTGGCGGATGAGTTCGGCAAGGCCGAAGGAAAAGATCACGAAATAAATGCCAGCGACGCGCAGCGTGGAAAGCCCGACGACGAAGGCAAGCGCCGCGCCGACAAGGGCGGAGCACAGGAGGACGAGCGGCCAGGGCAAGACCTCGCTCAGCACCGCGACCGTATAGGCCCCGACACCGAAAAAGGCGACGGTGGCGAGCGATATATAGCGGGTCGGACCGGAGAACATGGCCCAGGCGGAAGCAAGCGTGGCATAACCGAGAAGGCCGATGATGACGCCGACACCATAGGCATCGAAGAAGAAGGGGGAAAGCGCCAGCAGCGCGGCTGCGGCGAGGCCGATCAGAAGCGGAATCATTTGCCCCTCCTTGCGAAGATGCCTTCCGGACGCCAAAGCAGGACCATGAGAAAGAGCAGGTAGGTGGCGGCAAGTGTGAGGCCGGGATCGACATAAACCAGCACAAAGGTTTCCACGAGACCGAGCAGCAGCCCGGCGACCAGCGCGCCGAGCAGATTGCCGATACCGCCCATGATGACGACGACAAGCGCCTTCATGGTGAAGACCACGCCATAGGAGGCGGAAAAGGTCTGGTACATCGAGATCATCACCCCGCCCGCCACGGCGAGTGCGCCACCGAGAGCAAAGCCGAGGGAAGCCACACGGTTCACATCGATGCCGACCAGCGGCGCGGAACGGGGCGACAGCGCCACTGCCCGCAGGTTAAGACCCCAGCGGCTGTGGGTGAGCGCCAGATAAAGCCCACCGCCAATCAGGACGGACAAGCCGAAAGACAGAAGCCGGTTCATTGCCACCGTCGTGCCGAATATATCGACTCCATCGGCGAGATAGGAATAGGAATGGTAATTGCCGCCGAACGCCACGAGCATGATGCCCTGGATAACGAAGAGCAGTCCGAAGGTTGCCAGAATGGAATCGACTTCCAGACGGCCAGAGCCGCCCGAACGGCGCACCAGCGGCCGCATCATGACGCGGTAGATCGCGAAAGAAAGGCCGTAACCGAGCGGTACGATGATGAAAAGCGACCAGAGCGGCGAAAGCCCGTAACCGGAAAACAGAACGAAGGTGATGAAGGCAGCCGCGATCAGCACTTCGCCATAAGCGAGGTTCATGATGCGGGCGATGCCATATTGCAGCGAAAGTCCAAGCGCGATCAGCGCATAGGTCCCTCCCAGCATCAAGCCGAAGATGAGGGTGGATAAGAACAAGGAAATGTCTCCAGTCTGGAACATGGCCGAAGCCTTCCGGCCGGGTTCACAGGTCCCGGCCGGAAAGGGCTTACCATTGCGGCTTCGGGACAAGGGGCTTGGCCGCACCTGGACGTTCCGCAGGCGCAATCGCGACGAAACGCTCGCCCTGCCATTGCCCCGCCCACCACAGCTGACGAAGCTGGTTGTCTTCAAGTTTGACCGGGCCAATAACGGTGTCGAAGCTTCCCGTCGAAAGCTCGCCCGCCACCGCTGCCCTGTCGAGCCCGACACGCTGGATTGACTGGGCCAGCATTTCGAGGCTCGCATAGGTGATGGCGCTTGCCCAGCTGTCCGGCTTGGTGCCGATGAAGGCTTCGTGACGCTTGAAATAATCCTCGATCCTGTCGCTGCTTCCATCGACGCCGCCGATGCTGATGACACCTTCCTGCTTGCCATCGGAAACCTTCGGGAAAATCGGGAAAGCACCGCCGACACCGACGTAGAACACCTTCGGATTATATCGTGCAGTCTGCGCCTGCTTCGTTACCGCGAAACTGTCCGGCGGGTAGGAGAAGGCGATGAAACTGTCCGCACCGCTTGCCGCGGCCTCGTTCACAAGCGCGGCAAAATCCGAGGTGCCGACCGGATAGGTCTTGTCATAAGCAAGCGTAAAACCTGCTTCCTTCAGCGCGGGTCGCGCGGCCTTGATGAGATCGATGCCGAAACCGTCCGCGACAGATATCACGGCCACCTTGTCATTGATCTGGCCTGCTTCGCGGGCGGCTTTCAAAACATCGGCCAGTGCAACGGCATAGTCGTGCCCCCCGCCCAGCATCCAGAAGCTCTTCTTCCAGCGCTTGGCGAAATCGGGCGCCTTGTCGGTGACGCCGGTGACCGCGAGCTGCGGATAACCGAAACGGTCATAGAGCGGCGCAACCGCCAGATTAAACCCCGTGCCCCAGGGCGGCAGGATGAAATCCACCTTGTCCTGGCTGGCCAGCCGCTCGGTGAACCGCACCGCGTCCTCGGCCGAGGAACGGTCGTCATATTCGACCACATCAACTGGCAAGCGCTTACCATCGGGCAGCGTGAGGCCGCCGGCATCGTTGACCTCCTTCACCCATAATTTGTAGTTCGGAATGGTCGTGATACCCGCGCCGGTGGCATTGGCGCCGCTTTTTGACACAGCATAGCCAATCTTTACGGAAGTGCGGTCCTGCGCAGTGGCATGACTGAAAGACACTGCAGACAGGGCAGCACCGGAGAGCAGGCAGAACAGCGTTCTGCGCTTCAAATTGTTCATGATGTTCCTCCCAAAGCGCTCGATCGGGCAGCCCTTCTCCTCAAGACTCCCCACGCGCAGATCGAAGTTTAGCAATGACAGTTGCATATAAAATGCACTAGTGTAGTGCATTATTGCACTTTTGGAGGTTGAATGCCGCTGCACAGCCAGTTTGCCGCCAATCGCGTGGAGATCACGGCACGCACCTTCGCCTCCTCGCTGCGCGTATCGGAATTCCGGCTGGAAGCAGACAGCGCCCACATGCTTTTGCTTTCTGTCGGGGAAGCGGAGATCACGCAGGGCGATAAGAGGCTGGATGTCCCTTCGCCGGGGCTCATCTGGCTGCCCATAGGCCCGGCCGGCCGCGTGAGACTGAGCGCCGGAAGCCGCGGATCGCTGTTGACGACCACCGAAATCGGGCTGGCTCACGCGATGCCGACGGGCACGAGCGCAAACGCCGTACGCGCGATACTGCAGCGTATTCTGGTACAGACACCCGAAGAACAAGACCAAAAGGAACTGGAGGCTTATCTCCAGACAATCGCGAGCGAAAATGTCCGCGCAGCGACCGGTTCCGACACGATCATCGCCAGCCTGCTCTGCGTCACCCTTGTCCGGGTC
Organism: Agrobacterium genomosp. 2 str. CFBP 5494; assembly: GCF_900013495.1. NCBI lineage: Bacteria > Pseudomonadati > Pseudomonadota > Alphaproteobacteria > Hyphomicrobiales > Rhizobiaceae > Agrobacterium > Agrobacterium genomosp. 2. The sequence continues at coordinate 230,009 of NZ_LT009719.1, forward strand.
TGTCAGCACGCCATCGCCGATGTTGCTGCCGCCGTCTCCACCCCGGGCGGCCTCACCGAACGTTTCGTCCTTCTGGTGAGCCAGCACAAGCACGATCAATGGGCCGTCGAAGATTATGCACACCATCTCGGCGTTACCCGCGAGCGACTGGGATTCGCGGTCCGCAAGGCCACGGGGCTTTCGCCACAGGCCTATATCCACCGGGAACTCCTGTCAGAGGCGCGCGATCTTCTTCTGAACTCTTCGCTGCAAGTCGCTGAAATCGCGTTTCGACTGGGGTTTCAGGACCCCGGCTACTTCAATCGCTTCTTCACCCGCAACGAGGGGATCTCTCCTGGCCGTTTCAGAAGAACGGCAAGGCAGAAGCAGAACATGCCGCCGCCATCCTATGCGGCTTGGCCGTGATGGGACAGGAGGCTGACAACTACGCGGCTTCCAGTTCCTTGATATTCGCAAGGTCCGTTTCCAGCCTCGCTGCAGCCGCCTTAATGTCAAAAGCGTTCTGCAAGTTCAGCCAATATTCCGGGGTGGTCTTGAAAAACTTTGCCAGACGCAAGGCGGTGTCCGCGGTGATACCAAGTTTCTCTCCCGCAATCCGTTCTATGCGGGTGCGCGGAACATTGAGGTGCCTTGCGAGCGCGTATGCCGACATCCCCAGCGGCTCAAGATAGAGTTCCCGCAGGATTTCGCCCGGATGGATCGGAGGCGATTTACTGATTGTCATGCTCGCTGGCCCTCCTTGGCCGATTTGTCATGAGCCTCTCCACGAGAATAACCGACTAGTGATAGTCGGTTATTTCCACGCTTTCCGGCCCTGCTTGCGTCCAGACGAAACAGATGCGCCACTGCTTGTTGATCCGGATCGAATATTGGCCCTCACGGTCGCCGGAAAGCTTTTCCAAACGATTACCGGGCGGTGACCGAAGGTCTTCAACCGTGTTTGCCGCATCCAAGATTGTGAGCAGTTGCTGGGCGCGGCGTAGCATATCGGAGGGAAATCCCTTCTTCACAGATCCGTCGTCAATCGAAGCAGTCAGCTTGTTTTTGAAAGAACGGATCATCGCCTGCCTCTTGATGTTCGTATCATAAATAGATACGCGCAGAAGTCAACGAAACCGTATCTCAAAGAGATACGTTATTATTTCCCCTGCACGGTCCGATGCCGCCCGATAGGCAGCATCATCGGCTTGCCCGACGTCGGGTCCGTGATGACACGGCTTTCAATACCAAAAACGTGGCGGACATTTTCTTCCGTCAACACGTCTTCCGGCGTGCCGAAGACATGCATCTTTCCCTCGCTCATGGCGACGAGATGATCGGCATAACGGGCTGCGAGATTGAGATCGTGCAAGACCATGACGATGGTGGTCTCACGCGACTGGTTGAGGTCTGTGAGAAGGTCCAGCACCTCGACCTGATGGCTGATATCGAGGAAGGTGGTCGGCTCATCCAAGAGCAATATGTCGGTCTGCTGGGCAAGCGCCATGGCGATCCACACGCGTTGCCGCTGACCGCCCGATAATTCATCCACCGGCCGTTCGGCAAGCTCGACCGTGTCGGTGGCGACGAGTGCTGCGGCAACCGCTTCGTCATCCTCACGTGTCCAGCGTGCGAACAGGCCGTGATGCGGATGTCGTCCACGGCTGACGAGATCCGCAACCACGATACCTTCAGGCGCTATCGGCGATTGCGGCAGGAGACCCATCCGCTGAGCCAGTTCGCGGGAAGGCAGACGATGGATCGACTTGCCGTCAAGCAGGACCTGACCGGCGCGCGGTGTGATGAGCCGCGACATGCTGCGTAGCAGAGTGGACTTGCCGCAGGCATTCGCGCCGACGATAACCGTGATCTTCCCGCGCGGGACGGTGAGGTCCAGCTCTTCTATGACGAGGCTGTCGCCATAGCCGGCCGAGAGCCTGCTTAGGGAAAGAGAGTGGCCGGTCATAACGAGCCTCCGCTGCGGTTGACCCGCACGATCAGATAAATCAGATAGGGCGCACCGAGCGCACCGGTGACGACGCCGACCGGGTAACGGCCGGGCAGCAGGAACTGGCCGCAATAGTCACCCGCCAGCACCAGCACCGCACCGACCAGTGCGGCGGGAAGGAGCAGCGATCCATTGCTGCCAACGATACGCGCTGCAATTGGTCCGGACAGGAACGCAACGAAGGCGATCGGCCCCGAGACGGCCGTAGCAAAGGCGATCATGCCAACGGCTGCGACGATGACGATGATGCGTGTTGCCCCGACCCGAACGCCGAGTGCCGCGGCGGCATCATCACCGAGCCTGAGCGTCTCGAGATCCCGTGCACGGCTGAGAAGCAGGCCGCCGAAGAAAACCAGCGCGATGGCAAGCGGCAGTGTCTGGGCAAGTTTGGCGCCATTGACACTGCCGGTCAGCCAGCGCATCGCCTCCTGCAATGTCCAGGCTGGCGCGACGGAGAGAATATAGGCGATGATGCTTTCCAGCATGGCGGAAACACCGATGCCGACAAGGATCAGACGCGTTCCGGCCACGCCGTTGCGGAAGGAGAGGAGATAGACCAGCAGGGCGATGCCAAGGCCGGCGACGACGGCGACAACCGAGACCAGCGGTCCGTTCATCTGCAATACGACGATGGCAAAGACGGCGGCGGCGCTGGCGCCGGAGCTAATGCCGATAATGTCGGGGCTGGCGAGCGGGTTGCGTAGCATGATCTGAAAGGCGACGCCGCCAAGGCCGAAGCTCAGCCCCGCCAGCACCGACAGCAGCGCGCGTGGCAGGCGCAATTGTCCGACGGTGAAGCTGACGCCGGCGATGTCCTCGCCGAGCAGCACGCGGATCACCTGACCGGGCGGGGTGAATGATTGGCCGAGCGTCAGCGTAAGCCCAAAAGATGCGATGAGAAGCGTCAGCAGGCAAAAGATGACGACACGGCGCCGGCCCTGCCGACGGTGGCGGTTGAAACCCAGCGTTTCGACGACTGACGGAAACATGCTCACAGCTCACGCACCCTCTGCCGTCTGACGATCCAGATGAAAAAGGGTGCGCCGACCAGCGCCGTGACGATACCGACATCGAGTTCGGAGGGCCGCGCGACGATGCGGCCGACAACATCGGCGGCCAGCAGCAGGCAGGCGCCTCCAAGTGCAGAAAACGGGAGGAGCCAGCGATTGTCCACCCCGACCAGCGAGCGGCAGAGGTGAGGCACCACCAGACCGACAAAACCGATCGGGCCGCAAATGGCGGTGGCAGCGCCGCACAGAAGAATGGCACCGAAGGATGCCATGGCTCTGGCGACGGCAACGTTTTCTCCAAGGCCGGCGGCCAGCTCGTCGCCAAGCGCCAGTGAATTCAACTTCCGCGCCGAAAGCAGGCTTACGACGAAACCGGCAGCCAGAAAGGGCAACACGGTCTCGATACGTTCGAAGGTCGCCCCGCCGACACCACCGACCTGCCAGGCGCGGACGCCGCCGGCGATATCGCTACGCGGCAACACCACGGCGATGACGAGCGACGAGAAGGCGACGGAGGTGGCGGCACCCGCAAGTGCGAGTTTCAGCGGCGTGGCCCCGCCTCGCCCGAGCGAACCGACAACATAAACGAAGATCGCGGATGCCCCCGCCCCGGCAATTGCCGTGACGATGAAGGCCTGAGCCGAAGCGATGCCGAACCAGACGATGCCGATGACAACGGCAAGCGACGCCCCCATGTTCACGCCGAGAATACCGGGGTCAGCAAGCGGATTGCGCGTGACCCCCTGCATGATCGCGCCGGCCAGCCCCAGCGCGGCACCGGCTATAAGCGCAAGCACGGTGCGCGGCAGGCGCACAGCAACCGTCGCTTCTGCAACCGTTTCGACACGGCCACTCACCCCACCAAGAATATCCGCAAATGAGACCTCACGCGTGCCGATGGCAACCGACAACGCACATAGCAGCCCGAGAAGCGCCAGCACCGCGCCAAGCCACGCCATCCGCACGCGGTTCGAGCGCCCGGCCAAAAGCACGGCAGCCGCTTTGCCGGATCCGGACACTGTCACTGTGATTTCCCGGACTTACCGGCGGCCCTTGCCAGAAGATCGGCATAGTCCTTCAACACCCATGAAATCGACAGAGGCGTTGGATTAGAAGCCGTGCCGAGCGGATCGCGCCCCAGCATAACGACAGCATCGTTTGAGACGGCGGGCATCCGGGCGAGAAGCGGATCAGCGCGCATGGCATTCAGCAGCGGCTCGCTACCATAGGTCACGATGATATCGACATCGTCGAAGGCATCGACGCGCTCGGCGCTGATACCGGCAGCGAATTGCCCAGGCCTCGTTGCCTCCGCGACGCTTTTGGGGGACGCAAGGCCAAGATCTTTGAAGAACTTCACTCTGGTATCATTGGCCGTATAGAAATTGACAACGCTGAGATTTGTGGCGTCGAGATGGGTGACAAACATGGCCGACTTGCCCTTCAGTTGCGGGTGGCCGGCAACGACCTCGGCTATTTCACCCTCGATGCGCCTGATGAGCGCCTCCCCTTCTGCGGCCATTCCAAGACCGGCGCTATTCAGCCGGATCATGTCGCGCCAGTCCGTCGCCCATGGCGAGACAGGATAAGCGACCACCGGCGCGATCTGGCTGAGCGTGTCGTAATCCGACTGGCTGAGGCCGGAATAGGCCGCGAGGATGACATCCGGCTGCGTTGCCGCCACAGCCTCGAAATCGATGCCGTCACCCTCGTCGAACAGCACAGGCTTTGGCGCGTCGAGCTCGGCTAGCCGCTTCGCCACCCAGGGCAGCAGCCCGTCACCGTCATCATCGCCGAAGTTGGCGGTGGCAAAGCCGACGGGCACGATGCCGAGCGCCAGCGGCACCTCATGATTGGCCAAGGCGACGGTAGCGACCCGCTCGGGCTTCTTCGCAATCGTCGTCGTGCCGAACGCGTGTTTGATGATGACGGGATAGGGTGCCGTCTCCTCCGCCACAGCTGTATTCTGTGCGATCACGGACAGAAAAAACACGAAGACCGGTAGAAGACCACAAAACAGGCGGGGCATGAGCGAGGCTTTCAAAGTTCAAAAGTGGACTTGAATTCTCAGCTTCAATTGCCCCCGTCAAGTCCGGTGAGGAAATGCTTCCGCAACAGCGGTGAAATTTCCGGGGTTTTGTACAAAATCGCAAAAATCTACAATACCGGACAAACTTTCTCAAGTTATTGGGCGCATTGAGAGTGGTCCGTGGAAACGGCGATCGGGGCATTAATTTCTGGAACCTACCAATGAATATCGAAATCCAAGGCAGAAACCGCAAAACCGCGCGACGTCTCCACGGGAAAGCGGCGCTGCTGGCCTGCACGGCGCTTGCCGCATCCACGCCCGGCCTTCTCGTGGCGCAGGAGGCTGCCAACACGGGCGGCAGCACGGTTCTGGAGACCATCACCATCGACAGCGGCGACAATGATCAGAAATCGATCGTCGCCACCCGCACGACGAGCGGCAGCAAGATGGCGACCGATATTCTCGACACACCTGCCTCTGTCTCTGTCATCACCGCCAAGGAAATGCAGCAGCGCGGCGTGCAGACGGTGGAAGAAGCACTGCAGTATACCGCCGGCGTCACCACGGATTTTTACGGCTCCGACGACCGTTTCGACTATTTCAAGATTCGCGGTTTCGACGCTTACATGTACCGCGACGGCCTGACGCTCGGCCGCCCCTTCGGCGCGCTACGCGAAGAAACCTATGCCTATGAGCGCGTCGAAGTCTTAAAGGGCGGCAATTCTACCACCTTCGGCGTTTCGGACCCCGGCGGTTCGGTAAATTACGCCACAAAAGTGCCGAAACATGCGCGCTTCGGCGAAGCATATGTGACCGGCGGTTCTTATGGCCGCGCCGAGACCGGCTTCGATTTCGGCGACAACATCACCGGGGACGACACTCTGTCCTATCGTCTGACCGGCAAGCTTCGCAACGCCGATGCGGAATATGACTATTCCCGCGACGACGAGAAATTCTTCATGGGCGGTCTTACCTGGCGTCCAACCGACGCCACCAGCCTGACTGTCGTTTACGACCATCTTAACAAGGATGGCGTTCCCGGTGGCGGCGGCCATCCCGTCGGCTCGCATTTCGACCGGAGCCGCTTCTTCGGAGAACCCGACTACAACTATCGCGGCACGAACCGCAACTCGCTGAGCGTGATGTTCGATCACGATTTCGGATCCGGCCTGACCCTGAGTTCCAACGCCCGCTACAGCAAGGCGAATACGGACTTCGGTTATGCCTATATATCGTCGACGCCGACCAACGGTTCGACCATCGCCAATCGTTCGTATTTCGGCAACGACACCGAGACCGAAAACTTCCTGATCGACACGCGCCTGCAATATGACACGCGGTTCGACAACGTCGAAAGCCGCAGCCTGGTCGGTGTTTTCTACAATGACTACACCTCCGGCAGCAAAAGCTACTTTGGCGCTGCACCGAGCATCAACTGGATGAACCCGATCTATACCGGCGCGCCCTCTTCCGTGCCGCTCTATGCGGACTCCCTGACGGACCAGAAGACAAGAGCGCTCTATCTGCAGCAGGACCTGACCTTCTTCGACAGGCTCACCATCAGCGCCGGCCTTAGAAACGACTGGATCGACACCGACCAGACAAACCGGCTGAACCGCACGACGGCGAGCGGCGACATCAGCGAACTCACGAAGCGCATTGGTGTGTCCTACAAGATAACCAACGAGATCGCGCCCTATATCAGCTATGCTGAATCGGTAGTGCCCGCCTCCGGTCTCACCGTCGAGCCGGAGCGCGGCGAACAGATCGAACTCGGCGTGAAGTACCGGCCGGACGCTTTCCCGGCTCTCTTCACTGCCTCGATCTACGATCTGAAAAAGAACAACATCACCGTCACAAGCCCGATCACCAGCCTGCCCACAACGATCGGCGAGGTGCGTGTGCGTGGTCTCGACCTCGAGGCCAAGGCTGAGGTCACAGACAGTCTCAGCCTGACGGCAGCCTATTCCTATCTCGATGCGGAAATCACCGAAAACGGCACTGGCGGCAATGTCGGCAACAGGCCGCAGTTTGTGCCCGAACATCAGGCCTCACTATGGGTCAACTATACGCTTGCGGGCAACGACCATTTCGGTGACATGACGTTCGGTCTCGGCGGCCGCTATACCGGCGCCTATTATTTCGACAACGCCAACAAGGTCGAAACCGGAAGCAGTGTGACCGTGGATGCGGCATTCAGCTACAAGATCCAGGAAACCGCCTCGCTGGATGTCAATGTCTCCAACCTTTTCAACGAAAAACACGTTTCTTATGGCGGGTTCGGAGCAGACTTCTACAATCCAGGCAGGGCGTTTTCGGTTACCCTGCGCAAGACATGGTGATGTAAGATATCCACAAAATTTCAATATATTGTGGATATTTCCAGATGCACGATGTCATGCTCTGGCTTGCCCGAGATTCAAACAGGCGGTCGCCCACCACGGCCTACGCATCAGGACGCAAATCCCGCCTTTTCAAAGCAGCCTGTGCAGACGTCGCCAGGCAGCGGGCGTGTTACCCACGGACTGACGGAAAGCCTTGGTGAGATGAGCCTGATCGGAAAAACCGAGCTGGGCAGCAATATCGGCCACCGTCAGATCGCCTTCCAGCAGAAGTTTCTGTGCGGCATCGATACGCCGCTCAAGTTGCCATTGCAGAGGTGTTTTGCCGGTTGTCTGGCGAAACACCGTGGCGAACCAGCTTTCCGACAGCCCGACAATATCGGCCATCTCGGCGACCGTCATGCGGTCATCACCGCGCTTTTCCACGCGGGCGAGTAACCGGTTCATTTGCGCCTGCGTCAGCCTGCCATTGGCCTGCTCGGGCGTTGGTTCGGGAATATCCAGCAAGCCGGCAACAATACTGCCGACGAGGCTTTCGGCATAAAGCGGATGTTTCTGCGGCTCGGCCAGTTCATCCACCATCAGGCGCGCCAAGGTTTCCACTCCGCCGATATCCTGTATCTCGACCGGACGGCGTAACGCGGTCATGGCCGCCGAACCGCCGACCGCCGGGGACAGGAAGCGCAGGAGCCGGTCCTTGTGAATATGCAGGTTGAGATGGGAAAAACGATGCGTGGCGTTGCTGCCCGTCCACATGGGCACGCCTGCCGGCACGTAAACCGCCCGCGTCATCGGCCGCGAATGCTGCGAAAGCTCGCCGTCGCGATTTGATATGCGGATCCGTGACGAGACGTCGTTGAAGAAAATCATGATGCGCGGATCGGCGGCGAGATAATACCCTTTCGCCCCCACTTGGCTCTCCGCCTCCCAGAAAGCGCTGACCAGCCCGTCGAACTGGCGCCACTTGACCGGCGCGGTGACGCTGATCCCTTCCGTGTACCAGGTCATGGAATGCCAGAAACCCAATGCAATTACCGTCCGGTTGTCGAGCCGAGGCCGAGGCGTGGAAACAAACGTGGCACAGGGTAGTCGTGGCGATCACCCTGCACGCCGCCATAACATGACTTATCTATTCATGTTAATAGCAAAGATCATTATGAATAGAAACATTCTCCCCCCAAATGGCTGGAACCTCTGCCCGGGACGACCGTTGAATTCCTGACAGGAACCAAACGAGGGAGATTATTCATGGACCGCAACAAGGAACCCGGCGACTTCGCAGAGAAGAAGCGCGAGGAACAGGGCCGCGGCGTCATCGTCGCCGGACCGGATGCCCACGAGAATGAAAAGAGCGGCAGAACGCCGTCGCAAGGGGCGGAGAAATCATCCCCGGAGCGTCCGGTGCCGTCTTCCGACCGTCGGTGAGCCGCCGCCGCGTCCAGCACAGTTGCGCAACGCGTGTGAGGGCGCCAAGCCGATCTACGAGAAGTCGAAAACAAAAGCGCCTCCCCGATCACTCAGGGAGGCGCTTCTTAATGGCAAACAGGCTCGTTACAGAAGATCGAAACGGTCCGCGTTCATCACCTTCGTCCAGGCGGCGATGAAGTCGCGGACGAATTTTTCCCTGTTGTCGTCCTGTGCGTAGACTTCCGCATAGGCACGCAGGATCGAGTTCGAGCCGATCACGAGATCGACACGAGTGGCGGAGTATCGTGCCACGCCAGTCCTGCGGTCACGAATCTCATAGAGATTGTTGCCGGTCGGGACCCAGGAATAGGCCATATCCGTCAGCGTCGTGAAGAAGTCGGTCGTCAGGGCGCCGGGCTTGTCAGTGAACACGCCATGTGCCGCACCGCCATAATTGGCGCCGATGACGCGCAGGCCGCCGATCAGCACTGTCAGTTCCGGCGCAGTCAGGCCGAGAAGCTGGGCGCGGTCCAGCAGCAGTTCTTCGGGGCTGACAACATAGCCCTTCTTGATCCAGTTGCGGAAACCATCCGCCAGCGGCTCGAGCGGAGCGAAGCTGTCAGCATCCGTCTGCTCGGCGGAAGCGTCGCCGCGGCCCGGTGCAAACGGCACGGCGATATCGAAGCCAGCCGCTTTCGCGGCCTGTTCCACGCCGTAATTGCCGGCCAGAACGATGACATCCGCGATGCTCGCACCGGTTTCACGGGCAATCGGCTCGAGAACCGAAAGCACATGGGAAAGACGGGCGGGCTCGTTGCCTTCCCAATCCTTCTGCGGGGCAAGACGGATACGTGCACCATTGGCGCCGCCGCGCTTGTCCGAACCGCGGAAGGTGCGGGCACTGTCCCAGGCGGTGGCAACCAGATCTGCGACCGGAAGACCCGAAGCGGCGATCTTGGCCTGTACGGCAGCCACATTGTAGCTCGTGGAGCCTTCAGGCACCGGGTCCTGCCAGATCAGGTCTTCTGCGGGAACGTCCGGTCCGAAATACCGGGATTTCGGCCCCATGTCACGGTGCGTCAGCTTGAACCAGGCGCGGGCGAAGACTTCGGAGAAATGATCCTGATCATCCTTGAACTTTAGCGAAATCTCACGGTAGATCGGATCGACCTTCAGTGCCATGTCGGCATCGGTCATCATCGGGATGGTGCGGATCGAGGCATCCTCGACGTCAACAGGCTTGTCTTCTTCGGCAATGGTGATCGGCGCCCATTGCGATGCACCGGCGGGGCTGTGCGTCAACGTCCACTCATGCTTGAACAGCATGTCGAAGAAGCCATTGTCCCACTTGGTCGGATGGCTCGTCCACGCGCCTTCAATACCCGAGACGACCGTATCACGACCGATGCCGCGGCCCTTGGTGTTGATCCAGCCGAGGCCCTGATATTCCGGGCCTGCGGCTTCGGGATCAGGGCTGAGATTGGCCGCGCTGCCATTGCCGTGCGACTTGCCGATCGTGTGGCCGCCGGCGGTGAGCGCCACGGTTTCCTCGTCGTTCATGCCCATGCGCGCGAAGGTCTCGCGCATCTGCGCGGCCGTCGCCAGCGGATCGGACTTGCCGTTCACGCCTTCGGGATTGACGTATATGAGACCCATCTGCACGGCGGCAAGCGGGTTTTCCAGCGTTTCCGGCTTTGTCACGTCGCCGTAACGACCGTCGCTCGGCGCCAGCCATTCCTTTTCATCACCCCAATAGGTGTCCTTTTCCGGAGCCCATATGTCTTCACGGCCGAAGGCGAAGCCGAAGGTCTTCAGGCCTGCAACGTCGTAGGCAATGGTGCCCGCGAGCGCGATCAGGTCTGCCCAGGAAATCTTGTTGCCGTACTTCTTCTTGATTGGCCACAGCAGGCGGCGGCCCTTGTCGGTGTTGACGTTATCAGGCCAGGAATTCAGCGGCGCAAAACGCTGGTTGCCGGTGTTGGCGCCGCCGCGGCCGTCCGTTACGCGATAAGAGCCGGCGGCATGCCAGGTGACACGGGCCATCATACCCACATAGCTGCCCCAGTCAGCCGGCCACCAGTCCTGGCTGTCGGTCATCAGGGCCCGAAGATCGGCCTTGAGGGCCTCGACATCAAGCGTCTTCAGCGCGTCGCGATAGTTGAAGGAGGTGCCAAGCGGATTGGTCTTGGTGTCGTGCTGATGAAGAATATCGAGGTTCAGCGCGTTCGGCCACCAGTCGGTCACCGATTTGCCGGAAGCCGTATTGCCTCCGTGCATGACGGGACATTTGCCAGCCGGTTTTGAAGTTGCGTCCATTTCGCCCTCCGATGGGTTTAGCAATTAAACAAAATAAGTTCGACACGGGCAGCGGTATGAATCAGCGTTCGCAACGGGTTACTGCCAACCGCAGCGACACCGACGGCCTTTCACAGCTACAGCCTCTTTCTGTCAGGACGATGACTAGCAGGCGGGTTCCATAATTTCCAATTGTATATTCTAAAGGGGGCGATATGCTGAGCTTATGATTGCGCTCTCCATGAAACATCTCCGTTATTTCGACGCTCTGGCCAAGATCGGCCATTTCGGGCGTGCTGCCGAGGCCTGCGCCATTTCGCAGCCCGCCCTTTCGCTCCAGATCCGTGAACTGGAAGAACTGATCGGCGCACCGCTGGTCGAAAGAGGCAACCGGCAGATCAGGTTGACCGCTCTTGGCGAGGAGTTTGCCGACCGCACCCGCGCGATCCTTCAATCGGTCGATGAGCTGCAGGATCTGGCGCGGGCTCGGCACGGGCCGCTCAGCGGCCGCCTGCGCATCGGCGTCATTCCGACCGTTGCCCCCTATCTCCTGCCGCAGGTCATCAAGACGCTCACCCGGCATTATCCCGGACTGGAAGCACGCCCGCGCGAGGCGGTGACACAGAAGCTCATCGAAGACCTTCTGGAGGCCCGACTGGACATGGCCATCGTCGCCCTCCCCGTCTCGGAACCGTCGCTGGAGGAAATCCCGCTGTTTTCCGAGGAATTCATCCTGGTGCGGCCGATGGAGGATGCGGGCATGCCCGTGCCGAGCGCCGACAAGCTCGGCGAAATGCGCCTGCTGCTTCTGGAGGAAGGCCACTGTTTCCGCAATCAGGCGCTATCCTTCTGCAGCACCACGAATGCGCCGCCCCGCGTGCTGATGGAGGGCAGCTCACTATCTACCCTGGTGCAAATGGTCGGCGCCGGCATCGGCGTCACACTCATTCCACAAATGGCCGTCGACATGGAGACAAGGCAGTCCACGGTCTCGGTCTTCCGTCTGGCGGAACCGCGACCGTCCCGCACCATCGGTATCGTGTGGCGGAAGAGTAACCCGCTTTCGGCGCAGTTCGCTCATATTTCGGAGATCGTCCGAGATTGTGGTCTTCAGAAGCTCGGCCTCACATCCTGATGGCTACGATCTCAGGTCTTCATGCACTTCGGCCTTGCGGGCCCTTCCGTTTGCCCTTTGGCCTGAAATCGACCAGCAGCGATTTCAGCTCGATATCCCTGACCCTTCTTGCGGCCTCGTCCGGGCGAACCCATTCCACCAGGCGCTCGCCACGCTCCTTGAATTTGGTTTCCGCGCCCGTCACCTCGATCTGAAACACGTCCACGACGCAGGGCACGACTTCGCCATCATCGAGCATCTTGAGATAGGTATAGCGGCCGACCGCTTCCTTTCTGACCCGGCCACGAACACCGGCCTCCTCCCAAGCCTCAATTGCCGCGGCCTCATGGGGCTTCTTGCGCTTCATCGGCCAGCCGCGCGGAATGATCCAGCGACCGCTGGTGCGTGAGGTAACGAGCAGGATTTCGACATTGTCATCGCCCCCGCCATATCTAAAGCACAGCGCAGCATATTGCTGCCTGAAAGCGCCTGTGAAGAGCTTTTCCGGAACCGCAGCAAGCTGCTGAAGCAATGTCAGGGGGCGGGCCGGGCGGGATTTCCGGCTTTTTTTCGTCGATTTCATATCCGTTGATAGTGCTGATTTTCCGGGTTGCATCAATGCCCCGCGTGCATTTATGACAGTTTTATGACAATTACCCCCCACAACATTAAAAGCGCCACTGAGGGCCAATTCGCATGATGAGCTTTTTCCGCAAACTGATGCCGCGCGAGGATCGTTTCTTCGACCTGTTCAGCAAACATTCCGAAACCGTCATCAAAGCGGCCGAAGCCCTGGACAGCCTGTTGAGCGGCGTCGATGTCGAAAAAAACTGCGATCTCATCGTTGCCCTCGAACATCACGGGGACGACATCACCCGCGACGTGTTACTTGCGGTGCGACGCAGTTTCATTACGCCTTTCGACCGCGGCGATATCAAGGACCTTATCCAGTCCATGGATGACGCCATCGACATGATGCACAAAACGGTCAAAACCATCCGTCTCTTCGAGCAGAGCGAATTCGACCCGCTGATGAAGGAGATGGGCCATGAGATCGTGCGCGCGGCTAGCCTGATCGCAGAGGCCATTCCGCTTCTCGAAAAGGTCGGCACCAATGCCCAGCGCCTGTCATCGATCGCCGAAGAGATCACCCGCGTCGAGGGGCGCTCCGACGACCTGCACGACCAGGGACTGAAAGACCTGTTCCGCCGCCATGGCGCCGCCGGCAATGCCATGGCCTACATGATCGGCAGCGAGATCTACGGCGAACTCGAAAAGGTGGTTGACCGCTTCGAGGATGTGGCCAACGAGATCAGCGGCATCGTTATCGAGAACGTCTGATGGATGTCGCACTTGCACTGCCGCTGCTTGTCGGCCTGATCGCCATTGCACTGTTCTTCGATTTTCTGAACGGTCTTCACGACGCCGCAAATTCCATTGCGACGATCGTTTCCACCCGGGTGTTGCGGCCGCAATATGCCGTTGCGTGGGCTGCCTTCTTCAATTTCATTGCCTTCCTCTTCTTCGGCCTGCATGTGGCGGAAACGCTCGGCACCGGCATCATCGATCCGGCCATCGTATCTCCGCAGGTGATTTTCGCGGCGCTGATCGGCGCGATCGTCTGGAACATCGTCACCTGGATTTTCGGCATCCCCTCCAGTTCGTCGCACGCCTTGATCGGCGGCCTCGTTGGCGCAGGTCTGGCAAAGGTCGGCTTCAATTCCATCGTCTGGTCGGGGCTGCTGAAGACAGTCGGCGCAATCTTCCTGTCACCGGCAATCGGCTTTTTCCTCGCGCTGCTTCTGGTGCTTGCGGTATCGTGGCTTTTCGTGCGGCAGACGCCCTTTGCAGTCGATCGCACCTTCCGCGTCATGCAGTTCATCTCCGCCTCGCTATATTCGCTGGGCCATGGCGGCAATGACGCGCAGAAGACCATGGGCATCATCGCCGTGCTGCTGTTCAGCCAGGGACATCTCGGGGAGAGTTTCTACGTGCCTTTCTGGGTGGTGATTTCCTGCCAGTCTGCCATGGCGCTCGGCACCTTGTTCGGCGGCTGGCGCATCGTGCATACGATGGGTTCAAAGATCACGCGGCTCAACCCGATGCAAGGTTTCTGCGCTGAAACCGGCGGCGCATTGACACTGTTCGGCGCCACGTGGCTCGGCATCCCGGTCTCCACCACGCATACCATCACCGGTGCCATCGTCGGCGTCGGGGCCGCACGGCGCGTCTCCGCGGTGCGTTGGGGACTGGCCGGCAACATCGTCATCGCCTGGATCGTGACCATGCCGGCCGCGGCACTGATTTCCGCTTCCGTTTACTGGCTGACATCGCTGTTCGGCTGACTCCCTGCTCCATCGGCCCCTCCCGGAACAAAAACCACACCGTGGCTGTTTGATCCGGGAGATCAACGGGCAAGCGGATCGCGGGAAATGGCACGTCAGGTTTTCTGGAAGGGTTATCTGAAGCTGTCGCTGGTGACGGCTTCCGTATCGGTGACACCTGCAACGACAGAAGGCAACAAATACCGCTTCCACGTTCTCAATCGCAAGACCGGCAATCGCGTCGAAAGCCGTTATGTCGACAGCGTCACCCATCGCCCCGTTGCGGCGAAAGACCAGGTGAAGGGTTTTCCCCGTGGCGAGGACGATTATGTGCTGCTCGAGGATGACGAGATCGATGCCGTAGCGCTCGAAAGTACCCGCACCATCGATATCAAGACCTTCGTGCCAAAAGGCTCCATAGACTGGATCTGGTACGACCGACCGCACTTTCTTCGCCCGGAAGACAAGATAGGCGCCGAAGCCTTCAGCGTCATTCGCGAGGCCATGACGGCAAACGGCGTTTTCGGCATTGCCCGGCTTGTGCTCTACCGGCGGGAACGGGCCGTGCTGCTGGAACCTTCCGGCAAGGGCATCATCCTGTGGACATTGCACTACGGCGAGGAGGTGCGCGAAAGCATCGACGCTCTCGATCCGAAGATGAAACTTGAAAAGCCGCTGCTGCAGGCCATGGAAAAACGCATTTCCAGCCAGATGACGGAGTGGAAACCGACGTTGGTTCAGGACCCGATCCAGAAAAAGATCAAGTCGCTGCTCAAGAGCAAAGGCAATGAAGCGCCCGCCTCGAACAAGAAGGCCGGCACCAAGGCCCGAACCGGCGGCAACGTCATCAACATCATGGACGCTTTGAAGAAAAGCATCGCGGCCGAAAAGAAGCGCTGAGACGCGGTCTTAGCGCGCCTTTTTCGGCAAAACCTCCGCGGCGGCAAAAAAGCCCTCCCAGGGATCATTCTTCAGTGCGGAAAGACGTGCCCCGATATTGTTGACCGTGAAGTGGGCAGGACCGATATCGGCCGTGAGTTCGGACCATTCGAGGGGGGCGGAGACCGCCGCACCCGGCCGCGCCCGGGTCGAATAAGGCGCCACCGCGGTATTGCCGCGACCGTTGCGCAGATAGTCGATGAAAATCCGGCCTTTGCGTTTTGCCTTGGTTGCGACCGAGAGATACCTGTCCGGCTCGGCCTTCGACATCTCTGCGGCCATGGCTTTGGCAAATGCCTTGACTGCCGTCCAGCCCGCCTGCGGCTTCAGCGGGGCAACTACATGAAGCCCCTTGCCGCCTGATGTCTTGACGAAAGCTGCCAGACCCGCCGCTTCAAAACGCCGCTTCAGTTCGAGCGCCGCCTCTATCACATTCTCCCAGGAGACATCCTCGGCGGGATCTATATCCATGGTGATCATATCCGGCTTTTCCCAGCTCGCGGTGGTCGCTCCCCACGGGTGGATTTCAAGCGCCGCAGACTGCACGAGCGCCATCATGCCGTCAAAATCGGTGATGCGGATCAGGGGCTCACCGGCCTTGTCCTTTGGATCCCTGATCTGTTCTATGGCCTTGTTGATGCCGCGCCAGGCGTGTTTCTGGAAAAACCGCTGCCCTTCTATACCCTCCGGGCAGCGCAGCAGCGCCAGCGGCCTGTTGACCACGAAGGGCGCCATCTGCTTCCAGACCTGGGCATAATAATCGGCAAGACCTTCCTTCGTCACGCCGTCATCCGGCCAGTAGAGGCGCTCCGGGTGAGTGAACTGGATGGCAGACTGCGGCGGCCTGGTGTCGTTCACGGCCTTCTCCTCGCGTTCAATTTCTTGAGCAGGCTTATCCTTCGTCCTTTTGGGCTCAGGGTCTTATCGAAGCTGCCTTTGGCGTTATGGGTCTGCAATCCATGGATCAGCTCGCTTTCCGCGACGTCTTGCGGCCTGACGGCTTCGCTTTTTTTCCAGCGTCTTCCCTTGCGCTGCGACGAAGCGCCTCCTTGAGATCAATCACATTGTCATGTTTCTGCGGCGCCCGCTTGCGGATTTCCCGGCCTTCAATCTTGGCTTTCACCAGCTCCGCAAGGGCATCGTTGTAACGGTCGCTATAATCGGAGGGATCGAAGGTGCCGGCCCGCGTTTCGATGATATGACCGGCAAGTTCCAGCATTTCGTCATCGAACTCGATGTCCGGGATGGATTTGAAGACGGTGTTCTCTGCCCGAACCTCGTAACCAAAGTTCAGCGTGGTTGCGACGAGCGCCCTGCCGCTCGGCCGGATGAGGACCACGCGGTTACGCCGGAACAGCACGGCCTCTCCGAGGGCAGCAACATTTTCGTCTTCCATCGCTCTGGCGAGAAGCGTCAGCGCCTCCTCGCCACCTTCCTGTGTCGGCGCTAGATAATAGGACCTATCGAAGAAGAGCTTGTCTATGTCGTCGCACTGGAGGAAATGCCGGATGCGGATGACCTTGTCATTTTCCGGCATCAGCTTTGAGATTTCGTCACCCTCGATGACGATGTAATCGCCATTATCGCGTTCGTAGCCCTTGACCTGCTCGTCCCGTTCGACCGCCTCGCCGGTATCACTATCCACATATTGCCGCTCCACGCGGTGCCCCGTCTTGCGGTTGACGATGTTGAACGAGATTTTCTCCGACGAGGTGAGCGCGGAATAAAGACCGATTTCACAATTCAAATCACCAAAGACCAAATGGCCTTTCCAGCTTGCCCTCCTGGTCATGACGCCCGCCCGTGATTGTCGTTACGCGACGAGCGCCCGCCATTCCGGTCTGCGGCAAGAATGCGCTCGATGGCAGGAACGTCCGCTTCCGCAAGGACCGGCACAGGGTCGGAGGCCATGGCCTCCAGCACTTCAGGGGAAAGGCCGCCATTGCGAATGACCCATTCCATGGCTTCCCTCGTCTGCCTCTCCGCCTTCAGCTGCGCGTAAAGGGCCAGTATCAGCCGGTCGCGTACATCGAAGGGTTTTGCGTCCGTTTGTGAACGTCGTTCGTGCCTTTTCATGTCTGCTCCTCGACCAGCCAGCTGGCGACAAAGTCATTGCCTCAGGCAATACCCTTGCCGCCGGTCACGCCGTAAACCTCGCCATTGATAAAACTGCCGTCCTGCGATGCGAGCAGGACATAGACCGGCGCAAGCTCCACCGGCTGGCCGGGGCGGCCAAAATCGCTATCCTTGCCAAAATTGCGCACCTTTTCGGTGGGCTGGCCGCCGCTCGGTTGCAGCGCCGTCCAGAACGGGCCCGGTGCGACAGCGTTGGCGCGCACACCCTTGTCTATCAGCTGCTTCGCGAGCGCTTTGGTGTAGGCCACGATGCCCGCTTTTGTGGTCGCATAATCCAGCAGGATTGCAGAAGGCTCGTAGGCCTGTATCGAGGCCGTGGTGATAACGGAAGCGCCTGGCTTGAGATGAGGAACGGCGGCCTGCGCAATCCAATGAAGAGCATAGAGATTGGTCTTCATTGTGCGGTCGAAATCTTCGGTCGACAGCTCCTCGATATTCTCGCGATATTGCTGTCTTGCGGCATTGATTACCAGAATATCCAGGCCGTTCAGATCGCCAGCCGCTTTTTCGACCAGTTCGCGACACCACCCTTCATCGGTAATGTCGCCGGGTAACGCCACCGCCTGACGGCCCTCTGCCTCGATGAGCGCGACCACCTCCTCGGCGTCGGATTCCTCTTCAGGAAGGTAGGAGATCGCGACATCCGCTCCTTCTCGTGCGAAAGCTATTGCCACCGCACGGCCGATGCCGGAATCGCCGCCCGTTATCAGCGCCTTGCGACCGGCAAGTTTTCCCGAGCCCCTGTAGCTCTTCTCCCCATGATCCGGCAGGGGCGTCATGTTGGTCACGAGACCCGGCATCTCCTGCTCCGGCGTGGAAAAAGGCGGGCGCGGATACTGGCTGCGCGGATCCTGGGGCTCGAGGCGGTCTGTCATTGCGGGCTCTCCCAATAAAAGGTGTCTATTCGTCGCGCGCGGCCCGGGAAAAGCTGATCCGACAGCTTTGTCCGGGCGGTTGTCCGGCGCCGGAAGTGGCAGCGACAACACGGCGCGCCACACGCAATCCTAACGATCTGCGCAGGCTCTCGTTCCATGAAATCAGGCTGGGAGGATGAATGGCCGAGCGTGGAGGCCGACATGGAGATGGCCGGCAGCGCGCCCCACACGCTGCCGCGCCTTCTTCAAACGGTATATTTCTTCCGGGTGGTTGTGCCCGCGGCCTGTGCCGGCGCCACATCCGGCTTGCCAAAGAGATAGCCCTGAGCCTGCGCGCATCCTTCATCGACGACCATGCGATATTGCGCATCGGTTTCGATTCCTTCCGCCGTTACCGGCAGATCGAGGCTGCGGCCGAGGCCGATAACCGCGCGCACGATGGCGCGGGCATTGTCGTCATCGCTCATGGCGGCAATGAAGCTGCGGTCGATCTTGATCTTGTCGAAAGGGAAGCTCTGCAGGTTGCTGAGCGAAGAATAACCCGTACCGAAATCGTCCATGACAATGGCAACGCCAAGCGCTTTGAGCTGGGTCAGAATTGTCAGCGTCGCCTTGCGGTCTTTCAGCAGGGCAGCTTCGGTGATCTCCAGCTCCAGCCGGTTGGGCGAAAGGCCGGTCTGCATCAGGATGGTGCAGACGACATGGCCCAGATTGGCCAGGGAAAATTGCAGCGGCGACACATTGACCGCGATTTTCAGATGCGGCGCCCAGGTGTTCGCCTGACGGCAGGCCTCGCGCAGCACCCATTCGCCGAGCGAGATGATGATACCACTTTCCTCGGCGATCGGGATGAACACGTCCGGCGGCACCACGCCTCTTGTGGGATGCTGCCAGCGCACCAGCGCCTCATAACCGACGACCTCACCGCATTCGACGGAAAGGACCGGCTGGTAATTCAGCACGAGCTCATCACGATTGATTGCCAGCCTCAGATCCGTCTCGAGCTGGCGACGCTCGCGCGCCTCCTGATCCATCAGTGGGTCATAAAAGGCCAATATGCCACGGCCGCCCATCTTGGCCCGATAAAGCGCGAGATCGGCGGCATGCAGGATGCTTTCGTCATCCTTTCCGTCGCGTGGAAAGACGGCAATACCGATGCTGACACCGACGGCGGTCGGATCATTGGCGGCATTCATTTTCAGGGCGAACATGGCGAGGATCGTCTCGGCAAGCAGGCGCGCTTCTTCCGCCTTGGTATGCCGCGCGGTCAGAATGACGAACTCATCACCACCGAGCCGGGCGACCACATCGCCAGATCTCGCGCATTCATCGAGAATCGCCGCGACTTTCTTGAGAACCCTGTCGCCTTCGGCGTGGCCGAATATATCGTTGACCGCCTTGAAGCGGTCGAGATCGAGCGCGAGCAGCGCAAATTCGTCGCCCTCGCCGCAATGTTCGATCTGCTGGCGCAGCCGCGTCTGGAACATGGTGCGATTGGAAAGGCCGGTGAGCACATCGTGGCGGGCAAGATATTCGATCTCCCGCTGCGCCTCACGCTTCTCCGTCAGGTCGCGAATGGCCATGACCTCGCAGGGACGACCTCGGTATTCGATGGTGCGCACGGCGAGTTCGAACACCTGCGCGCGGTCGGCGCGCTCACGTATGGCCTCTACGGGCGCATTACGGGGTACATAGACGGGTTGCCCATCCGCGGCCCGGAAAAGTTCATCGGGATTCTTTCCGACCAGCGACGTTTCACCGCGCCCCAGCAGGCCTGCGAAACGCGTATTCAGCTCGACGATGCGGCCATCGCGCACGACCGCAAGGCCGTCCAGTGTCGCGTCGACGAGACCCTTGAGGTCGACGAGATACCGGTCCACGAGCGCCGCAGTCGCCGTTGCGGAAAGGATCAGGAATGTCACGCCGGAAACCGCGCCGATCATGATCAGCCGGCCGAGATTGTCGGGGTCTGGTCCGGAAATGGAGGGATCGGGTGAGAGAACGGTGGCCGACACCGCAGTGAAATGCAGCGCGCAGATTGCAAGGATCGACGCTGCGGCGGGAAAAACGATGCGCTTCCAGGAGCCGAGGCGGTGAAACAGACAGGAGGACAGAAGAAAAAACGCCCAGGCGACGGCAAAACCGCCAAGAACAGCCCCCCATTCGTAGCTGACCGTGGCGGCGACATCTATTCCCGCCATTCCGACGAAATGCATGACGGCAACGGACAGCGTCACCAGGGTGGCAGAAATCACCGGGCCGTAGATTGCCTGCGTGCGGGCATTGAGCGCCAGCCAGAAGCCGAGTACGGCAAGAACGGCCGAGAGAGCGGTGAAGGAAAAATCGAAACCGATGGGAACAGTGCCCTTATAGGCGAGCATGGCGACAAAATGGGTGGCCCAGACGCTGAGCCCCGCCGCAAAGGCGGCAACCAGGACCCAATAGGGCTTTCGGCCGGAAGGACTTTCCTCAGCGCGCAACAAGAGGTGAAAAAAGGCGAGCATTCCCAGCAGACAGATCAATGCCGCAAGAAGCACGATCTCCCAATCGTGTTGGACGGCAACGCATTCCAGCACCGTGAACATGATGCACTCTCCCAGCCTCTGAAGAACCGCTCACGATGGCACTATGAAAGTGGTTTATTTATAAATCTCTAATGCAACTATTGATATCTGCCTCTTCTCAACAAGAATCCTGAGTAGAGTCCGGGCCGGTGTGCCAGGCTGTAACGCTTTTGGCAAACCGACCCGACGGCAAAAAGGAAAACCCTTTATTTCCAGCTTTGATAATCCGCAGCGGCGCAGCCAAACGGAGCCCGGCCGTCAGAGAAGCGTTCTTGCAGGCGGGCGCAGCCCCACTCGTTGAGTGCCGCCGGCAGCATGTTGTTGATGTCCATGCCGGGGGAATTGAATTGCGACGGAGCGCTTGTGACATACCACAGCCAGTAGCCCATCACCGCCACCATGATGACGGCGAGGATGGCGACGAAAGTCCCGAGCCGGCGCAGGAGACCGGGCCCCTTGTTCATCGACGCGGCCTGGGCGGCGGCAGCCTCCTGTGTCTCGTGCGCGACCATCGGGGCGAGCGATGCGAGAGCTTCCGCCCGCTCCTGTTCCGTCAGGTCGATCCGCTCCAGCTGATCGTCAAGCAGGACAGGCAAGGCGCCGTTACCATGCAGGACTGCAAGTGCCACATCCTGTTTGCCGGTATTGCCGATGACAACTGGAATGCGACCCCGTTCCAGATGCGTGAAGGATTGCCGCTTGGTTTTATCGTCTCTGACCGTATCGGCATAGGTCACGAAAAGACGGCTGCGTTTTTCTGCAACGGCCGTCAGCGCCACCGGAATAACGGTCAAAGGGGCCGGGTTGCGTAGCTGCAGGCGGACCCGCAGCATGCGGACAAGTGTGAACAGCATGGCGAGACTGCCGAAACCAAGCAGAAAGACGAACACGCCGAGTGTAATGATGCGGTTCCAGAGCATGTCCAGACCCAGCGAAATCGTTGCGAGTTCCGGGTTCTTCGCGGAGATGACCAGCCCGGTTTCGTAATCGCCGGAATGGAGATCGACGAACATGACCTCGACATCCTTCTTGTAGCTCACGCCCGCATGGTCGTAGGAAAGATCGGCCTTGCAGGTCGTGAAGATCGCCTTGCGTGTCTTGCAGCTGCCGCTGATATCGCCGTTTTCAATCTCCAGCGGATCCTGGCTGATCTTGTAGTCACGCACAACGCCCGGGCCTTCGGCTACCAGCATGACAATCGTGATTACGAGAAGCACGGGAACGGAGAAATAATAGGCTGCCGGCACCGAAATGACGCCGCGTTTGAGGCTGAGTGGCCGAGACGGAAGTTTTATCTGTGCAAGGTTCATAGTCGTCAACGCATTCTTCGGGAGGTAGGTGAGCGGAGTTCGCGACTCTCGCCCGACGGAAGGAAAAGTTGCCGCACGGTCTAAACCGATGAAGTCCTTGAGAAAACCCCCTGAAATTACGGGATGGTGCGCGACTATTTCCCGTACAGGCGCTGTATTCCTGGTCAATGTGCGGGAGAAGACTCTGGCGCATGGGCCCAGTCACGCATAAAAACGGGCGGTAAAACCGCCCGTCACCTGTTTCGCAAATTATGCTTTGCCGTCAGTCCTTCGTGACCTTTTCAAGCCGGGTCGTCTGGCTGGGGTGGCCCACATAATCCTTGACGCGTGCATTCAGCACGATCGGCTCGAATCTCTCGAACATCGGCAGCACCGCCGGCTTCTGCGCGACGAACATTTCCTGCATCTGGGTGTAGATTTCCCCGCGCTTCTTGGCATCAGGCTCGAGCGACGCCTTTGCCGTGAGCGCGGTCAGTTCCGGAATATGCCAGGCCGAGCGCCAGACGAAATTGCCGGCGTTGTTGGCGGCAAGCGAGTTGTCCGGGTTGCTGGAGAACTGTTCCATCGAGCCCAGAACATTCGGCATGTAGGCTCCGGTCTGCGGAATGAGCAGATCAAAATCCCGCGCGCGGTGCGCGGCAATCACGTCCGAGCCGTTACCCTGCTGGATATTGACCTTGATACCAATCTGGCTGAGCGTGGCCTGGATCGCAGTGGCGAGGTCGATGCGCGGCGTCTGCGCGATCGTCTTCAGATTGAGCGTGAAACCGTTCTCGTAGCCGGCCTCCTTGAGGAGCGCTTTTCCCTTCTCCACGTCGAGCTTCCAATCCGGGCTCGGAATGGCATATTCGAAATTCTCTGGTACCGGCACCGTGCGCGCCCGCCCGTAGGGACCCATGATGGTTTTTTCCATGCCCTTGTAGTCGATGCCGTAGGCGATCGCTTCGCGGACCTTGGGGTTGGACAGGGGCTCCTTGCCGGCATTCATGGACAGGACGTAAAAACCGCCCGTCGGCACACGCTGGATCTGGAAACCGTCCTTGTTGTTGAAGGTCGCGAGATCCGCAGCCGTCAGCGCGCTGGCGATGTCGATATCGCCGCGCTCCAGCATCAGGCGCTCAACCTGGCTTTCCGGCACATGCCGCACGATGACGCGGCGCATTTTGGGGCTACCGGCCACATAGTCCTTATTCGCCTCCAGAATGATGATCTCATTCGGCGACCAGCGGTTGAGGGTGAACGGGCCGGAGCCGGCCGAATTCGTTCTCAGCCATGCATTCCCCCAGTCATCATTGACCTCGTGGGACTTCAGTTCCTTGCTGTCGACCACGCTGGCAATGACCATGGCGAGGCGATAGAGCAGCAATTCCGAAGTCGTTTCACCCGAAAGATCGACGCGAACCGTTTTTTCATCCGGAGCACTTACCAGCTTGTCGATATTGTCGGCATTGTAGCCCACGCGCTTGAGGTTAGCTGCGGCCGCCTGGTTCATCTTCAGAAGGCGGCTGAGCGAATAAACCACATCGGCCGAGGTCACCGGGTTACCGGAGGCGAAATTCGCCTCGCGAAGATGAAAGGTGATGCCTTTCTCATCCGTTTCCCAGCGCTCGGCGAGCTGTGGCGAAACCTTGCCGGAACCGTCCACCGAGATCAGGCGATCATAAAGATTGGCCATGATTTCGTTGGCTTTTGCCTCGGTGGCCTGATGGGCGTCGAGTGACAGCACCTGGGCCAGCGACGTGCCGATAACCAGCTGGTCGTTGGGGGTTTTGGCCGCGACGGGCGATCCCTGCACGAGCATAGCGCCAAGAACGGTGGTGAATGCGAGACGGATCAATGTTTTTTTCATACCTGCTCCTCCTACAGATCGGTAATTGATGTTCGGGAAAAGCCGCGACGCAGCGGGGCGTCGCGGGCCAAAGCGGTCAAAGATGTTTGTTATCAAGTGCTTCGATCAAGGCTGCGATGTAGCCGTAGCAGAACGCGAAAGCGACGCCGACGGGATCGCGTCCGGCAATCGTCGGCACATGGTCCGGCATGATCATGTAGCGATAACCGAGTTCGTGATAGAGTTTCAGCGAGCGCACCATGTCCATGTCCCCCTCATCGGGGAAAGTCTCCATGAAGGACAATTTCCCGCCGCTGATGTTGCGGAAGTGGACGTTGAAAATCTTGTCGCGGCTGCCGAACCAGCGGATGATGTCGTCGATCTCCTCGCGCGGATCATCAAGCATCTCGCCGATTGACCCCTGGCAGAAATTCAGGCCGTGATAGGGGCTCTCGCGCATCTGCACGAACTTCTTCAGCCCATCGACTGTGCCGAGCACACGGGTGACGCCCCTGTAGCCTGGCGGTGTATAGGGATCATGGGGGTGGCAGGCGAGACGCACCCTGTTGCTTTCAGCAACCGGCACGACGCGCTCGAGGAAGTAGTCGATGCGTTCCCAGTTCTCGTCTTCTGACAGAACGCCGGCGAGGCCCGGTGCGGCATCATGGTCAGCCTTGTCCCAGCGCCATGCCTCGTTGAGCGAACCGCCACGGCCGCGCTCCATCTCCGTGCGCGGAATGCCAATGAGGTTGAGATTGTATTTCGCGGCAGGAATTCCGGCCCTCGCGATATTTTCGATCATCGCGCAGACGGCATCGATCTGCCGGTCGCGGTCCGGGCCGGCAAGCAGGATATCGGGATATGACGCCTGCTCGATGGGCCGGGACGGCAACGGCAGTTGCACCATATCGAGGACAAGGCCAAAGCTTTCGACCTTGTCACGGTGGCGCTCGAAATCCTCGAAAGTCCAGCTCGCGGGTGCTCCGGGCGGATCCGCGCTGATGTTTTTGACGCCGAGCTGCGCCCAGACCTTGTAATCCTCGTCATCGCGCGCAGCAACCTGGGTGCCGACATACATCGATTCTCTCCTCTCTCCATACAAGTCATCATATGACATCGCATGAAATAAGATGAGTGTCGAGATGCTATTGCGCCTCCGAGAGCAGCCTGTATCGCCGCTGGCTAGCCAGCATGTGTTCACGCATGGCTTTTCGGGCCGCATCGGGATCCTGCTCGACGATGGCGCGCAGGATTGCCTCGTGCTCGGCCTGGACTTTGCGAAGATAATTCGCGTCGCCGGTTTCAGGCAGCGTTGGGAACTGCCCACGCGGTATCGAGCGTGAACCGAACTGGCGCAATGCCTCCAGATAGAAGCGGTTATTGGTTGCGGTCGCGATGGCCGAATGGAATTCGTAATCCGCATCGACGGTCGATTCGCCAGCGCCGATGGCACGGGCCATTTTCCGGTGCGCCGCCGAGATTGCCGCTTCCTGCTGGGCCGTCCGGCGATAGGCTGCGATCGCCGCCGCCTCCCCTTCCGTTGCCAGGCGGAACTCCAGCATTTCCAGCGTCTCGGCAATGGTTCCAACATCAGACTGCGTCAGTTTCACGCCGGCCCATTCACTGTCGCTACTGACAAAAACCCCCTTACCCTGGATAGGCACGACGTAACCGGCAGAACGCAAATCGGCAATCGCTTCGCGGACCACCGTCCGGCTCACGCCATAAGCGCGTTCCAATTGCGGCTCCGTGGGAAGCTGGTCGCCATTTTTCAGTTTTCCACTGCGAATTTCTGCGCTGAGATTATCGATGATCTGTTGCGCCCGCCTCTCCCGCGGCCTCGCTTTGTCGCCAATCATGCCAGTCTTCCCTCTTGCAGAATACGAATCCCTTCGTTACTCATATGATGACGTGGCGGCACGTCATATGTTTTCATGTTAACTCAGGGAGGGGTTGGGATGAAGTACCATCAAGAGTTTTTACAAAAGAGAATTGCGCGTCTGCGGCGAGCAGCGGGCAAAGGGCCGGCCCCTGACGGATTTCTCTCAAGGAAGCGCGGCCAGCAATGACGGAGATTTCACTGCGCGGGCTTGGGCATCGTTTTCTGCAACTGATCGTCAGCCTCTTCATCCTGCTCTGCATCACCTTCATCATAGGCCGTGTGATGCCGACCGATCCGGTCGGAGCAATCGTCGGCGAGCTTGCCGATCCAAAGGCCTATGAGGCCATGAGGGCGCGGCTTGGCCTTGATCTGCCACTTTATCAGCAGTTCTTCATTTACTTGCGTGGTCTGCTGCATGGGGATTTCGGTATCGCGATCCTGACAGGCAATCCCGTGACGCGCGATCTGGCGCAGGCCTTCCCCGCAACCTTCGAACTCGCGACGCTGGCGATCATCATCTCGACGATCATCGGCGTTCCCCTCGGTCTTGCAGCAGCCCTGTTTCGCGATACGTTCATCGACAAGTTCGCGCGCGTCTTTGCGCTGGTTGGACATTCGATACCTGTCTTCTGGTTCGGCATTGTCGGGCTCGTCATTTTTTATGCCAGTCTCAATCTTGTCGGAGGGCCCGGCCGGGTGGACGTGTTCTACGAGGGTCTTGTGGAACCCAGAACCGGCCTGATGCTGGTCGACAGCCTGCTTGCGGGCGAGACGGAAATCTTCTGGAACGCGCTCGGACACATCATCCTGCCGGCCGTAATCCTTGCCTATATGGCCATGGCCTATATCACCCGCATGACGAGGGCCTTCACCCTCGAACAGCTGAGCCAGGACTATGTTATCGCGGCGCGGG
This sequence comes from Agrobacterium genomosp. 2 str. CFBP 5494, assembly GCF_900013495.1. Lineage (NCBI taxonomy): Bacteria > Pseudomonadati > Pseudomonadota > Alphaproteobacteria > Hyphomicrobiales > Rhizobiaceae > Agrobacterium > Agrobacterium genomosp. 2. Next base: position 256,964 of record NZ_LT009719.1, read on the forward strand.
CCAAAGGTGTCAGCCCCGCACGCACCATAACCCGCCATGTACTGCCCAATATCGCCGTGCAGCTCATCACCGTTCTGGCAATTTCCTACGGCAATCTGCTGGAAGGCGCCGTGGTGACCGAGATCGTCTTTTCCTGGCCGGGCATCGGCCAATATATGACCAATGCGCTGCTCATCGGCGACATGAATGCAATCCTCGCCGCCACGATCGTCATCGGCGTCATATTCATGTTGCTCAACTTCCTCGCCGATCTGGCCTACACCACGCTTGATCCCCGTACACGGGAGGCCGCACGATGACCGATATCGCGCAAAACAATACCGTCGATCGCCCCGGCGTCCTGTCGCGACTGTCGACCACAACCGTGCGGACACTTAGGAAGCTCGCAGACGAGCCACTTGGGATGTTCGGCTTCGCCATTCTGGCGGTTCTGGTTCTGGTCACCATTTTCGCTCCGCTCATTGCGGCTTACGATCCTGCCCGTCAGGCGCTCGAAAACGCGCTTCAGCCGCCAAGCTGGGCGCATCTGGCCGGAACCGACGAATTTGGCCGCGATATTTTCAGCCGGCTCGTCTACGGCACCCGCATCACCATCCAGACCGTCCTGTCGGTCTCGGTCATCGTTGGTCCGATCGGCCTTGCGATTGGTGTCATGGCGGGTTTCTTCGGCGGGCGCACCGATGCCATCTTAATGCGCGCGACCGATATCGTCCTCTCCTTCCCCTCGCTCGTGCTCGCACTTGCCTTTGCGGCAGCGATGGGAGCCGGTCTCGGAACAGCGATCATCGCGATCTCGCTGACGGCGTGGCCACCGATTGCGCGTCTCGCCCGCGCGGAAGCACTGGTGGTGCGAAACACCGATTATGTGGCCGCCGCCCGCCTCTGCGGTGCCTCGCCGCTGCGCATCCTGTTTCTCTATATCGCGCCGATGTGCATTCCCTCGGTCATCGTTCGCCTCACGCTGAACATGGCGGGCATCATCCTGACGGCTGCTTCGCTCGGCTTTCTCGGCCTTGGGGCGCAGCCGCCGCTGCCTGAATGGGGTGCGATGATCTCCAGCGGCCGCAAATTCATGCTCGATTACTGGTGGGTCGCCGTCATGCCCGGCATTGCCATCCTCCTGACGAGCCTTGCCTTCAACATCGCCGGCGATACGCTGCGCGACCTTCTGGATCCGCGTCATGCCCGTTCCTGACAGCACTCCCATACTCTCGGTACGCGACCTCAATGTCCGTTTTGGGCGCAATGCCATTTCCGCCGTTTCCAACGTCAATTTCGACGTCGGCCGCGAAAGGGTCGGTATCGTCGGTGAGTCCGGTTCCGGCAAATCCACCACCGGCCGGGCCGCCATGCGCCTTTTGCCAAAGAGCGCGACGGTGACGGCGGAGAAAATGGATTTTCTCGGCAAACCGCTGCTCACAAAAACCGAACGGCAGATGGGCGCGATCCGCGGCAGCGAGATGGCGCTGATCATGCAGGACCCGCGTTATTCGCTGAACCCGGTGCTGCCCATCGGCAAACAGGTGGCGGAAGCCGCCGAACTGCATCTGGCGCTTACCGGCCAGGGGGCAAGGGCTGCCGCGCGCGACATGCTGCTGCGCGTACGTATCAACGATCCCGACCGCGTCATGGCGCTTTATCCACACCAGATATCGGGTGGCATGGGGCAGCGGGTGATGATCGCCATGATGCTGCTCGCCAAGCCGAAGCTTGTCATCGCCGACGAACCGACCGCGGCCCTCGATGTCAGCGTGCGCAAGGATGTACTTCTGCTTCTGGACGAGATGGTGCGCGAGAACAATTCCGGCCTTATCCTCATCAGCCACGACATCCGCATGGTGGCGGCGTTCTGCGAACGCGTGCTGGTCATGTATGGCGGGCGCGTCGTGGAAACGCTGACGAAGCTTGAAGATGCGCGGCATCCCTATACGCGCGGCCTGATCGCGGCCATGCCCGATCCCCGCAATCCGGTCAGGCGCCTCAAGGTGTTGGATCGTCAGGCAATCGATGCGGAGGTGATGCGATGATCACGGTAGACAAGCTCGACGTCGTCTACGGCGCCAAGGAAAAACGTAACCACGTCGTACGCGGCGTCAGCCTTACGGTCAACAAAGGCGAAACCCTCGGAATCGTCGGCGAAAGCGGCTGCGGCAAATCGACCTTGCTGCGCTCGCTGGCAGGTCTGGAGGGTGGCTGGACCGGCTCGATAAGCTTTAATGGAAAACCGGTCGGCAAGACCCGCAGCCGCGACGAACTGAACCTGGCCCAGATGGTGTTTCAGGATCCCTACGGTTCGCTGCATCCTCGCCACCGCATCGGTCGGGCTCTGGCCGAGCCCATCCGCGCCATGGGGCTTGGCGACGGCTGGTCGAAGGTTCCCGCCGCCCTGCAACAGGTTGGCCTGCCTGCGCATTTTGCCGAGCGGTTCCCGCATGAACTTTCCGGCGGTCAGCGACAGCGCGTGGCAATCGCCCGCGCGCTGATCCTCGAACCACCTATCCTGCTGCTCGACGAGCCGACCTCTGCGCTCGACGTTTCCATTCAGGCCGAAATCCTCAACCTTCTTGCCGACCAGCGCGAAGAACGCGATCTGACCTTTGTTCTCGTCAGCCATGATCTGGCTGTCATCGCCCATATGTGCGACCGCGTGCTGGTGATGCAGAACGGCGTTTTTGTGGATGAGCTGACCAAGGCCGACCTTGAAGCAGGCGTTACCCATGCCGCCTATTCAGGCGAGCTGTTCGAAAGCAGCTTTCTTTGAGATGATCGGTCGCGGAGTTGGCAATGCCGCGGCCGGACCTGTCTGGACGCGCGCCGGGGCTCAGTTCAGCCGATTGCCGTTCTCGTCCGAAAACAGATGAATGCCGTCCAAAGACGGGGATATCCTTATCTCCTCGCCGACCGCCTGGCCTATGCGTTCGCGAAAAACGCCGAGCACCCGCGAACCACCCAGTGTCATGGTGACCTGCGTTTCCGATCCCAGCGGTTCGACGAGCAGGATCTCGGCCGGTACGCCGGAGGGATCAAGGGCGAGGTGCTCGGGCCGGATGCCATAAGTCGCCCCTTTTCCCGCAAGAGCGGCGGCAGCGGCCGGCAATGGCAAGACCACACCGCCGGTTTCAAAACCGGCTTGCGATATCACGCCGGGCAGAAAATTCATGGAAGGTGAGCCTATGAAGCCGGCAACGAACTGGTTTGCCGGACGGTCGTAAAGTTCGAGCGGCGTGCCGACCTGCTCGACACGGCCGGCGTTCAGCACGACGACCCTGTCAGCCATCGTCATCGCCTCCACCTGGTCATGCGTCACATAGATCGTGGTGGTCCTGAGTTTCTGATGCAAGGCCTTGATCTCGCCACGCATCACGACGCGCAGTTTGGCATCAAGGTTTGAGAGGGGCTCGTCGAACAGGAACACCTGCGGATTGCGAACGATTGCGCGACCCATTGCAACACGCTGGCGCTGACCGCCTGAGAGCTGGCGGGGATAACGGTCGAGCAATGCGGTGAGACCAAGGATCTCCGCCGCCCAGTTCACCTTCTCGGCGATTTCCTGTTTGCTTGAGCCGCGATGTTCCAGCGAAAAGCCCATATTGGTTGCGACCGTCATATGCGGATAAAGAGCGTATGACTGGAACACCATGGCGATGTCGCGGTCCTTGGGATCGAGATCGTTGACGATCCGCTCGCCGATCTTGAGTTCGCCACCCGTGATCGTTTCGAGACCGGCGACCATCCGCAGCAGGGTCGACTTGCCGCAGCCGGAGGGTCCGACGAGGACGACAAATTCGCCATCCCTGATATCGAGATCGACGCCGTGAATGGTTTTTACCGCGCCATAGCTTTTGCGGATGTCGGACAGAATTACGTTAGCCATCGATTAAATCCGGTTCTTCAGCCCTTGAGGCCGGTATGGGCGAGGCCTTCGACGAACTGCTTCTGGGCAATCACGAAGACGATGAGCACGGGCAGCGCCGTCAGCGTCGCTGCGGCAAGCTGGATATTCCACATCGGTCCGCCATAGGCGTCGGTATACTGGGTCAGCGCCTGTGGCAGCGTGAACATCTCTGCGCTGGAGAGAAAGACGATGGGCTCAAGGAACAGGTTCCAGGAGTGCAGGAAGGTAAAGATCGCAACCGAGGCCAGCGCCGGTTTTGCCAGCGGCAGCGCGATCTTGCGGAATATCTTGAAGCGCCCGAGACCATCGACGCGCGCCGCCTCTTCAAGCTCGGCGGGCAGCGTCACGAAGAACTGCCGCATGACGAAAGTGGCAAAAACACTGGGCGCACCGAAGATCGGCACCAGAATGAGCGGCCAGTGTGTGTTGACCATGCCCGCCTTCAGAAACATCTGAAACAGCGGCACGATCGTGACTTCCGACGGAATGAGCAGGCCAAGCAGCACGACCATGAAAATGAGATTTGCGCCCGGAAACCGGATCCGCGCAAAAGCATAGCCTGCCATGGACGATATGATCATCGTTCCTGCCGTCACGACAGCTGCGATATAGGCGGAATTCCAGTATTGCCGCACGAAAGGCTGCAACTCGAAGACCTTGGAATAGCTCGTCCAGTCCTGGTTTTGCGGGAAGAATTGCGGCGGGAAGGCGAAGATATCGCTGATCGGCTTGATCGATGACGTCACCATCCACCATGTCGGAAAGACGAACGGGATCAGGAGCACGCACAACACCCCGTAAAGAGCGACCTGCATGCGGGGGGAAAGGTCAGCTTTCATAAAAGACGATCCTCTTGCGCATCTGCCACTGGGCGAAGGTCAGTACGGCGACGATCACAAACAGCAGGATGGACAGCGTCGAGCCGTAGCCAAAGAAATGAAACTGGAAGGCCTGCTGATAGAGGTAATAGACCAGCACCGTGGTCGAGAGACCCGGCCCCCCCTGGGTCAGAACTGCGATCTGCGCAAAAACCTGCAGCGAGCCAACAATCGTAATGATCGAGGTTAACAGGATCGTCGGGCTGATCAGCGGCAGGGTAATGCGACGAAACTGCTTGAAGGCGGGCGCGCCATCGATGCGGGCGGCTTCGTAAAGTTCTTTCGGCACACCCTGAAGTGCTGCCAGAAACAGGATCATGTTAAGCCCGACATTCTTGAAGACCTGGACGACGATGACTGAAATCATCGCGGTCGTTTCCTCGCGCAGCCAGTTGGGGCCTTCGATGCCGACCATCAGCAACATGCCGTTGATGCCGCCATTTTTCTGCAACAGGAACCCCCAGACGATCGTCCAGGCAACCAGCGAAACGACAACCGGCGAGAAGAACAGCGTCCTGAATATCGCAATGCCAGCCAGTTTCTGGTTCAGCAATACGGCCAGAAGCAACGCCAGTGACAGGTTGAACACGACGAGCCCGGCCGAAAAAATCGCCGTCGCGCCAAGGACGTCGCGAAGATTGCTGTCCTCGACCAACATCCGGTAGTTCTGCGCACCCGTATAGGTGAAGGTGTTGGCGAGCACATTCCATTCATGCAGCGAATACCAGAACACCAGCCCGAGCGGGATCAGAACGAAGATGACGATGCCGATCAGCTGCGGGGCGATGAACAGGAATCCCGCAAGGCTGTCGCGCCGCGCGATGGTCCAGAACGCCGGGGCCGGACGATCCTGAGTACGGGCAATATCCTGCGCGACAGCCATGGTTTTCTCCTCAGCGCTTCAAGAGCGGCCCGATCTGGCCGCAGATTTTTTGAAGCGCACCGGCCACATCGGCCTGCGGCCGCCAGACGGCGTCGAGGTTCGAACGCACGATCTGCTGGATCTGGGCAAAACCGGTATGGCCGGGCATGACCTTGCCGGTCGCGATGCCGGAGATGACAACCTTTTCGATCTGCTCCTCGCTGAGGAGCGGGTTCGTCTTTTTCAGCACCTGCGCATTCAGCAAAGACTTGCGCGCTGAAGGGAAGAACTGGCTGAGTTTGGCGGAATTTTCCGGATTGGTCATGTAAGCCACGAATTGCGCCGCGGTCTCGGCATTCTTGCCTGATTGCATGACGCCGATACCCGCCTGGCCGATCAGCGCATAATCGCCGGCAGGGCCCTTCGGAAGAGGCACGAGGTCCCAGCCAAATGGCTTGTCCTTCGGCAGAAGCGAGGCGCGGCTGATCTGCGTAATCGTCATCGCCCCATTGCCAGCGAAGAAATCGACCGTCTCGCCGGGGCCCGGAATGGCCTTCTTGTCGAAGATGGCGTCGTGGATGAACGAAATGGCATCCGCCATCGGCTTTTCCGCCATGGTGCAGGTGGCGCCGTCAGCACTCCAGGGTGAAGCCCCCCAGCCATTCCAGACGGAAGTGAGATATTGCCAGTTCTGGTAATTGAAATCGCGGACGACAAGCCCGCCCTTTCCGGTCTTGGCGACAGCCGACGCGGTTGCGATGGCGTTGTCCCACGTCCATTCGCCGGCAGCGATCATGTCGGCAGGGGTTTTGGCACCGGCAGCCTTGATAAGGTCGTTGTTGACGAAGACGGCGAAGGGCGAGGTCGAAAACGGATAGGCGTAAAGCGTACCGTCCTGCGACCAGCGTTCCGTGGCGCCGGCACCCACCTCTTCAAGATTATATCCCGGCGCAGCCTTCAGTGTGTCCGTCAGCGGGTAGAGCGCCCCGGACTTGACGAAATCATAAGCCGACGTCTCGAAAATCCAGGCCATGTCAGGTGCGTTGCCGCCCGCGATCTGTGTGGTGAGTGCAGTCGTGTAGGTATCAAAAGGCAGCGACTCATAAGCCACGCTGACATTTGGATGATCCTTCTTGAAACCGGCTGCGATCTCGTTGAAGAGCTTGAGATGCGCCTCGTTGGCGCTCCAGATCGTCATGCGCAGATTAACCGCATCCTGCGCAACCGCTCCGCCCGCAAGCGCAAGCGAGCCGACCAGGGCAAGCGCACAGGCCATGGATTTCAGTTTAAAATGATTGTTCATTCCCGGTCCTCCTCCAAAGATGGGTTCGATGAGACGGCAAACCGCCGTCCTAATAGGCCGCGATATCAGGCCAGCGTATTTCGATGCCCTCACGGGTCAGCTGCGTCTGGAAGGCTTCCAGGCGGTCATCGTCTTCCTGCACCTGATGCGGCGTGACGCCATTTTCCAGGCAGTGCGCCGCAAGCATCCCGGCCACTTCGCCGATGTTCCATTCGACCGGATGCAGGCGGTAGCAACCATTGGTAATATGCGTCGTGCCGATGTTCTTGCCGGCCGGGATGAGATTTTTCACCCGCTGCGGGATCAGCGCACCGAGCGGAATTTCAAACGGACAGGATGGCACGTCGATGTAGTTGTCGCCGCCGGTGGATGGATGCAGGTCGATGCGGTACATGCCGATACCGATGCTGTCGCGATAGCGGACCGCGCCCCTTTCACCGCGAACCGTGTAGGAAAGATCCTGCTCAACGATGCGCGTCACCGGCTTGATACGGCGGCTCTCGCGAATGTAGGGCGCCATGGCGAGCCCATGGTCGGTACCGGTGATATCGCCACGCAGCCGAAGCCCGCGGAACCCCTGCCCGCCATCAAGACGCGGCGCTTCCGTCTGCAGCCAGTAAAAGACCGAATAAGAAAGATCTGCCGCCGCCTTCAGGTGGCGCGCCTTTTCTCCCTCGGTCACATCGATGATCGTGCCATCCATGTAATCGATCATCGGCCAATTCACGAGGCAGATATCCGACTGATAGAAGCCGGGCGCAAAGTTTTTCCGCGCCGCGATGCGCCGAAAGATCCAAAGATTCTCATCACCGCCGCCCTTGCGCTGGTCGGCATCGACCAGCAGCGGATTATCATCAGGATTTGGCGTGAAGGAGCGGGTGGTATGCTCCAGCGTGCGCGGATGGGGCGCGGTGAAGCCGAGGAGCGGACCACCCCAGAAATGCGGCTGGTAAGAGCGCCAATAGTCGTAGTTCTCAGGCTTGTCGATCGTCTGGTCGCCATCGACATGGTCAATGGCAAAGCAGATTGAGACAGCCTGCACATTGTCCGGTTGAGCGTGCTCCGGCGCGCTCGGTTCTTCCGTGTCCGACTGCGCCTCAAAACCCTTGGCATATTCCGTGCCGGTCATCGGCAGCAGATCGCCAAGTTCGGTGGCGTCGAGTACGTAATCGGCGGATATGACGATTTCAGCGCCGCCGTCGCGATGGCGGAGGGTCACGGAGCGAACCAAGTCGCCGTCCACATCGGCCCCGACGGGACGCCAGGGCTTGAGTATCGTCAGGCGACCTGCGCCAATATAGGGCACCAGCATGCTTTCCATGACCGCGAGGCTGACACGCGGCTCGGCGCAGATGCGGCTCACCCATCCGCCGCCCGGATTAAGGTCGCCCCAAGCGCGCGCGCCTTCCGTCAGCGGATAATGGTCTCGATAATATTGCCGCACACCGTTGCGCAGCGCCCGGTAGGACCGGGTGATGCCGAACTGTTCAACCCATGTATGCTCGTCCGAGGGAACGGCCTGACTGGTCAATTGGCCGCCGATCCAGTCGTATTCTTCGGTCATGATCACGCGTTTGCCCGCTCGTGCGGCCGCCAGTGCCGCCGCTACGCCGCCAAGGCCGCCACCGACCACGAGAATATCTGCTTTCATGTCTTTCACGACGTCACATCCGTTTTGTTGACTGAGGACTTGTTTGCCGAGCCGGTCGGGGCCGGCCCCAACGTCTCTCCCTTGACGGGTTCACATTTGAGAAGGATCTGCCCACCGGCGCTGCCGGTCTCGATGCGGTTGACCAGCATGGCGGTTGCCTGCCGCCCCATCTCCTCGCGCGGAATTTCATAGGAGGTGAAGCGCACGGGGCTGCGAGCGGCCCTGATATGGCTGCCAAGCACGATCATCGAAAATGCGTCGGGTACGACAAGTCCCCTCGCCCGCGCCAGCGCCTCGACGCGCACGGCATCGGCCAATTCTATGAAGAAGGCGACTGTGGCCCCGCTCTCAATGATGGCATCAAGTATTTTCTCGGCCGGGCGGTTGACCGCCTTGATATGCAGGGCAATCGTGGCCGCATCTGCGAGCGCCGCGCTGAAACCTTGCCAGCGATCGGCAATCGATTCTGCCGGACCCTGAGGGCCGATATAGGCGAGCCTGGTGTGTCCCAGCGCGATGGCGTCTTCGACAAGCTGACGCGTTCCCGCGGCGTAGTCACCGCCGACATAGGGAACCGGCCCACCGGCATCTTCACGCCGGCCGATCGCGACGAAGGGATAGTCTTCCGAAACCAGCCGGGCGAGTTCCTTGCGATCGAACTCGCGGCCGAGAACCAGACAGCCGTCCGCAATCCGAAGCCTGTTGCCTTCCGAGAAAATCTTGCGGTTATCGCCGACACCGGCGCTCGTCAGCAGCAGAAGATCATAAGCCTGCTGCTGTGCCTCTTCTTCGATGCCCAGCAGGAAGGGCGTGAAGAAGTCAGCCTGAGCGCTCGGAAAAGCTGGTTCATAGGTGAAAACGCCGAGGATCCGGTTCAGCCCCTTGGCCATGCGCCGCGCAATCGGATCGGCAACATAACCGGTCTGGCGAATGACGGCCTGCACCCTTTCCCGGGTTTCGTCCGGGATGCGCGCGACCGCTGCCGGCGCGCCGTTCAGAACAAGAGACACCGTTGCCTGGCTGACGCCGGCAAGCTTGGCAATATCGTTCTGCGTGAGACGTCTGTGACTGGACACGCCATGCCCTCCTCCAGCATTCGCTCCCTGCTAATACGCATTAACAGCTAATGCGTATTAGCACCATCTCCACGTAGGGAGTCAAGCGATAAAGTGCGTTCGCTGACGAAGGTCGCAGATTATCGAAAGCCTGCGCTGCAATGGCAAAACGCGGCAGAAACGGCAATGGCAGCTGTAAAAAGCAGCGGTCGGCCCGTATTTACGGATTCGAGGATGCTTTTTCGCCCGCAAGCTTCTGCTCAAGCAACCAAGTCCACATCGCCTCTTCGTTCAGCACCTTTCCCTCGACCGCCTGATGGTCCGTGTCCTCAAGCACGGTGAGCCGGACATTGCGCTTCAGCTCCTTAAGACGTTGCACAAGCACCACCGTATCGGACAGCGGGATAACCTCGTCATTTGCACCATGAAAGGCCCAGAAAGCCGCCTTCTCGTTTGTTCGATTGAGGTAGTGCCGAATGCCGCCGCCGGCAATCGGAATCACTGCGGCGAAAGTTTGAGGAAACTGCTCTGCCATGGACCATGCGCCGAACCCTCCCCGGCTATAGCCGATCAGATAGATCCGTTCCCGGTCGACCCGATGGTTGGCCACCACCGCCTCAAGAACGCTTGCAACACGCTCGATCGGGTAAAGTAGTTCCTCACTCGGATTTTGCGGTGAAAACACCAGGAAGGGAAACTCACGTCCGTCCTCAATCATTTTCGGTAAGCCGCTCGACCGTAGCTTTTCGACGTCGCTACCGCCCTGATCGCCGCCATGCAGCCAGACGACAAGGGGATAGGTCTTGTTTGAGCCCGCGTAATCCTTGGGCGTATAAAGCAGGTAGTTGAGGTCAGAAGCGATGGTGACATCGGATTTCATCGCTTTCTGTTCGGCCTGTGCAAATGTCGAGGCAGTGATTGCAGCCAGAGCGATCAGGCAGAATTTAAGTCGTCTCATGATTTTTTCCTCCCAGTGAATAAGGCTCTTCCGTGGTAATGACCGTTAAACCCGATCGGGTTCAACGCTCCCGGAAAAAGCAGAAAAAGCGCCTCGGAACACATGAAATATCTCATCATTTCAAACCAATGAGACAACTGCCTCATCCGATTTCCGGCGATGCGACGACAGCATATCCGCTTCCGCTCCTGAGGCAACATTCGAGGAAGAGACTGCAGAAATCGAGCTGTCAGGTGATGGCTCCAACCGGACTTGCGCAGCAAGGCTTTTGCGTTCAGCATTTGTTCTGGCTTGCTGTTTGAGTCTTTGCTAATCATTGCGGCACGAAGGCGACATGGCGGCGCAGGCTCAGTCGCCCGCCGTTTTCGGGCAGGCAACTTCGCCTGGGGCAAATATCGAGGATTAATGCAGGATGGCGGTTGCCTATCTGGAAAAACTGAACGAGCAGCAGCGCAAGGCTGTGGAACATGGTGTTGGACTGGTGGATGGACATGTCGCCGGTCCGCTTCTGATCATCGCCGGCGCCGGCTCGGGAAAGACCAATACGCTGGCTCACCGTGTTGCGCATCTGATCGTGAATGGCGCCGATCCCCGCCGCATCCTGCTGATGACGTTCTCAAGGCGCGCAGCCTCCGAGATGGCGCGCCGTGTCGAACGGATATGCAAGCAGGTCCTAGGGGCAAATTCGGCAATCATGACAGATGCATTGGCGTGGTCCGGCACGTTTCACGGCATTGGTGCACGGCTGTTGCGCATCTACGCTGAGCAGATCGGCCTCAACATCGATTTCACCATCCACGACCGCGAAGACAGCGCCGACCTGATGAATCTTTCCCGGCACGAGCTGGGTTTCTCCAAAACCGAAAGCCGCTTTCCGACAAAGGGCACCTGTCTTGCGATCTATTCGCGCGTCGTGAATTCCCAGACACCACTCAAGGACATCTTGCGCCAGCACTATCCATGGGTTGCCAACTGGGAAAGCGAACTCAGGGAATTGTTCGCTGCCTATGTCGAGGCCAAACAGATCCAGAACGTGCTCGATTACGACGATCTTCTGCTCTACTGGGCCCAGATGGTCAGCGACCCCGTTCTGGCTGACGATATAGGCAACCGCTTCGACCATGTGATGGTGGATGAATATCAAGATACCAACCGGTTGCAGGCATCGGTGCTGATGGCGCTGAAGCCCGGTGGCCGCGGGTTGACCGTGGTGGGTGACGATGCGCAGTCGATTTATTCTTTCCGTGCGGCGACGGTTCGCAACATCCTCGATTTTCCGGCTTCCTTCAGCCCGGCGGCCGATATCATCACGCTGGACCGCAACTATCGCTCGACGCAGCCGATCCTTGCTGCCGCCAACGGGGTCATCGATCTCGCGCGCGAGCGCTTCACCAAGAACCTCTGGACCGAGCGGGTGTCGCTCGAGCGCCCAAGGCTCGTAACGGTGAAGGATGAAACCGAGCAGGCGAACTTCATCATCGACCAGATCCTCGCCAATCGCGAAACCGGCATGACTTTGAAACAGCACGCCGTGCTGTTCCGCACCTCCAGCCATAGCGGCCCGCTCGAGGTGGAACTGACCCGCCGCAACATCCCCTTCGTCAAATTCGGCGGCCTGAAATTCCTGGACAGCGCCCATGTGAAAGACATGCTGGCCGTGCTGCGTTTCGCACAGAACCCGCGCGACCGCGTCGCCGGTTTCCGGCTGCTGCAGATGCTGCCAGGCATCGGACCGAAGAAGGCTGGCAACATTCTCGATGCGATTGCGACAGACCCCGAGCCGCTGCTTGCCCTCGCCGAAATTCCGTCGCCGCCGAAGACCGGCGATGACTGGGCAGCCTTTACACAAATGCTTGTGGGCCTGCGGCAGGCGCCGAATGACTGGCCCGGCCAGATCGGGCAGGCTCGGATGTGGTATGAGCCGCATCTGGAACGCATCCACGAAGATGCGGACACCCGCAAGGCCGATCTGCTGCAGCTAGAGCAGATCGCTGGAGGCTACCCATCGCGCGAGCGCTTTCTGACTGAACTGACGCTCGATCCGCCGGACGCCACCAGCGATCAGGCCGGCGTGCCGCTGCTTGACGAGGATTATCTCAGCCTCTCGACCATCCATTCCGCCAAAGGCCAAGAGTGGCGCGCCGTCTTCATCCTCAATGTGGTCGACGGCTGCATCCCCTCCGACCTCGGCGTCGGCACCACCCAGGAACTGGAGGAGGAACGCCGGCTGCTCTACGTCGCCATGACGCGCGCCAAGGACAGCCTGTCGCTGATCACGCCCCAACGCTTCTTCACTGGTGGGCAGAGTCAGCAGGGTGACCGGCATGTTTACGCCGCCAGAACCCGCTTCATCCCGGCGACGCTGTTGCAATTTTTCGAAACGATGACCTGGCCACTGGTATCGGCTGCCGCTTCCGAACGCAGCGCGCAGCAGATCCGCATCGATGTGGGTGCGCGAATGCGGGCGATGTGGAAGTAGTCAGTGACGAAAGTCCTAGGTTGCCCCGTTGAAGTAAGACGATCACGCGGAACTGCGCCGGGATGATGTCCAGTCGCTCTGAGACATCCTCGCCAATGCAATGCAGGCAACCGCCGCAGCCGCAGATCAGGCTTTCTGGCTCAATCACCTCTTCGACACGCGGAAGATGTTTTGGAAGGGAGCCGCGATTGATCGCCCGTGGCTTGGTGGCCCTGTTGCCAGCAGGAGCGTCCGCCTCGTCCTCGGCATGGATCGCGGCCATCGCCGTCTCCAGGTCCTCCAGCGCCAGGTCGAATTGCTCGGGATCGGTCTTCTCAGATTTGCGTCCGAAGGCTGCCTGCTTGAAGGCCGCGACGAGCTTCTCAAGCCGTTCGATCCGCTCATCCTTGCGGGCGATATGCTCGTCCTTACTTGCTATCGCGACGTCCTTGGCCGTCTCGCGTGCCTGGGCTGCGATCAGCATCGCCTTCAGCGCAGCAACATCATCGGGAAGATCAGCGGTGTCCAGCATGACTGGAACTTACCAAATTCTGTGCCGATTTACCCTCGGAATCTATTGTGCTGAGTCATCGTGTCGCAGCTATTCGATAGCGACCGGCGCTCTCGTTTCGACCGCCCGAACCCGCCGCCAATCAAGGCCCGCAAACAGGGCTTCGAACTGGGCGTGGGTCAGCGTCATCAGTCCATCCTTGATGCCCGGCCAGGTAAAGCTGTGCTCTTCAAGCCGTTTGTAGGCCATGACGATACCGGTGCCATCCCAGTAGATCAGCTTCAGCCGATCCGCCTTGCGGGACCGGAACACGAAGACCGCTCCTGTGAACGGGTCCTTGTGCAGTTCGTTCTTCACCAGTGCCGCCAATCCGTCATGCCCCTTGCGGAAGTCTACGGGTTTGGTCGCCACCATGATCCGCACGCGGTTCGAGGGGAAGATCATGTCGCTGCCGCCAGGGCCCGAGCGATGGCAGCGATCCTGGCAGCAGACGCACCCTCCTCAAGACGGATTGTGACCGGGCCGACAACAATCTCGGCGCGCGTGGCGGTCTTGACACTCAGCGGCTCCGGCGGGGGTGTCTCAACGACCATGGCCGCGAATTCGACGGCGTCTTCCGGCTCAGGCAAAACCAGCTTGCCATCTCGTGCCAGCGTTCGCCAGGTCGACAGGTGATTGGCCTTCAGCCCATGGCGGGCCGCGACCTCATTCACCGTCACACCCGGCCGCAAACTTTCCGACACGATCCGTGCCTTGACCTCATCCGGCCATTGGCGGTGAGCATCACGTCGGCTCCGCCGCGTCGTGAGAACCTCCAACGTAGTCTCCATGGA
>NZ_LT009719.1:271832-368441 GCF_900013495.1 Agrobacterium genomosp. 2 str. CFBP 5494
CGTAAGCGGCAAGCTGAGACCGTTCAGCGCGTGTAATTCCAGGGCATGAGTGCATCGAGATCGCTGCTGGGCCAACCATTGGCTATGCGCTCGAGTGTTTGGGTGAGCCAGGCCTGCGGATCGACATTGTTCATTTTCGCTGTTTGAAGGAGCGTGGCGATTGTTGCCCAAGTCCTTCCACCGCCATCGCTGCCGGCGAAGAGGCTATTCTTTCTGGTAATTGTCTGGGGCCGGATTGCACGCTCGACTATGTTGTTATCGAGCTCGATGCGGCCGTCGGTGAGAAAGCGCTCGAAGATGGAGCGACGCGAGGTGGCATAGCGGATCGCCTCGGCCAGCTTCGACTTGCCAGAGATCCGCGGTAGGGTCTTCTGCCAGAGGGAGAAGAGCTCCGTGACAACCGCAGCAGATGTCGCCTGGCGCGCGGCGACACGGGCGTCAGGGCTTTGCCCGCGAGCCGTTTCTTCCACCTGCCAGAGCTTCGCCATCAGTTCCACCGTCTCGGTGGCGATCTTGGAGCTGTCTGAGGCGTGGAGCTCGTAGAACTTGCGCCTGCTATGGGACCAGCAGTAGGCCAGCATCACGCCGTCATTGCCTCCGTCAGATCTGGCAAGCTTGTTATAGGCACCATGTCCGTCAACCTGCAGAATACCGCGATAGCCACTCAGATGCCGGGCGACCCGATCGCCAGCACGGCTATCTTCGAAGCGATAGGCAACCATCGGCGGGCTACTGCCACCGAAGGGTCTGTCATCGCGGGCATAAGCCCAAAGCCAGGCCGTCTTGGCCGATCCGGATCCGGGCGCGAGTGTGGGCAACGTCGTCTCGTCAGCGAAGATACGCTCAGCCTTCTTGATCTCGGCGAGAATGTAGTCGGCCAGGATATCAAGTTCAAAGCCAAGCTTACCCATCCATTGAGCCATCAGCTTCCGGTCAAGCTCGACCTTGTCGCGGGCATAGATTGCCTCCTGCCGATAGAGCGGAAGGCCATCGGCATACTTCGAGACGGCGATCTGCGCGAGAAGCGCTTCCGTCGGAATGCCCGCCTCGATAATGTGCGCGGGTGCGGCGGCCTGAATGACGCCGTCTTCATTTTTGAAGGCATACTTCGGCCGGCGTGTGACGATGACGCGGAACTTCGCCGGCACGACGTCAAGTCGCTCCGAGACGTCTTCTCCGATCAGCACCTTCTGTTTGCCGGCGTGTTCGGGCAGTTCATCCGGCTCGATCACCACTTCGACCCGTTCCAGATGCGGTGCGAAGCCTTTGCGCGGCCGCGGCGGACGTTTGCTGTCGGGATGGGTTGCGCCCTTGTTGACCTGGGCTCGGATCGCAGCGATGCCGGTCTCGATTTCCTCGAAGACAAAGGCCTGCTGCTCATCATCGATGCCTGGAGAGCCGAGTTTTTCTGATCGCCGGCCAAAGCGGGCACGATCAAAGGCTTTCAGGATCTGGGTCAGTCGTCCGATGCGTTCATCAGCATCGGCGTTTCTGGCTTTCAGGTCTGCGACCTCGCTCTCAAGAGCATCGGTGCGCGCTGCCTTCTCGGCCATGGCAAGGACCATAGCTTTCAGGGTCTCCATATCATCCGGGAGCTGCAGATCGGGCGGCGTCATGACGTCTACTAGAGCATATTTTGCTCCGGTTTTCCTGCCCTTTCAGGCGGTTGATTCACTTTGCCGCAGGCATTTACCCAACAATCTCCGGCGGCTTCACCGCCACCGAACGCACCCGTTTCCAGTCCATGCCTTCAACGAGCGCCATGAGTTGGGCATGGTTGAGCTGGACTCGGTTGTGGCCTATCCGCGGCCAGCAAAACTGCGCCTTCTCCAGCCGCTTGGCGTAAAGGCAAACCCCGGATCCATCCCACCAGACGATCTTGATCCGGTCGGCCCGTTTGGCCCGGAAGACATAAAGCGAGCCGTTGAACGGATCACTGCCAGCATCCCGCACCAGCGACAGCAGGCTGTCCGGCCCTTTGCGGAAGTCGATGGGATGGCTGGCCAGGAAGACCTTTACACCTGCGGGGATCATGCTGAGCGAACCGCTCGGATGACACGCTGCAGATGCGCTTCTTCAACATGCCGGCCGACCCGCACGACGATACCGTCAATGTCGATTTCGACGACGGGGTCGGGGTCAGGTGCGACTCTCTGCGGATCAACTGGTGCTGCTAGTCCAGACTCATCACTGCCCAACAGTTCTCTACGCCAGCGGTAGAGTTGGGACGGCAAGATACCGATCTGCCGCGCCACGGCAGACATGTTCACACCGGGCTGACAGGCCTGCTCAACCGCTGTGGCCTTGAATTCGTCGGACCAGAACCGCCGCAACTGTCGCGGCGACCCGTCAAGGCGATCGGGCACCGCCTCGATCATTCGCATCAACCCAAGGCTAGCCGCAGGTCTAGACATAGATCCTCACATTCAGAGAACTCGTATGCCCGACATACCCTACTCAGCATCAGCCGCGCCAGATGGGGTCTCCTTGCCGCTTACTCTGGAACTAGAAACTTTCATATGATCGAGGCCGTTCCGGAACGTTTCGAGGGCGCGCCGCGGCAGTTTCGGCGGCGTTGGTCCGATGATTTCAAGGAGCGAGCGGTGGCTGAGGCGATGGAGCCTGGAGCGAGTGTCTCGGCAATTGCGCGTCGCATCGGCATACACCCATCACAATTATTCGGCTGGCGTCGTGATGCTCGCGCCGAACAAGGGGGCTCTTCGGTGCCTGCGGCTGTCGAGGCGGATTTGGGGCCGATTTGTGCGCGGGCGGTGATCGAGGTGGTTATCGGCGACGTGATTATCCGGGCGGGGGTGGATGCCGATGAAGCACACCTCAGTCGCGTGATCCGAGTGGTGCGGTCGGCATGATCCCGTCGAACGTGAAAGTCTTTCTGGCGAGCCATCCGATCGACTTCCGTAAGGGACCTGACAGCTTGCTATCACTGGTTCGAGATGCTGGCAGTGATCCGTTCAACGGAGCTCTTTATGTCTTCCGGGCGAAACGAGCAGACCGTATCAAGATCGTATGGTGGGATGGCTCGGGCGTTTGCCTTTACGCCAAGCGGCTGGAGAAAGCCCAGTTCTGCTGGCCGCGCATCGGACATAGCCGGGTCCAGCTCAACAATGCCCAGCTTCTGGCTTTGGTGGATGGGATGGACTGGAAACGCGTTCGATCAACACCCATCAAGCCGCCCGAGATTGTTGGGTAAAACCCCTGCGGCGAATTGAATCATGCACCTGAAACTGCGGGCGGATCACAGCAAAATATGCTCTGATCATACCCATGACGCGACCCGATATAGAGCTCCCGGATGATGTAGAGGCACTCAAGGCCATGGTTCTTGCCATGGCCGAAAAGGCCGCTCGCGTCGAGGCTTTGGAAAAGCAGGTCGATGATCTCGAGGCCCGAAATGCTGATGCCGATGAGCGCATCGAGCGGCTGACACAGATCCTGAAAGCTTTTGACCGCGCGCGCTTCGGGCGGCGTTCAGAGAAACTTGCAGCGGCCAGTGTTGATGACGAGCAGCATGCTTTTGTCTTTGAGGAGATCGAGACCGGTATTGCGGCGATCAGGGCCAAGGTTACGAGTGGCATCAACAAAGATGGCAAACGTCCACCGAGGCCACGCAAGGGCTTTGCGGCGCATCTGGAGCGTATCGAGGTGGTGATCGAGCCGGAAGACTTGCCGGAGCATGCGGGTAAGACCAAAATCCTGATCGGAGAAGACATATCCGAACGCTTGGATGTCGTTGCAGCGAAGTTCCGTGTCATTGTTACGCGCCGTCCCAAATACGCTTTTAAGAACGAAGACGGCGTGATCCAGGCTGCGGCCCCGACACATATCATCGAGGCGGGTATCCCAACCGAAGCGCTTCTGGCCCAGATCGCCGTCTCCAAATATGCCGATGGCCTACCACTCTATCGGCAAGAAGCGATCTACGCCCGCGACAAGGTCGAACTCGACCGCAGGCTCATGGCTCAATGGATGGGAAAGCTGGGGTTCGAGCTCGACATCCTCGCCGATTACATCCTGAACGAAATCAAGAAGGCGGAACGAATATTTGCCGACGAGACGACCCTGCCGACACTGGCGCCTGGATCCGGGTCGGCGAAGACCGCTTGGTTATGGGCCTATGCCAGGGATGACCGACCGTTCGCAGGCAACAGCCCGCCCATGGTGGCCTATCGCTTCGAAGACAGTCGGGCGACCGACTGCGTGGCACGACACCTCAGCGGCTATCGCGGGATTCTGCAGGTTGACGGGTACGGGGCCTACAGCAAACTCGTCCGCAAGGACGGCGGCAACGACGGCGTTATTCTGGCTGGCTGCTGGGCCCATAGCCGTCGCAAGTTCTATGAATTGCATGTCGCCAAGAGCTCCAAGGTTGCAACTGAGACAGTCGAGCGAATGGCAACGCTCTGGGAAATAGAAGATACCGTCCGTGGTCAAAGCCCTGAGGCGCGTGTCGCTGCCCGACAAGAACGCTCGGCGGCGATAGTCCGTGACCTCTTCACTCTCTGGCAGACGACTTTGCCGCGAGTATCAGGCAAATCCAAACTCGCCGAAGCTCTACGGTACTCGATCAAGCGTCGTGACGTCTTCGAACGCTTCCTCACGGACGGCCGTGTCGAGCTCGACTCCAACATCGTCGAGCGAGCGATCAGACCTCAGGCGATAACAAGAAAAAATAGTCTCTTCGCCGGCAGCGACGGCGGCGGCAAGACATGGGCGACAATCGCGACACTTTTGCAGACTGCAAAAATGAATTCTGTCGATCCCCAGGCCTGGCTGACGCAGACGCTCGAGCGCCTTGCAAACGGCTGGCCTAGCAGCGAAATCCATACCCTTATGCCGTGGAGCTACAAGGCCTGAACGGCCTCAGCTTGCCGCTTACAGAAACTCCTTATCGCTCGTCCATGAAAACTCGATCACAGATCAGGCGACAGCGGGCAACGTGGGGGTGGGACAGCGGTTACGATTTAGATATCGGTATTCTTTCATTGTGATAGCCTCCAGCGCGTCTCCACGCGTTAGCCACACCATCGGCTTCATGCAACCCTTAAATACGGTTTAACGTCTAAACATATTCGTTGTGGACACGGTGTCGTCGACTTAGATGCTCAACATGACATCCGGCCAATCAACAAACCTGCAATTCTCTCCAGAGCATCCGCGAATGCCCTCACCCCAGCGAATTGAATTACGAACCTAAAATCGAGGGTGGATCGCACCAAGGTAGCGCCACCTGATGAAAGAGTTATGAGCGTATAGGACGGCCCACAATCTTTGGCGCAGTCTGGATCATAAGATATGCTTGATGAGATGGACAAGGCACTGACCGCCCACCTGTCATCCACCTGTGCAGACAGCCGAAAAGGCTGCTAGATCTAAGCCATCTGGTGTTCGCTTAGCAGAAACAAATCACTCATCACGGCCACCTTCCTGAGACTGTGAAACACATCGCAAACCAGACCGGGGCCTAGGCAAAAATTCGCGCCATGGCTTCTGATACGAGGAGGCCATACCGCTCTTGCGCAGCGGCAACCTTGTCCCGCCGTTGTTGCCAAGGCAAGTCGCACAGTGTCACCACAGAGTGAGCAAATTCTTCGTCAGTCTCTGCGGTGATCCCGTTGCCGACGATCTCAGCAATTCCTGCGATCCCAGTTCCCTTCGGGACGACACACAGATGGCCGTAGGCTAGTGCCTCCTGGAACACAGCCGAGCCCCGCAGCTTGTAGGTTTCCCGTGAGTAAGGAAGAATTGAAAAGCTGCTCCGCCTGTAGAGATCTCTCATTTCGTTATCCGTCAGATCGGCAGACATCACTTCGATTGACGGGTTTAAATGCAGGAGATCTTGATACCCCGGCGAATAGTGCCGGTCCGTAGTTCTCATGGAGTGGACGATCCAGCGGACATCCCTGCCGAGCTCCTTTACGAGGGCCGCAATATTGCATATTCGGTCGTAGCCCTTGTCAACGCGCCCCTGACCGGGTAGCGCGAACGTCGGCAGTTCCGACCCTTCCGGCCCCGGGCTAACTGCGTGCATCGGGTATGGGAACAGGAACGCGTCTGGGATGTGCCTCTTTAGAACGTCAAGGTAGGCAGGGGTCTCGCAAGATACCTGGATATACAGACCCTTGTCCCGGCCGCGCCTGACACTAGCCACGATTTCGTCCAGCGGAGACCGATACGAGTAGGAGTGATGCTCCATTACGCCGATCAGCCGGAAATGCAGCCGCGGCCTTCGCTCGGATGGACATTTCTCGAAATGCTCTACTAGACAGCGCACCCCGTACATGTCGGCACTCGGCAGAACGAGTATATCCGACGAGGAAAAGTCGAGAGCATGATCCACTTCGGCCACGTTTCGCAACGCATCAATCTCGGCTATTTCGCGTCCTGTCAACCGACGTGCCAGCCTGTTACTGATCTTGATGGCCGCCCGGTGGAAGTTTTCCGTACTGACCCGGAACCCAGCAAATTTGATGGAGCGGTCGAACCTGAAGAAGCCTTGCAGGGGGGACGCAAGGATCTTATCGAACTCCGCAATGTTTCCTCGGAACGTGATCGGCACCAGAGTTGTAATAGGTGCAAATTCTGAAAAATATGTGCCAAAGATATGCAAGCTCGGCACATTGTGCCCGAAAGGCTGCACGCATGTGTAATCGAGAAGAAAAATTCTTTCTGGTGCGAATGCCATAGAGATAATATTTCCAAAGTTGCACAGACAAGGCCCTGGTGGCGTACTTGGCTCAGGACAACCAACAGTTTAGACGTTTCACGTACGGAAGCAAATTGGTGAAAATGACAGATCCGTTAGGGCGGACAAGATACCAACACCTGGCGCAAAGGCGGACCCTACACCTTGGCGGCCTGTCCCCGCGAATAAACGTCCTCATAACGTATGATGTCGTCCTCGCCAAGATAGCTACCCGTCTGCACCTCGATCAGCACCATTGGCATCTTACCCGGGTTCTCCATCCGGTGCACCGCGCCCACAGGGATGTAGACCGATTGGTTCTCGGTCACCAGTTTCACCGTATCGTTCACAGTCACCCGAGCCGTGCCCTGTACGACGATCCAGTGCTCAGCCCGGTGATGGTGGCTTTGCAGGCTGAGCACTGCGCCAGGATGTACCACAATCCGCTTTACCTGAAACCGGTCGGCTAAAACGAGTGTCTCGAACCAGCCCCAAGGGCGATGGTCCTTGGGGAAGCTCTCGGCCTGCGCCGCGCCCTTTTCCTTTAGAGCCGACACCGCAAGCTTCACATCCTGAGCGCGAGACTTGTGAGCCACCAGTACCGCGTCTGGGGTCGCCACCGCGACAATACCATCGAGGCCGATGCCGACCAGCTCCAGCCCTTCAACCTCGGAGCGCAGGAGCGTATCGCGGCAGTCGATATTTGTCACCGGTCCTGAGACGGCGGTACCGTCACCGGTGTTTTCCATTTCGCGCGCGACTGCGTCCCAGTCGCCGAGATCCGACCAAGCGCCGCTGTATGGCACAACCGACAGGTTATCGGCGTGTTCCATCACTGCGTAGTCGATAGACTGCGCCTCGGCCTCGGCCCAAGGACCTGGCGCGAGACGGAGGAAGCCGAGGTCCTTCTGCCCCTCACAGAGCGCACGGCGCACCGGCTCCGCGATCTGCGGCGCGTGGGTGTCGAAGGCAACTACCATATCCTTGGCCGCAAATAGAAATATCCCGGCGTTCCACAGAAAGGTACCGGCGGCCAGCATTTTCTCCGCTGTCGCGTGGTCGGGCTTCTCGACAAAACGCTTCAGCGCCACCGGCGCCCCATCGTCCTTTATGGCATCGGCAAGCTCAAGATAACCATAGCCAGTCTCGGGCCGGTCGGGAGTGATGCCGAAAGTGACGATGCGGCCCTCAGCCACCGCCGAAAGGCCTTTAACGACCGCAGCGCGGAACGATTCCAGTTCGGCGATGACGTGGTCCGAGGGCGCCACTAGCAGCACAGCCTCAGGGTCGGCCTCCAGGGCGTGCAGCGCCGCAGCCATCACCGCTGGCCCCGTGTTACGCCCCTCTGGCTCAATCAGAATCGCCCCGGAGTCGATCCTCGCTTCGGCCAGTTGCTCAGTGACGATGAAGCGAAAATCCGACCCGGTTATCGCAATTGGCTTACCGTAGCCTGGCCCGGACAGCCGCATGGCCGCCTGCTGAAACAACGTCCGCTCGCCCATCAACGGCACGAACTGCTTGGGGTAGCTCTTGCGCGACAACGGCCATAGCCGCGTACCCGAACCGCCGCACATCAGGATCGGGGTGATCATTTTATATATCCTTTCTTACGTGCTGCACAACGGCAGCCTCAAATCTGTGCCCAATCTGGAGACCAATCTCCCCACCGGCTCACAATCCGGGCCACGGAGGGCTCGCCCCAGGACGATCCAGCTTTCAAAGCCTAGAGATTTGGATCACGGATGACTAGGCACTCACCGAGACCAGCGTTACGGGGGACGTTAATGGCAAAAGCAGTGCGCATGCCGGAGGGTTTCGTGTCGTTCACCAAAATACGCTCACCGTGCGGCGCGTCCATAATGAGGGTCGAATAACGCAGACCGAAGCCACGCAACGCAGCTTCCGTGACGCCCCTATATTTCTCGGAACGCGCAGTGATGATGACCACCATATCGTTGTCACGAAGCGCACCCCAAAATTCCCGCACCCCCGGCAGGAGTTGGTCGCCCGCCCCGCTCAAATGTCCGTTGTGTGCAAAGACGGTCCCGTCCAGATCGATGAACCAAGTGGAACCAAGCTCGCTGATACGAACAGGTCCGCTCATTTCAAAGCCTTGTTGAGATAGTAGATGCCGAGGCAGTAGGACCCGATGGCACTGTCGAAGTCATCCTTCGCGTAGCCCGAAAGAGACGCCCAAATCATCGCATTGATAACCTTGATGTCAGCAAGCTTCGGGCCGAATGCTTCCTTGAAGACACTCTCGGAAACCGACTTGAAAAGGCTTTTATCCGTCAGGACTTCGGATATACCGGCATCCGCGTCAAGATAGAGCTTGAATTTCCGGCGGTTGAACCCGTCGTAATTCGAATAGCTGGAATAATAGAGCTTGGCGAAATCGTAACGCGGATCACCAAAGACCTTATGCTTGTCGAAGGAGCCCCGGGGATCGATCAGGTAGATCCGGCCGTCGTCGGAGAGCAGCGAATTGGAAAAGGTACAATCCCCGTGGATTACGGAGAACTTCTCGACCTCACAGATATCCGAAACGATCTTCTCGAGCTCAGGAAGATAGTCGTCATGGAGGTAATTCTTGCACTTCAGGCCGTTGATAACTAGGCTTTTGCGCGATGCGAACGGATTTATGGACTCGATTTCTCTCGTGCGCGAAACGGTCTTGCGAAAATAGACTGAGTGGCAAGCCTCAAAATCAGCCGGCGTGCTGTCCAGCGCGTGCAATTCTCCCAGGACATCCAAATAGTCCTCGATCAGCTGCCTCCGCGAGGCAGATTCCATTTCCTCGAGTTCGAAGAGGTGCTTGCCCCGGATGCGCTGCATCTCGAGGGGTGAGTAGGAATGAATCTGGGGAATGTGCCTGAACTCGCGAGCGGAAACTTCCTTGTACCAGTTCACCTCGTCCTGGGCGACATTGCGATACCGCTCATCGGTGAGAGTTTTCTTAACAACTTCGTCCTTGATAACGATGTTATTAAAGAACCGGCAATAGCTGCTGCTTTCGTTAAGTCCCTGGATCGTGTCGAAATCACCGACTTCGCGCATGGCGTTGAAGGTGAAGCTGTCAAACCCCGAAATGTTTCGGGACACCCATTTGACGAACTCTCCTCCGGCCGGCACCTCCGCGAGGGCGCTCTTGTTTTTCATGTAGAAAATCCCGGCGACACCATTCGTCGTGGAAGGATTTTCAGCCAACGCGCCTTCTTCAGTCATCGACCAGCGGCAGACAAAGTTATCCGTCAGTACAACTCCAAAATCTGTATCGCGGATTCTCCGGTTCAACTCATCATTGAGTTCCGTACCGTCGACAAGGATATCGGACCAAATGACAACGATGGAACTTGCGTCATCGATCTCACGGATGGCCTCATAAATCCCAGAGGCAGTTCCTGTCTCCTTGGTGTTAACAAGCGAGTAGTCGCAAGGCGGAGGCTCCATCTGAAGGTAACTGCGCAGCTCATCGAACTTGTAGTCACCTATGACGATGAATTTCGCCTCGGGAAATTTGTCGAATATTCGGTACAAGATTGGTCGCCCCTCGACAGAGACAAGGCATTTCGGCTTGTTCCATGTAAGGTGCCTCAGCCTGCTTCCGCGACCTCCGGCTTGGACGACAACGTAATCGGGCATGCTTAGTCCTCCGCTTTCTCAGGTTGCAGCTCTGTCAGATGACGAATGTGCACGATCCCGATCGGCTTATTTTCCCGGCAAACGAATGCAGACGGAATCTTGCGATCACGAAACACACTGACCACGTCGGACAGAACCATTTCCGCCTCAAGGACGGTCATGTTCGCGTTGGAAACAGAGTCGATGGGTGCCGACAAATCAAGGTGTTCGACCCCGCGACGCAGATCCCCGTCGGTGAAGATGCCGACCAGTGTCCCGTCTTTGTCAATAATACCCACACATCCCACCATACCTGTCGTCATCATGACGATGGAATCACGAATGGTCATGCCTTGCCGCACGAGGGGCAGCGGCTTCGTCTGCATCACGTCCTCAACAGAACGTCCGAGTTGACCCAGAGCACCGCCGGGGTGGTGACGCATGAACGCGCCAGCATCCAGTCCGAGGCCGGCGACCGTGGCGACGAAGATCGCATCGAGCGCGACCAGGGCGGAAAGCGTGGAGTACGTCGGTGCGAGCCGGTGCGGCACGGCCTCGTCGGTTTTCGGAATTACAATTGCGAATTCCGACTCGCGCACTAGGGCGCTTGTGGCATTTGAAGAAATGGCCACAGTTGAGATTCCTGCACTCCCGCAAAAATTCACGACCGGAAAAAGTTCCGTCGAAGCACCGGAACGCGACACGAGGATAACCACATCGTTACTGTCCAGTGCGCCAAGGTCGCCGTGCGCACATTCCGACGCGTGAAGGAAAAGCGATGTCACGCCATAACTGTTGAAAGAGCCGCAGACCTTGCGGCAGATGTGGCCAGACTTTCCGATCCCGACCAGCACTACCTTTCCGCCGCATCCGATCGCCTCGACTAGTCGCGCGACTACCGTCTCTATCTGGTCCTTGGCACTCTCGACGACAGTTACAGCCTCGGCGGCTCCGTTGAAATAAGCGTCGAAATCAAACACCTGTCATCTCCATATTGCACTGACCTTCCTGTTCTGATCCGCGGAAAGCACACTCGACGCACCACCGCTCAGGTTGCATGTATCAAGATGCTTATATCCGTTCATGCAAAGACGGGGCATCGCGTTCATGTAGCGTGCGGCACCCTCTACTAGTCGCCGAGTCAGTTTCACCTCGTAGGCTGTCAGTTTCGTCTCATCATATTCCTGGATGCGGTCCAGAATTTGCAGAACAGCGATATGAACATTCCCGACGTCCGCCACCTCTGACGGCGCAACGCGGTTCACGAGTTCGGCAAAGAACTTCGCGAGTGTCCAGAATTCGAGATCGTTCAGGTCCCTGGAGTATTCCAAAAACATCCGGGACATCCGGTCCAAAGCGGCAGCTTGGTCGGAGTCATTGTCCAGCATCCCTACTATCCGCATCACGAGGCCGAATGCATGCCGCCTTTTCTGTTGTTCCCGTTGCAGCAGCGCCAGATTCAAGGTGCCGCGGAAAGCGTGTCTAAAAGGCTTAAGGACCGACTTTGGTGACGTCGGTGTTGTGGTATCAGAATATTTCGCCTGAACCTGAAGCCAATCAAAATAACAATTCGCCGGATGCCGAAATGAAAAACCACCCGCGAAATAGATGCAAAGCGGCTTGTCTATGTAAGAAAACTGATAGCCCTTACTGTAAAGGTCGAAGAAATAATCGTGATCAGCGGATACACGGAATGTCAACGACATCGGGTTCTTGCGAAGGACCGAAGTGCGATAGACGATCGCCTGCTGGCAAACCATGTTATCCACATAGGGTTGCGAGCCTTCTCCGAAACCTTCGACAAGATCCTTTGCTGGCATCCCGGTTTTCAGCTTTACCGTGCCGTCGCTCTCGATGTAGATCTCGTCCCCGTGAAGGACATCGACATTGTCCGCGAGGGACGCCTGGATCAGGTCCGTGGTCCTTTCGTCCACGAACATGTCGCCGCAGTTGAGGAAAATCACAAATTCGCCTTCGCACAGAGTGACGGCGTTGTTCATGGCCTCGTATATGCCGTTGTCGAAACGATGAACCATCCTGACGCGCGGCACGCCGGCGGCGGCTATCCCGTCTTTTATGCTTTCTATCTTCAGCCGCTCGTCTTCCTGGTCGCTACCATCATAGACTAGCCACTCGAAGTTCCTGTTCAGTTGTTCCCGGATCGACTTGGCTGTAGCGATCAGGTCTTGAGAGTTGTTGCGCGTGGCCGTGACAACAGTCAACTTGCAGTCATTTTCCACCGTTTTACCTCCGTGCTATGATGGTGCGTATCACTCTGGGGTTTACCAGCCAAGGGCGCTAAGTCGCAAAGCTTGAATTTCCCTACGTCAGAGCCGGATGAGAAACACCTGGCCGGATTCCATGAAGACAGGCACGAAATCGCGGCCGAGGTCCGAGTCCATGAACCTTTGAAGCGCGAGGCGCGCGCCGATGAGTGCGGGGGTATGGCCGGCATCCTCACAGATCAGCAACCCACCCTTGACAATCTTCGGCGCGAGCTTGCGGAGCCCAACATCGACGGCCTCGTAAAGGTCCACGTCCAGGTTGGCCATCGCGATCTTGTCGATACCTTCGAGGAAATCATCGGTAATTATATTCTGCTTCTTCACGGTCACCGAATTGATACCGCACTTCCGTTCCAGACGCTGACGCACGACATCATAGCCAGCGCTCTGGTGGCTATCGGCCCAGCGGGTGTCGGTGGAGTTATACGCGACATCGTAGTCGAAGCCGGAAAACACGTCAAAGAAGTAGAAATCTCTCCTCGGATACCCCTTTCGGTTATAGTAATCAAGAATGACCCCGCCGCTCGACCCGTTGAAACATCCACATTCAACGATGTCACCCTCGAGGTGCTGGATGATCGAAAGTGCCTGGCAGAGGTTGACAAAATCCCCAAGTGTACCCGGGTCGTCAATCTTCAGGAAATTCTCTTGCTGTTGCTCTTGAAACGACTCTCGCAGGCTGAAATTGACCATGGGATCGTCGAAACGATAGCCCCCAGTGCCATGTCCGCCTAGCGCGACCCACCTGATTTGATAATCAACGCAGAAGCCGACCATCGGAAGCATGGTTTGCGCGATTTCTTCGATGAACACGACGAGGATTTCGTCTCGTCCATGATCTACCAGCGCCACCTCAAGCTCCGGCAAGGCTTCTTCGAAGCTCACGATCGGAAAAGGCAAATTCGCAAGGTAGTCCGCGCCCAGATGCTCCGCAATGAGTTCCCGGGCCCCAACCACCACGACCGTACGCGCCATTGGCACTTCAGTCGACAGCTTGTCTAGGTTGTTGCGGACCTCATTCCAGTCGAGCTTCGAAGTCAGAATCATCCTACTTTCTCCGGGCTGTGTATCAGTGCCGTGCAGACGCCACCGCCTGCCAGTTCCTCCAGTACGACCTCTCGGCGTGACATCCGGTAGTTCTTATAGATTTCCATCGAGGGGTAATAGGTCAACAGCGATCGACCAGTGAAATACGCAAGGTCCGTCAATCCGGACCGTACGGTCAGCACCAGATCGCTCTGTTCGATTTCCGAATGCAGCGCCACCAAATCTCCCCCAACTATCCGTGTGTCTATGCCTTGGCGGGTAAGTGCCTCCGCAAATTTCTCACTCAAGGGAGATTCATCACTTTTCGACTTGATATCCAGCCGGCGTGAATTGCCTGCGTTCGAGTGCACCTTCACCACGTTCCACGCCGGATCGTCCAGAACAGTGATCAATTCACTGATCTGCGTCATGTCGATTGGCACGCTATTCGCGTTCGGCGAGGCGAAAACAGACCTCGCGCCAGAGATCACAGCCATCGCAACGTCACGTGCGTAGATTTGGGTATAATTTCGATCGAGACTCGAAGCAATCCGCGCTTCAGAATACATCTCGTAGAGGTTGACCCAGCTTTCTGACGCGCCGAATAGTGCACCAAGATCGTTTGACAGATCGGGCCAGAGACAAGTGACCAACCCAACTTCGGGCGCGTAGGCCGTAAACCCTCCAGTCAGATCCCCCTTCTTCTTGTGGACCTGACAGAAGTCGAGAAGTTCCGCGACGCTATCGTCCTCGAGGACCTTGAACTTGCCAAGGTCGAAGACATTTTGCATCCCATCCCGCTTGTTGATGAGCTTCGCAAGATATAAGGTTTTTGCCTCGTCGCGCCGAGACACGCAAATCCTGGGCTCGATCCCGTTTGCCAAGCTGGCGATGCAGAGAAGCTGGTAAAGCTGATCTCCGACACCGCCTACGACGAGAAAAGATCTCATTGCTGCCCTCCCAGCTTCCGGAACTTATTGGTCAGCCGGCGTATGCGTTTTTCGATCGAACGCCGGAAGGATGCGCGTCTGCGTCTCATATAAACGCGGAAGGAGAACACGAGGGCTTCGGCAGATGTATAACCATACGGAACCAACCCTTGGTTGTGCCGATGTTGCCTGCGCTTCTCCAGTATGTCGGTAAACTGGTCGAGCGGATCCGCTCCAGTATTGTGGTCGTTCATAACGTGCGTACCCAACTGTTAAATAGAGGCTATCAATGCTCCTACGATCACATGCCTCGGCTGCGGACATCTCGCGGCTTCAACACAACGGTAAACTGAGCGATCCCTCCCAGTGCAGCCGACTCCGAGATAGATGCCAGGCGCAGCGCGGCACCCAGATCAGGCGATGTCTTGTTCGTCGGCGCTGGGGCAAATCGAAGCGACCTGAACGATCGTTTCGACCGTGATGCTATGGAGCGTCGCCACGACTCGGCAAGGCAGCGTTGGCCATCGCGACCCTCGACCGTCAAGGCGCATAGCACAGTCAATGGATCGATTCGGGCTAATCGCGCAGGGATTGCAGAAGTCTTTGTCAGCATGGCCGAGATTGTTCCGACTTGTCAACGCTCGCCATCGCAGGCTGTAGCAAGGCAGGATGTAACAGCATCAGCAACGGCTCCATTAGGATGTCAGGAACCTTCGTAGATAAACCATGGTCCTTTCGGGATCCCTATAGAGAAGTTACCGAAACGGCACAAGAGGTGCTACAACGTATCATAGAAGTTTGCCTGAACTTCGCAGTTGCGACCTGACGCGTCGTGTTTTCGTGCGCCTCGAGCAGGTCGAGGATTGTTTCGATACAAGCACCCATTGGAGCGATGCGTTATCCTTTACCCTTTCAACTTCGGAGAGCCAATTTGCCGGCCGTCATGGACAATATCGGGAGGATGCTGGCTTTCGGTAGGCGATAGCGCGTAGTGACAGACGCTTTTGCCTCTGCGATTGAAATATTGCGCGGTCTTGATCTCGACGATACGACGTTGCCTGATCATAGGTACAACATCATACTGAAGATGCGGCCCACAAGACGGCTGCACTTCGCTGAGCGGTGCGAGCCCCGAACGACCGGCGGCAATCATTCAGACGTCGCCATACCTACCACCTTCCTGCCTGCAAGCAGGTCGGTGGTCGGCCCCAAGCACCCCGTATAAGTCTGACCTAAACTTGCCGCACAGGAAGGAAATACTTGCCGCGGAGAGCTACACACGAGAATTTTTCGCTTGCTTGCGCCGGTTTTTATGGTAGTCGGCGCCCTTAGTGCGTATCAGGGGCCACCTTGGACGCTTAACAATTTGTAAGGATTTCAGATGAAGAAGGCACTGATCACCGGCATCACGGGCCAGGACGGCTCCTACCTGACCGAATTCCTGCTCGCTAAAGGCTACGAGGTTCACGGGATTAAGCGCCGGGCGTCGATGTTTAATACACAACGCGTCGATCATCTCTACGAAGATCCGCACACCCCTGAGCAGCGCCTGAAGCTACATTATGGCGACCTAACCGACACCTCGAACCTGACCAGAATTATAAGCGACATCAAACCTGACGAGATCTACAATCTAGGCGCACAAAGCCACGTGGCGGTGAGCTTCGAGGCGCCTGAGTACACTGCAGACACCGATGCAGTCGGCGCGCTGCGTCTATTGGAAGCGATCCGCTTCCTCGGACTTGAGAGGAAGACGCGCTTCTATCAGGCGTCGACCTCCGAGCTTTACGGCCTAGTGCAGGAAATTCCACAGTCCGAAACGACACCGTTCCACCCAAGGTCACCTTATGCTGTCGCTAAGCTCTATGCCTACTGGATCACGGTGAACTACCGCGAAGCCTACGGAATGTATGCTTGCAACGGTATTCTCTTTAATCATGAGAGCCCACGGCGCGGCGAAACCTTCGTCACTCGCAAAATCACCCGTGGGTTGTGCCATATCGCCCTCGGATTGGAGCCTTGCCTTTACATGGGCAACATAGACGCGCTACGCGATTGGGGTCACGCGAAGGACTACGTTCGCATGCAGTGGATGATGCTTCAGCAGGACACGCCTGAGGATTTCGTCATCGCAACCGGCAAGCAGTACTCGGTACGTGAGTTCATCGTTTGGTCGGCAGCGGACCTCGGAATCACGCTGCGGTTTCATGGGCAAGGCACGGAGGAGGTTGGCATCGTCGAAGCCGTGGAAGGCACCCTCGCGCCGTCGGTCCGTCCTGGCGACGTAATCGTCCGCATCGATCCGCGCTACTTCCGCCCCGCCGAGGTTGAGACCCTGCTAGGCGACCCCACCAAGGCCAAGGAAAAGCTCGGCTGGGAGCCTGAAATCACTACCCGCGAGTTGTGCCGCGAAATGGTGGAGGAGGATTACAAGGCCGCACGCCGCCATGCGCTGCTACGCGAGCATGGCCTGGAACTTCCTGTATCGATCGAAACCTGAGGTAGCCATGAAATATTATGTTGCAGGCCATCGGGGCATGGTTGGGAGTGCGATCCTACGCCAGCTACAGGCGCAGGGAGCTGAAATCATCACCCGCACGCACGCAGAGCTGAACCTCGTGGACCAGGCGGCGGTGCGGGCGTTTTTCGAGGCAGAACGCCCCGATGCGGTGATACTCGCAGCCGCCAAGGTCGGCGGTATTCACGCAAACAACACCTACCCAGCCGAGTTCATCTACGAAAACCTGATGATGGAGGCAAACGTCATCAACTCGGCTTACCGGGCGGGAGTGCAACGCCTTCTGTTCCTCGGGTCGTCCTGCATCTATCCGCGCCTTGCGCCGCAACCCATGCGCGAAGATGCTCTACTGACCGGAACACTCGAGGCCACGAACGAACCCTATGCCGTCGCTAAGATTGCTGGCATCAAGCTTTGCGAGAGCTACAATCGACAGTACGGCACCGACTACCGCAGCGTGATGCCAACGAACCTTTACGGCACAGGTGACAACTTTCATCCCGAAAACAGCCACGTCCTGCCCGCTCTGATGCGACGCTTCCATGAAGCGGCCCGGACCCGCGCCGAAGAAGTCGTGGTATGGGGTAGCGGCACCCCCCGGCGCGAATTCCTACATGTCGACGATATGGCGGAAGCATCACTGTTCGTATTGCACCTCGACGCGGAGGTCTACGCAGCAAATACGCAACCCACTTTGAGCCACATCAACGTCGGCACCGGCACGGATGTCAGCATCAACGAACTGGCGCATATGCTCGCTGCGGTGACCGGTTATACTGGACGGATCACCTTCGACACTTCCAAGCCCGATGGTACCCCACGCAAGCTAATGGATGTCTCACGGCTAACCTCAATGGGATGGACCGCGAACATACCGCTGGAGCGAGGTATCGAGGATACGTACCGTTGGTTTCACGACAACGCGGCGGAGGATCTACGTCAGGTATGAGGCGCGGAGCTGAGCGTAGTAACGCTTGTCCCCGGGCGCGGTGCGCCTCAGCGCGAGACGAGTCCGCTATGATCCGGTAGGTAAGCGCAACGCGCCTTATTCCCAAGGATTAATTTGCAGAAAGATGATGAGTGGTCTGCATTGTCAGGTGGTCCGTCGAAACGTCAGCCTCTATTCGAGCGGACGATACCGCCCATCCAGACCCTAACCGTGGAACGACAGTGCACACAAGAGATTTGCACCAATCACGTAAACGAAAAATTTAGCTCTTCGGCGTTCGAACTGAACCAATTGCGTCAATAATTTCCTCTGCAACATTTCTCCAAGTGCGCATGTGCTCTCGGGAGGCTGCAATTTTTCTTCTCAAGTCTCCGTATTCGGTAGGATTTTCAAGAAGTACCTGAAGTCGGTCCGCGAGCTCTTCGGGTTTTTCTGGATCGAAGTAACGCGCCAAGTCACCTCCAGCCTCCCTCAAGGCAGGCACATCAGCCGCGAGGGCGGGAGTTCCGCACCACAGTGCCTCGCTTACCGGCAATCCCCATCCTTCCATTCGACTTGGCAACAAAAGCGCATAAGCATTTTCATATAAGAGACGCAACTCCGCCTGATTCGGATTTAAAACAAATCGGAACTTCTCGGTAAGCGGTGAATATTTCTTCTTTTTCAGGAATTTTTCGACTCTCTTCCGACGAGCGCCGGCCAGCACGAGTTCAGGTACCTCCACCCCTTTTTTATAGAGATGAAGCATAGCGTCCACTACGCATTCAAGATTCTTTCGCCCATTGTATATTCCAACACAAAGAAGGTAAGCGGTTTCTGGCCCTCGTTTCTTAACAACTTCATTGGTAGGGCGTAGCTCATGACTGAGTGGAATAGCGATAACCTGCGGAACCTTAGGCAAGACTCCAACATCTGAAAAATGATTAACCTCTGACGCGGTGAACTCAGAATTCGTTAAAATTAAAGACGCCGCGTTGATCGTCACTGAATTGTCGTAGAGAAAGTTTCGCGGAAAATTAAACTGATTTCGATGAGTGAAATCATGCAACGGAATCATATCGTGCAGGAGCGGAACGAAAATCGGTTTAGTCCCACTCTCGGCCAGAGCCATCAGATAGTCCGACATTATCTTTGGGCGACCTAGAGATACGAGAATATGATCATTGAGATCAACGTCTCTTACGGCGCCTTCCGGAATGTTAGACCAGCGCTTGGTATTTCGATATCTAACTATTTGATGCAGCAGCCCGTAGACCGCTTTTTTCAAGGAGCTCTGATCATACAGATTTTGACGAAGACGCAATGGCGTCGCCGATGGAGGTATATTGGGATCTAGAACACCAGTTGGTGAAGCATCACCCGTCCTAGGGAATACCTCAAAAAAACGGCGATGCAATGGAGAGTAAATTACGTACCGGATTGACCCATCAAGCTTCGTAAGCTCATACGCAACCTCCATAACGGTCCTGGCGATTCCGTAATACTTAAACCTCACACTCGAGTTCAGAAACAATTCTGATAAATCGTAAAATACATCTGGCATTCGCTGATCTACCTGCCTTGAAACGGCCTGATGAACGCCATCGAGAGCCTACTTATGATTTCGCGCGTACCCACCAAGTGCATACGTTCAGACGAAAGCCACATTGCGCCGATATAGATTTCGACCGGGGAGCTTGTCAATCGTGTGCCCCGTCAAAGCACTGGAACAAAACTTTGACGCCATTGTAGGTGCATTGCGTCCAAGGGAGTACGGAAATGTTGACACTCCTAAGCCCGAGGATTATTGCCTTGCCCAGCTAAGCTACCAGAGCCTCGCTCACACGCTAACCGAAAGTGCGCCGCAGAACTTTGTATTCGGCACCACGTAAGAATGCGAAAATTCCGTATGGTGGCCAATGCAGAGAAGAGTCTTGGTAGGCGTCGATGTTGAATAAGGGTTTTTCTGTGATCGGATCGTTTTTGTCGCCAGACGACAAAAAGTTGCTGACGCGACTTTTCAAAGAGAATTTCAAAAAGCACGTAGGGTGGTACTCCGCGGCGATTGTTGCAATGCTTGTCGTCGCAGGAATGACATCATTGAGCGCCTGGATCATGCGCGACATCGTAAACAGCGTCTATTTGAAACAAGGCTTCAATGTTGTTCTCAATATCGCTTTTGCTGTAGCGGCAATTTTTATTATCAAAGGAGCCGCGACTTTTGTACAGAGCTTTTACTTAAGCAAAGCGGGGAACAGTATTGTCGCCGAGCAGCAAAGAAAAATCTATGATCGGCTCTTGAAACAAGGCGTCTCGTTCTTTCAGAATCTGCCGTCATCTGAGTTGCTCGTTCGTGTTACGTTTAACGCTCAAGCGGCGCGCAACGTCATAGACACAATCGTTACCTCTTTTGTCCGCGATCTCTTTTCCCTTCTCGGTCTAATCGTAGTGATGTTTGCGCAAAATTTTCTTTTAAGCGCGATTTCTATGATCATAGGCCCTCTCGCAATTTTTAGCGTTCGCCTCGTTCTGCGCCGGGTCCGCAAGATCATGGAAGCGGAACTCGCTTCCCTCGGTGAAATCGTCAATGTTGTTCAGGAAACCAGCATCGGCGTTCGCGTCATCAAGGCTTTCTCACTCGAAAAGCTGATGCGCCAACGCATGAACAAGGCAGTGTCAGATGTTGAACAGCGCGCCAACGGCATCGCTAGGCTTGAAGCAGCAACCAGCCCGATCATGGAGACCTTGTCCGGTCTCGCAATCGCGGTGGTTATCGCAGTCTCAGGCTATACCGTACTCGAAAAGGGCGGATCGCCAGGTGACTTGATGGCCTTCATCACTGCGCTTCTGCTCGCTTATGAACCTGCAAAGCGCCTGGCGCGCATGCGTGTACAAATTGAAAGCGGCATGATCGGCGTACGTATGATGTTCGAGGTGTTGGATGCACCGCTGACTCTCACCGAAAAGAAAGACGCCGTTGCACTTCCCAAGGCAAGCGGCGACGTCGAACTCAAGAATGTAAGCTTTGAATATGTTTCCGGGCAGCCAGTTCTCAAGGATGTCAGCATCCTTTTCGAAGGTGGCAAGATGACAGCGTTGGTCGGTCCCTCCGGGAGTGGCAAATCGACCATCATTAACCTTATGATGCGCCTTTATGATCCGCAGAACGGCTCCGTTGAAATCAACGGGATGAATCTGCGCGATGTTTCCTTTGCCAGCCTGCGCCAGCATGTTTCGTACGTCGGGCAGGAAACTTTCCTGTTTTCCGGTACCATCCGGCACAATATCTCCGTTGGCCGCGACAATGCGACGGACCAAGAAATCGTTGCCGCTGCGAAGGCCGCGAATGCCCATGATTTCATCATGAAGATGCAGGATGGATACGACACAAAGCTTGGAGAGAACGGTTCGGGCCTATCGGGCGGTCAGCGGCAGCGCGTAGCGATTGCGCGTGCCATGCTTAGAGATGCCGATATTCTCATTCTAGACGAAGCAACGAGCGCACTGGATTCGGAGTCTGAGTCGCTCGTTCGTGATGCGCTAGAGCGCCTAACGCTGAACAAGACTTCAATAGTCATCGCCCATCGCCTCTCCACCATCAATCGCGCCGACAAGATCGTCGTTATGGACAATGGCGAAGTGGTCGAGCAGGGAAGCCGCCGTGAATTGCTGGCGAATGATGGTCTCTACAAGCGGCTTCACAGCATCCAGTTCGATGCGGATGTCGCGTGATCACCAAACCCAAGTGACAACCGCGACGCCACTAGCGGCGTCGGCGGATCGCTTGATTGCGGCACAGCGACGGGTGATTATCTGGTTGCTCAATGGTCCAGTATTAGTTTGCCGTCACCAGCACTGCCTCGGCCTCATAGATGGCGCAGACGATGTGGTAAAACGTGCTTGCCGGCGCCGGTTCGTCGAGCATCGGCCGATCCGCCGGCCATTTGTCGAACCACAGGCCCTTGACCGGCGTGTCAAGGAAAGGCTGCAGCGCGCCGACGGCGCTCAGACCAGAGGCAAGGTAACGCTGCCGCTCCTCGCCATCAGTTACACTGGCAAGCCGCACCGCCGCCTTCAGCCATTCCGTCTGCGGCCATAGTCGCGCAAGCCCGTCACGCATCGAAAAATCGTCGTAAAGGCTCATCACCGCCACCTTGCGGCGCGGGCAGATACCGTGGTCTTCGCCGATCTCGAACAGGCGTTTTGCATTCCTGATCGCTCCTTCGTTTCCACGCAGGCTGCCCCAGCGCACCAGAAGCCAGGCCCATTCGAACTGGTGGCCCGGCTCCATGATCCGGCCCTTCTCCCCCTCGTAGGGCGTCCAGTCATGGGCGAAGAATTCGCGCAGGCCGCCATTGCCGCCATCGATGAAGCGGGAAAGTGCGAGGCCGGCAATCTCGTCGGCCAGCGCCGACCACGGGCCGTCACGATCCTGTTCTTCCCATGCCAGCATCGCTTCGAAAAGATGCATATGCGGATTGGAGCAAAGCGGTGTGCGCGGCGGGTTCGCCTCCTCGAAGCCAGCGATGGGGTGCCTGTAGTCGCGTTCGAGAATGGCAAGGATTTCGAGCGCGCGGCTGCGCATCTCATTCCTCCGCTCGGGAAGGACCGCAGCTGTCTGTGCTGCGGCGAAAAGCGCAAAAGCCTGGTTGTAGAGATCGAAGGAGGGGTCGATCAGTTTTCCGGTCTGGTCGGCCAGGTTGCCGTAAAGGCCGTTCTCAAGGCGATAGACCTTCTCGAACCAGGACAGCCCGTGCAACACTGCGTCTTTCCAGGGGCCATGCCAGCCATGCTGGCCGGCGGCGGCATAACAATAAGCCTGGCGCGGTTGGACGCGGGCGCGGCGGTCATCGGAAAAAACCGGTTTCGCATCCTGACCGAGACGCTCGTAAAAGCCGCCATCCGGCCGGGCTGACCCCGCCTCCCACCACAATGGCAAGGCGTCCTCATCCAGCCATTTGCGTAATGTTCCGATCTCCTCGGCAAGTGTTTGCGCGATACTCGGAAATTGCACGGTCATGCGGTAACTCTTTCTTGGGGTGTATCCGTGGCACCCATACGACAAGAAAGACTGAAAACAAAGGCTAAAAACCGTCGTTTTGAGCAGCATCACTATCCCTCAGTCCAAGCGCGTTCATCTGCGCGAACTTCTGGCGAACAGCTACAGATCGTGCCACCATTAGCGACGCAGACCGAAGGGACATATCAGACAATGACGTCAATCGAAAAACTAGCACGGCGCTTCGCGGAAGCAGTTCATGAAGGCGCGAGAATTCCTCTGGCAGAGCTTGAGGCGGAGAGCCTTGTTCCCGCCACCCTTTCAGAGGCCATGGCGGTTCAGCGGACATTTGCTGGAAACTGGGCGACGCCGATCGCCGGTTGGAAACTGGCGATCCGGCCGGATGGCGAGGCTGTTGGGGCGCCGATTTTCGATTGTGTTAGGGTCGACGACGCCAACCTCGCTTCTTTTCCTGAAGATGGCACCGAAGGTGTCGAAGTCGAGATTTGCTTCACGCTTTCCGCCGACATCCCTGCTTCAACCGCTGGGCGGATGACAAGGGCCGATCTGACGGGATTTATCGACAAGGTCCATCTTGGCGCCGAACTTCTCCGCTACAGGCTGGTGGAGAAAAACCAAGTGCCGTTTCCGCTCTTTCTGGCGGATCGCCTCGCCAACCACGGCTTCGTCATCGGCCCGGAACTGGACGAAGGCATCGTGGAGCTCTTTACCGGGAACGGCGAGAATCTGCTGCAGCTCACCGTTACAGAGGGAACGGTGTCGCTGTTCGATGCCAAGGTAAAGCACCCGAATGGTGATCCGCTTGCGCCGCTTGTCGCCTTCGCCAATTCGGCATTCAACACCGGCGAGATGCTGAAGGCTGGCAATGTCGTGACGACGGGTAGCCTCTGCGGGGCGATACCAAGCGGACTAGCCGGCGAGATGCGCATAAGACTGGAATCGGCTGGTGCTTTCACGCTCTCAGGGCCGAAACGATAGCCTTTCGCTCCTTAGGCTGCTACCGTTTTCCGGCAGTCTGAGGCCTTAATCCCACTCACGCCTTTTGTGGTACGTGGAACGTCACTTCACCCGCCCATACTCGCCGAGAAAATCGAGCAGGGCCCGAATACGTGCCGGAAGCGGTCCCCGTTGGCCGACATAAACGGCATGAAACATCTCCGTTTCTCCCGTATCGAGATGATCGAGGACCGGTATGAGATGGCCGGCGGCGATATCCTCCCGCACGGTAAAAGCCGCAAGGCGAACCAGACCGACACCGGCAAGGGCAAGACGGCGAAGCCCTTCGCCATCGCTGACCTGCACGCGCCCCGTCGCGGGGATAACGACGGTCTTTCCGGCGTCCCGCAACGGCCATCCGTCGACTGACCGGGCATAACCGAATCCGAGCCGATTGTGATCTTCGAGATCGGTTATTGTCTGCGGCGTGCCATGACGCTCCAGATAATCCGGGGAGGCGGCGATGATCATTCTCGTCTCACCGAGCTTGCGAGCGACAAGCGTTGAGCTTTTTAATGGTCCCGCGCGCACCGCCACATCCGTGCGTTCCGCAAGCAGGTCGACCACCGCATCCGTCTGGACGATATCAAGCGTAATGCCTGGATGGAGCGCCAGAAACCGTGGCAAGATGGGTGCAAGAATATGCGCTGCATAGGATGCGCTGGTGTTGATCCGCACGCGGCCGAGAGGCCGTTCACCTTCCCCGGCGGCGCGTTCGGCCTCTTCAAGATCGGCGAGGATACGGGTGGCCCGCTCATAAAAGGCGCAGCCCTCGGGGGTAATCTGAAGCTGACGGGTGGAACGGTTGAGCAGGCGCGCACCAAGGCGGCTCTCCAGCCGCGCGATCAGCTTGCTCACGGCGGAAGGCGTCATATTAGCGGCAGCCGCTGCGCGGGAAAAACCACCAAGCTCAACGACCCGTACGAAGATCTCCATCTCCCCTGCCCGGTTGATCTCCAATCGCGCCATGATGACTTCATCTCACAAGTGATAATAGTTTCGGCATTCTATTTCATTGAAGAGGAGGCGTCTACCTTACGACAGCGATTGTAACACACCGCAGTCTTCACCCGTCGGATCACGAATGGACGGGCAGAAGGCCACGCCACGCCGCGACGCGCCGCCCACGACCATTTCGAAACAACAAAGGAAAGTCTCATGGAATATCGCCAGCTTGGCAAATCCGGTCTGAGGGTGCCGGTCTTGAGTTTCGGCACCGGAACCTTCGGCGGCTCCGGCCCGCTCTTCAGCAACTGGGGCAATTCAGATGCCGCAGAAGCCCGACGCCTGATCGATATCTGTCTGGAAGCAGGCGTCAACCTCTTCGATACCGCCGATGTCTATTCCAATGGCGCATCGGAGGAAGTGCTCGGCGAAGCCGTCAAGGGAAGGCGCGACAGAGTTTTGATCTCGACGAAGACCAGCCTGCCGATGGGCGACGGGCCGAACGAAGCCGGCTCGTCCCGTTTCCGGCTGCTGCGTGCGGTGGATGACGCCCTGCGCCGCCTTAAGACCGATTATATCGATATCCTTCAGCTCCACGCCTACGATGCCTTCACGCCGGTTGAGGAAGTGCTCTCGACGCTCGATACGCTCGTCCGGTCGGGCAAGGTGCGATATACCGGCGTCTCGAATTTTTCCGGCTGGCAGATCATGAAATCGCTGGCGGTCGCCGATCGATATCGCTGGCCGCGTTATGTCGTGAATCAGGTCTATTATTCGCTGATTGGCCGGGATTACGAGTGGGATCTGATGCCGCTCGGCGCGGATCAGGGTCTTGGCGCTATGGTCTGGAGCCCGCTTGGCTGGGGGCGGTTGACCGGAAAAATCCGCCGCGGCACGCCGCTGCCCGAAGGCAGCCGCCTGCATGAGACCGCCAGCTTCGGCCCGCCGGTGGATGATGAACATCTCTACCGCGTGATCGATGCGCTCGACGCTGTCGCACAAGAAACCGGCAGGACGGTGCCTCAGGTCGCCCTCAACTGGCTGCTCAGACGCCCGACTGTTTCGACGGTCATCATCGGCGCGCGCAACGAGGAACAGCTTCGCCACAATCTCGATGCCGTGGGATGGGAGCTGACATCCGCACAGCTAGCGACACTGGATAAAGCCAGCGAGACGACAGCGCCCTACCCGCATTTCCCGTATCAGCGCCAGGAAGGCTTTGCCCGACTTAATCCACCGGCCGTAGCACGTCAGACTATGCCGTTCTAAGGCAGGGTCAGGCCGCCTGAACGACGGGCGGCTAACAAATGCGGAGCTTCAGGCGGTTTTGTTGGCGGAGCCTGCGTCCACCCGGCCCGAAAACCAGTTTGCCAGGATTGCACCGGAAATATTGTGCCAGACGCTGAAAATGGCGCTCGGAACGGCAGCGAGAGGCGAAAAATAGGCCGTGGCAAGTGCTGCGCCAAGGCCCGAATTCTGCATGCCCACCTCGATCGCAATGGCCTTGCGCTTGGCAAGCGACAGGCCCGTTGCCTTTGCCGCGAGGTAACCGAGCAGATAGCCAAGGCCGTTGTGCAGAACCACGACGGCAAAAATCATCAGGCCGGACTGCGCGATGGACGCCTTCGATCCTCCCACCACCGCCGCGACGATGAGGACGATGCCAATGACGCTGACGAGTGGCAACGCCGGGACGGCGGTTTTGACAAGGCCGGGCAGCAGCTTTTGCAGGGCGGCACCCAGCGCCAGCGGAACCAGAACGACTTTTACGATGCTGAGGAACATCGCCCAACCGTCGACGGGCAGGAACTGGCTTGCGAACAGCCAGACGAGAAATGGCGTCACCAGCGGCGCCGCGAGCGTGGTGACCGAGGTGCAGGCGACCGATAGCGCGACATCGCCCTTGGAGAGATAAGTCATGACGTTGGAGGACGTGCCGCCCGGGCAGCAGCCAACCAGAATGACGCCAGCCGCAACTTCTGGGGGCATGGGAATGATAAGCGTCAGCAGCACGGCCAGAAGCGGCATGATGAGAAACTGGCCGAGCACGCCGATCGTCACATCGAACGGCCTTTTCACGACCTCCCTAAAGTCATCGACCGAAAGTGTGAGACCCATGCCGAACATGATGATTGACAGAAGCGTGACGATCCACGGCGCGATCTGCTTGAACGTATCCGGAAAGAAAAAGCCGAGGACGGCGAACAGAATGACCCAGATGGCAAAAGTCTTGCCCACGAAAGCCGAAACGGCTGCCAGCGTTTTCATGTCTAAACTCCCATAAAGAACACCGCAGCCCGTCTATCCTCCAAGGAGTTCGTGTCAAGGCCAAACCAGCCGGAGTCGTACCCCTCCTGAAACTCACGGCTGCCCCACAGCTGTCTCGCGAAAATCCGGATTAGCGCGGTGCGAGAAACCTGTGACCCGCCGCGCAGATGATCGATGGCACCGCCGCCTTCAGCCGCCTCAAAGGCATTCAAGAAGGTCTGGTCAGCGGCAGTTCCGATGGCAAGATCCAGTTCGATGAATGGGATTGGGAAGTGGGTGTTGGCCTTTATGGTTTCCTGCGCCGGGCACTCGCGGCCAACGACCAGAAGGCACTGGACGACCTCGTGACATGGTACGGCTGGCAGATCGACCGTGGCCTGCCGCCGCGCCAGATCAACAGTTCCGCGCCGATGCTGCCCCTCGTCATCCTGACAGAACATGTCGACCGGCCGGATTTCCGCGCGTTGGT
This sequence comes from Agrobacterium genomosp. 2 str. CFBP 5494, assembly GCF_900013495.1. Classification (NCBI taxonomy): domain Bacteria; kingdom Pseudomonadati; phylum Pseudomonadota; class Alphaproteobacteria; order Hyphomicrobiales; family Rhizobiaceae; genus Agrobacterium; species Agrobacterium genomosp. 2. Next base: position 299,541 of record NZ_LT009719.1, read on the forward strand.
GGAAGACTGGGCCGGCTGGCTGGTGCATAAATTGCCAAAAACCGAGGATGGCGGTTTTCAGCACGTCGTGAAGGAACGGCTGAATGAGGGGGAGCTCTGGGACGACACGCTGTTTATGGCCTGTCTGTTCCTCGCCCGCGCCGGCGTTGTCTGCAAACGGCAGGACTGGATCGACGAGGCCGTCTACCAGTTCATGATCCATGCGCGCTATCTCTCCGACCCCGTCACCGGGCTCTGGTATCACGGCTGGACCTTCAACGGCCGCCACAATTTCGCGGACGCTTTCTGGGCGCGCGGCAATTCATGGATCACCGTCGCCATTCCCGAGCTTTTCGAACTGGTACCGACACTCTCTGGAAAGGACAAACGCTTCCTCGCCAATGTGCTTTCGAGCCAGGTGCGGTCGCTGAGAACATATCAACGTGAAGACGGCATGTTTCATACGCTGCTCGATGACCCGACCTCGCCGGTCGAGACATCGGCAACGGCCGGCATCGCCTATGGCATTCTGCGCGGCATCGAGGCCGGCATTCTCGGCGACGAGAACCGTCCGCATGCGGAACGTGCGCTGAAGGCGGTGCTCGGCAATATCGATGAGGAAGGCGTCGTTCACGGCGTCTCCGACGGCACGCCAATGGGCCACGATCTCGATTTCTACCGCCGCATCCCCAACCTGCCCACGCCCTACGGGCAGGCACTGACGATGCTGCTTCTGATCGACGTTTTTCTGAAAAGGCCAAAGGCATCGTGAGCATCATGAACATCAATCAGGACATCACAGTTGCGGCCAGTGGCCTCGATGCCACGGCGACCATCCAGCAGGCTATCGATGCCGTGTCATCAGCGGGCGGCGGCCGCGTTTCTCTCTCGGCCGGACGACATGTCAGCGCCGGTCTCCAGCTCAAAAGCGGCGTGGAACTGCACCTTGCACCAGACGCGGTACTCGCCCCCGTTTCCGATTACGAGGCTTACGCCCTAACCCGCGTTTCGGTGATTGCCGGAGACTCTGATCGCGGCATGATCATTGCAAGAGGCGCAAGCAACATCGCCGTCACGGGTCCGGGCCGTATCGAGGCCGGCGGTGAAAACTTCATCATTGGCGATGACACGGCCATGGGAACCTATATCCCGGCGAAAAAGCGCCCGCGCGTGATGGTGCTGGAAGCCTGCCGTAATGTGCGCCTCGAAAACCTGCACGTCAGTGGCTCCCCCATGTGGACGCTGCATATGGTCAATTGCGAGGACCTTCATTTCCGCAATCTGCGCATCGAAAACGACCGCCGCCTGCCCAATACGGATGGCATCGTGCTGGATGCCTGCCGCCGCGCGCTGATCGAGGATTGCTTCATCTCGACTGCGGATGACGGCATCTGCCTCAAGACCAGTGCCGGGCCGGATGGCAAGGCAGTGGGCGTGTGCGCCAATATCGCGGTTCGCCGCTGCACCGTTTCCAGCATGAGCTGCGCGCTGAAGCTCGGCACCGAATCCTTCGGCGATTTCACTAATGTGGTGTTCGAAGACTGCAAGGTGGTGCAGGCAAATCGCGGCATGGGTCTTTTCTCCCGTGATGGCGGCGCCATGCGCAACATCCGCTTTTCACGCATCGAGGCCGAGTGCCATGAAACGCCGGGTGGTTTCTGGGGTTCTGGCGAAGCTGTCACCGTCACTGTCGTTGACCGCCGCCCCGAACGGCAGGCAGGCAGGGTGGACAATCTTGTTATCGAAGATTTGAGCGGTTCGATGGAGGGAGCGATCAACCTCGTCTCCACCTCGGCAGCCGGCATTCACAATGTCAGGCTTGCGCGCATCACGCTGGCGCAGGAGCCCGGCAAGCTCGGCACCGGCCTGCAATATGACCTGCGTCCCACCAATGCCGATATAGCGCCAAGCGCCGATGCGGCCGGCCGCGCCAATGCCTGGACCCAGGACGCACATGGCCGGATCGTCGGTATGGAGGATTATCCGGGCGGCATGCCCGCGATCTATCTTGAGGGCGTTCACGGTTTTTCGGCTGACGATGTCGCCATCAAAAGAGCAATGCCCTTGCCCGAGGGTTGGAACGACCACGAGATCGTCGCGACGGCGAGCTCGGTTGAAGGGAGCAGGTGATGGGAAGTCTGAAACTCGAAAACCTCAACAAGGCGTTCGGCGCCGTTCACGTCCTGCATGATATCGATCTCCAGATCGAAAACGGCGAATTCGTCGTTTTCGTCGGCCCGTCGGGCTGCGGAAAATCGACGCTGCTGCGCATCATCGCCGGTCTTGAGGACGTCACATCAGGCAGCATCGCCATCGGAAATCGCGATGTCAGCGCACTGTCGCCGGCAGAACGCAAGATCGCCATGGTCTTCCAGTCCTACGCGCTTTATCCGCATATGAGCGTGCGCAAGAACCTCGCCTTCGGCCTGGAAAACCTGCGCTTCAAGCGGTCGGAAATCGAAAACCGCATCAACGAGGCGGCGCGTATGCTCGCCATCGAACCCTATCTCGACCGCAAGCCGAAACAGCTTTCCGGCGGCCAGCGCCAGCGCGTCGCCATCGGCCGTGCCATCGTGCGCGAGCCTGACATCTTCCTCTTCGACGAGCCGCTATCGAACCTCAATGCCGCACTGCGCGTGCAGACACGCGCCGAAATCACCCGGCTGCATCGTGATATCAAGACGACGATGATCTATGTCACCCACGATCAGGTGGAAGCCATGACCATGGCCGACAAGATCGTGGTGCTGCGCGCCGGGCGCATCGAACAGGTGGGCAGCCCGCTCGAGCTTTTCGACAATCCGCGCAACCTCTTCGTTGCCGGTTTCCTCGGTTCGCCGCGCATGAACATGCTGAAAGGCACCATCATCAAGCGCGACGACGGCACCATTTCCATCGATGCCGGCTATGGCGTGTCGCTCCCCTGCCTCGTCGATCCGGCAACCGTCAGCCCCGGACAGGCGGTTCTGGCGGGCATCCGACCCTCGCATTTCACCATCGCGGATGCCGGCCTGCCCTTCGAGGTGCAATACCACGAAAGCCTCGGCACCGAGACCTATCTCTACGGCAATATCAAGGGTGAGAAGGACCAGATCATCGTGCATCAGGCCGGCCATTTCGCGCCCGCCTCCGGCGCGATGCTCAAAATCATGCCGGCACGTGAGAAGGTCCATGTCTTCGATCCCGCCACCGAACTGGCGCTGCCGCGCCTTGCGGGCGAAGGGAGGGGGTAGCATGGCCAATCCGACGCTTGCGAGACTGTCCGACCGTGCGCTCGACGCCGTGATGGCGATTGCCGAAGTGCCGCTCAACTTCATCGAGCGGCTGATCGGCAAAAGGCGCATGCCCTATATCTTCCTGATGCCGAACCTCGTTCTTTTTGGCATCTTCACCTTCCTGCCGATTGCGATTGCGGTCGGTTATGCCTTCACCGGCGGCACCGAACTTTTGATCACCGACCGCCCCTTTTGTCGGTTTGGAGAATTTCGGCGAGCTGCTGGATTGCCAGAGCTATATGGACCCGGGAAGCTGCCGGGAATCGCTGTTCTGGACGGCAATCTGGAACACGCTTTGGTTTGTCGGTTTCAATGTCATCGCCACGTTGCTGGTCGCGCTCATAACCGCCCTCATCCTCAACAGGGCGATAGCCGCGCGCGGTTTCTTCCGCGCCATGTTCTTTTATCCCGTCCTGCTGTCGCCCGTCGTCATCGGCCTCATCTGGAAATGGTTTCTGGACCGCAACGGCCTGCTCAACGCCTTCTTCCAGATGCTGGGCGTGCCGCCGGAAATCTTCCTGCTGGATGTCGGCTGGTCGCGCTTTTTCGTAGTGGTCGTTTCGGTCTGGTTCCACATGGGCTTTTATACGCTGATCCTGCTCGCCGGACTTCAGGCCATCCCGAAGGATCTCTACGAAGCCGCCGCCATCGATGCCGCCTCGCCCCGGCGCACGCTTTTGCGTATCACCCTGCCGCTTCTCGGCCCCAACCTGCTCGTCGTGCTCATCCTGTTGATGATCCGCTCCGTGCAGATATTTGATGAAGCCTGGGTTTTGACGAATGGCGGCGGGCCAGGCACGGCCAATACATTCGTGGTGCAATATATCTACCAGATGGCCTTCGGCAGCGATCTCAGGCTGTTTGGCCTTGCCTCCGCCGCGTCGGTTCTGATGGGCCTTGTGCTTCTCGCACTGACGCTCGTGCAGCTGCGCCTTGGCAAAAAGATGGAGTCCTGACCATGTCCAATGCCGTCTCTTTCCTCACGCGCACCCGCCGTCCCGGCCGGATCGGCCTCACCGATATCCTCTCCTGGGTCTGGCTCATCGGCGGCACACTCGCTGTCCTCATCCCGGTTGTCTGGGCCGCAATGTCATCGCTGAAACCGGAAGCCGAGATCACGAGGTTTCCGCCAAGCCTCCTGCCGCGCGCTGCCGTGCAAGTGGAGGTTCAGGGCTACGACAGGCCGCTCAGCCTGTGGAAGGCCACCATCGACGGCGCAGAGCGTGAGATGGCCATGGTCCGCCGCATCGGCCTCAAAGCCCAGATGGTGGACCCAGCCAATCCGGGCCCGCCAATCAGTGTCGACACACGGGAAATAACGCCGGTTCAGAAGCTGACCATCGCGACGGAGAACTTCACCGATCCCCTGACACAGTTCAGCTTCCTGACCTTCCTCAAGAACTCGGTCTTCGTCACCGTCGTCGCAACGGTCCTGACGCTGATCGTCAACGCCATGGCAGCCTTTGCGCTCTCCAAATACCGTTTCCGCGGCGAAAAGGCGATCTTCGTGCTGATCATCTCCACCCTGATGATCCCGCTCACCGTCGTGATGGTGCCGGCCTATCTCGTCATCGTCGGTGTCGGTCTCGTCGATAATCTCTGGGGCGTCATCATTCCCACCGTCGCAACGCCGACAGGCGTCTTTCTGCTCCGGCAATATATGCTGACCATCCCCGACGAACTGATCGAGGCGGCGCGCGTCGATGCCGCCAGCGAATTCCGCATCTTCTGGCGCATCATCCTGCCGCTGACGGCCCCGGCGCTCGCGGTTCTCGCCATATTCTCGGTTTTGTGGCGCTGGAACGACTTCCTCTGGCCGCTAATCGTTCTCAGCAGCCGTGAGAATTTCACGCTGCAGGTAGGGTTGAACGCCTTTCAGGGCGAGTTCTCTGTGCAATGGCACTATATCCTCGCCATGACCTTCCTCAGCCTGGCACCCGTCACGGTCGTGTTCCTGTTCCTGCAGCGCTACATCACGACAGGCATCGCCGGAACGGGAATGAAATAGCGGCTTCGCCGACATTCGCAACGAACGCCACACAAAGAAAAAGGGAGATGTTGTTTGCAACATCTCCCTTCGTTCATTTGGTGACGCGATGATCAGTCGTCGGAGCCCATCGCATCGTAAGAGTCGCGCTCGCCGGCGATGATGGCGCGCTTGCCGACATGGTTGGCAGGTCCGACAATGCCTTCCTGCTCCATTCGCTCCACCAGCGAGGCGGCGCGGTTATAGCCCACCGAAAGGCGGCGCTGGATATAGGAGGTCGAGCACTTCTTGTCGCGCATCACGATTTTGACGGCCTTTTCATAGAGGTCATCGCTGTCGTCGTCGCCCATCGAGGTCTTGTCGAAGACAGCCGTATCCTCTTCCGCCTCTTCTTCCGCTTCCTCGGCATCTTCCGTGACCGTGCCCAGATATTCCGGACGACCCTGCGTCTTCAGATGCGCCACGACCTTTTCAACTTCCTCGTCGGACACGAAGGGGCCGTGAACACGGGCGATGCGGCCACCGCCCATCATGTGCAGCATGTCGCCCTGGCCGAGCAGATGCTCCGCCCCCTGCTCACCAAGGATCGTGCGGCTGTCGATCTTCGAGGTGACCTGGAATGAGATGCGGGTGGGGAAATTGGCCTTGATAGTGCCCGTGATGACATCGACCGAGGGACGCTGGGTTGCCATGATGAGATGGATGCCGGCGGCGCGCGCCATCTGCGCCAGACGCTGGATCGCACCTTCGATCTCCTTGCCGGCGACCATCATCAGGTCGGCCATTTCATCGACGATGACAACGATATAAGGCATCGCCGTCAGGTCCATTTCCTCCTGCTCATAGACCGCTTCGCCAGTGGCGCGATCGAAGCCTGTCTGCACATTGCAGAACACCGTCTCGCCCTTGGCACGGGCAGCAGCGGCCCTTGCATTGTAACCATCAATATTGCGCACGCCGAGACGCGACATCTTGCGGTAGCGGTCTTCCATTTCACGCACCGCCCACTTCAACGCCATCACCGCCTTTTTCGGATCGGTGACGACAGGCGTCAGGAGATGCGGAATACCGTCATAGACCGAGAGCTCGAGCATCTTCGGGTCGACCATGATCAGGCGGCATTCTTCCGGCTTCAGGCGGTAGAGCAGCGACAGAATCATGGTGTTGATGGCGACGGACTTGCCCGAACCGGTGGTACCGGCCACCAGAAGGTGCGGCATCTTCGCAAGTTCGGCGATAACCGGTTCGCCGCCGATGGTCTTGCCGAGGCAAAGGGCAAGCTTCTGGCGTGTCTCGGCGTAATCCTGCGCCTCGATCAGTTCGCGCAGGTAAACCGTCTCGCGCACCGGGTTCGGCAGCTCGATGCCGATGACATTGCGGCCGGGCACGACCGCAACGCGAGCCGAGAGCGCCGACATGGAGCGCGCAATATCGTCAGAGAGACCGATGACACGCGAGGACTTGACGCCAGGGGCGGGCTCGAATTCATAGAGCGTGACGACAGGACCAGGACGGACATCGATGATCTCACCCTTGATGCCGAAATCCTCGAGCACGCTTTCGAGTAGACCGGCGCTCTGTTCCAGGGCTTCCGGTGTCATGGTCGTGGTCTGCTGGACGCGGGCTTCCTGCAGGAGGTCAATCGAAGGATATTCATATTCCCCATCGGCGAAGACAGGTGCTTCACGGAACATGGGCTGAGAGGACTGGATAGGCGCTCGCGGCGTAAAACGCGGCTCGGCAACGATCCTTTCCGCCGGCTGAATCTGCTCTGTAAGCTGCGGCGCGACAACCATGCCAGCTTCCACTATCGGCTGCGACGCGAACTCCTGTTCGGCAGCCACGCCGGCGGCTGGAATGAATGCCTGCCGCACGCCAATTTCCCGATAAAGCCGGATGGCGGAGCCGCCGGGTACGGTGACGACAGGTGGCTCGGCCGAAAGGATAACCGGGGCGGCTGCGGGGGAGACGGGAGCGACAGCCACTGCGGATGAAGGCGCTGTCAGAACGGTGTTTACAGGCGCCGGAGCTGCGGGCGCCGAAACGGAAAATACGCTCCGCACCTGGGCGGTAAGAGCTTCAGCCGCATCGCCGGGCAGATCAAGCGTCATCACTTCCCAGAACAGCTCATCCGGCAGATGGGCGGCAAAGACGGGAATGGAAGTCTGCGTCTCAGCTTCCGGCTGCGCGGCAGGTTGCGGCTCAAACGTCTGCGGCGCTGCGGGTTCCGCATCGGGCGCGGCAGACGTCGATGAAGATGGATCCCGCACGGCTGCGGCAGCCTCTTCCGCCTGTTTACGGGCAAGCTCCAGCCGCAATTTGTAAGTCAAGGCGCGAGCACCGCGGGCGTCGGGCGGCTGCGGCAGAAACGGCATGCGCGGCGGCGCCATGCGTTGCTCGGCCGGCTTCTCGGCGGGCTGGGGTGCCGGCGCATCCTGGCGAACCGCCGTCTCGGGCTCTGCGGCAGCCGGTACGGAGGCAGCGGGCGCCTCCTCTTCCGGGATATTCGGCGTCTCCACCGGCATACGCCGGTTAAAGACGCTCTCCGGCGTGCGGGTAAAGCGGACATTCGGGCCAAGCACGAAGGCATTCTGCCAGCCGGGCATCTCGGCACGGCCTTCGATGGCATCGGCTGCGATCACGTCAGCATTCTGCCGCGGCGCTGCACCTGCAGCCGTCACGATCGTCCGCTGCCCCGCAGGCGTCTGGACACCGGCATGACGGGCGTTTTCGCTCCCCTCCCCTACGCTATTGGACGAATTCTGAAATCTGGATCGGGAGAAGCTCATGGCAGCGTGCACACTCATCATAAACGTACATATTTCGGTCTCTTTGAAATAAAAAATAAAGGTTAATTACCCCTTTCCAAACGGGGTCGTACCGACGGATTTTCAACCGCTCCACAGGTTCGCAGCGCCATCCGCTGCCTCGCAAAACACATATCAAACGCTTGGTTTCATTCGGTAATGTCGAGTTTTCCGCCGTGAATTCGCCGCTGATGGCGAACTGGAGAAACGAATTTTCCGAGACGGGGCATATTGTTTCCGCAAAGCTCTCCGCAACGTAAAATCATTGCTGTAAAGGGCGCGAATTAACGTGGACACTGCCGAGGTTGCAGCCTTAAGATCGGCGCGCCGCGGGCCAAGCGGAAAAGCCCGCCTCGCCCTCATTCCGGAGTGAAATTCATGTCGCCTGTCCAGCTTTCCCGCCGCTCGCTTCTCAAGACCTCGCTCGCGCTGGCCGCAACCACGGGATTGGCGGGAATTACCGTCGCACAGGAGAAATCCGGCGGGCGACTGATCGTCGCGGCCGATTCGGAACCGAAAAACCTTAACCCGGCCATTGTTGCCTCCAACGGCGTGTTTTACATCGCCAGCAAGATCGTCGAGCCCCTGGCCGAGGCCTCCTTTAACGGCACCGACGGGCTGGAGCCGCGACTTGCGACGGAATGGCAGGGAGCCGATGACGGGCTCAGCGCCACCTTCAAGCTGCGCGAGGGTGTGACATGGCATGACGGCAAGCCATTCACCTCGGCGGACGTTGCGTTTTCGGCGCTTTCCGTCTGGAAACCGCTGCAAAATCTCGGGCGGCTGGTCTTTGCCAATCTCCAGACGGTGGAAACGCCTGATGACCACACGGCGATTTTCCGCTTTTCCAAACCCACGCCGTTCCAGCTCATCCGCAATGCGCTGCCGGTGGTTACCAGCGTCGTGCCGAAACACCTCTATGAGGGTACCGACATCGCCACAAATCCGGCCAATACCAAACCGGTGGGCACCGGGCCTTTTGTCTTTTCCGAATATAAACCCGGCGAATATTACCGCCTGACGCGGAACCCGAACTATTGGGGCAAGGGTCGGCCGCAGCTCGAGGAAATCATCTATCGCGTCCTTCCCGACCGGGCCGGCGCGGCCTCTGCGCTGGAGGCTGAAGAAATCCAGCTTGCCGCGTTTTCAGCCGTGCCGCTCGCCGATCTTGCCCGCATCGCCAAGGAGCCCGGCATAAAGGTTATTGCGGATGGCTATGAGGCACTGACCTATCAGCTGGTGGTGGAAATCAACCATCGCCGCAAGGAACTGGCGGATCTCAAGGTCAGAAAGGCGATCGCGCACGCCATCGACAGGAAATTCGTCATCGATAAGGTCTTTCTCGGTTACGCCACTGCATCGACCGGCCCCGTACCGAAGAATGCGCCGGAATTTTACACGAATGACGTTGAGACCTATGATTTCGACGTCGCCAGGGCCAACGCTCTCCTGGATGAGGCGGGTTATCCGCGTGGCGCGAATGGAACACGTTTTTCGCTGAAGCTTCTGCCCGCGCCCTACTTCAATGAGACCCGCCAGTTCGGTTCTTATCTGCGGCAGGCGCTTCAGGAAATCGGGATTGATGCAGAACTGGTGAACAATGACGCCGCGGCGCACCAGAAGGCCGTTTACACCGACCACGCCTTCGATCTTGCCATCGCGCCGCCGGTGTTCCGCGGTGATCCTGCAATATCGACCACGATTCTCGTCCGCTCCGGGATTCCCGCCGGCGTCGGCTTCTCCAATCAGGGCGGCTACGAGAACAAGACGCTGGACGAATTGATCGACAAGGCGGCGATAACGGTGGATGCCGCCGCGCGCACGGCGCTTTACAAGGACTTCCAGAAACAGGTCGCGGCCGATCTGCCGCTGATCAACGTCGCCGAGTGGGGTTTCATCACTGTGGCGCGCGATACGGTCAAACATGTCGCCAGTAATCCTCGGTGGGCGGTGTCCAACTGGGCGGATACGGCGGTGGATACGTGAGGCAACGCCGTGAGACGTGCGGCGAAATTGCTGCGGCGAAGGGCATTCACCGCCATTCCGGTGCTGCTGATCGTGCTCGTCTTCACCTTCCTGCTGCTTGAAAACGCATCGGGTGACGCGGTCGACGCCTATCTCGTTTCCATAGGCGGCGGCGATGCCGGGCTGCGCGATGCGCTGCGCGAACAATATGGTCTGAACGGCTCCGTGCTGGCCCGTTTCTGGCTCTATGCGAGTTCGGTGCTGCGGCTTGATCTCGGCTGGTCGCTTGCCTTTGACCGGCCTGTGCTGGGGCTGATCCTGGAAAGGCTGCCGAACACGCTTCTTCTGATGGGCAGTGCGACAACGCTCGCCTTCATCCTCGGCACAGCACTCGGCATCGTGGCGGGCGCGCGTCCGGGCGGGGCGACAGACCGCGCACTTTCCACACTCTCACTCGCGCTTTACGCCACGCCCGGCTTCTGGCTCGGGCTCGTGCTCGCCATCGTCTTTGCGGTGAAATTCAGATGGCTGCCTACCTCCGGCATCGAGACCATCGCTTCGGGCAAGCACGGCATGGCGAGGGCGGTTGATATCGGCCGCCATCTCGTGCTGCCGGTCGCCAGTCTTGGGCTGATCTATCTTGCGCTTTTCCTGCGCGTGATGCGCACCGCCATGGCGGCGATCTGGCCATTGGATTTCGTGCTCTTTGCCCAGTCCAAGGGGCTTTCAAAACGACGGATCGTGCTACGCCACGTCGCCCGCAATGCCGCCCTGCCGCTTGTCACCGTGCTTGGCCTGCAGGCGGCCACCATGCTGGGCGGCAGCGTGGTCATCGAAAGCGTTTTTGCCATTCCCGGTTTTGGCCGGCTGGCGCAGGAGGCCGTCACTGGCCGAGACGCCCCGTTATTGATGGGCATTATCCTGACGAGCGCGGTTTTTGTCATCCTCGTCAACCTCTCCGTCGACATTGTCCATTCCGCGCTCGATCCGCGCATTGACAGCGGGGAACAAGGCGCATGAATTTCGCTTTCCGGCTCCTGCGCAGTTTCGAAGGCATGACGGGAACCGTCATACTGGTGCTGCTTTCCCTGACGGCGCTTGCCGCACCCGCCGTCTTTCCAGGTGACCCGCTGGCCATCGTTGGCGAACCGCTGATTACGCCTTTTACGGATGCGGCCCTACCGCTCGGCACCGATCGGCTGGGCCGCAACGTGCTGGCCGAGCTCGCCCATGGTGCGCAGGCCTCCCTGCTCGTCGGCATAGGCGCCGCCGCAGCCGCGCTGATTATCGGCACCGTCATCGGCACCATTGCCGGATTTGCCGGCGGCGTTGTGGACGAAGCATTGATGCGCGTCACCGACGCCTTCCAGATCGTCCCGAACTTCCTGCTAGCGCTCGCCTTCGTCAGTACAATCGGGCCCTCCATGCCGATTGTCATACTCGCCATTGCGCTTGGCGCATGGGCGGATCCGGCGCGGTTGATGCGGGCGCAGGTCTTGAGCATCCGCGAGCGCGATTATGTTCAGTCCGCCCGCGCCATCGGCATGCACCCGCTTGAGATCGCATTCAGGCAGATCCTGCCAAATGCCCTGCCGCCGGTCATGGCGCTTGCCGCCATCATCGTCGCCGCAGCCATTTTGACCGAAGCCGCCCTATCCTTCCTCGGGCTCGGCGATCCCAATATCGTTACCTGGGGTTCGATGATCGCAGAAGGACGCAATGTCCTTCGCTCGGCCGCGTTTCTGTCGGTCATTCCCGGCATTGGCCTTCTGGTTACGGTTCTCGGCGTTTATCTTCTTGGTGAAGGCATCAACAAAGCGATGGCGACAGGGAGGCGAGCGCCATGAGCGGAAATGCACTGTGCCGGATCGACGACCTCAGCGTTTGGTATGCGGCAAGTGATGCGCCGGCGTTGCAGAATGTCTCGCTGACGATCCGGCAAGGCCAGAGGCTGGCGATCATCGGCGAAAGCGGCTCGGGGAAATCGACGCTCGGCAAGGCGATTGCGGGGCTTCTTCCCGGACATGCGAAGGTTTCCGGTGATATTTCGTGGAGCCGCGACAGCCTGTTCCACGGCAGGCCGCTGCCAGGGCGGGATATCGGCACGATCTTTCAGGATACAGGCGCAACGCTGAATCCGGTTCTCGCCATCGGTGAACAGTTGGCGGAAGGGGCTGTCCGGCATCTAGGCCTCTCATGGCGGCAAGCGCGCGATCTTGCCCGCGATCTTCTGGAGCGGGTTCGGCTGCCGCACCCTTCCCACCTTATCCGGGCCTATCCGCACCAGCTCTCCGGCGGCCAGAGGCAACGCGTGACGATTGCCGCCGCCATTGCAGCCAGTCCTTCAATCCTGATTGCCGATGAAGCCACGAGCGCGCTCGATACGGTTAGCCAGGCCGCCATCGCCACGCTGCTCGACGATCTGGTGCGGCAGGAAAACAAGACGCTGGTCTTCATCACCCATGATATCGGCCTTGCATCCAGCCTTGCCGACGAGATTGCCGTTCTGCGCGCGGGATTGCTGGTGGAACATGGCCCGACGAGGCGGGTGCTGTCCGCACCCGTCCATGACTATACGCGTGCGCTGCTTGCCGATTACCTCGATCTGTCCACGCCGCCGCTGGTCAGCGAGGCCGCGTCATGAACGATGCCCTGCTCACCGTCGACGGCTTGTCCAAGACCTACCGCACCGGAGCAAGAAGGGTGGCGGCGCTCTCCGACATCTCTTTTTCGCTTCGGCCCGGTGAGACGCTCGGACTTGCCGGTCCCTCCGGCTGCGGAAAATCCACGCTTGCGCGCATTCTCATGCGATTGATCCCGGCCGACGAAGGCACGATCCTTTTCAGAGGCCACAATTGGCTGACACTGGACGGCGGCAAGCTTCGCGCCGCCCGCCAGCACATGCAGATGGTGTTTCAGGATACGCATGGCGCTTTCAATCCACACGCCAGCGTCGAAGATGCCATCGGCGAACCGTTGCGCATTCATCGCACGGTCGCAAGACGCGAGCGTGCGGCGGAAGTCCGCCGCCTTCTCAACCGCGTTGGCCTTCCCGCCAGCTATGCCGGCCGCTCGGTCTTCGAGCTTTCCGGCGGCCAAAGGCAGCGCGTCGCGATCGCACGGGCGATTGCGCTCAAGCCGTCGCTTCTCATCCTGGACGAAGCCGTCTCCGCGCTCGATGTTTCGGTTCGCCGGCAAATCCTTGAACTGCTGGTGGAAATACAGCGCGAGACGGCTGTTTCCTGTATTTTCGTCTCCCATGATCTCGCGGTCATTCGCGCCGTCTGCCACCGCGTCGCCATCATGGAAGCAGGAAGGATCGTTGAAATCGGCCGGACAGGAAATATCGTCTCGGCGCCGCAATCCTCGACCGCCAGAACCCTGATCGACGCCGCACCGCGCCTGACCATCACCACGTAAGGAAAAGACATGCACGCTCCGGATTATGCATTGCTACTCGACCCACCCGCTTTTCCTGCCGAGCGTTATGCTGCCCTTGCCGACCGGCTGGCCGCGCTGATGAGCACAAGCAACGACGTGCTGCTGATACAGGCGGAAGCCGTGCTGGCGCTCGAAGCCGCAGCCACCAGCCTTGCGCGACCAGGCCTGAAAGCGCTCAACATTGTCACCAGCCCTTATGGTACGTGGTTTGGCGGCTGGCTGGAAAAGGGCGGCGCGACCGTGCGCAATCTGACCGCCAGCCCGGCAAGGCCAGTCACCCTGGAGGAAGTGGAACGGGCGCTGGACGAAGGGCCGGATTTCGACCTTCTCGCCATCGTCCACGCGGAATCGGCAAGCGGCATCCTCAACCCCCTGCCCGCCATCGCCGCGCTCGCCCGGGAACGGGGCATCGTGACCCTTGTGGATGCCGTCGCGTCCATTGGCGGACATGCTTTCAACGTCGACCGTTTAGGTATCGATATCGCCGTCATCGGCCCGCAAAAGGCGCTGGCCGGCCCGGCCGGCATTTCCGCCATTTCCGTCAGCGAAAGGGCCTGGACGCTTCTTTCGCATGACGGCGCTCCTGACAACTCCATGCTCTCGCTTATGGACCAGAAAAAACTCTGGCTCGATACCGGCCGCGGCGCACTGCCCGGAACGCCCGCCCCGCTGGAATTTTACGCGCTGGAGGCCGCCCTCGACAGGATCGAGTCAGAAGGGCTGGCATCCGCCAATCGACGCCACAAAACGGCGGCGGCGGCTACCCGAAACGGCCTCAGGGCGCTTGGCATTCCAACCTGGGTGGAAGAGGCGCACGCTTCCGCCCTCGTTTCCACGGCGATCCTGCCGGATACCCTCGAAGCCAGGGCATTCCTCGCGGCTGTGTCCCAGAAGCAAGGCGCGGACATTTCCGGTGGCGTCGGCCCCGGCGCGGAACGGTTGATCAGGCTTAATCACACCGGTCGGAGAGCGCATCGGGATGCAGTGAAAGCCAATATCCTGGCCTTCTCCGGCGCCCTGAAAAGCCTCGGCCACGCTGCAAATACCGATTTCGCGCTGGAAGCCGCAGAAAAAACCTATTCAGACGCACCTGCGGATGGCGCTTGACGGTGTCGAAGAACATTCATTGCGCAAAATCCGCTCGCGATGGAACGCCGCTCACGACATTGTTGTTAAAAATGGTAGACAAATTCCTCCGCCAATCTTGACGAAATCATGGCAACGCGCGAAACTTAACGCTACGTTAACTCGCGTGAAGAAGGGAAACGGCCATGGTAGCAGGGTTCAACATGCTCTCCTTTGACCTCTTTGGCATCGGCCGAAGGATGCCCGTCGTCAATGAGCGGGTGGAGACCGAGTTTCAGGACAAAACACCGCGCAGACCCGACGACGAATCGCACGATGACGATCGCGATCAGGAATATGAACTGTTTTTCTGGTCGCTTTACCCGGTGATTTGAGCGTCTGCCGCACGCTCCAAGCCATCGACACATTGACCCTCCGTGGCCTCATGATGCGGGGCGCGGGGCGCATGATAGCGTTGGTCGGTCCGTAGACCTCAATATTTCTAGTTTACCGTTAAAAGAAACGAAAGCGGCCCCGAGGTTGTCCTCGGGGCCGCATAGTCTTGTGATGGCTGTTAGTGGTTGTCGCGCGGCAGGCCCTTGGTCTGGGCGATGCGCTGATACTTCACGGCAGGTTCCAGGACCGCGCCGGTTTCCATCTGGCTGACGATGCCGCGCTGGATTTCCTGCCATGGCGTCTGGTGGTCAGGGAACTTGTAGCCACCCTCTGCATGCAGAGCCTCGTAACGCTTGGCCAGTTCTTCACCAGAAATCAGGATATCCGCCTTGCCGCGGCCTACATCGATGCGGACGCGGTCGCCTGTCTGCAGAACGGCAAGGCCGCCACCTGCTGCTGCTTCAGGGGAAGCATTGAGGATGGACGGGCTGCCCGAAGTGCCTGACTGACGGCCATCGCCGATGCAGGGCAGCGAGTTGACGCCTTCCTTCAGCAGATAATCCGGAGCGCGCATGTTCACGACTTCTGCCGCGCCGGGATAACCGATCGGGCCGGCACCGCGCATGAACAGGATGGTGTTGGCGTCGATCTTCAGCGACGGATCATCGATGCGGTGATGATAGTCTTCCGGACCGTCGAACACCACGGCACGTCCTTCAAAAGCTTCGGGATCGTTCGGGTTGGAAAGGTAACGGTTGCGGAACTCTTCCGAAATCACACTCGTCTTCATGATGGCGGAGGAGAACAGGTTACCGCGTAGAACGCGGAAGCCGGCGCGCTCCTTGAGCGGCTGTTCATAGGGGCGAATGACCTTTTCGTCCTCGATGATCGCGCCACGGCAGTTTTCGCCGATGGTCTTGCCGTTGACCGT
The DNA here is from genome assembly GCF_900013495.1 of Agrobacterium genomosp. 2 str. CFBP 5494. NCBI lineage: Bacteria > Pseudomonadati > Pseudomonadota > Alphaproteobacteria > Hyphomicrobiales > Rhizobiaceae > Agrobacterium > Agrobacterium genomosp. 2. The sequence continues at coordinate 315,387 of NZ_LT009719.1, forward strand.
CATGGCATCTTCCATGATCAGCCCCTGGGTCATCAGCTGGTTGACGACAGCAGGAACGCCGCCGGCATGGTAATAATCCTCGCCGAGATACTCACCGGCCGGCTGCAGGTTAACGAGCAGCGGTACGTCTTCACCATAGGTCTGCCAGTCATCCACTGTCAGCTCGACGCCGACGTGACGTGCAAGGCCGTTCAGGTGGATCGGTGCGTTGGTGGAGCCGCCAATCGCCGAGTTGACGCGGATGGCGTTGATGAACGCATCCTTTGTCATGATGTCCGATGGCTTCAGGTCTTCCTTGACCATTTCGACGATACGCAGACCGGTGAGGTAGGAGACTTCCTGACGATCACGGTAAGGCGCCGGGATGGCGGCGGAGCCGGGAAGCTGCATGCCCAGCGCCTCGGCAAGCGAATTCATGGTCGTCGCCGTGCCCATGGTGTTGCAATAGCCGGTCGACGGAGCCGAGGAAGCGACAAGCTTGACGAAGCCCTGATAATCGATCTCACCCTTCGCCAGCAGTTCACGCGCCTTCCAGACGATGGTGCCGGAGCCGGTGCGTTCACCGCGGAACCAGCCGTTCAGCATCGGGCCGACGGAAAGGGCGATGGCCGGAATGTTGACGGTGGCCGCCGCCATGAGACAGGCAGGCGTGGTCTTGTCACAGCCGATGGTCAGAACGACGCCGTCGAGCGGATAGCCATAAAGCACTTCCACGAGGCCGAGATAGGCGAGGTTACGGTCGAGACCTGCGGTCGGCCGCTTGCCGGTTTCCTGGATCGGGTGAACCGGAAATTCGATGGCGATGCCGCCAGCTTCACGGATACCTTCGCGCAGGCGGTTTGCCAGTTCCAGATGGTGACGGTTGCAAGGAGAAAGGTCCGAACCCGTCTGCGCGATGCCGATGATCGGGCGGTCGGACTGAAGCTCGGCCTGGCTCAGACCGAAGTTCATGTAACGCTCGAGATAAAGCGCGGTCATATCCGCATTTGCGGGGTTGTCGAACCAGGCGCGTGAGCGAAGCTTGCCTTGTGTTGCAGGCAGTTTGTCGGATGTAGTCATGATGCAGGTCTCCAGCCGGAAGTGGCCAACGGTAAAATATTACGAAATGCGACAAGCTTATGTTGTGCGCAAGGAAAATGGAATCAGCTTTCGGAGAACACGCATAACCGACAGAGCAGCGCCAGACGAGTGACCTGAAGCCGTTCTTCGGATTTAGCCGAATATTTTTCGGTATTTATGGTGATACCGGTGTCGCGCAACGGCCTCTCCCTCCCATGCCTTTCGGGAATGCGGCTAGCTCTTCGGCTCCGCGCTCCGCCTTTTATAAAGTCTCTTTATTTGTATTACTATTAGAGACAATCGCCTTCTGTCAAGTTGCCTCTGAGGCCGCGACAAGCCGGTTCTGCAAGCGGAAAAATGGGGCTTTCTTTCGTTCAACCCATTGAATCATCGTATTATGGCGAAAATTCACCGCAGTTCACCGAAGCCAAATTGCGGAAAGGCTAAAAAATCGCTTTTCAAGAGTATTACTATATGCTCATAGTGATCGCGTCACGCTGACATCATCTCTGGGAGGATTAAGATGAGAAAAGCTCTCGCGACAGTTACTGTCGCCGTTTCGCTGTGCCTTGCATCAAGTGTTTCCGCCAAATCGCTTACCGTCGGCTTCTCGCAGATCGGTTCGGAATCCGGCTGGCGCGCGGCTGAAACCACCGTTACCAAACAGCAGGCCGAGAAGCGCGGCGTCACGCTTAAGTTCGCCGACGCGCAACAGAAGCAGGAAAACCAGATCAAGGCCGTTCGCGGCTTTATCGCGCAGGGCGTCGACGCAATCCTGATTGCACCGGTCGTCGCAACGGGCTGGGATGCTGTCCTGAAGGAAGCCAAGGAAGAGAAAATCCCTGTCATCCTGCTCGATCGCCAGATCGAGGCTCCCGATGATCTTTACCTGACCGCAGTTACCTCGGACCAGGTCCACGAAGGCAAGGTTGCCGGTGACTGGCTGGTGAAGGACGTCGGTTCCAAGGATTGCAAGGTGGTGGAATTGCAGGGCACGACCGGCTCCTCGCCCGCCATCAATCGCAAGAAGGGCTTCGAGCAAGCCATCGCTTCACACGCCAATATCAAGATCGTCCGCTCGCAGACGGGTGACTTTACCCGCACCAAGGGTAAGGAAGTGATGGAAAGCTTCATCAAGGCCGAAGGCGGCGGCAAGGACATCTGTGCCGTCTACGCCCACAATGACGACATGGCCGTTGGCGCGATCCAGGCGATCAAGGAAGCCGGTCTCAAGCCCGGAACCGACATCAAGGTCGTGTCGATCGACGCCGTGCCTGACATCTTCAAGGCCATGGCAGCCGGTGAAGCCAACGCCACCGTGGAACTGACGCCCGACATGGCCGGCCCGGCATTCGACGCGCTCGAAGCCTATCTGAAAGACAAGAAGGCTCCGGCGAAGTGGATTCAGACCGAATCCAAGCTCTACACGGCATCTGACGACCCGATGAAGGTCTACGAGGCGAAGAAGGGCCTGGGTTACTAAGCCATTCTTTGCAGAAACGGCGCGTGGATTGCGCCGTCTCTTTCTGTTGAGGAGAACGAAACCCCTCCGATCCAGTCTGCAGAATGATCTCGTATGGAGCGAGCGCATGCCACTTGTTTCTTCTCCCCGTCCGGGGAGAAGTCCGCGGCAGCGGGATGAGGGGGGGCGCAAGCCTGGAGATGTCAGGAGAGCTTGCCCCCTCATCCGACCCTTCGGCCCACCTTATCCCCGGCGGGGATGAAGAAATACGCCGCTCCCTGCCGATTGCCCTACCAAAACCCATTGCAATACGGAAACTGCTCAATGTCCGAAACGGCACCACTTCTGGAAGCACGCGCCATCGGCAAATCCTTTTTGGGGATCACGGCGCTGGATGGCGTCGACTTTTTGCTTGGGCACGGCGAAATCCATGCCCTGCTCGGCGAAAACGGCGCGGGCAAATCGACGCTGATCAAAATCCTGACGGGCGTCTACAGCCGCGGCAGCGGATCAGTCTTTCTGGAAGGCAGCGAAATCTCGCCCGCCAATGTGGGTGAGGCGCAGGCCCTTGGCATCGGCACCGTCTATCAGGAGGTCAACCTTCTCGAAAACCTCACCGTTGCGGAGAACCTCTACCTTGGCCGCCAGCCGCGGCGCTTCGGGCTGATCGACCGCAGCACGATGCAAAAGAATTCGCAGGCGCTGCTTTCCCAGTACGGCCTTTCCATTGACGTCAACGCCCTTCTCTCCAGCTATTCCGTCGCCATCCGTCAGATCATCGCCATCGCCCGCGCCGTCGATCTTTCCGGCAAGGTGCTGGTGCTGGACGAACCGACCGCCAGCCTCGACGCTCATGAGGTTGAAATGCTGTTCGGCGTGCTCAAAAAACTGCGGGCGCGCGGTATCGGTATCGTAATCATCACTCATTTCCTCAATCAGGTCTACGATATCGCCGACCGGGTGACGGTGCTGCGCAACGGCCGGCTTGTCGGCACACGCGAAATCGGCAGCCTGCCGCGTTCCGAGTTGATATCGATGATGCTCGGCCGGGAACTTCAACAGATTACCCATGACCATCAGGCGACCGAAGAAACAATCGCCGAAGGCGAGCCAAGCATTCGCTTCGAAGGTTATGGCAAACGCGGCAGCGTCTCTCCCTTCGATCTCGGGATACGCCCCGGGGAAATCGTCGGCGTGGCAGGGCTTCTCGGCTCCGGCCGGACCGAAACGGCATTCCTGCTCTTCGGCATAGATCGCCCCGACACGGGCAAAGCCACGATCGACGGGCAGGCGGTGACGATTTCTTCTCCCGAGGCGGCGATTGCGGCCGGCTTCGGTTTCTGTCCCGAAGAACGCAAGACGGACGGCATCATTGGTGATTTCTCCGTGACCGACAACATCGCGCTGGCCCTTCAGGCCCGGCGGGGATGGGCGCGGCCGCTGTCGCGCCGGCAAAAGGCGGAGCTGGCGGAAGGTTTCATCAAATCCCTTGATATCCGCCCGGCCGACCCCGACCGGCCGATCAAGTTCCTGTCCGGCGGCAACCAGCAGAAGGCCATCCTGGCCCGCTGGCTGGCCACCCATCCCCGGCTTCTGATCCTCGACGAGCCGACACGCGGCATCGATATCGGCGCCCACGCGGAAATTCTCAAAATGATCGAAAAACTCTGCGGTGAGGGCATGTCGCTTGTCGTCATATCCTCCGAACTGGAGGAACTCACCGCCGTGGCGCATCGTGTCGTCGTGCTTTCCGACCGCCGGCATGTCAGCGAGCTGAAAGGCGGCGAAGTGACGGCCGACAATATCATGCGTGCGATCGCAGATGCGGCCAGAACGGAGGCGGCATGATGACGGCAGTCAATCGGCGTCTTAGAAGACTTGCACCGCAGCTTGCTGCGCTTTTTATCATTCTCGCAGCGATTACAATCATTTCGCCCGGCTTCCTCAATGTGTCGTTTCAAAATGGCAGGCTCTATGGCAGTCTGGTGGATATTCTTGTGCGCGCCGCCCCCGTGGCGCTGCTCACCATCGGCATGACGCTGGTCATCGCGACCAAGGGCATCGATCTTTCCATTGGTGCTGTCATCGCCATCTGCGGCGCCGTCGCCGCCACGCTCATCAGCAATGGACATTCCATTCCCGCCGTCATCGCCATTTCGCTTGGCGTGGGAATTGTCTGTGGCCTCTGGAACGGCGTGCTGGTTGCCCTTCTCGACATACAGCCTATCATCGCCACGCTGATCCTCATGGTGGCAGGGCGCGGCATCGCGCAGCTCATCACCGAGGGCGTCATCCTCACGTTCAACAATGACAGCTTTTCCGCGATCGGCTCCGGCGCATTTGCCGGTGTGCCCCTGCCCGTCATCATCTGGATAACGGCCGCGCTCCTGATAGGCTTTCTCGTTCGCAAGAGCGCACTCGGTTTCCTGATCGAAGCGACCGGCATCAATCGCCGTGCAGCGGCTCTCGCCGGTGTAAGGGCGCGCTTTCTGCTGTTCTTCGTCTATGCCGTTTCCGGTCTTTGCGCGGCGATCGCCGGCATGATCGTGACGGCGGATATTCGTGGCGCGGATGCCAACAATGCCGGCCTCTGGCTGGAATTGGACGCCATCTTGGCGGTGGTCATCGGCGGCACTTCACTAAATGGTGGCCGCTTCTCCATCACCGCATCGCTGATCGGCGCGCTCATCATCCAGACCATCAATACCGGCATCCTCGTCTCGGGCTTTCCGCCGGAATTCAACCTCATCATAAAGGCCGGCATCATCATGGTGGTGCTGACGCTGCAATCTCCGGCGATCATGGCCGTCCTCGGTTTCGTGAAAGCGCCAAAGCAGCACGTCAAAACCGCCACCAACGGTATTACCAAGGAAGGAACCGCGCGATGATCCACAGCCGCAACCTGCCCTTCCTCACCACGCTGACGATTTTCGTTGTCGCCTATCTTCTTTGCGTGATGCAATATCCGGCGATCTTTTCGACGCGGGTGATCGGAAATCTTCTTACAGACAACGCCTTTCTCGGCATAGCCGCCGTCGGCATGACTTTCGTCATCCTGTCAGGCGGCATCGATCTCTCGATTGGTTCGGTCATTGCCTTCACCAGCGTCTTTGTGGCCGTCCTGGTCGGCACCTATAACATCCATCCGCTGCTTGCCTTCGCCATCGTGCTTTTGATTTCCACGCTGTTTGGCTGCCTCATGGGCGCGATGATCCGCTTTCTGTCCATCCCGCCTTTTGTGGTGACACTCGCGGGCATGTTCCTGGCGCGCGGGGCTGCCTATCTGATCTCCACCCAGTCGGTGCCGATCTCACATCCTTTCATCGATGCGATACAGGGCTTTTATTTCCGCTTTCCAGGCGGCGGCAGGCTGACGGCGCTCGCCATGCTCATGCTTCTCGTCTTCGCCGCCGGCATGCTGATCGCAAGCCGCACCCGCTTCGGTGCCAATGTCTATGCGCTGGGCGGCAATCCGCAATCTGCCGAGCTGATGGGCGTGCCGATCGGGACCACCACCATCGGCATCTATGCACTTTCCGGCTTTCTCTCCGGCCTCGCTGGCATCGTTTATACGCTTTACACTTCGTCAGGTTACTCGCTGGCGACGGTGGGCGTAGAGCTGGACGCGATCGCCGCCGTCGTCATCGGCGGTACACTTCTGACCGGTGGCACGGGATTGGTTGCGGGAACATTTGTCGGGCTTTTGATCCAAGGCCTGATCCAGACCTACATCGTTTTTGATGGAACCCTGTCCTCCTGGTGGACGAAAATCGTCATCGGCGTGCTGCTTTTCGTGTTCATCGTGTTGCAGCGCGCAATCATCTGGTATTCAAACAGGAGACTGGCCGGACCGCATCCGGCATAACGCAAACGGAGGCTTGCTTGGGGCTGCTCGAAACGACGATTAGCGGGCGAAAACGCCGGAACAGCCACGCGCATGTGGTTTCCGAACTCGGCAGCGCCATCGTCTCGGGCAGGATCGCCGAAGGCTCTCTGCTGCCCAACGATGCGGAGCTCTCCATGCGTTTCGGCGTCTCGCGCACGGTGCTGCGCGAAACCATGAAGACGCTGGCGGCCAAGCGGCTGGTGGAACCGAAGGCGAAGGTGGGTACCCGGGTGCTCGACCGTTCGAGCTGGAATTTCTTTGATCCAGATGTGCTGGGCTGGCGCTGCGAAGCTGGCATCGACCAGGAATTTGTGAAGCACCTGGCTGAAATTCGGCTGGCGCTGGAGCCGGCGGCGGCGGCGGCCGCAGCTCTCCAGGCCTCCAATGAAGATATTGTCTCGCTTTACGTCATCGCCGCAAAATTCGACAATCCGCAGCATACGCCAGAGAGCATCGCCAAGGTGGATCTCGAGTTCCATCTTGCCGTCGCGCATATGTCCGGCAATCCCTTCATGCGTTCGGCAAGCGGGCTGATCGAGGCGGCGCTTGCCATCTCATTCCAGCTTTCGTCACCGGCCGCCTCGCCCGACACCATCGCCGAGATCGCATCCAACCACCTTCGCATTGTCCACGCCATCGCGGCGCGGGACGCGGATGCGGCGGTGAAGGCCATGCGGCATGTGATCGAAGTGGGCAAGGACCGGACGCAGAAGGCGATCAAGACGGTTTGAAACCCGAAACCGGTCGTAGTGAAGGCGGGCCCACAAGAATGCAGGCCCATTCCTCTCGCCAGGTCCTCAGCCCTGCGATGCCTCTACCTGCGGCACCACGCCGCGCCGCGACGCCATCAGCGAGGCGCCGAGAAGAGCTGCGATGGCCACGAAGACGAACACCATGGTTGCGCCCTGGAGATCGATCAGCAGGCCGCCAAGAACCGCACCGCTGGAAATAGCGATCTGGAATGTCGTAAGCAGCAGCGCACCCGCACTCTCGGCCTCATCCGAGGCAACACGCGTGATGAAACTCTGCACGCTGACGGGCAATGCGCCGAAAGCAAAACCCCAGGAGGCGATGGCAAGGCCCGCAACAACGGGAGATGCGCCGGCAATCACCAGGATGGAAGCCGATGCGGCGATCAGCGTCGCGGCGAAGGTCACCGCCCAGGCCGTGTTCTTTTCGGCAAGGAAACCGCCGAAAAGATTGCCGAAGAAACCGCCGATACCGTAAATCAGCAGAACAAGCGAAATCGCCTCCACGCCAAGCTGCGGCACGTCTTCCAGGAACGGTCGGACATAGGTAAAGCCGGCAAAGTGGCCCGCAACGATAAATAGCGTCGTCAAAAGACCGATCCGGACCGGCGTTCGCTGAAGCAACCGGAACATGGTGGAAAGGCCGGGGGCACCGGCCGGCGGCAGCGAAGGCACGGTGAGCAATTGCACGGCGAGCGCAATGACGCCGAGCACGCCGGCAACGACGAAAGCCGATCGCCAGCCGAGCGTCGCGCCAATCCACGCGCCCACCGGTGCCGCACACACGGTTGCGACGGAGACCCCGGTAAGGATGATGGCCATGGCGCGTGGCATTTTTTCAATAGGCACGAGCCGCAACGCCAGCGCCGCCGACATGGCCCAGAAGCCGCCAAGACCGATGCCCAGCAGGACACGCGAGGCAAAGAGCATGAAAAGCCCATTGGCAAAGGCGGCCAGCGTGCTGGAGATGATCAGCAGCGTGGTCAGCCCCAGCAGGGTCCAGCGCCGGTCAATGCCGCGTGTGCCGATGACGACACCCGGACCTGCAACCGCCGCGACCAGCGCCGTGACGGTTATGGATTGCCCGGCAATGCCGGAGCTAATGGAGAGATCGGCCGATAGCGGCGTCAGGAGGCTGACGGGCAGGAATTCCGCCGTTACCAGTCCGAAAACGCCGAGCGAAAGTGAAACCACAGCGGCCCATTTCGCATCCGGCTCCTGTCTGCGCGGCGTATATTCCAGTTCGTTTATGGTCCGGCTATTCATGAAAATCTCCTGATGCGCATTCCCAGAACGCGTCGTGAAACGGAAAGGGCAAGGCGAGGAAGCCGGTTGGGAGCCCTTCTTCGACGACTGCAAATCGATGCAAGCAGGCTATGCGTGACAGCCCGGCGTTTCCATGCTAGAAAATCCGTATTCCTTAACCAATCGTCCGAATATGCGAGATACCATGAACGATGCCCTGACGGAAATGTTGCGTGGCCTTAGGCTTGACGGTGTGGAATATGGCCGCTGCCGCATGGCCACCCCCTGGGCGACAGCTTTTCCCGAACAGGAGGCGGCGCGGTTTCATTTCATCGGCGTGGGGCATGCGAAATTACAAAAACCCTCGGGTGAATGGCTGACCCTGACATGTGGCGACGCGGTGCTTCTGCCGCGCGGGCATGCACATGTGCTGGCGAGCGGTGAAAAGGTGGCCCCTTCCCCCTTCGACCGGTTCGGCAAGAAGGAAGTGTGCCAGGGCATTTTCGACATGGAGTGCGCGAGTGCGGGTGGCGATACCGTGGCTTTCACCGCTTCGATGCGTTTCAACATGGATAATCTGCATCCGCTGCTGCAGCTGATGCCTGACGTGATGCTGACCAGCGATCTGGCCAAAAGCGATCCGGCCATTCCGCATCTTCTGGAAGCCATGACGCGGGAGGTCGAGCTGAACCGCGTCGGCGCGGGTGGCATTCTGGCAAGGCTTGCCGATGTGTTGACTGCAACGCTGATCCGTACTTGGGTGGAATATGGCTGTGGCGATTCCAGCGGCTGGCTTGCCGCCGTGCGCAATCCCGAACTCGGCCGCGTGCTCGCCGCCATTCACCTCAATCCCGAAAAGGACTGGAGCGTGGAAGAGCTTGCCTCATTGATGGGCGCATCCCGCTCAAGTTTCGCGGAACGTTTCACCCGCGTGGTAGGAGAAAGCCCCGCGCGTTATGTGGTGCGGGTGCGCATGCATCAGGCGCGGCTGTGGCTGCGAGAGGGCATGCGGGTGACGCTGGCGGCCGAAAAGCTCGGTTACGATTCCGAGGCCTCTTTCAGCCGCGCCTTCAAACGGGTAATCGGCGCACCACCCAGCCAGTTCCGCAGGAAAGATGCGGCAGGGCTGGAGGATGCGGCTTAAGACGCGCCCTCTCGGCGGAAACCTCGGACTCAGTGGAAATTACGGGAAATGACCTTTATCCGCTCCACCGCATCTTCATCATGGGTGGCCGGCGGCGGTCTTTTCCTGATGGCGCGGTGATCTTCCTGTGGCATGCCATGGTGAAACTCGTCACCACGCCCGTGCGGCAGCGGAAACGCGTGGTTGCGCTCGCCCACACTAGCAAGCGCCTGTGACAGATCGGTCAGCCGGTGGGCGACCAGATGCACGACTTCGCCTTCCCTTTGAATCTTGCCATAAATGCCGACCATACCGGCCGACAGCACCACGCGGCGGTATTTTTCGAAAGTTTTGACCCACAGCACCGCATTGGCGATACCCGTCTCGTCCTCCAGCGTCATGAAGATAACGCCTTTTGCCGAGCCGGGACGCTGGCGCACCAGCACCAGCCCGGCCGTTTCCAGCCATGTTCCGTCCCGAACGCGCACCGCCTCCGCACAGGTGACGATGCGGCGACGGGAAAGATCGCGCCGCAGGAAGGTCATGGGATGTTCGCGCAGCGTCAATCCCACATGACCGTAATCCTGCACAACCTCGCCACCGTCAGTCATGGGGCGGAGCATGACGGAGGGTTCCTGAAGCTCCTCGATAACGGCATTTTCCCTGATGGCAGCGGCAGCGAAAAGCGGCAGCGGCTCATCCCGCAAGGCCTTGATGGCCCAGAGCGCCTCGCGTCTGGCAAGACGAAGCGACGGCAGAAAGGCATCGGCTTCGGCGAGACAGACAAGGGCGGCGGCCGGAACACCCGCCCTTCGCCACAAATCATCCACGGAGACAAAAGGCCTATCCTGCCTGACATTGACTATATCGGCAGCATGATCATTGGAGAGCCCCTTCACCATGCGCATACCCAACCGCACGGCATAACGCTCTTTGCCACTCGCATCTTTCTCACCCGTAGGTTCCAGCGTGCAATCGAAGCGGCTGTGATTGACGCAGACCGGGCGTACTTCCACGCCATGATCACGCGCATCACGCACGATCTGCGCCGGAGCGTAAAATCCCATCGGCTGCGAGTTGAGAAGGGCAGTACAGAAAATATCGGGATGGTGGCATTTCAGCCATGAGGAGGCATAAGCAATCAAAGCGAAGGAAGCCGCGTGGCTTTCGGGAAAACCATAACTGCCGAAACCTTCCAGCTGCTTGAAGATTCGTTCGGCGAATTCCTTGTCATAGTCGCGCTCCACCATGCCATCGATCAGATCCTGCCTGAACTTGGAGATGGTGCCGACATTTTTGAAGGTTGCCATGGCGCGACGCAGCTGATCCGCCTTACCGGGTGAAAACCCGGCGCATTCGATGGCTATCTTCATGGCCTGTTCCTGAAACAGCGGGACCCCCAGCGTCTTTTCGAGAATATTTTTGAGCTCCGGTTTTTCGTACACAACGGGCTCTTTACCCTGACGCCGTCGCAAATAGGGATGCACCATATCCCCCTGAATGGGCCCAGGACGAACGATGGCGACCTGAATGACGAGGTCGTAAAACTCCTTCGGTCTCAGGCGCGGCAACATCGACATCTGCGCCCGGCTTTCAATCTGGAAAGTGCCTAGCGTGTCTGCCTTTTGGATCATTGCAAAGGTTGCAGGATCATCTGGCGGCATCGCAGCAAGATCGTATTTTTCTCCCGTACGCGCCTCAAGGAGATCGAAGCCGCGCTTCATGCAGGACAACATCCCAAGCGCCAGACAATCCATCTTCATGAACTGCACGATATCGATATCGTCCTTGTCCCATTCGATGATCTGACGACCGTCCATGGCGGCGGGCTCAATCGGCACGAGTTCATCTAGCCGATCATGGGAAAGCACGAAGCCGCCAGGATGTTGGCTGTGATGGCGTGGCGTGCCAACAAGCTGATTGGCAAGCTCGAAAGCCAGCTTCAGGCGGCGATCCTCCATATTGAGGTTTAGTTCCCTTACCTGTTTTTCACCAACACCTTCGCTCCAGCGCCATACTTGCGAGGACAGAAGCTTGGTCAAATCTTCCGGCAGGCCCAGTACTTTACCAACATCTCGCAATGCCCCTCGACCACGATAGCGGGTGACAACTGAGCAAAGCGCGGCTTTATCATGGCCATAGGTTTTGTAGACCCATTGAATAATTTCCTCACGTCGCTGATGCTCGAAATCCACGTCAATATCGGGCGGCTCACCCCGGTTTTCGGAAACGAAACGCTCAAAGACGAGATTGCTGAAACGAGCAGGATCAATGGCAGTGATACCAAGTACAAAACAGATAACTGAGTTTGCCGCCGAACCGCGTCCTTGGCACAAGATGTCCATCTTACGTGCCTGCCGGACGATAGCACTCACTGTCAGAAAATAGGGGGCGTAATTTAATCTGCCGACAACATCCAACTCATGATGCAGCGCCTTCTCCACCTTTTCGGGCAAACCATCCGGATACCTGACCGGCACCGCTTCCCAGACCATCTTCTCCAGCGCCTGTTGCGCCGTCAGCCCCGGCAAGCTGCGCTCCTCGGGATATTGATAGACCAGTTCCTTCAGTGAAAACTTACAGCGCTTCGTAATTTCGAGACTGCGGGCCAGCGCCTCGGGGTAACGGGCAAACAGCCGGTGCATCTCCTGCGGCGGCTTCATATAACGATCGGCATGGCGCTCGCGGCGAAAACCGGCCTCGTCGATGGTGCAATTGTGACGGATGCAGGTGACGACATCCTGCAACATGCGCCGTTCGGGCACATGAAACAGCACATCATTGGTTACCACGGTCGGCACACCAGCCGCGTCGGCCATAGCTGAGAGTTCGAAAAGCCGCATCTGATCATTGGGACGCCTCCTGAGACTGAGCGCCATATAGGCCCTGTCCGCAAAAGCGGCTTTCAGCCGCCGCAGGCGGAGCGCGCAGAGATCATCGGCCAGATCGGCGAGCAGCACCACGATCAGCCCTTCGCCATAGGTGACGAGATCGTCCCATGTCAGCCTGCACTTGCCCTTGCCGCCCCTTTTTTTGCCCACGGAAAGCAGCCGGCAAAGCCTGCCGTAAGCGGGGCGATCCATGGGATAAACAAGCACGGATAGATCGTCATCCAGATCGAGCCGGCAGCCGATGACAAGGCGGATGCCATGATTATTGGCTGCTTCATAAGCGCGGGGAATGCCTGCAAGGCTGTTGCGATCGACAATGCCCAGCGCCTCGATGCCGAGAATTTTTGCCTGTTCGAATAATTCGTCGCAGGAGCTCGCTCCGCGCAGAAAGGAAAAATGCGTGGTGACCTGAAGCTCGGCATAACGCGGCGTATTCATGCGAAGACCCCGTGGATGAACCAGCCCTGCGATCCCGTCTCGGCATGTTCGCCGTCACCGGAGCGGAAAATCCAGAAACGTTCGCCGCTTTCATTTTCCACCGTGAAATAATCGCGCACGGCGGCCTTTTCCCGGTCACGCTTCCACCATTCACCAAACACCCGTTCCGGCCCGTCGGCACGGCGCACATTGTGGCGTATGCCTTTCCAGATGAAATAACGCGGCGGATGGTCCGGGAGAAGCGCCATTGTCTCAACGGGTTCAGGTGTTGCAAGCAGTCTGACCGGGCGTGGCCAGTGGCCGGGCCAGCCGAGCGTATCCTCAGTGGCAAGTGCCGCAATGCGGGCAACGGAGCGTTCCGGCACGTCGCTCGCCACCGCTGCATAACGATAGACCCTGTGGCCGCGATTGAGGATGACATCGACCGTATCGGCGATGTCCGCACGCCCTTCTTCCAGAAGCGAGGATCTGACCTGCGCGGCGACAAGCGGTTCGGCATGGGAGGCGGTGAGCACCATCATCTCTATGCCGAAGCCGGGATCGATGGTGTCGATACGGTCAGTCAGAAGCCGGACAAGTTGCTTGACATCGCGCACCGGTCTTGATGTGCCCGCCCTGATCGCCTGCAGGCCGCTATCCACACGGTGCAGCACCAGATCGACCCGGCGGGCGCCGAGACCACGCCTTTCCAGGGCGGCGCAAAGCCCCGTGACCAGCTTTTGTGTATAACGGGCAATCGTTTCCGCCGCTGCGATCGGCTCTGGAAAGGCGCGCCGCACCTCCACCAGTTCGGCCACGCGCACCGGCTCTATGGGTTCGCCGATCTCTCCGAAAGCCTGCGCCAGACGCCGGACGACTTCCGGGCCGAAGCGCAAGGTGAGCGGCGCGCGCGGGGCTTCGGCAAGCTCACCGATGCTGCGAAAGCCGAGCACCTTCAACCCGGAAACGATACGGTCCTCCAGCCTCAGCGCGGCAAGTGGCAAGCTGCTGATCGCCACCCGTTGCCCACCCGGCGGTATGATGCTGATCTGCTCGCGGCCGAAACGCGCCAGTGCATGGGCCGCACCCCAGCTATCGGCAATGGCGGCGCGGGCGGCGAAGCCTGCGGCATGCTGGCGGTTGACCATCCCGCTCAGCATCAGCATCTCATTGCCGTGCAGATGATCTGCACCCGCCGTGTCCAGCACCAGCCCGTCCGGCGCATCGGCGGCGGCGATGGGGGCATAAATGCGCAGGAAATGAAAGGCCAGCTGCTCAAGGGCGCGGGCATCTCCAACCGCATCCAGATCTTCCACGAGAAGGCCGGGCACCAGCGCCTGCGCCTTGCTGACCGGCGTGCCAGGCCGGATGCCCGCCGCCTTCGCGGCCTTGTCGAGCGCCAGCGCCAGCCGGCGGCTGCCCTGGCGGCCGATCATGACCAGCGGCTTTTCAACCGGCGGCGCGTTCTGTCCCGACAGACGCCGGAAACGATCCGTCGGCCATGTCGGCAGGTAGAGCGAGACGACCCTTTGCATCACAGGCTTCCACTTCAAATTCGGCGCTTTCGCCGCCGCGACATCGCAAAAGCTCAAGAAACCAGCGGGACCTGCCCACCCCCGGCACCGGCAGGGGTGACGAGGGCCGCACGGAAATACGCCAGCGGGTGACGGCCGCCGTCGGTTCGCCGAACAGCGCCGCATCGGCCGGACGCCGGAAGTGGCGGATGGCAATGCCGGTCACGCCGGAAGTTTCCGCCGCCAGTTGCAGCCGCCGCGAAGCGTTCATCGGCAGTTTCGCCACTTCGCCCATCACCGCGCCGAAACCATTGCAGCGCAAGCCCTCCTCGAAACAGTCAAGCACGCCTTTCTCATCACGGCATTCAACGATGATGAGCCGGTTCTGCGACAGGCCAGCCTGTGTCAGCCCCGGCATGAACAGATCCTGCCGGGTGACGCACCATAAAACCTTGCCGGCAATCCTTGCTGCCACCCCGGCCGCAAAGAGAGCGGCCGCCGCACCATCGGCAGCGCCATTGCCGCCGCCGCTCAGCTCATGCAGGCAGCCGAGCTTCAGCCCGCCTCCCGGCAGGTGATGGTCGATGGCATCCACGCCGAAAGGCAAGGTCTCGTGCAGCCGCTCAGGGCCGCCACCGATCCTTTCCAGCCTTTCACGCAGCTCTTCGACAACGAGCAACTGATCCGCGCGTTTTTGCATGGCATGACAGGTTTCAATTCCGGTTATTCATCTTTATCGTTCTTGTTTTGTTCCTATTTCTGCAAAGAGTCAAGCAACAGGTTGGCGCTCTTCACCAGTTTGTACGGGAAGAGAGGATTCTGGCCTTGCGGCTATCTGTTGCGCCGTTAAAACGGAATTATCCGCTTGCCACCTGTTACCCTGACAGACCTGGCGACGGGCATCAGGGTTTGGAGGAACCGATGATGATTGCCAGCATTCTGATTGCCGTGATCGCGGTAATCCATATTTACATCGTCATTCTGGAAATGCTGCTTTGGGAGAAGCCTGCCGGTCGCAAGGCCTTCGGTCTTTCCGCGGATTTTGCCCGGCAGACGAAAGTGCTGGCCGCCAATCAGGGGCTTTATAATGGTTTTCTCGCAGCGGGGCTGATCTATGGGCTCACGCAGGGTGACGACGGGCTGAACTTCAAAGTCTTCTTCCTGACCTGTGTGCTGGTGGCCGGTATTTTCGGCGCCGTGACAGCCAATATCAAAATCCTGTTCATTCAGGCATTGCCGGCATTGTTTGCGCTCGGCTTCCTCTGGATCGGAGTATGAACAGATGACCGCATGGAACGATACGTCCGCAAGAGACGCTCTCAACCGCATCTTCATGACCGCAGTCGCCAGCGCCGATCCCTCTAAGGTGTTGCAACAACACCTGCCCTCCCCGCCTAGAGGGCGGTGTGTGGTGGTTGGCGCAGGCAAGGCTTCCGCCGCGATGGCCGCAGCGCTTGAGGCGGCATGGCCAAATGTCGATCTTTCCGGCGTGGTAGTGACGCGTTACGGCCATGCCGTCCCGACCGGACGCATTGAAATCATCGAAGCCTCGCATCCGGTGCCGGACGACAGGAGCGCCGAGGCCGCAAAACGCATTCTCGCCGCCGTTGAAGGGTTGACTGCAGACGACATGGTCATCGCGCTGATTTCCGGCGGTGGTTCGGCGCTGATGGTATCACCCGCCGAGGGAATGACGCTTGCGGACAAGATGGCGGTCAACCGCGCTTTGCTTGCCAGCGGCGCCACGATTTCCGAAATGAACGCCGTGCGCAAGCACCTCTCCCGCATCAAGGGCGGGCGACTGGCGCTGGCCGCCAAACCAGCCAGGGTCGTTTCCCTGCTGATCTCCGACGTGCCGGGCGACGATCCCTCGGAAATCGCCTCGGGCCCGACGGTCGCCGATCCGAGCGATATTGAAACCGTGCGGGAAATCATTTCCCGTTATGCGCTCGATCTTCCCGAAAATGTGCGCAAGGTGCTGGAAAAAGGCGAGGAAACCCCGAAGGCCGGCGATATCGAGGAAGATATCCGGCTCATCGCCGCCCCCTCGCTCGCCTTGCAGGCGGCAGCGGATGAGGCGGTGAAGCTTGGCTTAACGCCGCTCATCCTCGGGGATTCGCTGGAGGGTGAATCCAGGGATGTCGGCGCGGTCATGGCCGGTATCGCGATTTCCGCTCGCCGCAAGGGCCTGCCACTCAAAGGCCCGGCCGTTTTGCTTTCCGGCGGCGAAACCACGGTCACTATCGGCAAGGGGCCGGCCGGCAAGGGCGGCCGCAACACGGAATTCCTGCTGAGCCTTGCGCTGACGCTCAAAGGTGCTGATGGCATATGGGCCATTGCCGGCGATAGCGACGGCATAGACGGAGTGGAGGATGCCGCGGGCGCCGTGGTGACGCCGGACACACTTGCCCGTATGCGCGCAGCCGGTGTCGATCCGCGCCAGTCACTCGTGAGCCACGACAGCTATACGGCTTTCAGGGCGGCAGGAGATCTTGTCGTGACCGGTCCAACGCTCACGAATGTCAATGACATCAGGGCGATTTTGATCGGCTGATAGCGGGGCATTGGCAGAGACTACTGAGCTTCCGGCACGTGCTCGTAGAGGAGCACGTTTTGACTATACACTCGGACAGGAGTAATCTGGCGGGATATCTTTTGGAGCCTCAGCCATGCGTCCTGGAGTGCTCATACTTGGCTTGGCCATCGCCCTTATACCAACTTTGGCGGATGCCCATAATTGCAAATGCCGAAATCGCGGTGTCATGTTTCAGCTCGGCCAGACATCCTGCCTCAGGGTCGATGGCGGGTCCTATCTGGCCCGCTGCGAGATGAAACTCAACGTTTCCTCCTGGACCAAGATCCAGGACGGCTGCCCCGTGACGGAACGCGTGGAATCGACGTCGTCCAGCGCTTATCACTAAGTCTTTGGCCCCAGTGTACGAAGGAGCTGGCGCATCAGCTTTTTTCTTCTCCCCGGGGCGGGGAGAAGAAATACGCTGCAACCTCGCCTCAGAGCTTCACCCAGCCACCGTTCTTCTTGCCGGACTCGATGCAGGCCGTAACAAAGGCGACACCCTTCACGCCATCATCGACGGTCGGGTAAATTACGGCCTTGTCGAGCGCCGATCCGGTGCGGCGGGCTTCGATGGCATGCGCCGCCTCGGTATAGATCGTTGCAAAGGCTTCGAGATAACCTTCCGGGTGGCCGGAAGGGATGCGGGTGACGCGTGCTGCGGCAGCCCCTGCCCCGGCACCGCCGCGGGTGATCAACTGCTTCGGCTCGCCAAGCTTCGTGAACCAGAGATAGTTCGGGTCGGCCTGCGTCCATTCGATGCCGGCCTTGTCACCATACACACGAACTTTCAGCCCGTTTTCGTGGCCGACCGCAACCTGGCTGCACCAGAGCAGCCCCTTTGCCGCCTGCTTGCCACCCTTCGGCTTGAAACGCAGCATCACATGCGCATTGTCGTCCAGCCGGCGGCCTTCGACAAAGGTATGCACATCTGCCGCCAGTTCGTCGACTTCCAGACCGGAAATGAAGCAGCCGAGATTATAGGCATGCGTGCCGATATCGCCTGTGGAACCACCCGCACCGGATTGAGCCGGGTCGGTGCGCCAGACAGCCTGTTTGGCACCCGTCTGCTCGATGGGTTCCGCCAGCCAGTCCTGCGGATATTCCATCTGCACCAGCCGGATCGTGCCGAGAGCGCCCGATTCCACCAGTTCCCGTGCATGCCGCACCATCGGATAGCCGGTGTAATTATGCGTCAGGATGAACAGCGCATCGGCCTTGTCGGCGACGTCCTTCAGCTTTTTGGCGTCCTCCAGATTGGAGGTCAGCGGCTTGTCGCAGATGACATGGATGCCACGCTCCAGAAACGCCTTCGCCGCCGGATAATGCACGTGGTTGGGCGTGACGATCGCCACCGCCTCTATGCCATCCTCGCGTAGCGCCTCCTTTTCGGCCATCTCCTCGAACGAGCCGTAGCAACGCTCGGGATCGAGCCCCAGTTCACGGCCGGAGGCGAGGGATTTTTCCGGGGTCGAAGACAGCGCCCCTGCCACGAGATCGAAACGATTGTCGAGCCGCGCAGCCATCCGGTGAACACCACCGATAAAGGCACCCGAGCCGCCGCCCACCATGCCAAGACGAATCCGCTTGTTCGCCTTGTCGGTTGTCTTTCCTTCAATAGCCATAATGTTTCCTCTGCAATGCTCTCAAAGCCCAAGCATACGGCGGTTGGCCGCATCGTCGGTGCCACCAGATGCAAAATCGTCAAAGGCCTTTTCCGTGACGCGGATGATATGCGCCTTGACGAATTCAGCCCCTTCGCGGGCACCATCTTCAGGATGTTTCAGCGCACATTCCCACTCGACCACAGCCCAGCCATCGAAATCATTGGCGGCCATTTTCGAGAAAATCGCACCGAAATCGACCTGCCCGTCGCCCAGCGAACGGAAGCGGCCGGCCCGTTCCACCCAGCCCTGATAACCGCCGTAAACGCCCTGCCGTCCGGTCGGGTTGAACTCCGCGTCCTTGACATGGAACATCTTGATGCGGTCTTTGTAGATATCGATATTATCGAGATAATCGAGGCATTGCAGCACGTAATGCGAGGGGTCGTAGAGCATGTTGGCACGGGGGTGGTTCTTCACCCGTTCCAGGAACATCTCGAATGTGACGCCATCATGCAGATCTTCACCGGGGTGGATTTCATAGCAGACATCCACACCCTGCTCATCGGCATAATCGAGGATCGGCGTCCAGCGTTTGGCAAGTTCGTCAAAGGCTGTTTCTACAAGGCCGGCCGGGCGTTGCGGCCACGGGTAGACGAAAGGCCAAGCGAGCGCGCCGGAAAAGGTCGCATGCGCCTTGATGCCGAGATTTCTGGAGGCTTTCAGTGCAAACTTCACCTGCTCCACCGCCCATTGCTGACGCGCTTTCGGGTTGCCACGCACTTCCGGTGCGGCAAAACCGTCAAAAGCCTCGTCATAGGCTGGATGAACCGCAACAAGCTGGCCTTGCAAGTGGGTGGAAAGCTCGGTCACTTCCACACCGTTCTGGCGCGCGACACCGGCGAATTCGTCGCAATAGTCCTTCGATTCCGCCGCTTTCTTGAGATCGATCAGCTGCCCGGCCCAAGTCGGCACCTGCACGCCAGCATAGCCCTTTTCCGCCGCCCATTTGGTAATGCTGTCCCAGCTGTTGAAGGGGGCCGCATCACCGGCGAACTGACCGAGAAAAAGACCCGGTCCCTTGATCGTTCTCATAAAAATCTCCTCCTGCATCGATACAGTTACGCGGTAACCCCGCTTTGTTCCCAATCGCCAAGCTAACCGCTCGTGATTTTCAGACAAGCCCCAAAAGCGAAGGGGCAAGAGAATTTCAGCATTTCATCAAGAACATCTGGGCACTTAAAGCGCCAGTCCGCTCGCCCTGTCGAAGACGTGCACGCGCTCATGGTGCACGGTGGCGGCAAAGGGCGTGTTGACCTTCACCGGCTGCTCACCATCCACCACTGCCGTGACTTGATCGCCCGCCAATTCGAAGACCACATGGGTCTGCGCGCCGGTTGGCTCCACCAGCACCGTTCTGCCGGTAAGCGAGATATCTCCCCCAATCGCGGAACCGATATGTTCGGGGCGAAGCCCGATCGTCACGGGCTGGCCGCGCTTGACCTTGCGGGAGGCGGCAATGCGGATCGCGGTTCCGTCCTTTAGCCGGGCGGCGGGCTGGTCGCCTTCCCCATCGACCACACCTTCGATGAGGTTCATGGCCGGCGATCCGATGAAGGCGGCGACGAAGAGATTGGCGGGTGTCTTATAAAGCTCAAGCGGAGTACCCTGCTGCTCGATGCGGCCGTGATTGAGCACCACCACCCGGTCCGCCAGCGTCATGGCCTCGATCTGGTCATGGGTCACATAGATGGAGGTCGTGCCGACCTTCTGGTGCAGCGCCTTGATTTCGCTGCGCATCTGCACGCGCAGCTTGGCATCCAGGTTGGAAAGCGGCTCGTCGAACAGGAAGACGGCGGGGTTGCGAACGACAGCGCGGCCCATGGCGACACGCTGGCGCTGGCCACCGGAAAGCTGCGAAGGCTTGCGGTCCAGAAGCTTGCCGAGATCGAGCATACGGGCAGCTTCCGTAACACGCTCTTCAATGACGTTTTTCGGCTGGCCGGCAAGCTTCAGATTGAAGCCCATGTTTTCAGCCACCGTCATATGCGGGTAAAGCGCGTAGGACTGGAACACCATCGCGATGTTGCGCTCGCGCGGGGTCATGCCGTTGACCACCTTGTCGCCGATGAGAATATCGCCATCGGTGATTTCTTCCAGCCCGGCGATCATGCGC
Organism: Agrobacterium genomosp. 2 str. CFBP 5494; assembly: GCF_900013495.1. NCBI lineage: Bacteria > Pseudomonadati > Pseudomonadota > Alphaproteobacteria > Hyphomicrobiales > Rhizobiaceae > Agrobacterium > Agrobacterium genomosp. 2. The sequence goes on from NZ_LT009719.1 coordinate 336,085, forward strand.
AGCAGGGTGGATTTGCCGCAACCGGAAGGGCCGACCAGTGCGATGAATTCTCCATCAGCAATATCGAGCGATATGCCGTGAATGACATCGAGCGCGGCATAGGACTTGCGGATCTCTCTAAGTTCGACGGAAGCCATATTTTGCTCCTTTCACGTCACGATTTGACGGCACCGGCCGTCAGGCCCGCGATGATGTGTTTCTGTGCGAGGAAGAAGACGATGACGGTCGGCAGGATCGTCAGCGTGATGAAGGCGAGAACGAGCTGCCATTCCGTGCCGAACTCACCGCGATAGACCATGATGCCGAGCGGCCAGGGATATTTCGATTCCGAATTCAGCATGATCAGCGGCAGGATGTAGCTGTTCCAGCTGCCGACAAAGGAAACGATGCCAACGGTCGCCACGATCGGCCGCGAAAGCGGCACGGAAATATGCCAGAAGAAGCGCAGATAGCCGCAGCCATCCACAAAGGCCGCCTGAAACAGCTCGTCGGGCAGATTACGGAAATAATTGCGAAACAGGAGAATGCTCATGCCTAGGCCAAAGGCCACCTGCGGCAGCACCACGCCCCAATAGGTATCGAGCAGGCCAAGATCGCGAATGCGGATGAAAAGCGGCAGGATGGCGGTGGCCGCCGGGAACATCAGCCCCAGCAGGAAATAATTGAGCAGGAAAGACGAGCCAAAGAACTTCACATGCGCGAAAGTGAAGGCCGCCATGGCCGAAACTGTCAGCGTCAGGAACACCGTCAGCAGCGCGATAACCAGCGAATTGAAAATCTGCAGCCAGTAACGTTTGCCGAAGAGGATATCGCCGTAATTGGCCCATTGCCATTCGGCCGGAATTCCGAACGGGTTAACGCGCAGGTCTCCCAGCGTCTTGAAGCCACCGAGCGCCGTCGTGAGAAGCGGGATGAGCACGATGGCTGCAATCAGGCTCAATGAAATATAGAGATAAAGCTTGGTTTGCAGCGGCATGCGGACGGAAGTGGATGTGTCAGTCATGGCGCATGAAAATCCTTTTGTAACCGAAGGCGAGCGTCACGCAGATGACGAAGAGAACGACGCCAACCGCACTGCCAAGCCCGACCTGCATGCGCATGACGCCGTAGGTGTAGAGGAAGGTGACCATGGTCTGCGTGGAGTTGGACGGACCGCCGCCGGTCAGCGGCATGATCATGTCGAACAGCTGCAGCGAGCCTATCACCGCGAAGAAGACGGAAAGGCGCACCGTGGAGCCCAGCATCGGCAGCGTAACGTAACGGAATTTCTGCCAGCCGGACGCGCCGTCGATTTCGGCCGCTTCCAACACGTTCTTGTCGACGGATTGAAGGCCGGCGATGAACAACATCATGTGGAAACCGAAGTATTTCCAGACGATGACGCCGAGCACGGCATAGATCGCCACATCCTTGTCAGCCAGCACATAGGGATTGGCGAAACCGAAGAAATTGGAAATGGCGGCAAACAGGCCATAATCGCCATCATAAACGAAACGCCAGATCAGACCCGCCGCGACGTCAGCCAAAACGTAAGGCAGGAAGAATACCAGCCGGAAGGCGACGACACCGGGAATGCGGTGCGCCAGCATCATGGCGAGCCAGATGGCCAGCGGAATCTGGATCAGGATCGAAATGAGGATGATGAGGCCGTTATTGATCAGGGCCTGCGAGAATGCGGCATTGCCGAAAAGCACCTGGAAATTCTTCAGGCCGACAAAATCGGTCGGCGTGCCGTAGCCGTTCCAGCGGTAAAGGCTGTACCACGCCGCCTCGCCCATGGGCAGGATGACAAACAGGGTAAAGAGCAAAAGTGCGGGCGGCAGGAAGACCAGAAGGGTCAATGCCCGGTCATGCGCGACCGAACTTTGCTTGCGCCTGGCCTTTGCCGCGCCGCGCGCCGGTATGGACGCAGAAGTCATGGAAATATCCGTCATCTCTATCCGCTTTCATGGAGGCAGATAAGCAGCGCCGCACATTCGCGGCGCCGCCATGGAAACCAGATCAGCGCAGTTCGAATGCGTCCTGAATCTGCTGGGCACCCTCTTCGGCAGTCATCTGGCCGGAAACGATCTCAACCGAGATATCGTTGACGACACGACCGACGGCAGCGCCGAGCGTCTGGTCGAAGAAGTTCTGGTGCCAGGTGGAAGCAGCCAGCTGCTTGGCGGAATCCGCCAGCAGCGGGTTCTTCACCGCACCGGCAGCCCCTGTAGCAACCGGCAGGATCATACCGGCGGTCGCCATTTTCTCTTCGCTTTCCTTGCTGGTCAGGAAGGTGGCGAAATCGACAGCCTCCTTGGAGGCGTTCTTGGTGAGCGCCCAGCCGTTCAGGCCGCCCAGAGTGTCTGTAGCCTTGCCTGCGCCGCCTTCGACAACTGGGAAAGCGAAGCGACCGATATTTTCAGGGGCCAACCCCTTGCCGTCGCCGGCATTCTTGCGCTGGTTCGCTTCGGTATTGTCAAAGCCGAGAATGATTGCGGCCTTGCCATCGCCAAAGACGCCCAGTGCCTGTGGCCAGGTTGCACCAAGATACCCCGGCTGGAAGGGTTCGAGCTTGCCGAACTCGGCCAGTTGCTCACCCGCCTTGATAATCGCCGGATCCATAAAGCCTTCGCCTTCACCCTTGCGGGCCGCGTCAAACACGGCCTGGCCGCCATTGCGCATCACGAGATAGCTCCAGTAGAAGTGGATCGGCCATTTCTCACCGCCGCCACCTGCAATCGGCACGATGCCGGCGTCTTTGATCTTCTTCACCGTCGCGCTGAAGTCCGCCCAGGTCTTGATGTCTTCGGCCTTCACACCGGCCTTGGCGAAAAGCTCCTTGTTATAGAAGAAGCTGACGAGGCTGACACGATAAGGTACGGCCCAGACCTTGCCGTCGAAAGACAGGCCGTCAATTGCGGATGCGTTATAGGCCTGGCGCAGCTTGCCGCCATCGGCGTCGAAAACCTCGGTCAGATCCTTCAGCGCACCGGTTTTGGACTGTTCCTCAAGAACGCCGCCGCCCCAGCTATAGAAGAAGTCCGGAACATCGTTCGATTGCAGCAAGGTCGGCAATTTTGCCTTGAAGGCTTCGTTTTCGAGGAACTGCAGCTGAACATCCACATCGGGGTGCTTGGCCTCGTATTCCTTGGCAATTTCTTCCCAGACAGCCACGGATTTCGGGTCCAGCTCAACATGCATCCATTTAACGACCGTCGCGGCCGAGGCGCTTGCTGCGCCGAGCATGAGAGCAATGCTTGTCGTTGCGGCAAAGCCTGTCAGCCTGCCGCTCAGGCTTGCGCCTGCGTGCCAAATCGTCATGATGGTGATCCTCCCTCGGGGATTTCCTCATTTATTCCCCAATGCGGATTAATTCACATTAGCCCTCGCCCAATGTCAAGGCACTATGCCGATTTTTTGCGCGAACAGCTTGACACACCCCTCCCCTACACCGTTATTTAATCCGCAACCCGACGTAAATCGGTTCTCGAACCGGCATTGATCGCAGCAGGACCCCATGAAGACCGCAGACCCCGAACTAATGCGCGCGATCAACAGGCTGAGCGTGCTGGACAGCATCCGCCGACATGGGCCCATTTCCCGCGTTGAGATCAGCGAACGCACCCAGCTTTCCACCACGACCGTTTCCGCCATTACCGCCTCACTTTTGGATGACGGGCTCATCCTGACCCGGCACCTGGGCGATATCCGCACCGAAGGTGGGCGCGGCAGGCCGCGCGTGATGCTGGAGCTGAACCCGGATGCCGCCCGCGTTGTGGGCGCCAAGATTGCCGCAAACCGCATGGTTTTTGTCGTCACCGATTTTTGCGGCAATGTACTCTCCACCCTTGCCTTGCCGATCAGGGTAGACCGTCAGCCCATCGGCGTCATCGCCGATCTGGTGGAGGACGGCGTAAGACGTTGCGTCGTCGATGCCGGTCTATCGCTTGAGGATGTGGACATGGTCTGCCTCGGCCTGCCCGGCGTCATCGAACATCGCACCGGCAAGATTCGAAGCAGCCCTATTTTGCGGGAAGTGAATGTTAATTTCGCTGAGGAAATGACGGCACGGCTGAATTCGCCGACCATTATCGAAAGTGACGCCCACGCGATCACGCTTGCCCATCACTGGTTCGGCCATGCGCGCGATCTCGAAGACATGGTGCTGATTTCGCTGGAACAGACGCTCGGCCTTGGCGTGCTGCACCAGAACCAGCTCTTCCGTGGCGCGGGCGGTCTCAGCCACAATCTGGGTGACCTCGTGATCGGCCTTGCCAATGAAGGCACGGTGCGGCTGGCGAGCCAGGCCGGTGAAAACGCAATTTTGGGCTCCCGCCCGGCGGATGGGCGTTTTGCCGAAGCGATCCGGCTCGGCCGTGGCATGCAACATGCTCATGCGCTGATTGCGGCCGAAGATCACGACCTTATCACGGCCGCCTTGCGAGCCGGTGCCGCCCTCGGCCTGACACTAGCCAATATCGTCACGCTGTTTGCACCGCCGCGGGTCATCATCACCGGCTCCAGTCTCGAACTTGGCGAACCGTTCATCGCCAGCATTCGCAACAGCTACAATGCCGCAGTGCCGCCATCTCTGGCCGGTGTGGCGGAACTGGTTTTCGATGTTGCGAGCGACGAATTGTGGGCGCAGGGGGCCGCGGCCGTTGCGCTTTACGAACTTTACGAATCGCCATGGAACACGACCGGGCCAGCGCTCTAACCCGCAGGGGTGAGCACAGACCAAGGCATTTCTGATTTACGGGAGGATTATATGAACAAAGTCGGCATCGGCATCATCGGCTGCGGCAACATTTCCAGCGCCTATCTCAAGGCCATGGCGTCGTTTCCCATTCTCGACATTCGCGGTCTTGCGGATATGAACGAGCAGGCGGCAAAGGCCCGCGCCGACGAATTCGGCCTCCAGGCGAGAAGCATCGACGCACTTCTCGCCGATCCCTCGGTGGAGATCATCGTCAACCTGACGATCCCCAAGGCGCATGTGGAAGTGGGTCTGCGCGCGCTGGACGCCGGCAAGCACGCCTATTCGGAAAAACCGTTGGGCATCAATTTCGCCGAAGGCAAACGCCTTGCGGACGCGGCAAAGGCAAAGAGCCTGCGCATCGGTTCGGCTCCGGACACCTTCCTCGGCGGCGGGCACCAGACAGCGCGCCGGTTGATCGACGAGGGTGTGCTTGGCCAGCCCGTGGGCGGTACCGCCACCTTCATGTGCCCCGGCCATGAACGCTGGCACCCCAACCCAGCTTTCTATTATGAGGTTGGTGGCGGGCCGATGCTCGATATGGGACCCTATTACATTACCGATCTCGTCAACCTGTTTGGCCCGGTCGCCAGGGTGGCAGGTTTCGCCATCGCGCCGCGCAATGAGCGACTCATCACCAGCGAGCCGAAGAACGGTGAAAAAATCCCCGTTCATGTCGCCACCCATGTGTCCGGCGTGCTGGCCTTCGAGAATGGCGCCGTTGTGCAGGTGGGTATGAGCTTCGATGTCGCCGGCCACAAACATGTGCCGCTGGAACTCTACGGCACGGAAGGTACGCTGATCGTCCCCGATCCCAACCATTTTGGCGGCGAAGTGCAATTGTTGAAGAAGGGCGGACAGTTCGAGCCGCAGACCCTGTCTTCGCCCTATGCAGACGGAAATTACCGCTCGATCGGCGTCGCCGACATGGCCTACGCCATCCGCGAGAACCGTCCGCACCGCGCCAATGGCGATCTTGCCCTCCACGTGCTGGAAGTCATGGAAGCCTTCCAGACGGCGTCAGATAGCGGCACGACCGTTTCCATCACCACCAAGGCGGAACGTCCTGCTCCGCTTGAAACATCGCTGGTCGACGGCCAGCTCGGCAAATAATCCCGAGGAGGAAATAAATGCGCGAAGCACTCATCGTCTGGGGCGGCTGGAGCGGCCACGAGCCGCAGGAATGCGCCACCATCGTCAAGGACATTCTGGAGGAGGACGGTTTCAAGGTCTATGTCGAGCACAGCACCGAGGCTTTCGCCGATCCGTCGGTGCATGATCTCAGCCTTGTTGTGCCTATTGTCACCATGTCAAAGATCGAGAAGGAAGAAATCAAGAACCTGACGGCGGCTGTTGAAAACGGCGTCGGCATCGCCGGCTTTCATGGTGGCGCGGGCGACAGTTTTCGCGAATGCGTGGAATACCAGTTCATGATCGGCGGGCAATGGGTCGCCCATCCCGGAAATATCATTGACTACACGGTCAACATCACCCGCCCTGACGATCCACTGATGGAGGGGATTTCCGATTTTCCCTATACGTCAGAGCAATATTACATGCATGTTGACCCCTCCAACGAGGTTCTGGCGACAACGACTTTCACCGGCGATCACGCTTGGTGGATCGACGGCGTGGTGATGCCGGTGGTGTGGAAACGCAAATACGGCAAGGGCCGCGTTTTTTATTCGGCGCTCGGCCACCAGGCCAAGGAATTTTCCGTGCCGCAGATGAAGACCATGTTTCGCCGCGGCGCCAATTGGGCGGCGCGTTGAGGTTATCGGGAGCCTCTCCCTCGCAACGTCATCCTCGGCCTCGCGCCGAGGATCGGCAGCAAATCCTCGGGACAGGCCAGAGGATATCGGGGGATAGGTTCCACGTTCCCGACAAGCCGAGAAGATGAACACCTCAAGCCCGAACGATTTCTTCCGTCGCCATCGCCGCCCCCAGCACATGGTCATCCGTACCGTCCAGGCCTGAAAGCAGCAAACCGACCGGCATGCCTGCGTCGCCCGTTCCACAGGGGATCGAAACACCGCAGAGATCGAAGAAGTTACCGATCTGCGTGTTGCGCAGGGTTTTTGCATTCATGGCGAAAAAAGCATCGTCACTTTGGAGAAGCGGCGCGACCCTGGCCGCAACATGCGGCAATGTCGGCGACATCAGCAGTTCGCCTTTCCCGATCATTCCCGAAAACGCCGCAGTCATGCGTTCCCGCGCATCGATGATGGCTAGGTAATCCGGCACTGAAATATTGGCCCCCAGCTTCGTTCGTGCGACAACGCGCGGGTCCATGCGCGCGGCATCAGCACCTTCCAGCCGGGTTTTGTGCAGGGCAAAGGCCTCCGCGGTCACCAGCGCACCCTTTTCCTTGATAAGCTCGAACAGTTCCGAAAAAATCGGGAATGCCTGTCGTCGCACCGAGGCACCGGCGCGGACAAGACGGTCCACTGCCTGCTTGAAAGCGGCCGCGACTTCGTCCTCGATTCCGTCGAAAAATACGGTCTCGGGCACAACAAGCGAGAGGCTGGAAAGTGGCACGCGCTGCACATCGGCGGCAGTCCTGCCCCGCATGGCGGCATCCACCCAGACCGCATCCTGAACCGTGCGGGTGAGGGGCCCGAGCGAATCGAGACTCTTCGCCAATGGATATACGCCGCGCATCGAATAACGGCCGCGACTGGCCTTGTAGCCTACCACGCCATTGAAAGCGGCGGGAATGCGGACCGATCCGCCCGTATCCGTGCCGATCGCCACCGGCACCAGACCGGCCGCCACGGCCACGCCCGCACCGGAGGAGGAACCGCCGGGCAGACGGTGTCCATCCGTGGAAAGGGGATTGCGCGGCGTGCCGTAATGCGGATTGATGCCAAGACCGGAAAATGCAAACTCGCTCATATTCGTTCGGCCGATGCAGATCATGCCGGCCTGTTTCAGCGCGGTCACCACATCAGCGTCCCGCGACGCAGGCTCATCATCCGCAAGCACGGTCGATCCGGCCGTGGTCACCGTTCCCTCCAGATCAAAAAGATCCTTCCAGGCCACTGGAATGCCGTCGAGAAGCCCGCGGGAACGGCCTTCGCGGATGCGTGTCGATGCGACCTCCGCTTCGGCGGCGGCCCGCTCCGCCGTCAGCCCTATGAAAATGGCCTGATCGGCCTCCTGACGGATCGCATCGACTGTCTCTTCCACCAGGGCGCGCGGATCAAGGTGGCCACCCTGGATGAGAGCGGAAAGCTGCGCGATGTTCTTGCCCCTGTGAGCCATGACGAAATTCCCTAAAATCGGCGTATCATGCCCAACATGCCGTTTATGCAAGGCTTGGCAAGGCCGGTCGCGGGATTTTCCCGGACGGCCGTTGCCGTCACTGGAACTTGCTGCCAGAGTCTATTTCTCAACCTGAAGTGCAAAGACGGACCGCTTATATAAGCAGCGACTGTAAAAAGACGGATTAATTCTTAATCGCATCTAAACTTTGTTGAATTATTTAGCAGACACCATTGAAGTGCATGCCCTATAAAAATTCCATAAAACAATCATAACGCGACATCGCGGGGGACTATCGCGAATGGAAGAGACTGCCTATCGGGGGATGGATAGACAGGTAGAGCCCGGCCACATGCTTCGCTCAACGACGCCGCCGGAAAAGGGCCGGTCGTCGCGGCGACGCTCGCTCGCCAGCAAGATAACCCTGATTTTCCTGGGTGGGGTGATCTTCGCCTACAGCATCGGCGCGCTTGTGGGCTGGTACATGTTCGTTGCCGCCGCCAGCGAACAGTGGCTCAATCAGGCCCGCGTCAACTCCCAGATTGCCAGCGCCACCCTTCGAAGCATCTACACCTATGTCAGCGTCACGGCGGATGCCGATGGCCAGGTCAACGGCATTTTGACCGACAAGCCTATCGGCGACGATGAATCCATTCTCGTTACGGGCTTCAATCCAAGCGATGTTCTCGCGCTCATAGGCGCCCAGACGAAAAATGCCGTCTGGCTATTCCGCTATGATGACGACGATTCCGGTTTCAGGCAGATCGCAGCCGCCTTCGACAACGCCACAGACGATGATGAAAAACCGCTCGCTACCGACCCGATCTTCGCCAGAGATGCCGTGGCGGCGCGCTTCGCTACGGGGTTTGCAACCATAGGCGACTCCAGCCACTATATCGGCCTGCTGCCGATCATCAGTACGGAGACGAAAAAGCCGATCGGCGCGGTCGCCGTCAGCATCGGTGGTTCGGATGCGCTTTATGGTGCGCAGCGCAAACTGATCTACAATTCGCTCATCGCGCTGATCGTGGTGCTGACCGTGACAGGTGTTCTGGTAACGGTCATCGCGCGGCATTTCCTGAAACCCGTACCGGCGCTGGTGCAGGCGACCCTGCGGATCGCCCGCGAGGAAACCGATGTCGCAACCCCCTTTCAGGATCGGCGGGATGAAATCGGCGACATGGCAACCGCCATCGAGACGCTGCGCGAAGCCGTTCTGGAACGCGGACGCCTGCGGCAGATACGCGACATGGCGCAGCAAATGGAGCACATGGCCCATCACGATGCACTGACCGGGCTTCCAAACCGGGTGCTGCTGATGAAGACGCTGGAAAATCGCCTTGAGCATCTCTCCGCGTCCGGCCAACTGTTCAATGTCATGCTGCTGGACCTCGACCGTTTCAAGGCCGTTAATGACACGCTCGGGCACGCGGCCGGCGACGCCCTGCTGGTGGCTGTCGCTTCGCGGATCTCCTCCGTCCTCGGAGAAAACGATATGGTGAGCCGCTTGGGCGGCGATGAATTCGCGATCATACAGTCGACAAGCGGCGACTTTGAGAGCGATGCGGCGATGCTGGCAGCGCGGGTCGTGCATGCCGTGTCGCGCAGTTTTGCGCTCGAAGGCAGCGATATCAGCATCGATACCAGCATCGGCATCGCCTGTGCGCCCGGTCACGGCACGTCGGCCACACAGCTGCTGCAACATGCCGATCTCGGCCTTTACCGGGCGAAATCCATGGGTTGCGGCTATTTCGTCTTCTATGAGCCAGGCATGGACATGGCTGCGCAGCACAAGCACGCGCTGGAAATAGACATGAAATCCGCCCTCGAAAACCATGAGTTCGAGCTGCATTACCAACCCGTGGTCAATCTGCAGAGCGGCCGCATCGTCGCCTATGAAGCGCTTGCCCGCTGGCGCCACAGCAAGCTTGGCCTGATCTCTCCGGACCGCTTCATCGCGCTTGCGGAAGAAAACAACTTCATCAGGCCGTTGGGCGAGTGGGTTTTGGCGCAGGCCTGCATGGATGCAATGACATGGCCGAAGGATATCAGACTTGCCGTCAACCTATCCGCCGTTCAACTTTGCAATGACGATATCGTCCCCATTGTGGACCGGGCGCTTGAAGCATCCGGATTCCCGGCGGAACGGCTTGAGCTGGAAGTGACGGAAACGGCTATGCTTGAGCGCGACAGCAGCACCCGCGTCCTAAAAATGCTGAAGGAAAGAGGCGTCCGCCTGGCGCTTGATGATTTCGGCACCGGTTATGCGGGGCTCGGCACGCTCACCCACGTCGCCTTCGACAAGATCAAGATCGACCGCGAATTCGTTTCCGGCCTTCCGACCAATCCCATGTGTTCGGCTATCGTCAACACCGTCATCGACATGGCCGAACAGATCGGCCTGAAGGTGACCGCCGAGGGGGTGGAAAACGGGGAGCAGGTCGAGGTGCTCAAACTTTCCGGATGCGACGAGGCACAGGGCTATCATTTCGCCGAGCCTGCACCGCTTGCGCAGGTTCTAAAAAACCGTGCGGTCATCGTCCAAGTGGGAAAAACCGAAATCGCCGATCGAGCCGCGCAGACGGGCCACGATGCCGGACGACCGACACAGGACACCTATTGCCCTTCACAAAAAGCGATTTGAGAAACCGGCCGCCGACCAAGAGGACATAAATGCGTATTGCAGTCTATTGCCTTTTCCTCACATGCTTTGCCCCCCTCACCCCGCTGCAGGCTGCCGGTGAAGGCGACACGCTTCAGCAGATCGCCAGGACCGCAAAAATCCGCATCGGCTATCGTGAGGCTGAACCCCCCTTTTCCTATCAGCTGCCGAACGGAGAGGTGACCGGTTTCTCAACCGATCTCTGCAGGACGATCAGCGAGGACATTCGCAAGTCCCTGAAACTCGACAAGCTCGACGTCGAATATGTCAAGGCCACGCCCGCCACCCGCTTCATCCTTGTCCGCGGCGGTCAGATCGACATCGAATGCGCCGCCACGACCAACAATAGCGACCGTCGCAGGATCGTGGATTTTTCCTATCCAAATTTCATGACGGCAACACAGTTTCTCTCGCGCAAGCAGGATAATCTGAAAAGCCTCGCCGATCTGGCAGGCAGGTCAGTCACATCCGCCTCCGGAACCGTCAATATTGATCAGCTCAATGCCGTGAACCGTGAGAAGAACCTCAATATCTCCGTCATGCCGACGAAAACCAACGAGGAAGCCTTCGCCCTCGTCGTTTCCGGCAAGGCTTCGGCTTTCGTGATGGATGGTATCCTGCTGGCGGCGCTGGCGGCGACATCTGAAAATCCGGATCTTTATGCGCTTTCCGAGGAGACGCTGAGCGCACCCGAACCCTATGGGCTGGTCTTCCGTCGCGACGACCCGGCCTTCAAGGCGGTCGTCAACGACAGTCTGAAACGGATTTTCACTGGCCCCGCCATTCATGATCTCTATGAAAAATGGTTCACCAGACCCATTCCGCCAAACGGCATGAATCTGAACCTGCCGATGGCAGCAGCTCTGAGACAGGCCTACGAACAACCGAAAGAATATCAGGATTAAGGTGCTCGCACCCCCGCCTCCATTTTCATGAAAACACGTTTCGACAGATACTTTAGCTGGAGATGCGCGATGCAGAGATCGACATTATGGCTTGCATTAGGAATTTTTAGCCTTTTATCCACTTATGCGGCCGGGCAGGAAGTGCAGCCGCCGACACTCGAGACCATTGCTAGAACCGGCATCATCCGGCTGGGTTATGCCGATCGCAATATCCCCTTTTCGTATCTCGGCACCGGCCCGGAGCCGATCGGCTACAGCATCGAGCTTTGCCTCAAGGTGGTGGATTCAATCAGGGAAAAACTGGATCTGCCGGGACTGAAGGTCGACTTCGTCAAACGCACGCCCAGCAATCGGATCACGCTTCTCAATGACGGCACGATCGACATGGAATGTGTGGCGAGCACGAACACGGAAGAACGGCGCAAGGCCGTATGGTTCTCCTACAGCCACTTCATCACCGGTACGCGATACGTGGCGCTGAAATCGAGCGGCCTGAATACCGTCGCGGATCTTGCCGGGCGTACCGTGGTGGTAACGACGGGAACCATTAATATCAGCCAGTTGAACGTGCTCAATCGCAAACTGGGGCTGAACATCGCCGTGCTGCAAAATGACAGCACCGAAGGCGGTTTCGAGATGGTGACGGAAAACCGTGCTTCGGCTTTCGTCATGGACGATATTCTTCTGCGATCCTTCGTCGCCGAAACAGGCAGGCCTGAGGATTACGCAATTTCAAATGAATATCTTGCGCCACCCCAACCCTACGGTCTGATGCTTCGCCACGGCGATACCGGTTTCAGAGATGCCGTCAACGAGGCCCTGGGTGAAATCTATGCGAGCGGTGAAATCGACAAAATCTACGAGAAATGGTTCAACGCTCCGATCCCGCCGAACGGGATGAACCTTCAGCGCCCGCTTCCGGACGATCTCGCTGACGCGTTTCGAAACCCCGTGGATACGACCGCTCAATAAAACGCCGCCCGGTTGGGGCGGCGTCTTTCATGCCTATGTCACGCGGCGCGGAGATCTGCGCCGAGCGGAATTTCGACGTCGATCTCGAGAATCGAGAAATGTTCGTCGCGATCCATCTTCACGTGCACACGGTCGCCGTCGATCTGTACATGCTTGGCAATGACGCCGAGAATTTCTTCCCGCAGGATGGCGACAAGATCAGAGCCCGATGAGGCCCGCTCATGGGCGAGCAGCACTTGCAGGCGCTCACGCGCAAGCGGTGCCGACTTCTGTTTGCGGAAAAGATTGAAGAGACTCATGCGGCCCTCCTTGCGAAGATCTTGGAGAAGATGCCACGCTTTTCGCCCGGAATGACCACCGGAATATCTTCCCCCGAAAGGCGGCGGGCAGCGTCGAAATAGGCCATGGCCGGCGCGCAACGGGCATCTGCGAGCGTGACCGGCGCACCGACGTTGGAGGCGCGCAGCACATCCGAACTCTCGGGAATGATGCCAATCAACGGGATCGACAGGATTTCGAGAACGTCGTCGACCTTCAGCATATCACCCCGCTCCGCACGCGCAGAATCATAGCGGGTAATGAGAAGGTGTTTTTCCATGCGCTCGCCGCGCTCGGCCTTCAGCGTCTTTGAATCGAGCAGGCCGATGATGCGGTCGCTGTCGCGCACCGAGGAGACTTCAGGATTGGTAACGACCACAGCCACATCCGCATGGCGCATGGCCAGCGTCGCGCCGCGTTCGATTCCGGCGGGGCTGTCGCAGATCACCCAGTCGAAGTGCTTCTTCAACTCGTTGATGACCCATTCGACACCTTCCGGCGTCAGATTGTCCTTGTCCCGCGTCTGCGAGGCGGGCAGCAGGAACAGCGTCTCCAGGCGCTTGTCGCGGATCAGCGCCTGCGTCAGCTTGGCATCGCCCTGAATAACGTTGACGAGATCGTAGACCACGCGGCGTTCAGCACCCATGACGAGATCGAGGTTGCGCAGACCGACATCGAAATCGACGACTACGACCTTCTCTTTATTCTGCGCCAATGCGGCGCCAAGCGCTGCGGTCGAGGTGGTCTTGCCGACCCCGCCCTTGCCGGAAGTTACAACGACTACCTTCCCCATATGGCTCACTCCTGTTCGTGCGTGTTTATCTGTTATCAGCCGAGTTTTGCGGCCTTGATCGTATCGTCTTCCAGCCAGAGCTGAACGGGTTGCCCGCGCAGCTTGTCGTCAATGTCCTCAGCCACCTTGTAGACGCCGTCGATTGCCAGAAGCTCGGCCTCCAGCTTGCGGCAGAAGATGCGCGCAGAGACATTGCCGAGCGAACCGGCCATGGCCCGCCCGCGCAGCGCGCCATAAACATGGATCGAACCGCCAGCGATGATCTCCGCCCCCGAGGCGACCGAGCCGATGACGGTCACGTCACCTTCGGGAAACATGATCGACTGGCCGGAGCGCACGGGCTCGTTGATGACGAGCGACTGCACGACGGCGCGGATTTCACCCGATGTAGGCGGCTTCTCCTCCGGCAATTCGGCAACCACGGCGACCGGCTCGACCTCGACATCGGAAGCCGGCTTTCCGCCCTTCAGCGATGGGGGCATGCCCGGCTCGATCATCGAGGGACGAACGCCCTCGATGCCCATGATGCCGACATTGCGCTCCCTGAGCGCCGCCAGCAGGTCCTTCAGACCCGCCTTGTCGAGCGATAGTTCCGAAACATCGAGGACCACCGGCCGCGACAGGAAGAAGCCCGCCGAACGCGCCGCGAGATCATCGAGCCTTTCCAGCCATTGATCGACCGGAGCTTCGGGGGACAGGACGACTGCGAGGAAGGAGCGGCCTTTGATGCGGATGGAACGCTGGTCTGTTAGCACTTTGGTCATCTTGGTAAACAAATCGTTGACAATTAGGTACCTCGAATATGGTTAACAAATGGTTAACACCACCCTCAAGAGAGGGAAATCGTTAAGAAAATTCCGCGTTCGAAACTCTCATGCAGAACCTTCTAGAACATCTGTTATCCCTTTGAATCTGGGCCATTCCCTGACATATGAAGACAAAGGATAACAGCGCATCCTTGCTGCAGGCTGACTCCCGGTGTGGCTCTGTTCACCGCCGCCCTGCCTGCCGACGACCTCGACTCGCGTGAGTCTGACCGCGTCCGATTCCGGGACAACATCCCCCACGCGCGGGAGATGACCATCGGCCCTTGGTGGCTGAAAAACGATTCCGTTATGCCTGACAATACTGTAGAGACAGGCGAGGCCGACAGTTCAACGGAAGAATGAGATGCACAGCAGAGTCCCGCCGCAAAACCAGATTTTTTCGCAACAGTTTGCGGCCTTCCTGTTCGACATGGATGGCACACTCGTCAATTCGATCGCCGTTGTCGAGCGCGTATGGCGGGAGTGGGCAGTGGCGAATGGCATCGAGCCGAATGCCTTCCTGCAGCGCATTCACGGCATGCGAGCCTCGGAAGTTATCCGCCGTGAGGCCATTCCGGGTCTTGACGTGGATGAGCAGGCCGAAATGATACTTCGTGCAGAGATGGATGATGTGGACGGCATTGTTCAGATACCAGGCGCCGGCGCTTTCCTGCAGTCGCTGCCGGCGGGCAAGTGGGCTATCGTGACGTCGGCCGTACGCGAACTGGCTGAACGCCGGCTCGCTGCGGCGGGCATTGCACCGCCGCCTGTCATGATCTGTGCGGAAGACGTGGTGAACGGCAAACCCGATCCTGAAGGCTATCGAAAAGCGGCCGAAAAGCTCGGCGTATCACCGCAAGACTGCATCGTCTTCGAGGACGCCCCCGCCGGCATCCAGGCGGGGGAAAACATGGGGGCGTCAGTGGTGGTCATCAACGCCACCCATTCGCATCCTATCGAAACGCCACACCTTTCCATTGGCGGCTATGGTGAGGTGAATGTAATTATCGACGGCAAAGGCGGCCTGAAGCTGGCGACGGGCAGGGGCTGAAAAGCCTGCCCGCAAAGGGAAAGAAGCGATCGCTTGCCAGCCGATGTCGCGAGCTGCTGGCAAGCCATCGCGCCCCGACATCATCCAAAACATTGAGAGAGGCAAAGTTTGCGACTTTGCCGTCGTTCTCCACCCAGGGAATCCGGCTGCCCGGCCAGCTCGCGGCCAGAATGAGGAAATGGCAGAACCCCCGGGAGCCAGAGCCCCGGGGAGCGTGACAATACCGCCCCGCTGAGCCTCCTGACGACCTCCGTATATTTTTCATTAACGTCTAATTGACAGCGTCGCCCAAATGCGCCCTAATGAAATTGGTAAGACAATCTTACCGCTTGCGCGATTGGGGGAGACTTTCGCGCTGGGAGGACATCATGTTTGTGGCTCTTGAGCCGCGCCGCCTTTACCGGCTGGTTGCGGAACAAATTCGCTTGCTCATCGAAAGCGGGGAACTGACGGACGGTCAGCGCCTACCGGCGGAACGCGACCTTGCGGAACGCTTCGGCGTATCACGCCCCACGGTGCGGGAAGCGCTTATCGTTCTTGAAGTGGAAGGCCATATCCATATTCGCATGGGTTCGGGCGTCTATGTAAACGCAACCGGCAAACAGGGGAAAGAAAAGCCAACAGTGCCGGATGCGCATGGACCTTTCGAAATCCTGCAGGCGCGTTGCATCATCGAAAGCGCTATCGCGGAGGAAGCCGCACGGCTCGCCACGCCGGAATGCATCGTCAAACTTGATGACATCATCGAGCGCATGGCCGGCGCACTCGACAATTCACCGCAGGCGCTCAATCTCGACCGGGCCTTTCACACCGCCATCGCCGACATCATCGGCAACTCGGCGCTCAACCGCTTTACCGGCCTGATCTATGACGAGCGCAGCCTGTCACCCTTTTTCGAAAAGCTCGCCAGCTATTTCGAAGGTCCGCACACCTGGAACCTCGCCGTGCAGGAACACCGGGTCATCCGCGACGCCATTGCCGCGAACGATCCGGAAGGTGCCCGGGAGGCGATGCGGCAGCATCTGACGCTGTCGCAGAAGAGATTTTCCGAAAGTTTCGGGGAGGAAACGCTCGGAGAAGAATAACCGCCGCCGCAACCGGCGACGGGAAAAACGGAAATCTGGCTTTAATTCGGGAGGAGTTAAGAATGAAAATCAGATTGTCGACTTTGATGGGCGCAACAGCGGCCATCCTGCTCTCGGCGCTTGCGGCGCAGGCGCAGACCGCACTGAAATGGGCACATGTCTACGAAACCTCAGAGCCGTTCCATACGGATTCGGTCTGGGCTGCGGAAGAGATCGCCAAGCGAACCGATGGCCGCTACAAGATCGATGTCTTTCCGGCCTCACAGCTCGGCAAGGAAGCCGATATCAATCAGGGCCTGAAGATCGGCACCGTTGATATCATCATTTCCGGCTCGAGCTTTGCTGCGCGTGACTTCAAGCCGATCGGCGTTACCTATTTCCCTTACATCTTCCGCGATCCGAGCCATCTGATCGCCTATACCAAAAGCGATATCTTCAAGCGGCTTGCCAAAGGTTACGAAGACAAGACCGGCAACCATATCGCTGCCGTCAGCTATTACGGCACACGCCACACAACATCGAACAAGCCGATTGCCACCTGCGCCGACATGGGCGGGCTGAAAATGCGCGTGCCTGATGTTCCGGCCTACCTCGCCATGCCACGCGCCTGCGGCGCCAACACGACCCCGATTGCATTTGCGGAAGTCTATCTGGCGCTGCAAAACGGCACCGTCGACGCACAGGAAAACCCGCTCACCACCATCGAGGCAAAGAAGTTCTTCGAAGTGCAGAAGAACATCGTTCTGACAGGCCACATCGTCGACCACCTCAACACGGTAATCTCGAAGAACCTGTGGTCCAAGCTGTCAGATGAAGACAAGAAAATCTTCACCGAAGTCATGCAGCAGGCTGCCGAGCGCACCACCAAGACCATCGAAGGCCGCGAGAAAAGCCTCGTCGAGGACTTCAAGAAGCGCGGCCTGACCGTCGCCGAAGTCGACAAGGCCGACTTCGAGAAGAACGTCCTCGAAAAAGTGAAGTTCGAGGACTTCGGTTACGACAAGGCCGACTGGGAAGCCATTCGCGCCGTCAAGTGAAGCAAGATCCGGTGCGGCTCCTTTGCCGCACCGCCCTTTCTCTCCAGACGGGATATCTCAATGTCGCAGGAAATTCATACTCAGGTCACGCCTGAGGAACTCGCCCATACGTTCGACGAGGCGCCGCCGGAGGTCGATCTCAAGGTCTATTCATTCGAAGACTGGGTCACGCTCGGCCTCTTCTGGCTGATGACGGGCTGCGTGTTCCTTCAGTTCTTCACCCGCTACGTGCTCAACGACAGCTACGCCTGGACGGAAGAAATCGCCGTCAACTGCCTGATCGGTGTCGTCTTTTTAGGTTCGGTCATGTGCGTGCGCATGTCGCGCCACATCCAGGTTGATGTGCTTTATCACTATGTGCCGCCGCAGGTGGCCCGCGCCATGTCGATCCTCGTCGATGTGCTGCGGATCCTGTTCTTCGCCTACACCTCTTGGCTGATGTGGCGCTACATGGAAATCGTCGCGGATGAGGAGATGGTCACCGTCGCCCTGCCGCGCAGCATCGTATTTTATACGGTTCTGGCCGCTTTCGTTCTGATGTTCTTCCGGTCGGTACAGGTCTTCATCGCCAATATGCAGCGCGGTTACTCCGTTCTGGAGCGGCCCGAAGAATTCCAGAGCGCGGGGGATTGATCACATGCTGCTTCTCATCGGCTCCTTTCTTCTCCTGATGCTGATCGGCCTGCCGGTCGCCATTTCCATGGCCTCGGCTTCTCTGCTCTACATCGTGTTTTATAATGTCGCGCCCGATATCATAGCGGCGCAGCGCCTGATCGCGGGTGTGGAAAGCTTCCCGCTTTTGGCCGTGCCATTTTTCATCCTTGCCGGTAATCTCATGAACACGGCCGGCGTGACGGGACGTATCTATTCCTTCGCCGTCGCGCTCGTCGGCTGGATGAAGGGTGGTCTCGCCCAGGTCAACATCATCGGTTCGGTGATCTTTTCCGGCATGTCGGGGACCGCGCTTGCCGATGCGGCCGGTATCGGCACCATCGAGATCAAGGCCATGAAGGACCACGGGTATCCGGTCGAAGCGGCCGTCGGCGTCACCGCCGCCTCCGCAACGCTCGGCCCGATCTTCCCGCCATCGCTGCCCTTCGTCATCTACGGCATGATGGCCAATGTCTCGATCGGCGCATTGTTCATGGCCGGCATCATTCCCGGCGTCGTCATGACGCTTCTGATGATGATCACGGTTGCGGTCTTCGCCTATATCAAGGGCTGGGGCTCCGATACACCGTTCAGCCTCAGAACGATCTTCGGCGCATCGATTGAAGTCTTCGTGGTGATGATGGTGCCGCTCGGCATCTATATCCTCACGGCGCTTGGTCTTTCCCTCAACCTGTCGATCCTGATCGTGCTGGTCATCCTGCTCGCCTGCGACTGGTATTTCGACTTCTCAGCCGTGATGGCGCTGATGACGCCCGTGATCCTGATCGGCGGCATGACCATGGGCTGGTTCACACCGACGGAGGCAGCCGTCGCGGCCGTTCTCTGGTCACTGTTCCTCGGCCTCGTCCGCTATCGCACGATGACCTTCAAGACGCTGGCGAAATCGACCTTCGACACGATCGAAACCACCGCATCCGTGCTCTTCATCGTTGCGGCGGCCTCGGTTTTCGCATGGCTTCTGACGGTCAGCCAGGCAGCGCAGCTTCTGTCGGCGGCGATCCTGACGATCACGGACAGCAAGTGGATTTTCCTTGTGCTGGTCAATCTGCTGATGCTGTTCGTGGGCTGCTTCCTCGATACCATTGCCGCCATCACCATCCTCGTGCCGATCCTTCTGCCGCTCGTGCTGCAGTTTCATATCGATCCGGTGCATTTCGGCCTCATCATCACGCTCAACCTGATGATCGGTCTGCTGCATCCGCCGCTCGGCATGGTGCTGTTCGTGCTCTCGCGCGTGGCGAAACTCTCCGTCGAACGCACGACCATCGCGATCCTGCCATGGCTGGTGCCTCTGTTCGTCGCGCTGTTGCTGATCACCTTCATTCCGGCAATCACCCTGTGGCTGCCGACCGAGATGGGCCTGATCCGCTGACGAGGCACCCTGCCCGCGCGGTTCGCCGCGCGGGGTCATCATTCCATATCAAGACATGAGGGCATGGTCATGCAGACACGCGTGGCACGTCTATACGGCGAAAAGGACATTCGCGTCGAAACAGAGGATCTCGCTGAGCCGGGACCCGGCGAGGTGCTGCTCGCAATGGCAGCGGGCGGCATCTGCGGCTCCGATCTTCATTATTATCAGGATGGCGGTTTTGGCCCGGTCAGGGTGCGCGAACCGATCATCTCCGGGCATGAGGCATCCGGCCATGTGCGGGCGCTGGGGGAAGGCGTCAGCGGGCTCGCCATCGGCCAGCTCGTCGCCGTCAATCCCTCGCAACCCTGCGGCCATTGCCAGTTCTGCCTGAAGGGCCAGCCGATCCATTGCCTCGACATGCGCTTCATGGGCAGCGCCATGCGCCTGCCGCACGAACAGGGCATGTTCCGCGACCGGCTGGTGGTTCCGGCCAAACAATGCGCGCCATTTCCAGCCGATACCTCAGCTGCTGAAGCGGCCTGCACCGAGCCGCTTGCAGTCTGTCTGCATGCCGTCGCCCAGGCTGGCGATCTCACCGGCGCTAAGGTGCTGGTGACGGGAGCCGGCCCAATTGGCCTCTTGACCATCGCCGCCGCCCGCCATGCGGGCGCAAGTATCATCGTTGCAACCGATCTGACCGATGCGGCGCTGGAACGCGCACCAGCCATGGGTGCGGACCGCACGATCAATGTCGCAAAGGACGCCGAGGCGCTTTTGCCCTACCAGGATGACAAGGGTTATTTCGACGTCATTTTCGATTGCTCCGCGGCAGCCCCCGCGCTCCGCACCGCCTTTGCCTGCGTGCGCCCGCGCGGCACCATCGTACAGGTGGGCGTAACCGGTGACATCACCATTCCGCTCAATGCGCTGGTGGGCAAAGAAATTCTCTGGCGCGGTTCGCAGCGCTTTCATGATGAATTCGCCATTGCCGCCGGGCTGATCTCAACGCGCAAGATCGATGTGCGGCCGATCATTTCCCACAGCTTCCCGCTCGATGAGGCGAAGGCCGCATTCGAGCAGGCCGGAGACCGCTCCACCGCCTGTAAGGTGCAACTGACTTTTTCCGCAGACGGAATTTTTGAGGACGAAAGATGAGACATACATGGCGCTGGTTCGGTCCGGTCGACAAGGTCACGGTTCAGGATGCGGCTCAGGCGGGCGCAGAAGGCATTGTCAGCGCGTTGCACCACATCGCCACCGGCGATGTCTGGCCGGTGGACGAAATAACCAGGCGGCATGAGGCCATCAAGGCCGGCGGGCTTTATTGGGACGTGGTGGAAAGCGTGCCCGTCTCCGAGGACATCAAGACTCAGACGGGCGACTGGAAAACCCATATCGCCAACTGGCAGGAAACGCTGCGCCGCCTCTCGGCGTCAGGCATCCGCACCGTCTGTTACAACTTCATGCCCGTGCTGGACTGGACCCGCACCGACCTGCGCTGGGAAACGAAACACGGCGCGAAAGCGATGCGCTTCGACCTTACCGATTTCGCTACCTTTGATATTCACATTCTCAAGCGCCCGGACGCGACGCGGGATTATCCTGACTGGTTGCTGGAGGATGCGGCAAAGCGGTTCACCGAGATGCCCGACACAAAAATCGTCGCGCTATCGCGCAATATCGGCGCTGGCCTGCCCGGCTCGGCAGATGGTTATACCCTGCCGGAACTCATCGAAAAGCTGCGTTCCTACCATGGCGTTAATCGCGAAAGGCTGCAGCAGAACCTGATCGACTTTCTCTCCGAGGTGACGCCGGTTGCCGAAAACGTCGGCATCAACATCTGCGCCCATGGCGATGATCCGCCCTGGCCGCTTCTCGGCCTCCCGCGTATTCTCTCAACGGAGGCGGATTACGCCCATATGCTGTCGCAGGTCGACAGCCGCGCCAACGGCGTCACGCTCTGCACCGGCTCTCTCGGTGCGCGCGCGGATAACGACCTGCCCTTTATCGCCAGCCGTTTTGCAGATCGAATCCATTTCGTGCATCTGCGCAACGTGACGCGCGACACGGACACCGTGCCCTGCTCCTTCTTCGAGGACGAACATCTGGAAGGCGGAACCGACATGGTCGCCGTCATTGCCGCCCTCATCACCGAAGAAGCCCGTCGGCGAGCGGAGGGCCGTGAAGACCACATCATTCCGATGCGGCCGGATCACGGGCAGGAAATTCTCGACGACCTCACGCGCGGCGCCCAGCCCGGTTACCCCGCCATTGGGCGATTGAAGGGGCTGGCTGAGCTGCGCGGCATCGAGCGTACGCTGTCACACAGCCACTTCGGTCTCGCGAATGGGAATGGCTAATCGGAAATCTGACCGCAGGGGATGTGTCAGCCTGCGGCCATCTTCGCCCGAAACATGAGGTAGGAATAGGCGGCCAATCCGCCGGTAACAGCCCCGGCGGCCTTCACGGCTGCGTCGGTCAGATGCGGATGGCGTGTCGGCGACAGGAATTGCAGCGCCTCAATGCCAAAAGCCGCAACAATGCCCGCGACGATGATGGCAAGCCAGTAACGCGGATAGGCGAGCACGAAGGCGGCCGAACAGAGGGCGAAGGCACCCGCGCGGTCGATGCCGACCGTCGTCAATGTGTGGGGCCTCAGCCCAATGGGGCTGACAGTGACGATTACAATCAACAGAAGAAGCGACCAGGCAACATATTTCGGAAATCTGTTTGTCATCATGGCGTCACATTAGAGCGTCGTGTGCGTAAACGGAAGCAGGTCTTTTTCACGCTTCGCCCAATTAATCACACTTTTTGGTCAGATAGTTGAAAAACCGGCTTTCGCTCAGGCCCTACACGGGCTAAGGCAGAAGGCAACCGGGCGAGGATCGCGGCTGATGGCGCTTGCGCTGTCGCCTTTCGGTGCAACGTAACGGTGTCGGGTGGGTTTTCCACACAGGATCAGTTTTCAGGGAAGAGCACAATGAGTTTCAAGCCGCACGGCAAACATCTGGTTGCAGGAGAATGGGTCGCAACGGAAGCAAAATTCCGCAGCGAGCCTGCACATGGCGAAGCTTTCGATTTTTCGGTCGGCACCGTCGATCTGGTGAATGCCGCCTGTGAGGCAGCTGAAGAAGCCTTCTGGAGCTACGGTTACACCACCCGCGAAGAGCGCGCCGCATTCCTCGACACCATTGCCGATGAGATCGAAGCCCGCGCCGACGCCATCACCGAAATCGGTTCCTCCGAAACCGGCCTGCCCGCTGCCCGTCTGCAGGGCGAACGCGGCCGCACCGTCGGTCAGCTCCGCCTGTTTGCCTCGCATATCCGCAAGGGCGACTATCTCGATCGTCGCCACGACGAAGCACTGCCGGATCGCCAGCCGCTGCCACGCCCGGATATCCGCCTGATGCAGCGTCCGATCGGCCCTGTCGCCGTTTTCGGCGCGTCGAACTTCCCGCTCGCCTTCTCCACGGCCGGTGGTGACACCGCTGCGGCTCTGGCTGCCGGTTGCCCTGTTGTCGTCAAGGGTCACTCCGCCCATCCTGGCACCGGTGAAATCGTTGCCGAAGCGGTTCTTGCCGCCGTCAAGAAGCACAATCTGCATCCCGGCGTCTTCTCGCTGATCCAGGGCGGCCGCCGCGATGTCGGTTCCGCGCTCGTGCAGCATCCGCGCATCAAGGCGGTCGGTTTCACTGGTTCGCTCGCCGGCGGCCGCGCACTGTTCGATCTCTGCGCCCAGCGCCCCGAGCCGATCCCCTTCTTCGGCGAACTGGGTTCGGTCAACCCGATGTTCCTGCTGCCGGAAGCCGTTGCCAACCGCGGCGAAGCCATTGCCAAGGGCTGGGCCGGTTCGCTGACCATGGGTGCGGGCCAGTTCTGCACCAACCCGGGCATTGCCGTCATTCTCTCCGAGCAGGCGGATGCGGTTGCTGAAACCGCACGTGCGGCCCTGTCGGAAGTCGGCCCTCAGGTCATGCTGACCGACGGCATCGCCGCCGCCTATCGTGATGGCCGTGATCGTATCGCTGCCGGCAACGGCGTGCGCGACGTGCTGACCACCACCTGCAACCTGCGCAATGCAACGCCGTATCTCTATCGGGTCGCAGGCAAGGACTGGGTTGCCAACCATGCGCTTGCTGAAGAAGTCTTCGGACCCCTTGGCCTGATCGTGACTGTTGATAGCACCGAAGAAATGCTTGAGGTTGCCAAGAGCTTCGAAGGCCAGCTGACGGCGACAATGCATCTCGATGCAGGCGACGCCGAACTCGCCCGCAAGCTGCTGCCGATCCTGGAACGCAAGGCCGGCCGCGTTCTCGCCAACGGTTTCCCGACCGGCGTGGAAGTTTCCGAAGCCATGGTTCACGGTGGCCCCTACCCGGCCTCCACGAACTTCGGCGCAACCTCTGTCGGCACCATGTCGATCCGCCGCTTCATGCGCCCGGTTTCCTATCAGAATATTCCCTCGGACGTTCTGCCGGAAGACATTCGCTAATAAAAAAGGGGAGGCGTTCACACGCCTCCCCTGTTCTTCGTCTGACCCGTAGTCTCAGGCAGATTGCACGGCCTGTATCTTCTCGATACCCCCAACAATGCCGGCGAAATCCTGCCAGACGCCCTGAGCGCCCTTGCGCCATTCATCCAGCGCTTCCGGCTGCAGTACCTTGCCACCCTTGGAAAGCGCAAGCTCAACGGACTTCGTTTCATCTTCAACGATCAGCTGGTTGAAGTACTTCGCGCCTTCGCTAGAGGCCTCCGACAGCACCTTCTTTTCTTCGTCGTCCAGCTGGTTCCAGAAAGTCGCACCGTAATAAACGACGCCTGAGGCCCAGATGTGACCGGTTTCGGTCAGATAGGGCACGACCTCGTAAAGCTTGAAGCCGGCATAGGCGGATTTGGTGAGGTCCATGGCGTCGGCCACGCCTGTCGCCAGCGCATTATAGGTCTCTGTGATCGGGATACCGACCGGCGTGGTGCCGAAGGCGCTCCACAGCTTGGTGTGCAGCGGGCTCTGGATGACGCGGATCTTCTTGCCTTCCAGCTGCTCGGGGCGTGTTACCGGTTCCTTAGTCAGCAGATGGCGCGCGCCGTAATTGATGAAATCGGCAGCGATGAATTGCTGGGCGGCAAGCTTCGTCTTTAACTCGTTGCCAGTCTCGCCGGTTACCACCTTGCGCACGTGCTCCCCATCACGGAACAGGAAGGGCAGATCGAGGATCTGCAATTCCGGCACCCAGCCTGAAAGCGAGGAAACGGTTGAAAGACTGGCCTGAACCGATCCCAGCCGAATATTCTCCGCCACTTCCTTTTCGCCGCCCAGCGCACCGCTCTTTACGATATTGAACCGGAAGCGACCGGGCAGCTTCGCTTCCACCAGTTCACTGATCTTCACCCAGATTTTCGTCTCCGGCTTATCGTCAGCGAAAAGCGACGCAACGGTGAGGCTGCGGGTTCTGGCATTAGCCGTGCGCACGAAGGCCGGTGCGGCGAGCGTTGCCGCGCCGAGAGCTGAGAGTTTGAGGAGGTGACGACGGTCGATGATAGTCATGAATAAAGCCCCGGATTAGAAGAAAATGGCCCAGACGCACAGAATGGCGAGGGAAACGAGAAGGGAGAGGAGATAGGGAACGACGGCCCGGAAAAGAGCTGTCGCCGGAATACGGGTGACGCCGCTCACCACAAAGATCAGCATGCCGAGCGGCGGTGTCAGGCCGTGGATCATGAGATTGACCACGAGGATGACACCGAAATGGATGGGATCGATACCGGCTGCCACGGCAGCGGGCAGAAGGATCGGCCCGAACAGCAGGATGGCAGCACCGATATCAAGCACAAGACCGACCACGAGCAGAATGAGGTTGGACAGCAGAAGCACCGCGATCTTGCTGCCACCGAGCAATGTCACGAAGTCGGTGACAAGACCGGAGACATTATCGACCGCCAGGAGAAAGGCGAAGGGGCCAGCCGTGCCGATCAGAAGGCCGATCGCAGCTGCCTCACCCGCCGATTGGCGGAAGGTTGTAAAAATACGGCCCGCGCCCAGCCGGTATCCGAAGCCGAGAAGCAGCGTGTAAAGCGCTGCAAGCGCTGCGGCTTCCGTGGTCGTGACGACGCCAATGCGGATGCCGACCACCACGATGACGCCAAGACCGAAGGCAGGTATCGCAGCCACGGCCGAGCGCCACCGCTCAGAGCCCGTCGCGCGAGGCAGGGTATCAACGCTGCGCACGCTGAAATGGATCGCCACCGCCAGGCAGACCGCCATCAACCCGCCCGCAAAGAATCCGCCGACTAGCAGCGACCCGACCGAAAGGTTGGTGGCCGTTGCGAGGATGAGAAATGCGATGGAGGGCGGAATGACGTTGTCCAGCACGGAAGTGGCGGCGATGATCGCACCCGCCTGCGCGGGTGGATAACCATGCTTGACGAGTTCCGGCTGGAAGGTGGAGGCGCCGAAGGCAGCATTGGCGACTGAAGAACCGGAGGCGCCCGAAAACAGCACGCTGGTCAGAAGCGTCGTCTGGGCCAGCCCCGCCCGTCGGTGGCCGACCATGGAGGCGGCAAAACGGACGAGCTGGTTTGCGACGCCCGATTCCGTCAGCAGACTTCCCGCCAGCAGGAAGAAGGGGATGGCGAGCAGCAGGAATTTCGACATGCCTGTGACCGTGGAGGAAACGATGGCCGGCTCCGGCAAAGTACTGCCGAAGGCAATCGCCACATAGGCGGCGGCGAGGAAGGCATGGGCAAGCGGCGCGGCCAAAACCAGCCCCACGGCTGCCGTCAGCGCCAGAAACAGGCTAGGCGGCAGGGTCGTATCGACGAAAATTTCCGGCAGGCCCACATAGGAAACAACAGCAATGACGACGGAGAGCAGAACAGCAAACGCCTTGCCTTCACTGACGCGCTGAAGCGCGAGATAAACAAAAATCAGTGCGCCACCCGCACCAAGAAAACCGAAACGCACCCATTCCGGCAGACCAAGCGTCGGGGACGTCCCGCCCAGCATTGCCGCAATTTCTACCCCGCCGAAGGCGAGTATGAGCGCGGCAACGAACGAGAAAGCATCGGCCAGGACTTCCGTGGCAGCATGTAAACGTTCCGGCAGGAAGCGCACAAAAACATCGAGCCGCATCGCAAGCGCGCTTTTGAGACTGAGAGGCGCGCCGACAGCGATCATCGCGACATTAAGCCAGATGCCCAGATCTTCCGCGCCGATGAAGCCGGTGTGAAACAGATAACGCAGGGTCACATTGACCAGAACCACCACGAGCAGCGTGGCAAGGATTGCTGCCGCGACCGCACCGAGTACCTTGTCCAGAATGGCCAGCAGCCGCCCTGCCACACGCTGCGGGCCGATGCGCCCTCGTGCCGATGTCGTTGCGGGACTCGCCATCATGTCTTTCTTCTCCACTCCCGAAGCCATGCTCATGAGGCCTTGGCCGAGAGGTCACGGTCGAACAATGTCGACCACGTGAATTGTTTTGCCGCCGAAACCTCACGCGATACGTCAAGACGCGGAAGCACCTTTTCCCCGAAACGGAAGGCTTCTTCCAGCAATGGCATGCCGGACAGGATAAAGGTGTTCACGCCCGCCTTCTTATAGGCCTCCAGCGTGCGGATGACAGTATCGGGCGAGCCGACGATAGCTGTTCCCGGACCTGGACGAACGAGACCGATGCCGGCCCAGAGATTTGGCGCTATTTCAAGATCGCGCAGGTTCTCCGGCTTCTGGCCGCCATGCATCGCCGTCATGCGCTGCTGGCCGACGGAATC
Organism: Agrobacterium genomosp. 2 str. CFBP 5494; assembly: GCF_900013495.1. NCBI lineage: Bacteria > Pseudomonadati > Pseudomonadota > Alphaproteobacteria > Hyphomicrobiales > Rhizobiaceae > Agrobacterium > Agrobacterium genomosp. 2. The sequence goes on from NZ_LT009719.1 coordinate 363,515, forward strand.
GGTCTTGCCGACGAAACGCTGGTTGGCGGCAATCGCTGCCTCATCCATGCGCCGGTAGAGATCGGCGGCGGCAGCCCAGGCCTCTTCATCCGTATCGCGCACGATAACATAAAGGCGAATACCGTATTCCAGTTCTCGGCCGAGCTTTTCCGCCCGCGCCTTGACGAGATCGACCTTCGCGCCAATCTGATCAGGCGTTTCGCCCCATGAGAGATAGGTCTCGACATGTTTGGCCGCAACGTCGATGGCCTTGTCCGAAGAGCCGCCAAACCACAGCGGCGGCGGCTCGATGCCCTGCCCCACCGGCAGAGCGAGCTTTGCGCCCTGCGTCTGGAAATAATGCCCGTTGAAATCCACCGTCTCGCCGGCGAAAAGCCGGCGCCAGATTTGCAGATATTCATCCGCCATCTCGTAACGCTCGTCATGCGGCATGGTCATGCCGTAGGCGCCGAGCATCTTCGCATCGCCCGAGACGACATTGATAAGCAGACGCCCGCGCGAAAACTCCTGAAGCGTCGCCGCCATCTTGCCAAGCAGCGTTGGCGCGATCAGGCCCGGATGAATGGCGACCAGCAGCTTCAGCCGCTCGGTATAGGAAAGAAGCGCACCCGCCAGAACCCAGACGTCATGCGCGCCGGTGGCAAACAGCGCCCCGGTATAACCGAGCTGGTCGTAAGCGAGCGCCAGTTGCTTGTAATAACCGAGATCGACCCTGCGGGAGCCTTCCGGCTGCCAGGGATAGGCGCCGTCGGGGGCGCACATGTACCAGAAAACATTCATCTGTCACCTCCGACGCTGGCTGATTGCGGGGCCGGGCTTTGCCCGGTCTGAACCGGTAAAGAGAAATGGCCGTGCCTGTAAAGCGTATCGGCCTCCTCCTGCTGTTCGGCAAGAATATTTTGAGTGGCGGGCACGACTGAAAGATCGCGAGAGCGCAATACCTTTGCCCAGGACGAAGCGTCGCCTTCGCTGCCAGGTTCGGCGGCGAGCAGCGCAGCCGCCTGCTCTACATTAGCCATAACGGCGCGGCCGACGCGGTCCAGTTCAGCCGCAATCGCTTGCCTCGTTTCAGGCGCAAGAGCGTGACGATCCAGCGTCCAGAACAGCGAACGGTTGGGAATGGTGGAGCCGCAGCGAACCAAAAGACTGATTTCTTCATGGGTCAGAGCCTTCTCCAGCCGCGGCGACATCGTCACCCAGGCATCGACGCGACCTTCCACGAGGTCCCTCAGGCTGTCACTGTCGCCGCTTTCTATCCGGCTGACATCCGAGAGGCCAAGCCCCGCTCCTTCCAGGCTGCGCGCCAGAAGATAGGTATGAAACGATCCGTCGATCAGGGATATGCGTTTTCCCGAGAGATCGGCGGCGGAACGGATCGGGCTGTCGCGCCGCACGAGGATCGCGCCATTGGCCGGCCTCGGTGCGGAGGCGGCAATATAGACCGCCGAGAGTCCTCGCGCATCCGCCTCGATGGGCGGTGTCGACCCAGTGCCGCCGAAGTGTATTTCGCCCTTTTCCAGAAGCGCCGCGGTATCGCGCCCTTCTCTATAGAGCACGAATTCAGGCTCGAATGCCTTAAAAGAACCGGGCCAGAGCCGGGCGAGCCGCAAATGCAGATTGTTGGGATGGACCCCGATTTTCATGTCGACACCTCATTTCACAATCAATCTACTTTTTTATAGAGTGTTTTCGAGAAACGTTTTGGCGATCCCCGGGCGGAAAGCGAAAGAGAAATCTACTAATCCTGTAGATTTTAAAAAATGCCTGATTGATCTGGGATGAGACTTATCAAACCATTGAAATTTATCGCCACACAATTTACTTTTTTATAGTTTGAAAAATGGGCCTCTTCAGTCGTGACCAAACCGGTTTCCAATCTCATCTGCCGCAGCGTGGTTGAAGCAAGCGAGCTCCTGAAGCTTGTGGCCAATGCCAACCGTCTGGCCATCGTCTGTTACCTCATGGAAACGGAAGCCTCCGTTTCCGCGCTTGAATATGAACTCGGCATCCAGCAGCCGACGCTTTCACAGCAGCTGGCCGAACTGCGCGATGCGGGGGTCATCGAAGGCACGCGGGAGGGCAAGGCGGTGATCTATCGTGTTACCGATCCGCGTATTGTCCAGTTGGTTCTGACATTACGCGGCCTCTATGCTGATCTTTCCGATGTGACCGGCAAGAAAGGCAGGCGCGCTTTGCCGCTGGATGAGGCAATGTTCGACTAACATGATCGACCTTTACACCTGGATCACGCCGAACGGCCTCAAAATCTCGATTGCGCTGGAAGAACTTGGCCTGCCCTATGTCAGCCATGCCATAGATATCGAAAAAGGCGAACAGTTCTCGGCCGAGTACATTCGCATCAACCCTGGCTCCAAAATCCCTGCAATCGTCGATCAAGACAATGGCACCGTTTTAACAGAGTCCAACGCAATCCTGATCTATCTCGCGGAAAAAGCCGGACGGCTCATTCCCGTCTCTGCCGCGGCAGGCCTGACAGTCACCGAGTGGCTGATGTGGCAGGCCGCCAACTTCGGCCCGACACTCGGTTACGCCCATTATTTCCTGACATACAATACAGGAAAGGCACCCTTCGCCGAGACACGTTTCGCCTCGGATACCGAGCGCCTCTATCGGACGCTGGACGACCGCTTGGCAGAGCGCGGGTTCGTCGCCGGCGATTTTTCAATAGCCGATATCGCCATCTGGCCATGGGTTTCGCGTTTCGCCCGTCATAAAATCGATCTCGCTGATTTTCCCGCAGTAAACCGCTGGTATCGCCAGCTTGGACAGCGCGAAACCTTCCAGCGCGGTTATCGCGTGCCATTTGTGACATCTGACGTTCCGGGGCTTTGATCGCTTAGCTGGCGACAAGATGGCCGGGTGAGACTTCGCGATATTCCCGCGGCTTCACGGAATAATCGACTGAGCGGATCGGACTTTTCAACTCGTCATTGGCGGCACCGCGACGCGTGTTTCTGCGGTCCGGGTCCGGCACCGGCACGGCCGCCATCAGCTTGCGGGTATAGTCATGCTGCGGGTTGTCGAAGACAGCCGCACGCGGGCCGATTTCGACGATCTCGCCGAGATACATCACCGCCACCCGGTGGCTGACGCGCTCCACCACCGCCATGTCATGGCTGATGAAAAGAAAGGCGAGATCGAGGCTCTGCTGCAAGTCCAGCATCAGGTTGATGACCTGCGCCTTGATCGAGACATCCAGCGCCGAAACGCTCTCATCAGCGACGATCACCTTGGGCTGGAGTGCCAGCGCGCGGGCGATGCAGATGCGCTGTCGCTGACCGCCGGAAAACTCGTGCGGGTAACGCGCTGCCATATCGGGCGAGAGCCCGACCTTTTCCAGCATGTCGGCCACCACATCCTTCGCCTCGCGGGCGCTGCCCATACGGTGTTCCAGAAAAGGTTCGGCGATCGCCGCGCCCACCGTCATGCGCGGATTGAGTGAGGCAAAGGGATCCTGAAAGATCATCTGCACCGTCTTGCGCATCTCTCGCATGCCTGACTTGTCGAGGGCGAGAATATTCTCGCCGTTCACCACCACGGAACCGGCATCCGGCTCGATGAGCCGCATGATGGCGCGACCGGTGGTCGACTTGCCGCAGCCGCTTTCGCCCACCAGTGACAACGTCTCCCCGGCCCTCAGATCGAAGGACACGTTTTCCACCGCATGCACGCGGCCGCTGAGCCGCCCCAAGAGACCGGAGTGGATATCGAAGCGCTTGGTCAGCCCCTCAACTTTGAGCACCGGCTGGGCTGCTGCATTGACGGTATCGGCCGGACGCGCCGGTTCCTGCGTTTCTCCCGTGGTGGTGTTGACAATGGGAAACCGCAGCGGCCTTTCCTCGCCCGTCATGGAACCGAGAACCGGAACCGCGGACAACAGTGCACGCGTGTAGGGATGTTTACCGCGATGGAAAATATCCGCGGTCGCGCCGACTTCCACCTGCTCGCCACGATACATGACGACCGTGCGATCGGCGATCTCAGCCACCACGCCCATGTCATGGGTGATGAACAGGACGGAGGTACCTTCCTCTTCCTGAAGTGTCTTGATGAGATCGAGGATCTGGCCCTGAATGGTGACGTCAAGCGCCGTCGTAGGCTCATCCGCGATCAGCAGCTTCGGTTTGGAGGCAAGCGCCATCGCGATCATCACGCGCTGGCGCATGCCGCCGGAAAACCGATGTGGATATTCATCGAAACGCGAGGCGGCGGAGGGTATGCGGACTTTTTCGAGCAGGCGGATCGTCTCCGCTCGCGCTTCCGCTTTCGACATGGGCTGGTGGCACAGAAGAGCCTCGGAAATCTGGTCACCAATGGTGAAGAGCGGGTTGAGGCTTGTCATAGGCTCCTGAAAGATCATGGCCACCTCATTGCCCCGCACCCGCCGCATGGCGTCTTCGGAAAGCGAGAGCAGGTTGCGACCTCCGAGCAGGATTTCACCCTGCACCCTGCTGCTTTCGCGGTCCAGCAGCCGCATGATCGAAAGCGATGTCACGCTTTTGCCCGAGCCGCTTTCGCCAACGATCGCAACCGTCTCGCCTGACCCGACATCAAAGGAAATATCACGCACCACCGGTTTCCAGCCGCCATCCACGTGAAAGGACGTGGTGAGGTTGCGGACGGAAAGCACGGCATCTTTGGCACCAAGCGGTACTGCCTGCGGCATGGTCATGATCGTTCCCTTCTTTTCTTCTCGTTTGAATTCAGGCACGGCGTCACGGCCTGTTTCTTCTCCCCGTCGGGGAGAAGGTGGCCCGAAGGGTCGGATGAGGGGGCGACGTTCACGATAGATCGCACCCCTGCCCACCGCCGCTCACACGCGCGTCCGTCCGGTCCGGACGGAACGACGACGACGACCGACCGCCGTCCGTCGTACGTACGTAGACGTACGTTACGTTAACGTTAC
>NZ_LT009719.1:368461-455740 GCF_900013495.1 Agrobacterium genomosp. 2 str. CFBP 5494
GATCGCACCCCTGCCCCCCCATCCCGCTGCCGCGACCTTCTCCCCGGCGGGGAGAAGAAACTCGCGGCACCCGCTCGTTCGATATGCAGTCGTTATTAGTCCGGCCAGCGCAGCATGCCGTCGAAACGGTGGCGGCTGCGGTCTTCGAACGGTGTCGCAATTACCTCGTTGGAGGCGCGTGCCTTGTCCAGTTCCTCCGCCAGACGGGACGCAACGATAGTCTCTTGGCCGGGATGCAGGTTGCAGGGGTCGAGATAGAAATAATGATGCTCCACCTCGTGATCACGGGTGATGATCGGCGGATTACCCTTGGCCAGCGCCGTTGTCAGGTCCCATGCCGTAATATGCGCTTCTTCGGCATTGATGATAACGCGCAGCCGGTCGAGCGGGTTGTTGGTCGGGTCGGGCTCGATCAACGCCGTCACGCCCGGCCGTCCATCCAGCGTCCTTTTCCAGAGGTTGAGATAACCGGTTTCCCGTTCGCGAATTCCGGCATGGTCCCGCTTTTCCCAGGCCTCAAGCGCCGCCATGACACCATAGATACTTTCCTTGCCGACTTTCATGCCGCGGCCGATGCCCATATTCTGAAGGAAAGCATGACGCACCAGTTCCTTCCTGCCGGCAACGACGCCCGAGGTGGGGCCGCCGAGGAACTTGTGGCCGGAATAGAGCACGACATCCGCACCCGTGGCCAAAAACAGCTTCAGGTCGTATTCGGAAGCGGCATCGACAATGACAGGGACACCCTTGGCGTGGGCGATCTCGACGAATTCGGAAAGATGCAGCAGACCGTAATCCACCACATGATGCGAGACGACATAGACAGCGGCAGCCGTCTTTTCGGTGATGGCGTTTTCCATATGGAAACGGTGGGTCGATGTTGCCTGCCCGATCAGCACCACCTTGCCGCCGCCGAGCCGGATGGCCTGATCCACCGGCGCGCCATAACTCACCACATGCCCCATCTGCACCAGCACTTCGTTCTTCTCAGGCGCGACATCGGGCAGCTTTTCGATGGCCAGCAGATTATTGCCGGTAATGGCGCCCGCCACCGCAAGGCTGATGCCGGAGGAGCAGGACGCCGTCACGAAACCGGCCTCGCCGCCCGTCAGCCTTGCAATGATCGCGCTTGCCTTGCGCTGCAGATCATTGATCTCGACGAATTGCGGCAGGATGGCCGCCATGGCCTGAACGGCCTCGGGAACGACAATCGACGCGCCAAGCGAGGTCATGGTGCCCGAGACGTTGATGACCGGGCGAAGGCCGATCCTGCTTCTGATATCCTCGGTCATGTCTTTCTCCTGTCTTTGCGATGCAATGGGCATCGACATATATGCCATAATAATGTAATAGCTTCTCAAAACTGATGAGGAGCCAAAATTGGACGCCCATAAGCTGGACGAAACGCCTTTATCCGCCCTTCCCGATACGGCGGAAAACCCGGACGCGAAGGTGGCCAAGCGCTCTCGCGTCAGCGGCATCGACCGCGCCCTTCAGGTTATTGATTACCTTTATGAAACCGGATCCCCCGCCGGCGCTTACGCCATTGCCAAGGCGATCAAGGCCCCGCTGTCCACCGTCTATGTGATCATCGACGATCTCATCGAAAAGAACATGCTGGCGCGCAATGCCGATGGCAATATCTGGCTCGGCGCGCGGCTTTACCACTACGGTCTTGCCTATGCCCGCTCGCTCGACTTCATGGGTGTCGCCACCCACGAAATGCACGATCTCTGCCGCCATGCGGGCGAGACGGTGCAGCTTTGCGGCCGCGATGGCGACCATATGCTGGTATTGGCCATGGCGGATGGACCGAGCCATTTTCAGGTCGCGTCCCGTGTCGGCACCCGCGTTCCCTTGAACTGGACGGCGTCCGGACGTCTGCTTGTCGGGCATCTGCCGGAAGCGGAACGTCTCGAACTTTTCCGTCGCTGCGCCCGTTCCTCGCCGACCGGACGCGCCGAAATCAACCCGGAAACGCTGTCCCAGTCTGCGGCGGCGGCCTTCCATGACAGGCTGTCGATCCAGGTCGCCGAGTCCGATTACGCCGTGGCATGCATCGCTTCGCCGATTTGCGACAACAGGGGCGAATGCGTTGCGACGATTTCCATCGTGCTGCCCGAGCAGAAGGTGCTGGCGGACGAGAACCACTACACCGAGCAGGTCAGGGTCTCGGCGGAACGGATCGAAAAGCTGATGGGCTGGCGCAACCATTGAACGGCCTCAACCCTTGAGCGCGACGATGGCTTCGATTTCGACGGTTATATTGCCCGGCAGTGAGCCGAAGCCCACGGCAGAGCGGGCATGTTGTCCCGCATCGCCGAACACATCGATGAAGAGATCGGAACAGCCGTTGATGACGCTCGGGTGATCGCGGAAATCGCTGACGGCATTGACCATGCCGAGCAGCTTCACCACCTTCTTCACCCGCGACAGATCGCCCAGCGCCTCGTGCATGACGGCAAGCAGGTTGATGCCGGTGAGACGCGCATGGTTATAGGCCTCTTCCAGCCCGATTTCCGCGCCCACCTTGCCGGCATAGAGGTGGCCATTTTCTTCCCGCGGCCCTTGGCCCGAAAGATAAAGCATGTTGCCTTCCACCACATGCGTGACGAAATTGGCAATCGGCGGCGGCGGCGGCGGCAGGGAGATGCCGAGCGCGGCGAGCCGGTCATAGGGCGAGACGTGCCCTTCTGCGTCGAGCGAAGACTGTTTCACGCGAATTCCTCATAATGCCGGGAGCGGTTTCCCGTAATGGCTGCGAACGGCGGAGGAAGGACCTCCGCCCTATCAGTCGGGGTCAGCGCCAGGAATAACCATGGCTGTGGCGCACCAGCTTGCGCGCCCTTGGAATGTAACGGCTGGCCGCGATGGCTTCCGCGCCGATAACCGCGTAACGCGGCTCGAACAGGCGCTTCAGGCGCGACACGTCGCCGTTGGAATCGGTCGCTTCCAGATCGGCATCGACAAGATCAAAAACAGTGAAATCTGCGCGCTGACCAACCTCGAGACGGTTTTCCATATCGAGGCGGATGATGGAGGCGGGGTTACGGGTCACGGCTTCAACCACGTTTTCGAAGGGCATGTTCACGGAGAGCAGCTTCGACATGGTGGTTGCCAGATCCCAGACGGGGAAATTCATCGAATGGCCATGCAAATCCGTAGAGATGGAGAACGGAAGCAACCCGCGTTCAATCGCGGCTTCCGCAACCTTGAAGGAAAAGGATGCGCCGCCATGGCCGATATCCAGCCGGATGCCTTCCCCCGCGCAGCGTTCGGCAAGGTTGAACAGGTCCTCGTCTTCCATGATGCTGGAGCCCGACTTGCCGTTGAAGCAGTGGGTCACGACATCGCCGGGGCCGAGAATTTCCAGAACCTCGTCGTAAAGGGCCGGTGGCTCGCCCACATGTACCATCATCGGCACTTTCAGGATCTTGGCGATCTTCTTGCCGAGCTTGACCGGCGTCACACCCCAGGAGCCGGTGATGACATGGCTCGCCCGCACCTTCAGGCCGACTATATGCTCGCTGTTTTCCGCGTAACATTCGAGGATACGGTCGAGATCGATGTCCTTGATGTCGCGCAGTTCAGGCACCCGGTTGCAGGCAACGAGGCCGATGGAGCCGAGGTTGAGGAAGGCCTTGATGCGCTCCCTTGAGGGTTCGATGATATATTCCCTGAAACCGTGGAAATTCGCCTCGCCCGCCGAACCGGCATCCACCAGTGTGGTTACGCCGCGCTCGGCCCCGCATTCGGAGGGGCGGATAGAGATGTCGGTGCCGCCGTGCCAGATATGCACGTGCAGATCGACCCAGCCGGGCGAAATGAAGGCACCCTTGGCGTCGATACGCTGCGCATCCGCAGGCACCTGCAGGGCAGAGCCTACCGCGGCAATCTTGCCGTCGCCGCCGATCAGAATATCGGTTGAAGCCTCAGACGCACCTTTTCCGAAACCGACAGGTTTGACATTGGTGAGAAGAATGGGAGCTTGAAGAGGCGTTTTTGCCTGTTCACCTGATGTCATATTACAAATCCCTTCGCAGTCTTGGGTCGAGCATGTCCCGCAGTCCATCGCCAACCATTTGCAGCGACAGCACGGAAAGAATGATTGCAAAGCCAGGGAAATAGGTCATCCAATCGGCCTGTCCGATATATTGGCGGCCGGCGGAAATCATGGTTCCCCACGTTGGAATTTCGGGGCTGACACCAAGTCCCAGAAACGACAGGCCGGCCTCCGCCAGCATGGCGCTGGCAAAAAGAAAGGTGCATTGCACGAGGATTGGCGAGACGAGATTGCGCAGGACATGCCGTGTCATGATGTGGAAAGTGGAAATGCCGAGCGCCTTTGCCGCCTCCACATAGGGCAACTCACGAATTACCAGCGTCGAGGCGCGCACGATGCGGGCAAGGCGCGGCGAATAAACGACGGCGAGCGCGATGATGACAGTCGTCAGCGACGGGCCGAGAGCCGCCACCAGCGCAATCGCCAGCAGAATATCAGGAAACGCCATCATCGCATCGATCAGCCGCGCGATCGGCGTATCCAGTTTCTGGAAGAAACCGGCAAGCAGGCCGAGCGTGATGCCAATCAGCGCCGAAAGCGCCACCACGGCGGCCCCGACCAGAAGCGACAGTCTTCCGGCATATATGGTACGGGAAAAGACGTCGCGACCAAACTCATCGGTGCCGAACCAATAAAGTTCGCTCGGCGGCTTCAGGCGGTTCACGATCGACAGTTTTGAGGGCGAGTACGGCGCTATCATCGGCGCGAAAACCGCAAGCAGCACGAAGACAAGCAGCACGAGCAGGCCGGCGGCGACTGTCTTGCGCTTCAGAAGACGCCGAATGAACAGGACGGTCGGGTTGCGTGCCGGGGGAACGGTGGAAACGATATCGGCCATCAGTAGCGAACCCTCGGATCGACCAGCAGGTAGAGCATGTCGATTGCAAAATTGATGAGCACGTAGAGCCCGGCGATAACGAGAAGCGCGCCCTGAATGACCGGATAATCACGCCGGAGCACCGCCGAGACGACGAGATTTCCGACCCCCGGCAAACCAAAGACGGTCTCCGTTACCACCGCACCCGAAATCAGCACGGCGGCGGTGAGGCCAAGCACGGTGAGAATGGGGATAAGCGCATTCTTCAGCGCATGTTTCATCACCACCCGACGCTCCTTGACGCCCTTGGCGCGTGCAGTGCGGACATAGTCATCACCGAGGACATCCAGCATAGAGGCGCGGGTGAAGCGCAGAATGAGGGCGGAGGACACGAGGCCGAGCGCGATGGCCGGCAACGTCAGATGATACATGCGCTCGGCGAAACTCGACCCCGGCCCGCCATAACCCGATACCGGGAACATATCGAGCCTGACGGCAAAGACCTGCATGAGGATGAGGCCGAGCCAGAAGCTCGGAATGCTCGCCGCCAGCATCGCGACCGTCGTTGCGGCCTGGTCCACGAACGAGCCGCGCCGGTAAGCGGCATAGATGCCGATCGGGAGAGCGATGACGCTGGCGATCAGCAGTGAAAAGATTGTCAGGAAAAAGGTCGGTTCGGCCCGATCCAGCAGGGCTGATCCGACAGGCATATTGAGAAAGATCGACTGGCCGAGATCGCCCTTCAGCAGTTGGCCGATATAGTAGACATATTGCACCCCAAGCGACTGATCGAGGCCGAGGCGGGTGCGCAGTTCCGCAATGTCCTGTGCCGAGGCATCCGGCCCCAGCATCACGGCGGCCGGGTCTCCGGGCGTGACGCGCAGGATGACGAAAACGATGGTGACGACGAGGAACATCACCACGATCATTCCCGCAAGTCTCTGGAAGATATACCGTATCACGAATAAGGGCTCCCGATCGCAAAAGTGGCGGACCACTTATGCGCGATAGTTGAAGCGAAGCTGCTGAAGGGTGCCGGCAGCCCGGCACCCGATTGCCGTCCTGGCTTTATTTTGTGACCGAGGCATTCCAGAAATACGGCCACGGAGCAGGATCGACGCCTTCCAGCTTGTTGGACTTCGCCGCCACGGCATTGAAGTCACCGATCTTGAGAAGCGGCAGCTCGGCATAGATCGTCTTCTGCACGTCGGCCCAGAGAGCGATGCGTTTATCCGGATCGACTTCGGCAGTGAAGGCATCAACCGCAGCCTTGCGTGCCGGCGTATCCCACCAGCCCGGCGAGCTCGTGGAAAGCGCGCCCATCAGCGCCGGTTCCGGCAGGAACGGGCTATGGCTGATATAAATATCCCAGAGCTTCGGGTCAGCGCGGCGCTGTGTCAGCGTCGCCCAGTCCACCACCTGCATATCCACCTTGAAACCGGCCAGTTTCAGATATTCTGCAGCAACCTGCGCCATCTTGTAATGGAACTCATACTGGCGGCTGGTAAGGATGCGCAGCGGCTCACCATTGTAACCGGCCGCCTTCAGCTTTTCGGCGGCGGCTTCCGGATTGCCGACATTATAGTTGCCCTCGACACCTTCTTCCGAATGCCAGGAGAAGTTGTCGGGATAATAAGCGCCGTCGAGCGCGTAGAAATCCGTGCTGCCGAAAGCCGCCGCGAGCATGTCTTCCATGTTCAGCGCTTCCGTCACCGCCTTGCGAACCTCAAGCTTTGAGGACAGCCCCTCCTTGGTGTTGAAGACGAAGACCGGATAGCCGAAGGGCTTCAGCATCAACGGCTGCGAGGCGGAGGACGACTTCACCTTCTCGAAGGATTCCACAGGAATGGAATCGACATAGTCGTATTGGCCCGAAACGGCGGCTTCGACGCGGGTGTTCGGATCAGGCACGGGAACGAAGCGGATTTCATCGAGATATTGATGGCGCGCACCTCCGTAACCGTCGCTTTCGCCGCCGCGGGACTTGTAGCCATCGAAGCGCACGAGCTGGATATACTGGTCGGCCTTGCGTTCCTTAAGCATATAGGGACCGGTGCCGATGAATTCGGCCATCGGCTCCGCCTGCTTTTCGGCCGGCAGGATGATCGCCGCCGAATTGTTGAACGCGAGCAGCGAGGTGAGCGGGGCATAGGGCTGCTTGAGGGTGATCGCCACCGTACCGGCGTCGGGTGCGGAGATATTCTCGATAAAGCCGGCGGCCTGCTTGCCGCGCGAGGCGATCTTCATCCAGCGTCCGAGCGAGGCGACGACATCTTCAGACGTCATGTCGCTGCCGTCGTGGAACTTGATGCCCTGTCTGAGCTTGATCGTGTAGGTTTTGCCATCCGCGCTGATCTCGGGCAGGCTTTCCGCCAGCAGCGGCGTCACCTTCCAGCCCTTGTCGAAAGTATAGAGCGTTTCGAAAATATGCTGTGTGACGATGCCGACGAGATCGGCGGTAGACGCCATGGGGTCCAATGTCGGCGGCTCGCCGATGGTGGCGACATTGATCACGCCGCCCTTTTCCTGGGCCATCATCACACCCGGTGCAAGCAACAACGCGGCGGTGGCGAGAAATGCAATTTTACGTCTCATGGTCAAGCTCCCAGCTCTTCTGTGTTCCATTATTATGTTATATGCATCTTTATAACAGAATATCTTGCTGCGACGCCTTGTCAATAACCTTGAAGCGAGGAGGAATGATTACCAGACCGAAGGGGACGCATTTTGGCACGCACCGCCCGCCCGGCGCGCTTTCGGCAGCCACAGCCAGACGCCGGGTCGGCGCAGATGTCAGGAAATTAGGAAGCGGGATATTTCGCATCTGCGAACAAGATGCTATTCAAGAGACGGAGCAGGACAGGATTCCGACAGACATAACCCTGCGTCCATATTATTTTCGCATTGTTTCGTCTTCGCAGCCGCGCTTTTGCGGGTGAAGACAAGATTGATATTCGATACTGCCGGCTTATTTCCAGGTCGGATTACAAATTTTTATTACGTTGATATTATTGAGGAAACTATGAAGACGGCGATCGTCCATGACTGGCTCACCGATAGGGGTGGGGCTGAAAAGGTCCTTCACAACCTTCTCGAAATCTATCCTCAGGCAGATCTTTTTTGCCTCGTGGATTTCATGAGCGAGCGTGATCGCGGCTTTCTCGGCGGCCGCCCGGTGAATACCTCCTTCATCCAGAAGCTGCCCTTCGCCCGGAAGAAATATCGCTCTTACCTGCCGCTGATGCCGCTCGCCATCGAGCAATTCGATCTGAGCGGTTATGATCTCGTCATTTCCTCAAGCTATGCGGTCGCCAAAGGCGTCATCACCGGGCCGGGCCAGTTTCACGTTTCCTATATCCACAGCCCCATCCGTTACGCGTGGGATCTTCAGCATCAATACCTCAAGGAAACGCGGCTGACGCACGGCTTCGCCTCGTGGATCGCCCGCGCCATCCTTCATTATATCCGCATGTGGGACATCCGCACCGCAAACGGTGTCGACCTGATGACCGTCAACTCCAAATTCATCCGCAACCGGGTGCGCAAGTGTTATGGGCGGGATTCCACGGTGATCTATCCCCCGGTAGATACCTCCCACCTCTCTCCCTCTGATCGCAAGGGCGATTATTTCGTCACGGCATCACGGCTGGTGCCCTACAAAAAAGTGCATCTGATCGTCGAAGCCTTCGCAAAAATGCCCGACAGGCGCCTCGTTGTCATCGGAGACGGCCCGGACATGAAGCGCATTCGCGATATCGCAACTCCCAATATCGAAACCCTGGGGTTTGTCGGCAATAAGGAGCTTCACAGATACATGGCGGAAGCCAAGGCATTCATCTTTGCGGCGGAAGACGACTTCGGCATCGTCCCCGTCGAATCCCAGGCTCTGGGCACGCCGGTGATCGCTTATGGAAAGGGCGGCGTGCTGGAAACCGTCATCCCGCTCGGCGGCTCCAACCAGCCCACGGGCCTTTATTTCCGCGAACAGACGCCTGAAGCGATCTGCGGCGCTGTGCAGGAGTTCGTCGACAATTCCGACCGCTTTGACAAGACCGCCTGCATCGATAATGCCGCCCGTTTCTCCCGCGAACGTTTCCTGAGGGAATTCGCCGACACCGTCAATTTCGCGCTCGCTGAACGGGCATGATCGCCTGCAAAGTGAAACTCGACTATCAAAACTGATTACATGGTGTCGACAAAGGAAAAAACTGCATAAGCGTGACAAAACTGCACTAGCACAATGCAGCAATCACAGAGATGATAGTGGGCGGACGAATGTTGAATTGCAACGAAAATAAAACAGTGCGCTTGCATAACATAAGCAATACACAAGATTTAGCCCGAGATACCTTAATAAAATAGAATTACGCTCCAAAATTGCATATTACTTTCGCAGTTCAACACGTTTTTCAATCCTATCCTTTCTGAACAAATGCAAACCGGCTGAGACTTTCTTTACCGGGTTATTTACGAAGTGATCATTTTTTAAAAACCTATACGTGTCCGTTCTTCCTGCTTTCGGACGATATTCATTTTGAGGACCAAATGCGTTTATTGAATGTTTCGATTCTGCTCGCCTCTGCGGCTCTGGCAGGCTGCACTGTCACAGCGGCATCTGGCCCCGACGCAGCCACAATCGAATCCAACGCCTCCGTAAAATTCGGATCAAAGGACAAGAAAAAAACCGCAGGCGTGGATTATGCGCTTATCGACATCAACAGCTCCGTCCTTAACTATGTCGGTGATACCACCACGACCACCTTGCTCGGCAGCTTCGGTGGTGGCAAGGGCGGCGTCCCGGCATTGCCGATGGGTGTCGGCGACGTAGTCCAGGTTGCGATTTTCGAAAGCCAGGCGGGCGGCCTGTTCATTCCAAACGATGCAGGCAGTCGCCCGGGTAACTTCATAAGCCTCCCCAACCAGACGGTCGACCGGGAAGGCAATATCAGCGTTCCCTATGCTGGCAAGATCCGCGCAACCGGCCGCAATGTCGAGGATGTGCAGAGTGAAATCGAGGAGCGTCTGGCAAATCGCGCCATCGAGCCGCAGGTTCTGATCACCAAGATTTCCAGCCGCTCCGCACAGGCCTCGGTTCTTGGCGACGTCAAAGAGCCGACAAAGGTGCAGCTGTCGGAAGCAGGTGATCGCGTTCTTGACGTCATCTCTTACGCGAAAGGCCTGAGTGCTCCCAACATAGAGTCCTATGTCACGCTCATTCGGCGCGGGAAAACGGCCCGCGTCAATTATAATCACCTTGTCAGCACGCCTTCGGAAAACATCTATGTGGTGCCGGGCGACACCATCATGGTGGAGCGGGAGCGCCGCACTTATCTCGCCTTCGGCGCTTCCGGCCTCAACGGCCGTTTCGAGTTCGAGGACGCCGATCTCAAGCTCTCGGACGCCCTTGGCAAGGCGGGCGGATTGCTCGACTCCCGTGCAGATCCCGCCCAAGTCTACGTCTACCGCATCGTCAAGCGCGATCTTCTCGTGAAGCTCGGCATCAACACGTCGAAATTCGCTGGCCAGGACGTTCCGGTCATTTTCCGTGCCAATCTGCGCGATCCCTCGACCTTCTTTGCCAGCACGAAATTCCCGATGCAGGATCGCGACATCATCTATGTCACGAACTCGCAGGCCACCGAACTCTACAAATTCCTGGATCTCGTCGGCTCCGTGCCCGCCACCACAGGCAATGTTGCTGAAGATGTGCTGGCCACCCGCAACGCCATCCGGGCTTTCTGACCTCCAGCGTATCGCATCGCGCAAAAGGCCGCCCCGGAAACGAGGCGGCCTTTTCCCGTATCAACCGACGCGAAGAATATGCGCAATGGCGGGTTACACACCAGTGCGATCCGCTTCAGCCCCTGTACGGCAGGGCAAACGGCTCCCGCACACGGTTATTGCCATTACAAAAGTTTAAGGTGATTTCGCAGCGTATTGGGTGTCTTGTGGAGGAAAGCTGCTCCCAAGGCTTGCCGCACATGTCGGGAAACATGTATCGCCTTCATTACGCGGAACCGTCAGATGAAACGTTTCTGGACCGCCCTCAGCGTTCTTGCCATCGCAGCCGCCGGCGCGTGGTATTTCAAGGACCGCCTGCCGCTCGATCAAATTCCCTATCTGAAACAATTTGCCAGCACTCCACCGCAGGCGGAGACCGCAACCGCAGAAACGACTGCAAGTGCAAAACCGCAATCCTCCCGCAATGGCCAGCCAGGCGCACAACAGGGGCAACGGCAGGGCGGCGGGCGGCGCAATGGCGGACCACCGACCGTCAGCACCATTCCGGTCAGTAAAGCGACGCTGCCAATGGACGCGGCGGCAACAGGGTGGGCGGTCGCAGCCGATATTACCAATATCGCGCCGCTCCAGGCCGGCCTCGTCACCGAAATCGAGGCAAAGGACGGCCAGCACATCAAGGCGGGCGATCTGATCCTCAAGATGGACGATCGAATTGCCCGTGCGGCGGTCGACAAGGACAAGGCGAATATCGCCGCCGACCAGGCGACACTTGAACAGACTGAAGCCGCTTTTCAGCGTGCCGCCAACCTCGTCAAGCAGAGCGCCGAGTCACAGCAGGTGCTGGATCAGGCCAGGGCAGCGCGGGACAGCGCCAGCGCCAAGATCGATGCCGACCGCGCAACGCTTGCGTCCGATCAGGTGGCGTTGGAACATATGGAAATCCGTGCTCCCTTCGATGGGAGACTGGGTGATATCAGCGTCAGCCCGGGGGCTTACCTCAGTGCCGGCGTGAATATCGTGACGATCACGAAATACGACCCCATCTCGGTCAGTTTCCGGCTCTCTCAACGCTATCTGCCGCAATTGCGCGAAGGCGTAGCGAAAGACACGGCAGTTGATGTCGACCCTGCGGCGACCGGCGGCGAGGCGATGCGCGGCGTACTGCGTTTTTACGACAACACTGTGGACCAGACCTCCGGCACAGTGCTGGCAAAGGCGGAGTTCAAGAACGACCGCGGCCTTTTGTGGCCCGGTCAGTCCGTCAACGTCACCGCGCATTTTGTTTCCGAAGACGAAATGGTCGTCGTACCGACGGTCGCTGTGAGACCCGGACCGAAGGGCAATTTTGTCTACACGGTCGACGGCGATCATCATGCTCATATGACGCCAGTTGAGATCGCGCGTTCGAACGGCGACCTCACCGCCATTGCGCGCGGCCTTAATGGCGGAGAGCATATCATCGTCGAGGGCCAGTCGGAACTCGCCGACGGCCAGCTCGTGATCGAGCAATTTTCCGACAAGGGCGGGGCGGCAGGCAATCTGGCCGCCAATATTCCGCAGGAAAAGGCTGACCGCCAATGATCCCGAATTTTTGCATCAACAGGCCCGTCGCCACCACGCTTCTCGCCATCGGCCTCGTTCTGGCAGGCCTTGCCGGTTTCCGTTTACTCCCGGTCGCGGCCTTGCCGAAGGTGGATTTTCCGACGATCAACGTGTCGTCATCACTCTCCGGCGCCTCCCCGCAAACCATGGCCACCTCGGTCACCACGCCACTGGTCAAGCAGTTCGAGACAATTCCCGGCGTCAGCGAGATCAGCGCCACCAATACGCTTGGCAACAGCTCGATCGTGCTTCAGTTCGATCTCAACCGCGATATCGACGCGGCCGCTGCCGACGTGCAGGCCGCAATTTCCCGCGCGCAACGGCAGTTGCCGAGCAATATGACGACGACGCCCAGCTATCGCAAAACGAACCCGGCCGATGCCCCGGTACTCTTGCTTGCGGTCAACAGCAAGGAAATGCCCACGAGCAAGGTCGATGAAATCGCCGAGAACATTATCTCCCCGCTCCTTTCCACCATTTCCGGCGTGGCGCAGGTGAGTATCTACGGGGCGCAGACCTATGCCGTGCGCATTGGGCTGGATCCGGCGCAGCTTCAGGCAAGAGGCCTCGGCGTCGATACGGTCACCACCGCCATTGCCCAGGCGAACAATCAGGTTCCCGTCGGCGCACTGCAGAACGATAATCAGCGCCTGACGATCGAGGCCGATACCCAGCGCACGAACGCAGCCGCCTTCCGTTCGCTGGTCGTATCGACGAACAACGGTGCACCCATTCACCTCGGTGATATCGCCAACGTCACCGACAGCATTGACAACACCAATGCGGGCAGCTGGTTCGACGGCGAACAGGCCATCGTTCTCGCCGTTCAGCGGCAGCCGGATGCCAACACCGTCGATGTCGTGGACGCCATCAAGGCCAAGCTGCCGGCGCTTCACCAGCAATTGCCGCCTTCCGTCAACATCAACGTGATGAACGACGCCTCGACCGCGATCAAGGACGCGATTTCCGACGTTCAGTTTACCCTGTTCCTGACCATCGGGCTGGTGGTGGCAGTGATCTACCTCTTCACCGGGCATCTGACGGCAACCGTCATTCCGGGTCTTGCCGTGCCGTTGTCGCTGATCACGGCTTTCGGCGCGATGTATGTGCTGGGTTACAGCATCGACAATATCTCCCTGCTTGGGCTCACCCTGTCAGTAGGTCTTGTGGTGGATGATGCCATCGTCATGCTGGAAAACATATTGCGCCTGCACGAAGAGGGGCTGCCGATGCGGGAAGCCGCGCTGCAGGGTGCAGCGGAAGTCAGCAGCACCATCCTCTCCATGTCGATTTCGCTTGTCGCCGTCTTCATCCCCATTCTGTTGATGGGCGGGGTGATCGGCAGGCTCTTTAATGAATTCGGCATGGTCGTCACGCTCGCCATCATGGCCTCGGCTCTGGTATCGCTGACGGTCACGCCAATGCTCGCCTCGCGCCTTTCCGGCCACTCCTCCCGGCCACCGGCGATCATCCGTTGGTTCGATGCCGGCTTCGAGCGGACGCTTCGTGCCTATGGAAACGCCGTGAGCTGGTGCCTTTCCCATCGCCGTATTGTTTTGGCGTCATTTCTCGCCTCGGTCGCGGCATCTCTTTATCTATTCGAAGTGCTGCCCTCCAGCTTCTTCCCCCAGGAAGACATCGGCCGTCTTTCGGTTTCGACGCAGGCGCGAGAGGATATTTCCTACACGGCGATGCGCGATCTCCAGGCGCAGGTTGCCGATCAGATCCGCAAGAATCCGGCCGTGGTCCACGTTACATCCATCGTTGGCGGCAATTCGCGCAATCCGCTGAACAACGGCTCGATGTTTGTCGAACTCAAGCCCAAGGAGGAGCGCGCACCTCTGAGCCAGGTTCTGACTGAACTGGGCCAGGCCAGCTCGAAAGTCGCGGGCATCCGCACCTATATCAACCCGCAGCAGAGCCTGCGTTTCGGCGGGCGCAGCTCTGCCAGCCAATATCAGCTCGTGGTGCAGGGCTTGAACGCTGATATCACCAATGAATGGTCGAACAAGCTGATGGAGGCGATGCGCCGCGACCATACCTTCACGTCAGTCACCTCGGATGCCCAAAACGGCGCCATCGCCGCCACGATTTCGGTCGATTCGGAAAAAGCCGCTGCCTTCGGGATTACCAATGATCAGCTGCGCAAGACACTGGAAATGTCCTTCGGCGGTTACACCGCCGCACAGATTCAGTCGACCGGCGACAGCTACGATGTCATTGTCGAGTTCGACAGCTCGAAGCCGTGGAATGACGATTTCCTGAGCGACATCAATATTCTTTCGGCCAAAACGGGCGTACTGGTGCCGCTTTCCAACTTCGCTGCTCTCACCCGGACGCAAGCGCCTGTTACCATCAATCAGACGGGCCAGCTCGTCTCCACCACCATCTCCTTCAACCTTCCGGATGGTGTGGCACTCTCCGACGCCACAAGTCGGATCGACCAGCTCAAGACCACGATAGGCCTGCCGCAGGATGTCTTCACCAGCTATGGCGGCACGGCGGCAATCTTCCAGCAGAGCCAGGGGAACACCGGAATCCTCATTCTGGCGGCGGTGCTCACGATCTATGTCGTTCTCGGCGTTCTCTATGAGAGCTTCATCCACCCGCTGACCATTCTTTCCGGTCTGCCGGCAGCGGCCTTCGGCGCCCTTGTGGCGCTGAAGGTTATGGGCATGGATTTCTCCATCATCGCCCTGATCGGGCTATTGATGCTTATCGGCATCGTCAAGAAAAACGCGATCATGATGATCGACGTGGCGGTGGAACTGATGCGCGAAAAAGCGGAACCACCCGCAACCGCCATTCACGAAGCCTGCGTGCGCCGGTTCCGCCCGATCATGATGACAACATTCTGCGCATTGCTTGGCGCTCTTCCCATCGCGCTCGGCTCGGGCGCCAGTTCAGAACTGCGCCAACCGCTCGGCATCGCGGTGGTCGGTGGTCTCATCGTCTCGCAATTGCTGACATTGTTCATCACGCCTGTCATCTTCGTGGAAATGGACCGCTTCGGCCGGTTTCTGTCAGGGCTATTTTCCCGCAAGAAAAATGTCGAACTCCATGCGCAAAAGCAGGAACAGGGCGCGAAACCTGAGCCGGACTCCGTAGCGGCCTAACGCACTTCCTCAAGGCGTTTCAACGCCTCCGGAAAACCTTTGCCCTGCAGCTGGAACGAGACAATGCGACCCTGCAGATCGGGTGCCTCTATCGTCAGTGTCTGTTCCGCCTTCAGCGCCGAGACCAGCTCGACAAAGGGCGAGAAGGAAACAACGCAGCCAACCGGTAAGCAAGTGCTGACCTGCACCTCCTGCAAGCGCATATTTCCCGATTTGACGGAAAAGAGCTTGGTCACGGCTAGACCGAAGGGCAGAACCATCGTGCCCGCAAGTTTCCCCGGTGCTTTTTCACCGGCGAGCCGGAACTCCACGGAAACGGCGAGTTTGCGGGTCTTTTCCTCCAATTGGACCTGAGCTATCGCGCATGTCCGCTTGATTTCCTGCGTCGCGCCAGACGCTCTATCTGGCTCATCGTTATTTTCGGGTCCAGCGCAGGCAAGCTGCCAGCTTCCGTGGGCCTCGTGGAAGGATACCGCGCCTTGCGACGTCTCCTGCGCAGCTGCGCTGTCGAGAGAACTTGCGACGAACAGCAGAGTGGCAGCCATGGCACTTGCGCAACGCGTCTTTTTACACTGCATCAAAAGCGAACCCCAAGTTCGGCGGCAGCGGACTGATCTAGCAGCCCAGCGCCGAAAACTGCACCATAACGGAATGTCAACGTAGCTGATGGCGTGAGATCGTAGCTTAGCCCCAGATTAAGTGTTGCTGCGTCTCGCGAACCTCTCGTGCTCACGACCGAAAACGCCTCGCCGCCTTCGTAGAAAAGGCTGCTGTTCATGTCAGTGTCGCCATAATTGTGACGCCAGGCGAGATCGAACATTGCGCGGCCAAGCATGCCTTCCAGCGCGACATCCCTCGTGATGCGCGCACCGAGCATCGTGTAAAGCTGATCGTAGCGTGCCGATGCTGAGGATACTGCGGCGATCCCGCCTTTTTCGCCAAAATCTCCGGTGCGGCTGTTTACGTAGGCGATGTTGGCATAGGGCTCGACATGGGTCAGATCAAAATCGAAACGCCAGGCTGCTTCGGCAAAGACCTGCGACGTCGAGCCGCCATAGCTGGCGGAGAGGTTTTCGCTCAGTGTCGAGAAAGAGACCGAGCGGCGCGTATCCATATCCTGAAAAGCATGGATCGCCCCAAACCGCAGAGACGCGGGCCCGATCATCGTGCCCGCATAAGCAGCCACAAAATAACTGTCGACCTCTGCTGAAGCAGCAAATGTCTTCTGCTCGATCCTCTCGTGACTGTAACCGCCCGCCACACCAGCGCGCCAACTTTTCCCGAGCTCACCATCAAGTCCGAACAGAATGCCGCCGCCCTTGCTATCAACCGATGAGCCATTGCCATCGCCATCAACACGTCCACGCGATCCCAAACCGGTGGTCCAGAAGCTCGGCGATCCTTCTTCCTCGAACAAGAGGTCCCTGTCGTCCTTCGCATAAGCGACGGGCATGATTGGCCGCGCATCGATGCTGTCGAAAGCGCGGCGCAACCGTTCCAGAATGACGTCCCGGGTTTGGCTGCTGCGATTGATCAAGGTCATGGCAACCGACGGGTGGATTTCTCCGGAAAGCTGCGAAAATGCCAGTTGCGTTTCACCGCCCTGAAGGAAAATGGCAGACCGATACAGGGCTGCATTTTCTCCGAGGGCCTCAACGGCGTTGGCCGCGGCTCGCGCATTGGCCGTGGTCGCTTGCGCGGCCAGAAATCCGGGGGCCGACGATGCCGGGCTGAACGACAGATAAGCGGTGCCAGTGTCGTCGCTCTTTGCGATGGTCGCGGTCAGATAGGCAAAGCTCTCATCGATGCGGGAAAAAGCGCCGGTTATGCCACCCGTCGCAGTGAGTATCTGGTAGCGCGTATTCAGACTGAAAGCAGATCGGTTCGTCAGCGGCGTGACGACGAGGGTTACATCATTGGCGATTGTTACGGTACCGTTCACAGCAAGCCTGTCGGAATTCCCGGCGGTATCTATATCAACCGCATATTTGCCGCCCGCAGCGAATGTAGCGTCGCCTGTCGATGTCAACGTTCCAAGCGGGTTACCCGGAGCCAGCGTCCCGCCCGGACCGATGGAAAGGCCGGCAACGGTACCCGTACCGCCGAGCGCCGCGCCGTCGACCACTGAAACCGCGCTCGCCAACGAGCCATTGACGCTCAGCTTTCCGCCTGAGACTGTCGTCGGACCCAGATAAGTGCTGACGGCCGAGAGTTCGAGGTTGCCTGCGCCAGTCTTTTCGAAACTGCCCGTGCCGTAAATCGAATTCGAAAGCCTGCCGGCGCCATCCACGACCAGCGCCGCGTCATTGGCGATCTCGCCGGAGCCAAAACTTCCAGCGATTCCCTTCAAGGTACCGCCAGATATCGTGGTGCCGCCGGAATAGCTGTTGTTTCCAGCAAGCGTCGTCACGCCATTTTCAGCAACAACGCTGCCCGCTCCCGAAATATCGGCTTTTACGAGGTACGCCGTCTGCGAGTGATTGAAAACGATCCGGCCAGCGCCGGCTCCAAAGCTGATCGCCTGAGCGTCAATGGTGCCGGCCGAACGGGCCGTTTGTCCGGAAGCTGCGCCGACATTCAGGACGCCAGCCGAACCAGCAGACGACGCAATGAGGATGGTAGGCGCCGCGAGCGCTGCGCCGCCGGTTACTTCAACGCTGCCGTTCCCCGCAGCGCCGATGACCAAGGTGTCGCCAACGGAGACGCGCGAGCCGATGCCGTTGACGAGGACGGCCCCATCAGACCCCGCCGAAGAACCCACGGAAAACAGATAGGCATTGAGCGACGCACCATTCGTCACAGTCAAACCGCCGGAACCGGATTGTCCGACCGTCATGCGGCCGGAAGCCCCAAGCCCGCTATCGACGTAAGCCGTTACATTCGAGCTGGCACCCATGATGGTCATCGTTCCCGATGAGCCCGAAAGATCTCCCAGGACCACCTCCCCTGCCCGGATATTTCCGCCGGCGCTGGCTGTAACCTCGGCCGAAGCCGTGTCCTGATAACCGGCGATCAAGGTACCGGTCATCGTCCAGCTGGAGCCACCGCCGGTAACAGTGACCGATGACGACGAACCGCCGAGCGCAGCGACGACACCGTTTCTACTCTCGACAGCCCCCCCTGCTTCAACCGACATCATGGCGTTGCCACCGCGACCGACGATGATGTCACCCTCGCTGCGCAACGTGCTGCCAACGCCGGAAATCCGGGCGGAGCCGGTACTGGCGGCACTGTTGCCGAGTACGACGGCTTGACTGCCGACGATGCCGCCACCCGTTACGGCCAACGATCCGGTGCCGGCATCGCCGATCGCAAGGCCGCCACTGCCGACAGTCCAGGCCGATCTCTCGCCATCGATAATGGCTGCCCCGGTCGCGCCGGCAACAGTGCCGAGCCGGGCGGCGGTGCTATTAACCTTGCCACCGGCGGTCACATTCAAGGTTCCGTTACCGGAAGCCCCGCCGGGGTCGGCGACATCGCCACCGATCTGAAGATCGCCCGCGACCCAGGTGGACCCGTCGCCGGTCACCGTCGCAACGGAGGTGGAATGGCCTCCGATGATGGCGCTGTCGCTGGTCGCTGATGCCGCCGCCTCGACAGTCAGGCGAGCACTGCCCTCATTTCCAACGATCAATTGACCGGTTTCCAGTGAAGAGCCGAGCCGGGTAAGAGTGACTTCGCTTCCCGATGCGGAATAAAGATTGGCAATGACGGTTGTCGTTCCGCTGAGGAGTTTTCCGCCGCCCGTCACCGTGAGTGTGCTGACACCGGCATTGCCGATGACGGTGTCGGCTGCAACCGTCCAGCGGCTGCCGGCGCCCGATATAAGCGTGGCACCTTCGGTTCCAGCCCCCTCGCCCAGAATGGCCCTTTGGCTGTCTACCGTGCTTCCGGCAAGAATTTTAAGCTCGCCGTTTCCGCCGCCGGAGGGCGCGGACCCGCCGCCGTATCCCACAAAGATCGTGCCTGCCGTAACGAGACTGGACGAATTGTCGAGTGTCAGGAAACCGTTCCCTGTTGCCCCTTCGCCGATGTAGACGGTCCCGGTCGAGACCGCGCTGCCATGTAACAGGGAGAGGGTACCGATGCCGTTACCGCCGACCGATAAGAGACCCTGGTTTTGCAGGGTCGCGCCCGAGAACGTGACGGTACCACCGATTCCCGCGGCGACGCCAAGGCTGAGCGAATTTGATAACAGGCTCCCATTGATAACCAAAGTACCGGACGAAACCTGCCCGACCGTGACGGAATTGGCCGTGGCAGATGTGCTGGTCACGACAACCGGGCCATCGCTGTTGATCAACACGTCATCGCCGGCATCGGGCACGTGGGCTGACGGCGCCCAGTTCGTCGAGGCAGACCAACTGCCGCCCCCAACGCCGGTCCAGTTCAAGGTTTCCGCACAAGCACTCTGACCAAGGCTAACGGAAAGAAGAATCGACAAAAACCAGCCTGTGCCGAACACCGAAAGGCGCCCGGCAGCTTTCCTGCATGCAATACTTTCCAGAGAGGTTTCCCCATCCAAAAAGAGGCAGAAACAACCGGACATTCAAACTTCCCTAATGAGCGCCGCACTATATCCATGATTCGGCGAATCATTTCTTCACCCAACCAAGTGCATTAAGCCATTTTAGAAAGTCAGCGCCAGCTATAACGTCACGAGGACAGGGGTTTACTTTGAACGCTGGATGAGTGCCGTGAAAAGCGGGCGGCTGCAGCTGATATCTTGCATTAAGCGCTTATGACATCGCAGGATTACTGCCGGGCGAACCGTCCGAAGGCTCCACCCGAAAAGCACAGCGGATCGCCATCTCGATGGGCGGCGCGCAGCACTTCACCGACAATGATGGTGTGGTCGCCCGCATCGTGGGCCGCCGCCTGCCGGCATTCGAAACGGGCCAGCGTTCCGGGGATGACCGGTACGCCTTCATCGTTCAATTCCCAGTCAAGATCATCGAAAGCACGGCCGTTGCGGGTGAAGCGGGCGCTCAGCACGTCCTGATCGGCGCTCAGCACATGAATAGCGAAATGGGTCGCGCCGCTGAAGGCGTGATAACGCGACGAGCTTTTCGCAGGTGACCACAGCACCAGCGGCGGATCGAGCGAGACGGATGCGAAGCTGTTGACCGTCATGCCGATCGGGCCTTCCGGGGTCGTGGCTGTTACCACCGTAACACCGGTGGTGAAAGCGCCGAGCGCATTGCGAAAGCTGCGGCTGTTTTCGCCGCCGGGAACGAATACATGTTCATTGGGCATCTTGATCGCCTCTGCAACTGTCATCACGCCACCTCTTTTCCAATCGCAAGGGTGTAGAGTTCAAACCATGTCTGGCGGTCCATCGTCACGCGAAGCGCATCGGCAGCGGTTTTGATGCGTTCGAGATTGTTGGTCCCAAGCACGGGCACTATCTTTGCCGGATGGCGCAGCAGCCAGGCGATCGCGACGGCCGTCGCGTCGACGCCCTGTTCCTTGCCGATGCGCTGTAGGGCAGCCATGGTGCCGCCATGCGCGCCGGAGAACAGCGAACCGCCACCGAGCGGCGACCAGGCCATGGGCGAAATGCGCTTTTCCTGCAGGTAGGCGAGATCGCCATTCGTGAAGGAATCGGTGGCAAGCAGGCTCATTTCGATCTGGTTCGTCACCAGCCGGTTGCTCATGGCCGATTGCAGCAGCGAAAAATCCCACGGGCGGAAATTGGAGACGCCAACCGCCTTGACCTTGCCCGACGCCACCAAGGCATCAAGTGCCTTGCCGGTTTCTTCCGCGTCGATCAGCGGGTCGGGGCGGTGAATGAGCAGCAGATCGACGTGATCCGTCCCCATGTCGCGCAGCGACGCTTCCACCGAAGCGTTGATGTGGCCCGCGGTCGTGTCGTAATGCTTGACGCGGGCGGTGGCATGGCGGCCGGCCGGGGCGACGATGCCGCATTTGGTGACGATTTCGATTTTGTCGCGCAGTCCTGGCGCGGCTTTCAATCCGGCGCCAAGAATGGCTTCTGCCGTGTATCCGCCATAGATATCAGCCTGATCCATTGTTGTGATGCCCTGTGCGAGGCAGGCCTCGATCTTCGCCTGTACATGCGCCGGCGAGGTGTCTGCATCGTCACCAATGCGCCACATGCCGTAAACGATGCGGCTGAGTTCGAGTGTGTCAGAAAGAGCGATACGTTCCATCAGTGGCGTTCCCCATTGCCGAGCGGCGTCGCTGGCGTTTCAGAAGGCACCCGGCCATAGGCATGCGGCAGGGAGCAGGTTTTCATCTGCGGCAACACCTTGGTGCCGAAATGTTCCGCCTCGTCGAGATGCGGATAACCGGACAGGATGAAGGCGCGGATACCCATCTTCTGGTAATCCTCCAGCGCCGAAAGAACCTGATCCGTCGAGCCGACAAGTGCTGCACCGCAGCCGGAGCGCGCCCGGCCGATGCCGGTCCACAGATTGGGTTCGACATAACCGAACTTGTCAGCGAGTTCACGGGCCCGTGCCTGATGCGACACGCCGAGTGAACCGCTATCGTGGGCGCGGTTGCGGATCAGCTGGCCGTATTCATCATCGAGCTTGGAGACCAGATGTTCGGCATATTCTCGGGCTTCCTTTTCAGTATCGCGCACCACCATATGGACGCGCAGACCATAATCCAGCGTGCGGCCATGGGCGGAAGCGCGCTCGTTGGCGGCGCGCATGCGGTCCGCCAGCTGGTCCTTCGTCTCCGGCCACATCAGATAGACGTCGCATTGTGCGCCACAGAGCTCAAGGGCATCTGGAGAATAACCGCCGAAATAAAGAAGCGGGCCGCCATTCTGCTGGTAGGGTCTCGCCGGCTCGGTCGATACGCCCTTGAACTGGTAGATTTCGCCGTCGTGGTCGATGGTGTCGCGGGTCCAGGCCTGCCGCAAAATCTCGACGACCTCGTGGCTGCGCTTGTAACGAAAGGCGCTGTCGGCGACTTCGCCCGGGAAGTCCGAGCTGATGACATTGAGGGTCAGGCGGCCTTTCAGCATGTGGTCGAGCGTGGCAACCGTACGCGCCAGCATGATCGGCTGCATTTCGCCACAGCGGATAGCGGCAAGGAAATTGATACGGTCGCTGATCGTCGCACAGCCGGCGACAAAGCTCAGCGTATCCTGCCCCACCTGATAGGACGACGGGCAGAGAATGTTGCGGAAACCAAGTTCCTCGGCTTTTTTGACGATATCCGAGCAATGTTCGAAGCTGGAACGCAGGCTTCCATCCGGCACGCCGAGATAGGCGTAATCATCGGAACACAAAGCGGAAAACCAGGAGACCTCGGCAGCATCGAGATCAGCGGATGTAACGGGTACGACGGTCATGCAATTCCTCCTCAGGGCCGCTCTCGTTGTTCTTGCATAACATCAAGAAATATGTAAATCAATGATGTATCAATTTTTGTTTCGGGTGGAGGAAACGGCATATGAGACACACTGGTGGCAGTTTGCCCATGTATCTACAGATCGCCGAAATGCTGGTGCGCGAGGTGTCAGCAGGGCGGCTGATCGACGGCGAGAAGCTTGCGCCGGAGCGCGATATGGCTGCCGATCTCGGCATCGCCGTCGGCACGCTACGCAAGGCGCTCGCCGAATTGCAGGAGCGCGGCCTTCTGGAGCGCGTACAGGGTTCCGGCAACTACATCCGCGCGGTCAGCGATCCGCAAAGCGTCTACGCTTTCTTCCGGCTTGAACTGATCGAGGGCGGCGGCCTGCCGACAGCGGAGGTTCTGGATGTGACCCGGCTAGCGAAGCCCGCCGATCTGCCCGCTTTTGGCACCTCCTCCGAAGGACACAGGATTCGTCGTCTGCGGCGCATCGCCGGCAAACCGGCCGCTATCGAGGAAATCTGGCTTGATGGTTCCTATGTTGACACGATCACGATCGAAAATATGTCGGAATCTCTCTACCTCTATTACCGCACTCGCCTCAACCTCTGGATATCGAAGGCGGAGGATCGCGTCGATCTCGGTGAAGTGCCCGACTGGACGCCCGAAGCGTTCGGCCAGAAAGCAGGCGCATCCGTGCCCCGCGTCCTGCGCCTCAGCCAGGCGCAGGATGGTGCGGTGGCAGAAGTTTCCTGGACCTGGTTTGACCATACCGTGGCGCGCTACGTTTCTCGCATACGTTGAGACTGCGCAAAATTCGCGTGATCTACAGGAGTGACGGAATTTGACGGCAGGCAAGCCAACCACTGCCCGCCAGCGGGCGATTTTGCGGATATATTTCTTCTAATCAATGACTTAGTAGTTTTTGATTTCTGTCAGAAATAAAATTGATACACTATTGATTTCCTTTTAGTGAAAGGTAATATCACGACCTCAGGGAGACAGGCGTTTCGCCACCCCACGTTATTGCCAGACAATCGGGCTCGATTTTCGAAGATGCAGTACGGGGAACTTGAAGGTTGATACCGGCTATTGCGTCCATTGAAATTTCGGGCGTGCCGGTCGTGAGGAGGAAAATATGGCTTCAGTCAGCCTGCGCAAGCTGGACAAGAGTTACGGTGCGCTTCGCATCGTCAAGGGCATCGACCTTGAAATCAACGATGGCGAATTCGTCGTATTTGTCGGCCCTTCCGGCTGCGGCAAATCAACGACGTTGCGCATGGTCGCAGGGCTGGAGAGCGTTACTGGCGGCGAGGTGAAGATCGGCGACCGTGTCGTCAACCGGCTGCCGCCGCGCGAGCGCGACATCGCCATGGTGTTTCAGGACTATGCGCTTTATCCGCACAAGACGGTGCGCGAAAACATGGGCTTTAGCCTTAAGGTGCGCGGTGTCAGCGCCTCGCAGGCCAATGCCAGCATAGATGAGGCGGCAAAGATGCTGGGCATCGAGCACCTTCTCGACAGGCGGCCCGGACAGCTTTCCGGCGGCCAGCGTCAGCGTGTGGCCATGGGGCGCGCCATCGTTCGCCGCCCGCAGGTCTTCCTGTTCGATGAGCCGCTCTCCAACCTCGACGCTAAACTCCGCGGACAAGTACGCACGGAAATCAAGCGCCTGCACCAGCAGCTGGGCACCACCATCATTTATGTTACCCATGACCAGGTGGAGGCGATGACGCTGGCGGACCGCATCGTCATCCTGCGCGGCGGTGATATCGAACAGGTCGGCACGCCGGATGAGGTTTATAACCGCCCGGAAAGCGTGTTCGTCGGCGGTTTCGTCGGTGCGCCCGCCATGAATTTCGCGCGAGCCAAGGTGAATGGCGACCGGCTGACATTCTCGGACGGCAATTTCCTGCCGATGGCAGCCATCCGGCCATCCCGCGAAACGGGTCTCGAAGGGCGCGAAGTCATTGTCGGCATTCGCCCGGAACATTTCGGCCCCGTTGAGGGCTTCGACACGCAGCTTGCGGTCAAGGTGCAGGTGGTGGAGCCGCTCGGCTCGGACACGCTCGTCCATTTCAGTCTTGGCGATGCGGCGCTGACCGCACGCATGCCGCCGCAGCTTCGGCCAACGCCGAATGAGGAACTGAAGATCGGCGTCGATCCGTCCAAGGTCCATCTTTTCGACGCCGCGACGGAACGCTCGATCCACTGATCGCCGGGCAAAATGCCACGGCCAAGGATTAATAACGGGAGGAACACATGACATTCAAAACTATCCGGGGCAAAGCCTTCATGGGCGCAGCGCTCTGCGCAACAGTGCTCGCTTTTTCAGGTCAGGCCTTTGCCGATGCCGAGCTGAAGATCTTCGTTTCCAGCCAGCATCAGCCGGATGTCTGGCGCAAGGCGCTCGATCAATATGAGGCGAAGACGCCGGGCGTGAAGGTGGTCATTGAGACCGGCGGCAACACCTCGGAAATGCAGGCGCAATATCTCAACACCGTGATGTCGGCCAAGGATTCGAGCCTCGACGTATTGATGCTCGACGTCATCCGTCCCGCGCAATTTGCAACAGCCGGCTGGACCAGCGATTTTGCCGGCAAGGACATGTCCGCCTACCTGCCGACCTATGCCGAAGCCAACACGGTGGACGGCAAGATCGTGGCGTTGCCAGCCTTCGCCGACTCCATGTTCCTCTATTACCGCAAAGACCTGCTGGACAAATACGGCATCAAGCCGCCGACCACCTGGGAGGAGCTGAAGGAAGCGTCCAAGAAGGTCATGGAAGGCGAAAAGAACCCGGAGCTTCAGGGCCTGTCCTTCCAGGGCAAGGCGATCGAAGGCGCGGTCTGCACCTTCCTCCTGCCCTACTGGAGCGAAGGCAAGTCGCTGGTTGAAAACGGCAAGCTGAACTTCGACAACAAGGCCGCGGTGGATTCGCTGAAGCTCTGGAAGAGTTTTGTTGACGAAGGCATTTCCAAGAAGAACATTTCGGAGGTGGCGACCGACGACACCCGCAAGGAGTTCCAGGCCGGCAAGGTTCTCTTTGCCGTCAACTGGTCCTATGCCTGGACCCATTTCCAGGGCAAGGAATCGCAGGTGAATGACAAGGTCGGCGTCGCCCGCCTTCCCGCCGTCAAAGGCGGTGAGCAGACGACCTGCCTCGGCGGCTGGGAATTCGGCGTGTCCGCCTATTCCAAACAGCAGGATGAAGCCAAGAAGCTTGTCGAATATCTCTCCAGTCAGGATGTATCGAAGTTCATGGCCATCAATGCAGCGCTCCTGCCCACCTACGCCGCTCTCTACAAGGATGCCGACGTGACCAAGGCAATCCCGTGGTTCGCGGATGCCCTGCCGGTCGTCGAAACAGCAAAGGCCCGTCCGGTGACGCCGCGTTACAACGAGGTCAGCGAGACCATCCGCACCACGGTCAACGGTGTGCTCGCCGGTGTCATGACGCCGGAGGATGGCGCAAAGCAAATGGAAAGCCGTCTGCGGCGCGTTCTGCGATAGGCTTCGGGCCGAAAGGCGGCGTGTGCACCGCGTCCCTTCCGGCCGTTTCGACTGACAGGATGAAAGGCGCCTCAAGGGCGCGAAACGGGCCGGACACAGACCGGTCCGACCGGGAGACGATGACGTGAATCCAGTTGCGGGAGTGGCAGACGTGACAATGCCGGAAAGAACCATGGTTCGGGTGGACGAGAAACCGCAGCCGCGCTGGACGCGGTGGCTCGATCTCGGCGACCGGTCGCTGGCCGTGCTGCTGCTCGCGCCGGCGGCGATCCTGCTTTCGCTCATCATCGTTTATCCGGTGGCGCGGCTCGTCTATACGAGCTTCTTCAGCCTGTCGCTGACCTCGGGCCTGCCGGCGGAATTCATCGGCTTTGAAAATTACACGGCGATGTTCGACGATCCGATTTTCTGGGAAACGACCTGGAATACGGTGCTGATAACGCTGATCACCGTGCCCGGCGCACTATTCATGGGCCTTTGCCTCGCATTGCTCGCCAACCTGCCTTTCTCCATGCAGTGGCCAATGCGGCTTTCCCTTCTCATCCCCTGGGCGCTGCCGCTCTCCTTTGCAGGTCTCATCTTCGCGTGGTTCTTCCATTATGAATATGGTGTGGTCAATGATGTGCTGAACCGGCTGGGCTTTGAAGGCATCATCTGGTTCAACTCACCGAACTGGGCCTTTGCCGCCATCTGCCTGACGATCATCTGGAAGACCTCCTCCTTCATGGCGCTCATGATCCTCGCCGGGTTGCAGACCATCCCGCGCTCGCTTTACGAGGCAGCGGATGTGGATGGCGCCGGCAAGATCAGGCAGTTCTTCGAAATCACCCTGCCGCTTCTGAAGCCATCGATTATCGTCGCCCTCATCTTCCGCACGATCACGGCGCTACAGACCTTTGATATTCCTTACATGATGACCGGCGGCGGCCCCGGCACATCCACCACGACGCTTGCCATGTATATCCACCAGAACACCGTCTCCTTCCTCGATCTCGGTTACGGTTCGGCCTTGGCGGTCATGATGTTTGTGCTTTCCATGTGCGTCACCGCCGTTTACCTCCGTATCATCAGGACGAAGGACTGATCCCATGAGCACCGTCGCCACCTCTTCCGGTCTGTCCTCCTTCTTCTCTGGCAAGCCGCTGCGCTTCATCGCGGCCTCCATTCTTCTGATAAACGGCCTTTTCCCGGCTATCTGGATCCTCTTCACCTCGCTGAAAACCGAGGCGGAGCTGACTGTCAAGCCGATCACCTGGTTTCCGCACGCGCCGACACTCGCCAACTACATGCAGGCCTTTTCGGATCAGCCGCTGCACCTCTTCCTGTTCAACAGCTTCATGGTGGCGCTGCTTTCCACGGCACTGACCATCCTGATTTCGGTGTTGGCGGCTTACGCGCTGGCGCGGCTGAACCTTAAATACCGGGCGCTTACCCTGTCGCTCATCATCGCCGTTTCCACCTTTCCGCTGGTGACGCTGCTTGTGCCGCTGTTCGAAATCATGCGGGCGCTCAATCTGCTCAACAGCTGGACGGCGCTGATCCTGCCCTACACGGTGCTTTCACTGCCGGTGTGCACGCTGATGCTGGTTTCCTTCTTCGAAAGTATTCCGCGCGATCTCGAAAACGCCGCCATGATCGATGGCTGCACCCGCATCGGCGCGCTGTTCAAGGTCGTCGTGCCGCTTTGCGCGCCTGGCGTCTTCACCGCAGGCATCCTTGCCTTCGTGAATGCCTGGGACGAGTTCCTGCTGGCGCTCTCCTTCAATTCCAACCCTGCGCTGCGCACACTGCCCGTTGGCATCCAGCTTTATCAGGGAGAGTTC
The DNA here is from genome assembly GCF_900013495.1 of Agrobacterium genomosp. 2 str. CFBP 5494. Classification (NCBI taxonomy): domain Bacteria; kingdom Pseudomonadati; phylum Pseudomonadota; class Alphaproteobacteria; order Hyphomicrobiales; family Rhizobiaceae; genus Agrobacterium; species Agrobacterium genomosp. 2. Next base: position 396,470 of record NZ_LT009719.1, read on the forward strand.
GCTTTCCCCTGGCCGGTCATTTCGGCAGCGTTGGTGGTCGGCATCGTGCCGGTCGCGATCCTCATCGTCATCTTCCAGGAACGGGTTGTCTCTGGCCTCACCGCCGGCGGTCTCAAGGGCTAAAAGGTTAAGTCATGCATTTCGAAAAGACCCACGATGGATTTACGCTTGCGATCGGCAACCGCACCATCCTTTCCCATTCGCCCGACGAGCCGGCCTTCTTCGCCGGTTTCGGCAAGGAACGGATGGATATGTATCGCGGCAATTTCGATATCATAGACTACGTCGTCGAACGAACTGCCCTGCGCCACGCCGAGATGAGCGGCGATAGCGTCACGCTTTCCTCCGCACCGGGACAGACCCCTCGCCTTCGCCTGACACTCGAAAGCAATGCCATCCTGCTGACGGCGCTGGACAAGACCATCAACCGCCTCTGGCTGCGCATCTTTGCGGAAACGGATGAGCATGTCTGGGGCGGCGGCGAGCAGATGTCCTATTTCGACATGCGCGGACGGCGCTTTCCGCTCTGGACCTCCGAGCCCGGCGTTGGCCGCGACAAGACCACCGAAATCACCTTCAAGTCTGACGTCAACGGCAAGGCAGGCGGTGATTATTACAACACCAACTATCCGCAGCCGACCTATCTCTCGTCGCGTAGATACGCGCTGCATGTGGAAACGAGCGCCTATTCGGTCTTCGATTTCCGCAATGGCGATTTCCACGAGATCGAAATCTGGGCCATCCCTGAAAAGATCGAATTTTTCGCCGGCGACAGTTTCACCGACATCGTCTCCGCGCTGTCCCTACGGTTTGGACGGCAGCCGCAATTGCCGGAATGGATCTATAATGGCGCGGTCATTGGATTAAAGGATGGCGTCAATTCGTTTGCGCGGCTGGAGAAAATCCGCGCAGCCGGAACGCTCGTGTCGGGCCTGTGGTGTGAGGACTGGGTGGGGCTTCGCCAGACATCCTTTGGCGCACGCCTGTTCTGGGACTGGCAGGCGAACGAAACCCGTTATCCGCATCTGCGCCAGAAGATCGCCGAGCTTGCCGATCAAGGTATCCGTTTTCTGGGTTACGTGAACCCCTACCTCTGCGTTGACGGCCCGCTTTTCCCGGTCGCCGAAGAGGCCGGTTATTTCGCAACGGATGCGGAAGGGAAAACGGCGCTGGTGGATTTCGGCGAGTTCGATTGCGGCGTCGTCGATTTCACCAATCCGGCTGCCGCCGACTGGTTTGCCGAAGAAATCATCGGCAAGAACATGCTGGATTTCGGCCTTTCCGGATGGATGGCTGATTTCGGCGAATATCTGCCGATCGATATAACGCTCTCCAACGGTGTCGACGCAAAGCTGATGCACAATGCATGGCCCACCCTGTGGGCCGAGGTTAACGCGAAGGGCGTCAAAAGTCGTGGCAAGACTGGCGAAGCACTGTTCTTCATGCGGGCCGGTTTCACCGGCGTGCAGGCCCATTGTCCGCTGATCTGGGGCGGTGACCAGTCGGTCGACTTCTCCCGTCATGATGGACTTGTCACCGTCATTTGCGGCGCGCTCTCCTCCGGCCTCATGGGCAATGCCTATCACCATTCCGATATTGGTGGTTACACCAGCCTGTTCGGCAATGTCCGCACCGCGGAACTTATCATGCGCTGGACGGAGATGGCCGCCTTCACGCCGGTCATGCGCACCCATGAGGGCAACCGCCCGCGTGACAATCTGCAGATCGATCAGGATAAAGCGGTTCTCGCCCATTTCGCCCGCATGACGACAGTCTATGTCGCGCTTGCCCCCTATCTGAAATCGCTCTCCGCCGAAGCGGCCAGAACGGGGCTTCCGGTGCAACGCCCGCTTTTCCTGCATTACGAGAATGACCGGCAGACTTACGCCATTCAGGACAGCTATCTCTATGGCCCCGACATGCTGGTGGCTCCTGTCTGGAAAGCGGGAGAAACGCAACGCACTCTCTATCTTCCGGGCGATGGCCAGTGGGTACATCTGTGGAGCGGCACGCATCATCGCGGTGGAAACGAGGTTACCGTGGAAGCACCACTCGGCCGGCCCGCGATTTTCTACCGCGCCGATAGTGCCAACGTCACCCTGTTTGAACAGCTCCGCACCATCTGAGCCGTTGACAGCCAGCTAAAAAAACGACAGTTTCCGACCCATTCCGAGGGGAGCACCAGACGGTGCTGAGATGGCGTTGAGCCGGACCCTTGAACCTGATCCGGATCATGCCGGCGTAGGAACGGAAACTGTTGCGCCTTTGAGGCGCTGCCCTTTCTCTTCTCCGCTTTGTCCTGATCTCCGCGATTGTCACGTGTGGAGACCGAATGATGATGCTGAAAGTTTTTGCCCGTCGCACCCGGTGCGTCTGCGTCTGAGGTTCGGCTCATGCGTGCCGCCCATGCGTTGAACGGAGTCGGTCTCCTGCTTGTTCTCTGGCAGGCAGGCACATGGCTGTTCTCGCCACCCCGTTATATCCTGCCGGCGCCGGCCGATGTCGCCGCGGCCTTCCTGCGCCAGCCCGGTTTCCTGTTGGGGCAGGCCATGGTTACATTTCTCGAAATGGCCGTTGGACTGACGGCCGGCGTCCTGGTCGGTATTCTCGTGGCTTTCACCATCGCGGCAATCCCCCGTCTCGGTCGCCTCGTCTGGCCGATGGTTCTGGTTTTGCAAGCCTTTCCGGTCTTCGTGCTGGCGCCCATCCTCGTCCTCTGGTTCGGCTTCGGCATGGCCTCGAAAGCGGTGATGACGGCGATCATCATCTTCTTTCCCGTCGCCTCCTCCTTCACCGATGGCCTCAACCGGACGGATCGCGCCATTCTCGATGCCGCCTCGCTGACGCAGGCAAGCCACTGGCAGGTTCTCACCCGGTTGCGCGTGCCACTGGCGCTGCCTTCGCTTATCTCCGGCCTGCGGGTGGCCGCACCCCTCGCACCGCTGGGCGCTGTCATTGGCGAATGGGTTGGCGCATCGGCAGGGCTTGGATTCGTGATGATCCAGTCAAACGCCCGCATGCAGACCGACACGATGTTCGCCGCCATGGCGATACTCGCCATCATGGCGGTGCTGCTGCGACTGGCGGTGGATCGCGCCACCGCCCATCTGGCGCCCTGGGCCAGGGAAACAGAACGCACCATTCCTTTCGGGTATTTACGGAGAATTTCAGCATCATGAAGCGAACTCTTCTTTCTTTCGTCGTCGCGGCGGCAAGCATATTTGCCCCCGTTCAGTCACAGGCGGCCGACGGGCTTACGGTATTGCTGGAATGGTTCGTGAACCCCGACCATGCGCCGATGGTCGTCGCGAAAGAGCGGGGCCTTTTTGCGGATGCGGGGCTCGATGTTGAACTTGTTCCGCCGGCAGATCCTTCCGCCGTTCCGCGCCTCGTTTCGGCAAAACAGGCCGATATCGGCGTGCACTATCAACCCAACCTATATCTCGACCACGATGCCGGCCTGCCGCTCGTCCGTTTCGGCACATTGGTCGAAACGCCGCTAAACACCGTCACCGTGCTGGCTGACGGACCGATCAAAAGCCTGAAGGACCTGAAGGGCAGGAAAGTCGGTTTTTCCGTATCCGGCTTCGAGGATGCCATGCTGAAGCGCATGCTGGAAAAGGACGGTCTGACGAAAGACGATGTGGAACTCATCAACGTCAATTTCTCCCTGTCGCCATCGCTCATCGCAGGCAAGGTGGACGCCACGCTCGGCGGTTTCCGCAATTTCGAACTGACGCAGATGAAGCTCGAGGGCCACGAAGGCCGATCCTTCTTTCCGGAGGAACATGGTGTTCCGGCCTATGACGAGCTGATCTTCGTCACCCATCGCGATCTCGCAACAGACAGCCGCCTGCCGCGTTTCCTCTCCGCCGTGGAACAGGCCGCTATTTTCATCACCAATCACCCGCAGGAATCCTGGCAGCTCTTCATCAAGGCCTATCCCAATCTCGATGACGCACTGAACAAGCAGGCTTTCTTCGACACATTGCCGCGTTTTGCCAAGCGCCCTGCCGCACTCGACCGCGCCCGCTATTCGCGTTTTGGCGCCTTCATGCAGGAAATGCAGCTCATAAAGCAGGCGCCGGCGGCGGACGAAATCGCCGTGGAGCTACAGCAGCCATGACCATCCCTTTCCCCACGACCACGCAGGCCGCCGAAATCCTTGAAAAAGTCAGACAGGCGCGTCCGCGCGTACATTGCCTTATGAATACCGTGGTGCAAAAATTCACCGCCGACGGGATTACCGTTGTCGGCGGCATTCCCTCCATGACCACGTCGCTGGAGGAAATCGAAAGCTTCGTTGCCAAGGCGGATGCGCTGACCATCAATCTCGGCACGCTGGATGCGGAACGGCGCAAGGTTATCCTGCTGGCAGTGGAGATCGCCAACGCCTCAGGCAAGCCCTGGATCGTCGACCCCGTGCATTGTGACTATTCTCCATCCCGGCTGGCCTTCGCGCGTGAGCTCATCACTCTCTCTCCCGCGATCGTGCGTGGCAACCGTGCCGAAATGAGCCTGATCGGCGAGGTGCCAGATGCAATCAGGATCGAGACCGGGCCGGTAGATCACCTGAGCGACGCGACGCGACGCGTCAGGATCGTAAACGGCCATCCCTGGATGGCAAAGGTAACGGGTACGGGCTGCCTCTCGGGAGGCGTCATCGCTGCTTTCATGGCGGTGGAACAGGATGCTTTGGCAGCGGCGGCGTCCGCCCTTGCCGTCACCGGCGTCTCCGCCGAACTGGCCGCGTCCTGTGCCAGAGGTCCCGGCACGTTCGAACCGGCATTCCTGGACGCGCTTTCGGCGATTACCGGCGAGGATATCATCAATCATGCGAGGATCGAGAATGAACAAGGTTGATTACCGCCTCAACGCGCTTGTGGATGCGAGCCTCGGCGATGTCGCGCCTCTCTTTGAGCTTGCTCTGGCGGCTGCACTTAATGGCGCGACCATCCTGCAATATCGCGACAAGCACGGCTCGACACGGGAGATGATCGAAAACGCCCGCGCCATCCACGAGGCCATCGCCGGCACCGGCGTGCCGCTCGTCATCAATGACCGGGTGGATGTTGCGCTCGCCTCGGGCGCAGATGGAGTGCATCTTGGCGCCGACGATATGGACGCCAGAACCGCTCGGCGCATTCTTGGCGAAAAGGCGATCATCGGCCTGACGGTCAAGAACCGCGCCGACGCCGAACGGGCAGCCTCCATGCCCGCCGATTACGCCTGCATCGGCGGTGTGTTCGACACGGTTTCAAAGGTCAACCCGGACAAGCCTGTCGGTATCGATGGGTTTTCGACACTCCGCGCCTTGCTGAGGGAATGGCGGCCGGACATGCCGGTGGGCGCCATCGCCGGCATCGATCTTTCCCGCGTCCCCTCTGTCATTGCCGCCGGTGCGGATGGAGTCGCGGTGATTTCCGCCATCTTCCGCGCGGCAGATATTGCCGGCGCGACCAAGGAGTTCCGCTCCGCAATCGATGCCACCCTGAAAGCGAGACAGCCATGACATCAATTGCGTTGACCATTGCCGGATCCGACAGCGGCGGCGGTGCGGGCATACAGGCCGACCTCAAGACATTCTCCGCGCTCGGCGCCTATGGCGCCAGCGTCATCACCGCCATCACCGCACAGAACACCAGAGGCGTAACTGCGGTCGAGGATATTTCGGTGACCACCATCATCGCGCAGATGGATGCAGTGTTTTCCGATCTCACCGTCAACGCGGTGAAGATCGGCATGGTTTCCCGTATCGAAACCATTGCAGCCATAGCGGAGCGGCTCCGGCGGCAATCGCAGCCCGTGGTGCTGGATCCAGTCATGGTAGCGACGTCAGGCGACCGTTTGCTGCAAGAAGACGCCATCGAGACATTGCGGCGCGAGCTTCTGCCAATCGCGACCATCGTTACGCCGAACCTGCCGGAAGCGGCGCTTTTAACCGGCACGCCGATAGCGGAGACCGAAACGGACATCAATCATCAGGCCGCGGCGATCCTGAAAGCGGGCGCGAAAGCGGTGCTCATCAAGGGCGGACATGGTGCGGGGCCTGAGAGCACGGATTATCTGTTTGCAGATGGCACCATGCAGGCGCTTTCCGCTGCACGCGTAGAGACGAAGAACGATCACGGCACCGGCTGCACGCTGGCGGCGGCAATCACGGCTCATCTTGCGAGGGGAAGCGAGTTGCTGGAGGCAGTGGAGCTGGCGAAGGATTATTTGAATGGGGCGCTCGATGCTGGGCGGGGGCTTGCCGTTGGACATGGGCGCGGGCCGGTGCATCATTTTTATCGGTGGTGGGGGTGAAGTCCCACACTCGACACTACCTCGCCTTCGGCGTCGCCAGCACATTCCGGATCGCGAAACTCGAATGAATACGCGAGACCCCCGGCAGCTTCGAGAGTATCTCCTTGTGGATGCGCTCGAAATCCCCCGCACTTTCTGCCTCGCAACGCAGGAAATAATCCGAACCGCCGGTCATGAGATAACATTCGCGGATTTCCGGATATCGCCGCACCGCATTTTCGAAACGGTTGAGAAAATCCTCCGTCTGCCGGTCGAGCGTGATCTGCACGATCACCGAAATCACCTCACCGCCGGCGAGGCCGCTGGTAAGCGCCGTGTAACCGCGGATGATCCCTTCCCGTTCGAGAATATCGACGCGACGCAAGCACGCGGATGGCGAAAGCCCGACCTCTGCAGCAAGCTTTGCGTTGCTGATGCGGGCGTTGAGCCGAAGCAGCCGGATGATATGGCGGTCGGTCGCATCGAGTGACGACATAGAAAATTCCAATCAGCAAAAGAAAATTGCGCGATTGCCAATTCTATCGCATTTCCTTCGAATCATCGCCAAGAAATTCGATAATCGTTGCAATACTCTCATAAGATAAAAATGAGGGTGAGCGACTATGGACATGCAGATCAGCCGCCAGCAGGCAGCCGGTGGTGCGAGCGGCCATCTGACCATCGATCTCGGCGCATTGCGCGATAATTATCTGGCACTTGCGGCGATGGCGCCCGCATGCCAGACGGCGGCGGTCGTCAAGGCCGATGCATACGGCCTCGGTGCCGATATGGTCTCGCAAACCCTGTTCGATGCGGGGTGTCGCCATTTCTTCGTCGCTCATATTGACGAGGCGCTGGCGCTACGGCTGCGTCTTCCCGCCGAGGCGCGGATCTTCGTCCTCAACGGCCTTCAACCCGGCAACGAGACCTCCTGCGCCGCCATGGCGATCACACCGGTTCTTAATTCGCTGGAGCAGATCGCCCAATGGGCGGTCCATGCCAAGACGCTCGGCAGGAAACTTGCAGCCGCCGTCCAGATCGATACCGGCATGTGCCGCCTCGGCCTTTCCCCCAAAGAGCTGGAAACCCTCACCTCCCAGCCGCAACTACTCGATGGTATCGACATCGCCTTCGTCATGAGCCACCTCGCCTGCGCCGACGAACCGGGCCATGCATGCAATGCGGCACAGCTGTCGGCGATGCGGCAGGCCACGATTGCGTTTCCTGATGTCCCGGTCTGTTTTTCCAACTCTGGAGGTATTTTTCTGGGTCGTGAGTACCACAACCACCTGCTGCGCCCCGGTATCGCGCTTTACGGCGGCGCACCCTCTGTCGACCGCCCGAACCCGATGAAGCCGGTCGTTCGCCTCGATCTCGCCGTGATCCAGACCCGCACCGTTCCCGCCGGTTCGCTGGTTGGTTACGGCGGTTCCTTCGAAGCGTCCGGCTCAACGCGTCTTGCGACCATCGCCGCCGGTTATGCCGACGGCCTGCCGCGCTCGCTCAGCAATCGCGGCGCGGCATGGTATGATGGCGTGCGCCTGCCGATTGCGGGGCGCGTTTCGATGGACAGCATCATTCTTGATATATCCGCCCTGCCCGAGGGAACATTGACCCAAGGCAGTTTCGTGCAGATGATCGGCCCCGAGCAAACGCTTGAAGACATCGCGGACGATGCGGGCACGATCGCCTACGAAATCCTGACCGGCCTCGGCCGTCGTTATCGCCGTACGTATATTCAGCCGGACGAAACCCCGGCCTTTGCTTCAACATCAGTCAATCACAAGTGAGACGATCATGAACGTCACTATCCTCGGAGCCGGCGTCGTCGGCGTGACATCCGCCTGGTATCTGGCCAAAGCCGGGCACAAGGTGACGGTGATCGACCGGCAGCCGGCTGCAGCGCTCGAGACCAGCTTTGCCAATGCGGGTGAGGTTTCCCCCGGCTATTCTTCGCCCTGGGCCGCGCCGGGCATTCCGGTCAAGGCCATGAAATGGCTGTTCATGAAACATGCACCGCTGATCATTCGCCCGACGGTCGATCCGGCGGCCTGGCGCTGGATGAGCCAGATGCTGCGCAACTGCACCTCGGCGCGTTATGCCATCAACAAGAGCCGCATGGTGCGCGTCGCGGAATATAGCCGCGACTGCCTGATGGCACTGCGGGAAGAGACAGGCATCCAGTATGACCAGCGCATGCAGGGCACGCTGGAGGTATTCCGCACACAAAAGCAGTTTGACGCCATCGGCAAGGACGTGGACGTACTGACGGCGGGCGGCGTGCCTTTCGAAATTCTCGACCGAGACGGCTGCGCCGCCGTGGAACCCGGCCTCTCGCCATCGAAGGAAAAGATCGTCGGCGGGCTGCGCCTGCCTGGCGACGAGACCGGTGACTGCTACATGTTCACCACCGAGCTTGCCCGCATGGCGGAAGAAGCGGGCGTTACCTTCCTGTACGACACGGGGATCATGCGCCCCATCGTTGAGGCAGGACGCGTCAAGGCGGTGGAGACCACCCGCGGGCTTGTGGAAGCGGATATTTTTGTCGCCGCGCTTGGCAGCTACTCTCCGCAGTTCCTGCGTCAGCTCGGTCTGACCCTGCCGGTCTACCCGGTCAAGGGTTACTCCATCACGGTGCCGATTGTGAAAGAGGAACGGGCACCCGTCTCCACGGTGATGGATGAAACGTTCAAGGTCGCGATCACCCGGCTCGGTTCGCGCATCCGTGCTGGCGGAATGGCGGAAATCGCCGGCTTCAGCAAGGACTTGCCCGCAGCGCGGCAGGCAACGCTCGCCCATTCGGTGGAAGACCTGTTCGGCGGCGCGGGCGATCAGTCGCAGGCGAAATTCTGGTGTGGCCTGCGCCCGATGACGCCGGATGGTACGCCTGTCATCGGCGCCACCCGCTACAGCAACCTTTACCTCAACACCGGCCACGGCACGCTCGGCTGGACAATGTCCTGTGGCTCCGCGCGCGTCCTTGCGGACATGATCAACGGTGCGACGCCCGAGATCGACACCCACGATCTGGCAATCAGCCGCTACGGGGCATGACCGGCACGCCGCGGTTTCCGCTGATATCGCCCTCGCACGTCGTGTGAGGGCCGATGCACCGATATCCTAAAGCGCCAGAGCGTCCCTAAGGGCTAGACCTTCCTTGGTACGAAGGTCAAGATCGGCCTCTATATGATTGAGATGTTGCAGCATCAACGCCCGGGCCCTTGCCGCATCCTTCGCCTCCAGCGCATCCAGAAGATCGGCATGTTCGTTATGACCGCAGCTCGATACGCCGGAGCGCCCATAGAGCGCGATGACCAGCGATGAGCGCGCAACCAGTTCATCCATGAATTTTTCCAGGATGGCATTGCCGGCAATTGACGCCAGCATCAGGTGAAAATCACCCGAGGCCTTGATTTCGGCCCGCCGTGCGCTCGGCCCGCGTTCCTGCTGATGCCTGCTCTCCTCCAACAGATGTTCCCGCAGCTTCTTTACCGCCACAGGCGTGATTTTTTCGATTGCCGCGTCAACGACGCCGGGCTCGATCAGCCGGCGGGACGCAAATACCTGCCGCGCCTCGTCGGGCGTCGGATTGGAAACGAAAGCGCCCCGATTGCGCTCGGCCTTCACGAGGCCCTCATAGGCAAGCATCTGCAGCGCCGCGCGCACCACCGTGCGGCTGACATCGAACAACGTTCCCACTTCCGATTCCGACAATTTCGTTCCCGGCGCCAGCCGGCGATCGACAATGGCGTCGCGCAAAGTGTCTCGAATGGCCTGGGCACGATCCTCATGCGATGAATCGGGAGATACGGTTATGTGGGCAAGGCTCATGGGCGCGTCCTGTTTGCTCCCGAGTTTTAGCGCGAAGCGTGGGACGCAGGCAAACGGGAATTGTGGGCGACAGCCGGTCTGCCACAATTCATTCAGCGGCCGTTCAGCAGGCGGGCTGTATTTCCTTAACCATCGAATTTGCAACTGGCAGCACCCTGCCACCTGGATGGAAAAACACCATGTCGTCCTTTGCAGCTAAAACCGTTATGGCTATCGCCGTCGCCGCCGCAACCATCGCTCCCTTCAACAGCGCATCCGCCGGTGACTGGGACCGCCACGACCGCCGCGACGCGGCGCTTCTGGGAGGCGTGCTTGGCCTTGCCGCCGGTGTTGCCGTTGGTTCCGCCCTTTCCCGCCCGGCACCGGTGGAGGAGGAACGGGTCTATATCGATCCGGCACCGCGCCGTTATCAGGCCTATGAGCCGAGCTATGTCTATGAAGAGCCGGACTATCGTTACTACCGGCCAGCACCGCAGCCGGTTTATCGCCAGGCGCCGGTCTATCGCGCCCAGCCGGTTTACGACAGCCGCCCCGTCTATAATCAGCGCCAGACCTATCGCACCATCGAGCCGTGGACCAACGCCTGGTACGATTATTGCTCGCAGCGTTACCGCAGCTTCAATTCCCGCACCGGCACCTATACGGATTATGACGGTCAGCGTCATTTCTGCGTAGCAGGCTGAACGATGGCCGTTGCCGCAATTGCTGCGATTATCGCCAGGCCGCAGACGGAGAAGTCTGCGGCTTTTCAGTGAGGGTCGGAGCAGGACGACGTCGCGCCGTCGCCATAAGTCGTCCTCTGCGCACTTTCAGGCCGCGCCGTTCTTCACATAGTCCGCCCGGTTGATACCGTGGCGTTGCAGCTTGTCGTAAAAGGTCTTGCGGGCGATACCGAGCGTGGCGATGGTTTCCGCAACGTCGCCATTGGATTGCTCCAGTGTCTCGCGGATGATGCGCGCCTCGATCTCGTCCATACGCTCCGGCAAGGTGCCGGAAGCCGGGATTTCCGACTGCAGAACAGATGTGGCCGCCAATTCCGTCTCAAGCCCCAGAACTACCCTCTCGGCAAAATGCCCGAGTTCCCGGACATTGCCAGGCCAATCATGATCGTTGAGACGACGGGAAACCCCGGCGCCGATCTGCGGCACCGGCATGTTGAAGCGGTTGGCTGCCTTGGTGACGAAGTGGGAAAACAGGAGTGGAATATCCGCCCTGCGTTCACGAAGCGGCGGTATCGACAATGTGACGACATTCAGCCGATAATAAAGGTCCTCACGAAACGCGCCGCGTTCGGCCGGATCGCCAAGGTCAACCTTGGCCGCCGCAACCACGCGGATATCGACAGGTCGCTCCTCGTTTGAACCAAGCGGCGAAACCTCGCGCATTTCCAGCACACGCAGCATTTTCACCTGCACGGCAAGCGGCATGCTTTCGATCTCGTCCAGGAACAACGTGCCACCACTTGAATGTTCGATGCGGCCGACACGTTTTTTCTGTGCCCCGGTAAATGCCCCCGGCTCATGGCCGAAAAGCTCGCTTTCGATCACCGTTTCCGGTAGCGCACCACAATTCAGCGCCACGAAATTGCCCTTGGCGCGCTTCTTGCTCCAGCGATGAAGGGCCGTTGCCACCACTTCCTTGCCGCTGCCCGTTTCGCCGGCCACCAGCACATCGACATCCGTATCGGCAATATGCCTGAGCGTCATGCGCAAGCGCTCCATGGCGGGTGTCTGCCCGATCAGCGGCAGGTCGTCCTCCGCCTGCCCGGCTGCCCGGCGAAGCGCGCGATTTTCCAGCACGAGGCGGCGTTTTTCGAGGGCTCTGCGGGCGCTTTCCACCATCCGTTCGGCGGGAAACGGCTTGGCTATGAAGTCATAGGCGCCGTTGTGGAGCGCATCAACGGCCATGGGTACATCGCCATGGCCGGTAATGAGGATGACAGGCAAGTCCGCATCGATCTTGCGGACATGGTCGAAAAATTCCAGCCCGGTCATGCCTGGCATGCGCACATCAGTGATAACGACGCCGTCGAAATCTTCACTCAAAGCTGCAAGCGCCTGCTCGGCTCGGGAAAAGGAAGTGACCGGCAGCCCGTCTAGCTCCAGCGTCTGCACCATCGCCTTGCGCAGCTGCGAGTCGTCATCGACCAGAAATATAGTACCATCCGCCGTCATGTCATGCTCGCTTCAGATATACGGAAAAACACGTGCCTGCCTCGCCACTCGTCACCTCAATGCGCCCGCCATAGTCCGAAGCGATATCGTTTGAGATGACAAGGCCAAGGCCGAGACCGCCCTCCTTGGAGGTATTGAAGGGTGAAAAAAGCTGGGCACGGATGGCTTCCGGAATGCCCCCGCCATTGTCGCCAACCGAGATTACAACCGCGTCGCCCTCTTCGCGAACACGCACCTCCACCCGGGCCGTATCAATCGCTTCAGTCGCTTCCAGCGCGTTTTGCAGAAGATTGATGAGGATTTGCTCCAGCCGGATGCGGCTGCCGAGCACTTTTAGATCCTGATCGGGCAAGACAATATCGAGCGCGTCCATCTGACCGGAAAAACGGCTGCGCAGCAGCATCACCGCGCCTTCGATGACGGTTCGAACACTGACAGGTTCAGCGCCGGTTCGGCCCTTGCGCGCGAGTATCTTCAGATCGCTGGTAATCGTGCCGATACGCTCGGTAAGGGCGGCAATGTCCTCAAGATTTTCACTGGCTTCAGCCAGACGTTCACGCTTCAGCAGAGTGCGCGCATTATCGGCAAAGGCGCGGATTGTCGCCACAGGCTGGTTTATCTCATGCGCCACGCCAGCCGCCACCTGCCCAAGAATGGAAAGGCGGTTGGCCTGCACCAGCTCATGCTGGACATTGCGCAACTCCCCGGCGGTCTTTTCGTGCAGGGCGATTTCCGCCTGAAGATGATCGCGCGTCTTCGTCAGATCGCGGGTTCTCTCCTGTACCTTAAGTTCAAGCTCGGCGCGGGCCCTTTGTTCTTCTTCCTTTTCTTTCAGAGCCTTGTGCCTGCGCCACAGCCACAGCGCCGAAAGCGCAATCAGCGGCATGAGCGTCGCCAGCGCCACCGCCCTGCCCTCGCGGATGGCGGCATTCAAAGCGGGTGCGACGGGCTGAAGATAATGCAGGGTCCAGGATGTCGTCGGCACCGGCATTTCCAGCCGAAGATAATCGCCGCGTTCGCGCCCCGGCTCATCAACGTGGATGAGCGGAACACCGTCGCCCAGTGATCGAGCCGTTCGGAAAGGCAGCGTCGCCAGCGCCTCATTGCCGAATTGCAGGCTTTCGGAAATGGTGTTTCGTCGCGCCTCGTCGATGGCCGCGACTGTCTTGAAGCGCCACTCCGGCACGCTCGTCATCAGCACGACACCGTTTCTGTCGACGACATAGACCGGCTTGCCTCCGATATTCCAGTCCGCTTCCAGCCGGTTGAACTCGACCTTGGCAATCACGACGCCAAGCGGCCGGCCATCAGCCGCATCGATCCGGCGGGAGATATAGAGACCTGGCCGGCGACTGACATTGCCGAGCGCATAATGTTCGGACATGCCAGTCTTCATCGCCGCCTGAAAATACTCACGGAAGGCATAGTTGGAACCGACAAAGCTGTCCGCCTGCCGCCAGTTGCTCGACGCGATGGTCAGGCCGGTCGGCCCGGTCACGTAAATAACAGAGGACTGGGTTCCTTCGATAAGCCCTTCAAGCTTTCGATTGAGCCGATCAAGAGCCGAAGAGCCGCCGCCATCGAGAGCGACGGCAAGATCGGGATCGCCGGAAAGAACCAGCGGAATAGCCCGCGGCCGCTCCAGCGCAACATTCAAAAGGGCGATCTTCAGTTCCGCATCGGTGGAGGCCTCGGAACCCGCCGCACGCAGGGCCTGATGGCGGGCAAATTCATCGGCGACAAGCAGCATGCCAAAACCGATAAGCAGCCAAAGCCCCGCGAGCGCCAGCCATTGCGCCCGTCGCTTCGCCTGGGAATGAAGTGAATTCTCTATCTGGCTCATAAGCCAATTGTGCGGATTTACGCACAGACCGCAAGAGTTTTTGTCCGGAATTCCGCACAGTCAACTGCCGCGTCTTCTATCCCTCCAAAAAAGAACTTTTTGAATCAGTCAGTTACGGCAAATAATCAAGTCTGGCATGCGTATTGCACATGACTCCACAATCGGCGCGAAGCCGTCAACGACACGGCGATCCCGGGAGGCCAATCAAGGCAGGGTGAGGCCGAGGAGGAAAAAACATGATCGATACGACAGCCGTGGCCGCGGGCCACGCCAAATTGCCATTCTACAAGCATCTGTATTTTCAGGTTCTGGTGGCCATCATAGCCGGTATCGCACTCGGCCATTTCTATCCGGCCTTCGGTGAAGAACTGAAGCCGCTCGGCGACGGCTTCATCCGCCTCGTCAAGATGATCATCGCGCCCGTCATCTTCCTCACTGTCGCAACCGGCATTGCCGGCATGAACGACATGAAGAAGGTTGGCCGCGTGGCTGGCAAGGCCATGATCTACTTCCTCGTATTCTCCACCCTTGCGCTTATCGTCGGCCTCATCGTCGCCAACACCGTGCAGCCCGGCGCGGGCATGAACATCGATCCGGCAACGCTCGATGCCAAGGCCGTCGCGACCTACGCCGACAAGGCCCATGAGCAGACCATCACCGGCTTCCTGATGAACATCATCCCAACGACCATCGTCGGCGCATTCGCCAGCGGCGATATCCTGCAGGTGCTGTTCTTCTCGGTGCTCTTCGGTATCGCGCTCGGCGTCGTCGGCGAAAAGGGCAAGCCGGTCACCGATTTCATGCACGCCCTGATGTATCCGATTTTCAAGCTGGTCGCGATTCTGATGAAGGCCGCCCCGATTGGTGCTTTCGGCGCCATGGCCTTCACCATCGGCAAATACGGCATCTCGTCCGTCACCAATCTTGCGATGCTGATCGGCACTTTCTACGTCACGTCCTTCCTGTTCGTGTTCGTGGTCCTCGGCGCCGTCTGCCGCTATAACGGCTTCTCCATCGTCGCGCTGATCCGCTACATCAAGGAAGAACTGCTGCTGGTTCTCGGTACCTCGTCTTCCGAGGCTGCCCTGCCGGGCCTGATGAGCAAGATGGAAAAGGCCGGCTGCAAGCGCTCCGTCGTTGGCCTCGTCATTCCGACCGGTTACTCCTTCAACCTTGACGGCACCAACATCTACATGACGCTGGCAGCCCTCTTCATCGCGCAGGCGACCGGTATTCACCTTTCCTTCGGCGAACAGATTCTGCTGCTGCTGGTCGCCATGCTCTCCTCCAAGGGTGCCGCCGGCATTACCGGTGCAGGCTTCATCACGCTCGCGGCCACGCTCTCCGTCGTGCCTTCGGTTCCGGTCGCCGGCATGGCGCTGATCCTCGGCATCGACCGCTTCATGTCGGAATGCCGCGCGCTCACCAACTTCGTCGGCAATGCGGTCGCCACCATCGTCGTCGCCCGCTGGGAAGGCGAACTGGACCAGGACCAGCTTGCCCGCGTGCTCAGCGGCAAGGAAGAATTCACCGGCATCGCCGATGTGGACCAGCTTCCGGCCTCGGTGCAGCCGGCAGAGTAATACGACCTCCCAAGGTCCTGCCTGCCCGGCCTCGTCCGGACAGGCCCCGCATGAAGGCCGGCGCGTCATCTCGATGTGTCGGCCTTTGTCGTTCAAGCAAGTCTCGGAAAACAGTTTTTATCGGACCGGCGATGCTGTAGGCCAGATCAGACAAGAACCGTGCGATGAATGGAGTGGCCCATATGAGAAACATTTTCCTGGCGTGGCAGTTCTGGGCCCTGTTATCGGCGGCATTCGCGGCTCTGACTGCTATTTTTGCCAAGATCGGCATCGAAAACGTCAATTCCGATTTCGCCACTTTCATCCGAACCATCGTTATTCTCGCTGCCGCAGGCCTGATGGTTTATATCACCGGCAACTGGCAGCAGCCTTCCACCATCTCGGGGAAAACCTGGGCCTTCCTCGTACTCTCCGGTCTGGCAACCGGCGCATCCTGGATATGCTATTTCCGGGCGCTGAAAATTGGCGACGCGGCCCGTGTCGCACCCATCGACAAACTCAGTGTCGTCTTTGTCGCCGTCTTTGCAGTGCTGTTTTTGGGCGAAAGGCTTTCGCTGCCTAACTGGCTCGGCGTCGTGTTGATCGCCTGCGGTGCGGTACTTGTGGCCTACCGGGGATAGGGCGGCCGGATCAACCGGCCGGCACAATTGCCAAAATTTTCAGCCTCGGGCGGCCGCAACCTTGTCGAGACCGCGCCTCACGCCAGCAAACAGCTCATCCAGTTGCTCCGCGGTAATAATCAGCGGCGGGCAGAAACAGATGGATTCACCGATTGGCCGGGTTATGACACCCTCCTCCTCAATGGCGGCGGCAAGGGCAAACGTCGTGTCGCCCGGCTTCATGCCTTCCCATGGCTTCACCTCCAGCGCGCCGATGAGGCCGATACCGCGCGAGGAATGAATGAGCGGGTGATCCGCAAGTGCCTTCAGATGATCGAGGAACCGGCCTTCGAGCCGCGCGACATTACCGACCAGATCGCGTTCCTGAATGATCTTCAGGTTTTCCAGCCCTACAGCCGTTGCGACCGGGTGGCCGGAGGCGGTGTAGCCATGGCCGAACGATCCGATACGGTCGGACTCATCGGCGATAGGCTGGTAGAAATTGTCATTCATGATGATCGCCGAAAGCGGCATGTAGGACGACGAAATCTGCTTTGAGACCACAAGCACGTCCGGCTTGATACCGTAGGTCTCGCAGGCGAACATCTTGCCCGTGCGGCCAAAACCGCAGATGACCTCGTCCACCACAAGCAGGATGTCGTATTTCTTCAGGATCGCCTGGACGCCTTCCCAATAGCCCTCCGGTGGCAGGAGAACGCCACCGGCGCCCATTACCGGCTCGCCCCAGAAGGCGGCGATGGTTTCGGGACCTTCGCGAAGGATCAGATCCTCCAACTCCCCGAGGATACGCGCGGTGAAATCCGCCTCACTTTCGCCCTCCTTCCCGAAATGCACATAGGAGGGGCAGGCCGTATGCAGCATGCGGTCCAGCGGCAGATCGAAACTCTCATGGTTGCGCGGCAAGCCGGTGATCGAGGCCGACGCAATGGTCACGCCATGATAACCCTTGATGCGGCCTATGATCTTTTTCTTTTCCTTCTTGCCCAGCGCATTCGAACGATACCAGACCATCTTGGCGACCAGATCGTTGGCTTCCGAGCCGGAGGAGGTGAAATGAACTTTCGACATCGGCACCGGCGAAAGCTCGATCAGCAGTTCGGCGAGATCAACGGACGGGCTATGCGTCTTGTAGGAGAAGGTGTGGTAATAGGGCAGCTTCTGCATCTGCTTTGTCGCCGCTTCCACCAGCCGCTGTTCACCAAAACCGAGCGCCACCGACCACAGTCCCGCCATTGCCTCGATATATCGCTTGCCACTGCTGTCGGTGACATAGATGCCCTCGCCGCTTTCAATCACCAGGCCACCGGTCTTTTCGAATTTGCGCAGATTGACATTGGGATGCATCTGATAGGCGATATCGCGTGCCTCGACGGAATTCGGCAGGATGGTCATCGATAATGGCTCCGTTTCGGTTGATTGACTGAGGCGTCAGACGTGCTGTCCGCCGTTGATGTGGATTTCCGCGCCGTTGATGTAGCTGGACTGTTCCGAGCAGAGAAAAAGGATTGTCTGCGCCACCTCCGCCGTGGTGCCGAGCCGCCCGAGCGGAACCTGGGCATCCACCAGCTCGGCCGTACCCGGAGACAGAATGGCAGTATTGATTTCCCCCGGCGCAATCGCGTTGGCGCGAACGCCCCGCGGACCGAATTCATGCGCCAGTTCACGCGTCAATGCGGCGAGTGCCGCCTTCGACGTGGCATAAGCAACACCGGCGAAGGGGTGAACCCGCGACCCGACGATGGAGGTGACATTGACGATCGAGCCCTTCGCCGCCTCCAGCTCCGGCAGGAGCGCGCGGGCGAGTAGCGCTGTTGAGACGAGATTGACATTGAGCACCCGCGTCCAGATATCCGCCGTCGTATCCATCACACCAAGGCGGCTTCCGCCTTCTCCCTTCGGCGAAATTCCGGCATTGTTGACAAGCGCCGCAAGCTTTCCTTCCGGCAGGCGTGAACGCACCTCATCTGCCAGGTCTTCTACGCGCGACAGGTCTTCCAGATCGGCCTGGATATGGCTTTCGCGTGCGGAGGGCCAGCGGCATTCCTCGGAAAAGGGCTGCCGCGAAACGGTCAGGATCCTCCAGCCCTTTTCCTGAAACAGCTTGACGGTGGCATGCCCAATTCCCCGGCTGGCACCGGTCAGAAGCATGTAAGGAACAGCCATAGAGAACTCCTGTGCCATGCGGATCGTTGAGCCGGCCTCGCATTCATCACGCATGTTAGAGCGCTTCGGCCGGGTGACAAGGGCTTTTTTGTCGCGGTGGGCGAAGCAAGGCCGCTCGCGGGCTAATCCCATTTGATGCGGGGGTTTCACCCGAACGGAATATTTGAAGCGGATCATTTGCCCATAAAATGAAACCTCCCGAATGTGTGATCTGTATTGGGAGGGGGACACATGCGCATCGACATCATTGACACCGACGCCGGCTTCGAGGCGGTTCGGGAAAACTGGGAATCGGTGTTCATGGCCGATCCCCATGCCCGGCATTTTCTCTCCTGGGGCTGGCTGCGCGATTACATGCCGCGGCGCAGGCGCTGGTTCGTTCTGGCTCTGAGGGAACGTTCGGAAGGCTCGCCCTATGTGGCGTTTTTTCCGCTGCGCATCGTCACCGAACCGGACAAGAAAACCGGCCGCTTTCACGACAGCATCGTCATGGCCGGCAATGCTGCCGCGGATTATACTGGTTTCATCACCCTGCCGGACTATGAAGATCACGCCGTCGCCGGTTTCTGCGCCTATATAAGACAACAGAACTGGACCGAGCTGAAACTCGATTATCTTTCAGGCCCGCCGGAACGGCGCGATGCCATGATCAGGGCGCTTCAGGGCCCGCTCGTCATGTTCCGCGACAATATGCCGACCAACCCCTACAACATCAACAATTGCATCTGCCCGGTCGTGACCCTGCCGGACACGTTTGAGGGGTATCTTGAAAGCCACATGAGCAGCCAGACCCGGCAAAAGCTCAGGCGTTTCATGAGAAAAGTCGAGGGCGGGGACGAATATCGCATCAGCTTCGCAACGAAAGACACCATCAAGCGGGACATGGACATCCTCTTCGATTTCTGGCGCATCCGCTGGGCGCCACATAAGGGCAAGGAACGCACCGAGCTCCTGATCGGCGCGACCCGCCAGATGCTGATGGATGTCTATATTCGCGGTGATCTAGAGGTACCTGTGCTGTGGTTCGGCGACCAGCCGCTTGGCGCGCTCGCCAACATCATCGATCGCCGAAAAAAATCTGTAATGTTCTACATCACCGGCCGCGACGAGAACTGGAAAACGCCTTCCCCCGGCCTCGTGCTGCACGGGCACTGCATCCGAAGGGCAATCGAGCAGGGTTTCAAGACCTACGACTTCCTGCGTGGCAACGAGCCCTATAAATATTTTTTTGGGCCGGAAGAGCAGAAGCTGAGCTGTACGCTGTTTCGCACCCGCTCGGGTGATAATCTCGGCGGCACGCTTCACCCGCGCAGTATCCGATTTGTCTACGAACAGGGTCTCAAATTTTACAAGGCGGGCAGGAAGGCTGCCGCAAGCATCGCCTTCAGCCAAGTGCTTGCCGCAGCGCCCGGTCATTCCGGCGCCCAATTCGGGTTGGCCAACCTGTCTCTTGATCGGGGCGAGTTCCGGGAGGCGGAAATCGCCTTCCTGGCGCTTCTCGCCAGCGGCCAGGACCCGGTTCTGCTTTGGCTCCGCATCGGTGAGGCACGGCTGGCGCAACAGCATTATCACGAGGCATCCGAGGCCTTCCGCCAGGTCACCAATCGCGCGCCGTTCCACCGCGAAGCGCTCTACAAATGCGCCGTTGCTCTCATCGCCGCCGAAAGAAAGATGGAAGGCGCCGAAATCCTTGAAAGATTGCAGCATTATCATTCGGACGAGGCCCAACATCTCGAATATGCGGAGAAGGCGCGGGCCGCGCTTGCGCGGCTGGAGCTGACGAAAACAAAGATCCCACTCCCTGCTGATGTCATCCCGCTCACCGTCAAACCGAAAACGGCGGGCAAGCGCTGGCACCCGCCAAAGGTTTTGCATTGAAGACAATGATCTGTAAGTTGCGGCAGCAAAACGCCGACCGACCTGCAGGGAATTTTGATGTTTCTGACAAATAAGGACATGCTCGATCTCATCGAGCTTCGCCACGATTTGCATCGCCATCCGGAAATTTCCGGAGAGGAGAAAGAAACCGCCCGCCGCGTCCGTGCCTTTCTTGAGCAGGCACCACCTGACCGGCTTGTTGCCGGCCTCGGCGGCCATGGCGTGGCGGCCGTCTATGACAGCGGAAGAAGCGGCCCCTCGGTTCTGATCCGCTCGGAAATCGACGCGCTGCCTATCCACGAAAAGGGTGAAGTTGAATATCGTTCGAGCGTCGATGGAAAAGGCCATCTGTGCGGTCACGACGGCCACTCCACCATTCTGACGGCACTGGCGCTTGGCCTTGCCCGCCTGCGGCCGGAGACAGGACGGGTCATTCTTCTCTTTCAGCCGGCGGAAGAAACCGGTGCCGGCGCAGCCGCCGTTATTGCCGATCCACGCTTTGCGGAGATAAAACCGGACTATTCATTTTCACTTCACAACCTCCCCGGCCTGCCCTTCGGCCATGTCAGCGTGGTGGAAGGGCCGGTCAATTGCGCATCGCGGGGCATCAAAATCACGTTAGCGGGCAAGACGGCACATGCTTCCTCACCGGAACACGGCATTTCCCCCATGCGGGCGATTACGAGGCTGATGCCCTCCCTGAGCGATCTCGGTTCCGGTTTTCCGCCGGCACCGGATTTTTCGATGGTGACGATCACCCACGCGATCATGGGGGAAGCGGCCTTCGGCATTTCCCCGGCTGACGCGGAAATCTGGGCGACACTCAGAACGCTGACCGACGACCGGATGGAAAACCTGTGCAACGCCGCGGAGACGCTCGCAAAAAGGGTGGCAGACGAAGAGCGGCTGGCGCTCAATATCACCTATGACGATATTTTCCTGCATTGCGAAAACGCCCCGGACGCCGTCGATCATATCCGGCAGGCGCTGGACGACGAGAAAATCTCCCACGGTTCCGAAGGTCTGCCCATGCGCGCTTCCGAGGATTTCGGCCGTTTCCGTGGCGTCTCGTCGTCGGCGATGTTCTTTCTCGGCGCAGGCCGGGACTATCCCAATCTGCACAACCCCGATTACGACTTTCCGGACGCACTGATCGGTATCGGTGCGCGCATCTTCATGCGCCTCATTCGCAATCTCACTGACGGGAAATAAACCGTGGCTGGCTGCACGCCGGCCGCTGTCAACCGCCTTGCGGACCGTTGCTCGGCCGGGCGGCGCGCACTGCCGCGAGCCCCCTGATGCCATCGCGATTGCCGATGGAGGCGAGGCTTTCGAATATCTGGGCGGCTTCCCCATAACGGCGCATGGCGAGATAGGAGTAACCGCGCAGCACCATCAGATCTGCACGCTCGTCAGCCAGCCGGGCCCGTTGGTCGAGGAGCAGAAGCGTTTCGGCATAACGTTTCGACTGGAAGGCGGAAACCGCGCGATCAGCAAGGATCGAAACCTGCAGCTCCGTGGCTCGCGGACGATCCATGCGCGATTTCGTCGCCGAGACCGCAGCATGATCCGTCAGCCCCATGCGCAGATAGGCGAGGCTCTGACCATAGGCCGCATCGCTTTTGACACTCGACTGGCCGCCGGCAATGGCGGCTTCAAAGGCTTTCAGCGCCTCGGCCGGTCTATTCGTCTCCATCAGGCACCAGCCGAGATCGAGCGCCTGCTGCGGCGGCAATCGCTGCGGATCAGGATAGGCGGCACAAGAGCGTGGACGCGAAGCCGTGTTGTTTGCTCTTTGCGCTGACGAAGACAGTCTCGCCTGCTTGCGTGACGGTTCAGGCGCCTGGACGACGGGTTGAACATAGGTCACCGTCCCTCCCTGCGCCGTCTGAGGCACGGGCGCTGTCTGCTGCGGGGCGGTGGCGAGAGGCGGCGCGGTTACCGCCACGGCCGGCTGGCCGGATTGATCCACCATGCGTACAGTACCCACATCGGCAATACGCTGCGAGCGACCCGCCCATTGCTGCTGAATGCCCCGCAGGCCAGCGAGGTTGCGCAGGTCGTGATAGCTCAGTGCCACGCCATAGGCAGACGGCTCATCATCCGCTTTCCAGCCAAGCGCAGTGCTGAACCATTGCAAGGCGAGCTGGCTCTGACGGAACGCAAGCGAATACCAGCCGAACTGTTGTGCCGTCGCCGCGTCCTTGCGCGCAACGGTTTCCGCTGCAATGCGCTGCAGTACATCCGGCGGCAGCACCACGGGCGGCTCCAGCGCGAGAAGATTGGCGGTTGCGGCAAGATAGGTTGCGAGCGCATCGTCGGATGTCGCGCGCCATTTGTACATGACGTCCTCGGCTTCACGCGGCTCGTTGCGGTCGATCAGCGCCAGCGCCAGCCCTTGCGAGGCCGACGCGCTGTCCTCTTCCTCTCGCGCCTTGCGGAACCACTTTTCGGCCTCCGCCATATTTTTCTGGCGAATATTATACCAGCCGAGCAGCAGCGCGTCGCTTGCGCGCTTTTCCGTTTCGGCAAGCCGTTCAAGCCGCATCAGATAGGCAGAAGGGACGGTGATCCCCTCTTTTTCTCCTGCCTTCGCCACGAACTGGCGCGCGAGATCGTTCTTGACCGGCTCGAATTCCAGCTGTCCATCGGCGCCGGGCTTTTCCTTGGCCAGAAGCTCACCCATCATTTCCGCCGGCAGCAGCGCGGATGCCTTTTGCACGGTGGCGAGCCTGTCACTTGCGACAGTGCAATTGTTGAGAATGTAGAGATAGGCGTCGCGCGCCCGTGTCATCCTGTCCGTATTGGCAAAGGCATCGGCAACCCGCCACAGAACGTCGACCTCGCTGCAGGTCAGCAGACCGGAATTATTGGCGGCCGTATCCACCACCGTCGCATATTGCTTGAGGTCAGACGCATTGATGAGGCGCTGACGCGCCTCGGCCAGAGACAGCATGCCGGTCAGGTTGTCCGGCGGCTGCCAGCCAGGCTCTGTCTGCTGGCGGTCGGCAATCGCTTTCCTGACCTCGGCATAACGGCCGTCGGTATAAAGCTGCCACATGGCATCGAGCTTCGCATCGCCATTTTCCGGAACAGCAAGCGGATCAGCCGGTGGCGTCCAGTTTGGGTAAAGCGTGCGAAGTCGCGCGATTTCGGCCTGAAGGCGTTGCGTATCGCCTCTCGCGGCGAAATAGCGCAATGCACTGAGATCGACTTCCGGCATATCACCCGACGCCGGCTCCGCCACGCGCGCGGCAGGCGCCTGCGCCGTCTGTGTTTGCATTGTCTGGGCGCCGGTCTGTGGCAACGGTCGCGGCTCGGTTGCCGGCACCGTTACCGGCGGAGTCGAGGACTGCGCTAACTGCGCCATCTCGCGATTCTTGACGAAAGCGTTGATTTGCGCCGGATTTGCCGCAGGAGATATCCGCTGCGCGGCGCGATTGTCCCCCACCGCGGAGGTGTGGACGTCCGACACGCGACCGAGAATGCTGTCACGCCAGTGGAAGGCGGCAAGCGCGACTAGAAGCAGGATGAGGGCCGAAGTCGATAGAGGCTTGTTCATCGGCATTCCCCGTTATTTCTTGCCAGAAACGACAATGCCAGAAGATGCAATGTGGAAGGATAATAAAGTGTTGGCTGAAAGCTCTTCAGTTCTTCCGGAACGGCGGCCCCGCCTGCGACACAGGCCGCAAGTGCCGGAATGATGCGATAGCCTGGATCCGACAGCACATCCTTGACCGCTCCGCTCTTCAGATCGAAAGTGCCGGCCGCACCGCTTTCCAGCGTCATGCCGTTCTTCAGCCGGTTGAGCAGCTCGGGCGAGCCCATATTCGCCCGAGAGAGATAAAGCGGAATGCGCACCGCATTGTAACCGAACTCCGGCGGGAAACCCGATGCCGGCTGGGCTCGCGTCCGCACCGATACCCAGTCGGCCGGTAGTTTCCTCTCGCCAAAGGCAAAGGCACCAATCTGCGTCACCCCGTCATCGGCTACCGCTTTCCAGAGCGGCGACGGCGCGACGAGATTGAGAACCGGGAAGGCCTCGAATATCAGATACGACGGATTAACCACCGGACCGTCATCTCGGTCTCCCTCGCCAAAACCGGTTGCAGCCGGCAGGAGCAGCGTACGGCCTGCGCGCTGAACCACGGTTTTTTTGAGGATGGCGGATGCCATGGCTGTGGATGCCTCGGCGTAATCCTGCCGATTCCATTGCCCGGCAGCCAGCGCCAGCGCATAGGCGATCAGGATATCGCCATCCGTAGCGTTGTTGATATCGGTCACATGCGGACGTGTGCGCGGATCCCATTTCCAGGCGGACAGTCCGTCATCCCGCACCAGCAGTTCGGTGCGTGTGAAACTCCAGATCAGCTCGAAATCGGCGAGGCTGTCGGACAATACCGCAAGCCACATGCCATAACCCTGACCCTCGCTGTGACTGATATTGCCGTTGCCCGTATCGATAATGCGGCCACCGGGATCGAGAAACGCACTCTTATAGGCCGACCATGCCTCCGGCGGGATCGACGCGGTGCGGCCCGCTGAAACGGCTGTCAGCAACGTCATGATGGAAAGGACGACAACACCGGCCAGTTTCGAAATTCCGCTCTTCATCGATGTCGCCCCATCATGCGCAGCATGGCAAATGTCGCGAGACCGAGGAGCGACACGAAACCAATGAAGGCCAATGAATAGGAGAGAACGTTAGAAGACAGCCAGTTGGCCGCAATCAGCCTGAAGTTCGAGAAGGAAAATGGCCGCGTACTATAAAGATATGGCCGTTCCACTTCGACGGTCTCGATTTTTTCAGCACCTGCGTCGTAAGCGGCGACACGCCCCGTGACGCCACCCCACCGGTTTTCACGCGTCATCGCCGCCATGCCTCCCAAAAGCTCTCCCGAACTTGGCGCGGTTGCGAGCGTCCAAACCCCTTCACCTGACGGGCTCAGTCCCTGGGCCAGCATGAAGGAAACATTGGCAGGCGGCGCATAGGGCTGCTCGGCTGCAGGCAGGAAGCGCAATGTATCCGAACTCAGGTCGAAGTTGCGCTTCATCCATTCCTCAAAGGACGAAACCTGGCCTTCCCAGATGCCGCCGTCGACCCGTTCACGCCAGTCATTAAAGAGGTTTTCACTGTTTTGGGCAGGCTGCTGAACACCGGCTCCCACTTTCCAGGAGATCTGGCTGGAGGGAACGAGATTGAACTGGCTGATCAAAGCCTGCGGAAATTGTGAGATCGTACCAACGAACAACGCGTCCCGGTCGCCGATTACCAGTGGCGACGCGACGGTCTCAATGTCGATCGGATGCCCCGCCACGCTCGCCAGCCGGCTGATGAGCGTGGCCGCCGCGGACATCGTGTCCGTGTCAAAACGATCAAGAGACAGGGCGACGGGAGTAGTCCCAGTGCGGTAGGGCTGCCCGGCGCCAGCCATGGCAGCGAGATCGGGTTTGCGACCAATCTGCGCATAGTCCGGAATATGAATTTCCGATGTGTCGAACAATGCAAAACGGGGCGTTGTGCTCGCTGGCGCACCCGGTGCGCAGGCCTGATCCTGCGCCGTCATCAACACCGCTTCAATGGTCACCTTGTTCGGACCCGGCTTGAAGTGCCGCATTGTCACATTGATCGGCAGATGTCTGAAAATACCCCCGCCATTATTGGAGATAGGCACGGTGGAGGCGATCTGGTCATTGACATAGATGTCGACATGGCTGCCGGGCAACACCTGCGAAGAATAGGCTGCATCCAGGAGAAGCGACGCTTCGCCATAGGCCGACGCATAAAAATCGGCGGGCATGCCGATGTAAAATTCATTGCGGAAACGCCGGCCGCTGAACTCGCTGCTTTCGATACCGAGTTCCGAAAGCGCGATCCGACGGTCCGACATGATCAGTGGCACATCGGGTGCGTGCCAGCTGCGCGTCGAAAAAGTGGCTCGCTGAGCGCCCGGTGTTCGCGAGATCGAGGAAAACAGCGTCTCTATCGCCGCTTGTACCGCCTGGGGGGTCGGACCGGTGACGAGAAGCGGCGACGCTCCGCCCGCGACGGCGCTGCCGAAGCCTGCGAAAGCGCCCGCTGATGCTTCAGGTGGCAAAGTTCCGGCCATGCCGGCGATTTCCCGAGCGGTGCCGACGAGGACCGACAGCGTTCCCGCTTTCCGTTCGACGGGAGGGGCCGTCACAAAACGGACCGTCTGGTTCGGCATCTGGGTTCTGAGCGCCAGCGCCTGCGAAAGACGCAGGAGAGAATCCGCAAATGCCGGATTGCCGAGCGCCGGTGCCACGATTTCGATCGACGTCGTCGCCTTGCCATCCGGTCCGGTCGCCTGGATGTCGTCGATGTTGGCGAAACTGCCCGCAACATCGGCGTTAAAGCCTATGAAGGTATTTGCCGGATCGACATCGGTCCATAGATCGTAAGTGGACTGGATCGTGCAATCTGTTCTGTGGCGCTGCTGCACCCCGAGCGACACGACATTCGCGCCGACCTGAAGGACACCGGGCGGAATTTTAAGGGAAATATTCCCCTGACTGTCCGGCGCCTCGATACGCGCTGCACCAAGCCCGACATTGTTCACGCTGACCTGAAAGTTCGAGCTTTCCGGGGCAACAACGATCGCGTTCTGATAACCGACATTAAGCGATACGGCTGCATTCACCTGCTCTGGCGTCAGATAGATACTCCATTGCCGCCGGTCCATTTCCCCCGAAAGGCTGAGCTTTTCATAGGGAAGGATATAGCGGCGGCGGCCATCGGCTGAAGAAGACGAGGCGCGCATGGAACCGGGTGAGATGCTTTCCCGGCGCGCGGGCACGGTCACCGGTGGAACCGGCGGCGGTTGGGCCGTCACGTCGGGGGAAGGCGCAGGCTGAGCCGTGAGGGGTGGCGGAACAGGTGGCTGCGCTGGCGTCCGGACCTCCGGCTCACGACGCGGTTCCACCGGAGAAATGGCGGGCGGCTCCGCGGGCTTTGGCGCGGTCTGGGCCGGCCTTTCCGGGGACATGTCGAAGGGGGATGACTGCGCAATGGCGCTCGTCGCGACTGCACCCCAGATCATTACTGTCAGCGACTGCCTGATAGGTCCGCGGCCGGTCATTTTACGGCTCCGGCAGGTTTGACGGCCTTGGAACCCGGCCGCAGCGCGCGCGCCAGATAAAAGAGACCACGCTGCGTCTGGAAGAGCGATATTGCCAGGAAGGTCGCCGTACCGCGAATAAGGCCGGGGTTCCTGCGTCGCACACGCTGAAACTCGCTCCATTGCTCGGAATTGGCAAAAATCAGGTCGGCGATAAGGCGGTGATCGACGGCCCGCTGTGGGGAGAAGGTGCAGCCGATCGAAATGAACCCCTCGCCTCGCACCGTCCGCACAATATTGAGAGGCATCGTTTCCGGCACGCCCTCGCTGTGGGGTTTGACCCTGACGATCGCAGTCTCGCCTTTTTCGACCGTGGTTGCGTTATCGAATAGATTGATGAGCAGACCGTGGACGGAAACATTGTCGATGGAGGCCGGCACCCAGGTGTCGCTGCCCTCAAGCTTGACCTCGCAGCGCCGCTTCACAGTGATGCGCCGCGAGGCGGACTTGTCGCCGCGTTCAGAAACCACCCCCAGCGCGCAACCGGCGAAGATGAGGTTCAGCAGGTTCCAGCCGCCGACCACGAGCGTGACATCCGCCTTGTAGGGCTCGCTGTAGATACGCCAGACGGCAAAGATCATCGCCACCACCAGCAATCCGAAAATCACGAAGAACGGCCGGCTGATTTCCGAGAGCCGCGCCTCAGCGATGGATTCATCCTTCGCCGTGACCTTGAAGGTTGGCTTGCCCGGATTGAAGATCACTGAAACGACGGCGGGCAGGAGGTGAACCGTCTGCACATATTCGTAGAGTTCCGATATCCACGGCCAGCGGAAACTGCCGTAGAGATAGTTCTGCATCATGAGGTTCACGAGCATGTAGGCGGCCGTATAGGCCAGAAACTCGCCGCCCGAGGCCACAAATATCTGCAGGTCGAAGAAAAGATAGAACAGCGGCGCAAACAGGAAGATCGTGCGCGGAAACGGAAATAGCCAGAACAGCGTCGAGGACATGTAGCAGAGGCGCTGTGTGAATGTGAGGCCACGCTTGAACAGGGGCTGACGGAAAATCAGGATCTGCATCATGCCCTGTGCCCAGCGGCTGCGCTGACCGATGAAGCTTGCGAAAGTGGCCGGCTGCAACCCGGCAATCAGGGGCTTGTCCACATAGATGCTGTTCCAGCCGCGGGAATGCAGTGCGAGGGCCGTTTCACAATCTTCCGTGATGCTGACACCGCTGAAACCTTCGGTATCCTGCAGGGCCTCGCGCCGCAGTACGGCGGCGGAACCGCAGAAGAAGGCGCCGTTCCACTTGTCGAGACCGCGCTGGATAATGCCGTAAAACATCTCATTTTCGCTCGGCATCGTCTCGAAGGTTCGCAGATTGCGCTCGATCGGATCGGGATTGACGAAGAAATGCGGCGTCTGCACCAGGAACAGCCGCGGGTCTTCTTCGAAATAACCAACGGTTTCCAGCAGGAAGTCGCGCGCGGGCGCGTGGTCGGCGTCGAAGACCGTGACGAGTTCGCCAGTCGAATGGGCAAGGCCGTTATTGAGATTTCCGGCCTTGGCGTGGACATTGCGCTCGCGCGTCAGATAACGCACGTCGAGGTCTTCGCAGAGCTTCTTCAGCTCTTCATGGCGGCGCTGCGCGGCCTGCGCTTCGACAATATTGGCGGCATTGCGCTTCTGCACCGAGCCCCCGTCGTCCAGCAGCCAGACCGTGAAGCGGTCTGCCGGATAATCCATGTTCTTGGCCGCCGCCAGCGTATTGGCCAGAAGCTCCGCATCCTCGTTGTAACTGGGCACGAAGACATCCACTGTCGGACGGTATGTGGGCGAGCCGGGCCTGGTCTTGCGCGACGGTAGCGGCATGGACACGATGACAAGGCTGAGCGCCAGCATCACCACGCTATACATTTCCGCCAGATAGAGCAGAAAACCGGGAATGAAGTTCTCAAGCTGATTGACGGGAGGCAACGTGCTTGTCGTGCGCCAGTAGACGTAACGAAGCACGATGGCCGTACCGAAACCGAGCGCCACCAGCCGCCAGACCCCCTGCCCGTTGAAGCCCTTGATCGTTGCGAGGAGAATAAGCGAGATTGCCGTTGCGACCAGGTGGGTCTGCAAGCTGACCGGCATCGTGATGATGGCCAGAACGCAAAGCGACACAAGCAACCAGACAATGATTGTGATGGCCTTGTTCATCCAGAAACTTTCCGTTCTCGTCCCCATCCGGAATTTCGGCCCGGAATCTCCGCTCTCGTCCCCGCCATCATCTGCATCCCTGGCCCGCCCCCGAACCGGAAAGGCACGATGGCGAGGGAATGGACACCTGCGGTACGCGCGATGATTGCTGTTGGCCTGTGACTGCCCCACCGCCGGCGGCGCGCGGGGCCGTCACCGCAGGCTGACCCGACGCACCCGTTGATACCGGCGAAGGAATGTTAACTGCTGCAACGGGCGGCGGCGGCTGTTGTTCCGGCTGGACCGGGGCAGTGGCCGCCGCACGACGAACCGGCCGGACCGACACGCTGGCGGTCACCTCGCCGCCGGGTCGCATCGGCACCTCTTCCGACTTTATCGGATAGACCGGATTGCCGGGACGGCCGAGATTTTTGTCCACCGCCTGCGGCGTGCCGTAGGGGTTCCAGCTTGGCGAGGCATAAGTCCCGGTGATGGTATAATTATACATCACTGCCAGAAGCCGCTCGATGCTTGCGCCGGATTGACAGAGGCGTAGCCGCACTTTGATGCGCCCCAGATTGCGGAAATCCTGCCGCATGCTTTCGGGGGAACGTATATCCTGCCAACCATAAAGGCAGGTATCCTCACCACGTCCCTTGCCAGCGGCATAGGAAAACGCGCCGTAACTGTTCTGCAGGTAATTTGCCGACATGGCGATGGTTTCACCGGGAAATTCCGCACGGATTTCCCGTGCGAGGGAGGAAGCCCTGAAACCGGTGAACGCCAGGGAATCGAGATCTGTATCTCCCGCCTGCTGCGGACCGAAGAACTCCGCCTTGAGATAATTCTGTCCCGGCGTAGTAGCCTCGGAACGCAATATGACCTGCTGCGCCACGGCATTGGAATAAGTACGGCTGACGACGGTAACGATTTCGGGACCGCCAGGCGGCGGAAAAATCAGCGCTTCGGAGGGGGACAGAAGCTGCGTCCCGCCGAACGACCGAACGCCCGCGGGAGTATTGCAGCCAGAAAGAACTGCAATGGAAAACAGCAATGAAGTATAGGCAGAAAATTTCACTGCCCTTCGCCCCTTTTTTTCCCCGACGCCGCCCAGATTAAAAGGAAACCGAATCACCAATGACCAGACCATTGTTACGAAATACGTGAGGACTGCGAATAAGCAATCGCAAATTTCCGTTGTAATTTCTGATAGTTTATGACCTGCGAATCGCTTTTTCGCTGCCGTTGGCGAGGGGAAAAAGGTGGAACCAATCACGCCGCTGCGGGTTGGCTTTGCGTCAGATCGATAATTTTTGCGGTTGCAGCGCAATATGCCACATGGTCTATTTGCCTCCATAGTTACGTATTTTTATTGATCTCAATTTATTCAACTGTAAAAACAGAGAGTTACCGCATGACCGTGCAATTTCCGAGTATCGCGCAGACACTTGCCGAGGAGATCGGAACATTACGCAAATGGCTGGATGAGGACGCCCTGCCATTGTGGTGGGAGGCGGGGTCAGCCCGGCCGGATGGCGGCTTTTACGAGCGTCTCGGTCAGGATGCGAAACCGGTTTTTTCCGATGACCGCCGCGCCCGCGTCCAACCGCGCCAGGCTTATTGTTATGCCGCCGCCGGCCAGCATGGCTGGCATGGCCCCTGGAAAGACGCAGTGTTGCACGGGCTGTCCTGGTTCGAGAAGGTCTATCGCCTTGAAAACGGCCTTTACGGCAACCTGGCCGACCAGACCGGAAAACTGATCGACCCCTCCTTCGATCTCTACAACCAGGCTTTTGCGCTTTTCGCCGCAGCACAGACAGCTGCGATCCTTCCCGAGCGGAGGAATGAGATGCGCAGCCGCGCGCTCGAAATCCTTGCCATTCTAGAACGCCACTACAGACATCCCATTGCCGGCTTCGAGGAGGCGAACCCGCCGCGCACACCGCTTTGCTCCAATCCGCATATGCATCTTTTCGAAGCGATGCTGGCCTGGGAAGAACAGGATCGTGACGGCCCGTGGTCGGCGCTGGCGGACGAGATTGCCGGCCTCGCACTTTCCCGCTTCATCGATGACGGCAATGGCGGCCTGCGCGAATTCTTCGCCCATGACTGGACGCCATACGAGGGGGAGAAGGGCCGGATCATGGAGCCGGGCCACCAGTTCGAATGGGCCTGGCTTCTGGCGCGCTGGGGCAGCCTGCGTGGAAACGAAGAAGCGATCAGGAAGGCAAAACGCCTGTTCGAGATCGGCGAAGACCACGGTATCTGCCCGCGCCGCAAGGTGGCGGTGATGAGCCTTTACGACGATTTTTCGCTGCGTGACGGGCTTGCGCGACTATGGCCACAGACGGAATGGCTGAAGGCGGCGGTGCGGCTTGCCAGTGTGACTGATGGCGAGGAGCGGCAGCGTTACCTTGCCTCTGGTCTGAGCGCCATCGGCGCGCTGCAGCCTTTCCTTGACACGCCGGTCAAGGGCCTGTGGTTCGACAAATGGCCGGCGGATCGGCCCATGCTCGACGAACCGGCGCCGGCAAGCACGTTTTACCACATCGTCTGCGCCATCTATGAGGCCGAGGCGGTGCTGGCAGCAGGGTGAGGAACGTCACGTACCGGGCGAGCGGCATCGCCGCTCGCCGGTTTTGATACCGGTCAAACCTTGGCCGGACGCACCACGCGCCAGTCAGGTCTGCCGAGATTGTGCGGCCAGGCATGAACATCCTTGTCATTGAAGTAGACGACTTCTTCCAGCTTCGGAAAATCCGCCTGTTTCAGCGTCACGTCGTTCATCCACGGACGAACATAGGAATCGCTGCCTTCATAACCCAGTTCGGCGACCCAGACTGGTTTGTCGAAGGTCTCGACGAGTCCGTAGCCCTTGCGCAGCAGATCCGTGAAGGTCTTCGGCGCGCCATATTCGATCTTGTCGTAATCCTCGAGGCCGAACACCGACAGACCGACCAGATCGGCGTAATTGTCACCGGGATAATAGGCCCGCAAACCATCCAGACCTTTCGGTGACCACATCACTTTCACACCCGGAACCGCCTTGCGCGTCATATCCACCACGCGCTTGTAGGCGGTGATGTAATCACGCGGGTTCCAGCCCGACCACGAGAAGCGGCCGGTCGTGTCTTCCATTTCCTGTCCCCAGCGCAGGATCAGCGGGCTCTTCATTGCCGACATGCGTGCGGCGATCGCCTGCATGTTCTTATCGTAATCGCCACTCAGAACCTTGCGGCGCAACTCGTCTGAAGAGAGGCGCCAGTTGACGTCCCACGACCAGGGTTCGACCGTGATCATCACATTGCGCTTGCGCTCCAGGGCATAGGCATCCGCAAGTGCGAGACTATCGAGATCCACGTCTTCCCAGGGCAAGAACAGGTGTTCCGTCGCCACCCCGGACTGGCCGGTGAAATCGCCGTGCGGATCATATGCGCCGAAACGTATTCCGTCCGCATGCAATGTCGGTCTTTTGTCGGCAAGTGTCTTCATGCCCGTCGAGGTCATGGGGGCGACACCTTGCGCGTCGAGCTTGAGCACCGGATACATTCCGGCGGTAAAGGCTGCGGCGGCACCACTCGCGAACAGAAGTGTTCGTCTTGTTATCTGCATGACACCTTACTCCTTACCTTGTTGCCGTCATCGCCTTGTCGTAGGCGGCGATCTGCGGCGTGACATCGTCCTTGCGGACGAGCTTGAGGAATTCATCGCCAGGGCGTGGCGGGTTGTGCCGGAACACGTACCATTGCCCGCCCTGTTTGCGCTGGTAGAGCACATTGCCGATGCGACCATGGTCGAAGCAGGTATCGGCCTTGCCGCTTCCCGCCTCGGCTTTCCAGGTGGCGCGCATGCACAATGTGCCATTGGCATCGACGGTCCAGCGGCCTTCACCGATGGACTTCTTGCCTTTTTCTTCCGTTGCAGCGATGAATTTACGGCCGTCGGCGATGAAGCGCCCGCCGCCCGTATCCCATTTCCAGGTCTTGTCGAAATACATCTCCACGACCTCGCTGGTTCTGAGCGGCTTCGGCGTCTTCGTGCCGCCTGCAGCATGGACGACGCTTGGCGCGACCACCGCAAGACAGAGTACGAAAGCGGAGAATCCGCATGTGCTTATTGTTGTTTTCATCACAGCCTCCTCCTTCATTGTCCGACCCTATTGTCGGCCAGCATGATCTCTCCGGTTGCCACCGCCGGCGGCGGCGCAACGATTGGTTCTGCCTGCATTTCCTGCGGCCCGCGCAGTCCAGGCAGTGCAATGCGCAGTTTCAGGCGCACCGACCTCGCACCTTCCGCGCCCGCACCTGCGACCGTGAACCGTGTTTCGGTAAAACTGACATAGGGTTGTCCATGCGAGAGAGCTTCCAGCCCACCAATCGCATGGGAGCTGAGCTCCGCAGCACTTCCGGCCACCAGCAGCAAGGAACAGGCGGCAGCACTTGCGCCGCCGCGCAGGGCCGGCAGCTTCGGCAAACCGTTTTCCCCTGCATGGCGGATGAGCAGGAACACCGACAGGCCCGCATAGATCGCCACATTGATGGCAGCGAAGATAAAGAACCCCTCCGCGCCGTTTTGGCGCGGCGCCAGAACCATGGCAAGAAGGCTGAGCGCCGCGAGGACCATGTATGGTGCGACTACCCGCAGCGGCAGCGGCGGTTTTGCCTGCGTGCCCTTGGGCGTGATGCGGAAATCGACAAAATCGCCACGGATCGTGTCACGTATGGCCGCCAGCACACCCATCAGCGACCATGGCCAGCGCAGGAACAGGAACACCATGGCCTCCCAGCTGAAAAGCTTCGCATCATGCGGACGGAACGCGCCCGTGGCCCGCCAGAAGAAAGCAAACAGGATCATGATCAGCGAAACCGGAAGGAAATGCGCCAGAAACGCCGGATAGGATGCGTTGACCAGCACATGGCCTCTCACCAGCGCCACGGCCGGAAGCACGAACATCAGAGCCATGAAGCCGGAGAACAGCGGATACCAGAGTTGCGAAAACAGGAACTGGAACTTCAGTCGCGCGGGCAGCTTCGGCACGTAATGTCGTGAATACTGCAGCAGAATGGTCATAAGGCTGCGCGACCACTGGAACTCCTGCACGATGAGATCGGCAAAGGTCACCGGCCCGTCGCCATGGGCGATAGCATTGACGGCGTGGACGCCGCGCCAGCCGCCGGCATTCATCAAAAGCGTGGTGGAATGATCTTCGGCAAGCTCCGGCCCGAGGCCGCCCACCTCCCGAAGAGCCTTCGTGCGCACGGCGTAATGCGAGCCGATGCAAAGCGGCGCCCAGCCATTATTGTATCCCAGCTGGAGCGCACCATGCAGGCTTGCTTCAGCAAAAAGCCTGCCGCGTGCGGCCCAGCTTTCATTGGCATTGGCGTCGCAAATGCTTGGGGCGGACACATATCCAATCCTCGGATCGGCAAAGGGACGGATTACCTCGCTCAGATAGTCGGGTTCCGGCACGTGGTCCGCATCGAACTGGGCGACAAAATCATAACGCTCGTAACCGTAACGGTCGTAAAAATAGGCGAGATTGCCCTCTTTGCAGCGCGTGCGCCGCGGCCAGGTCTTGCGGTGATACTCGGCAATGCCCTGTCGGGTGGAAACGAAAACGCCGTGCGCGCCACACCATTTCAACGTTTCCGCATCCGGGGCTTCATCGGCAAGCCAGACGTCGAACTCCAGACCCTTCTGCTCCAGCATGGCCAGCAGTGTCTTTTCCACTACCGCGAAAGGTTCCGACGGCGCTTTGGTGACCACCATCGCTACCCTGCCCCGCGGCAGAGGCGAGCGCTGGTCAACAACCCTCGCGTTGAGAAATATGAAGATGAAATAGGATGGCAGAAGCGTGATCCACGCCAGCGCCAACGTGACCACGGAGTAGTAGGGCCAGTCGATGACGCGATCTCGATCGAGCCACCAGATCCAGAAATAGGCGAGCGTCACCAGCCAGCCACCGATGCCAAGCAGGTAGGCAAGGCGGTTCCAGCCTGTGAAAACCGGCAGCATCCGCAACACGCCTGCAGCGGCGCGGGGGGATGCGACGGAGGGCGTGGAGCGCATCGTCATGACAGCACCTCCAGTCCAAAACCGGGACCGGCCGTACGGATGATAGTGTCTATATCGGAGCGCCTGGGCGCAAAGCCGAGCGTCTGCCTTGCGCGTTCTATATCGGCGAACAGCGCCGGAGGGTCTCCTGCGCGCCGTGCGCCAAAATGAACAGGGACTTCCTGCCCCGTCACGCGATGGATTGCCCGAATGATGTCACCGACCGATGTGCCGTGACCAGAGCCGAGATTGACACGCAACGTCTCGCCGCCATCGGCAAGATAGTTGACGGCGGCGACATGGGCATCGGCCAGGTCACTGACATGGATATAATCGCGAATGCAGGTACCGTCACTGGTATCGTAATCGGCACCGAACACATCGAGTTGCGGCAGCCTTGCGGCAGCGGCCATCAACGCACGGGGAATCAGATGCGTCTCCGGTTCATGACGTTCGCAAAGCTCGCCATCCGGGTCCGCACCGGCGGCATTGAAATAACGCAGCGCAACGAAACGCAGACCATAGGCCGCGGCATAGTCGTCTAGCGCCATCTCGAAGATCAGCTTGGTGCGGCCGTAAGGATTGACCGGCGCCTGTGCCGTCTCCTCACGGATGGGCAGTTGCGGCGGCACACCATAGGTGGCGCAACTGGACGAAAACACCAGTCCGCCGATATTCTGGTCAAGACAGGCGTCCAGCAGCGAAAGACTGCCGCCGACATTGTTGCGGTAGTATTTGCGTGGATCCTCGACGGACTCGCCGACATAAGCGTTGGCGGCACAATGAATGACGAAGGCTGGCGAGAATTCCTGGAGCGTGGCTTTCAGCAGACCACGATCAAGAATGTCGCCTTCGATAAAGGGACCCCAGCGGACCGAATCCGCGTGACCGGTCGATAGATTGTCATAAGCTATGGGCTTGAAGCCGGATTGCGCCAGCGCCTTGCAGATGTGGCTGCCTATGAATCCGGCCCCGCCCGTGACGAGGATTGTGCGGAGCATCTCATACGGCCTCCGCCACTTTCCGGCCCGCCAGCAACGCATCGAAATAGACGATCGTTCTTTCAAGGCCGATTTCGAGCGGTACACGCGGCTGCCATTTCAGCAGCTCGTTTGCCCGCGAAATATCCGGACGACGCTGCTGCGGATCATCGATCGCGGCAGGCAGATGGACGATGCGCGAGCGAGACCCTGTCATCCGGATAACAATGTCGGCCAGCTGCCGCACCGGAATCTCTGCGGGATTACCGAGATTGATCGGCCCGGTGCAGTCTTTCGGTTTGGCCGAGAAGCGCAGGAAGCCATCGATCAGGTCATCGACATAGCAGAAAGAACGGGTCTGGCTGCCATCACCGTAAATGGTGATGTCGTCCCCCTTCAGCGCCTGGACGATGAAGTTCGAAACCACACGGCCGTCGTCAGGGCGCATACGCGGCCCGTAAGTGTTGAAAATGCGTCCGACCTTGATATCGACACCGAAAGTGCGGTGATAATCGAAAAACAGCGTTTCCGCGCTGCGTTTCCCTTCATCGTAGCAGGCGCGCGGCCCGATTGTATTTACATTGCCGAAATAGGTTTCTGGTTGCGGATTGACGTGGGGATCGCCATAGACTTCCGAGGTCGAGGACTGCACCACGGTAGCACCGCATCGGCGCGCGACTTCCAGCACATTGACTGCGCCGAGTACATTGGTGAGAAGGGTACCGACGGGATCGCGCTGATAATCAGGCGGCGAAGCCGGAGAGGCAAAGTTGAAGATCAGCGAAACATCGATGTCATAGGGTTTGCGCACATCGTGCTCCACCATCAGAAACCGCTTATTGTTCCGCAAATGCTCCACATTCGCGGTACGGCCGGTCGAAAGATCATCGAGACAGATCACCTCGTGACCGCTGCTCAGCAACCGCTCGCAGAGATGGGAGCCCAGGAAACCGGCGCCACCATTAACGAGCACCCGTTGCCCGGGTTTCCAATCTGAGTAAATGGTAACGCCGTTATCATGTTCGTTGGGAACGAAATTACGCATAACACACACCTCCCCACGGTGAATCAGCACAGCCGATTCAACTAAGTGAATTAAACTCTCCATTTGACGCTATCTGAATATCATCCCTCGATTTTTTCTTCTTCCTGAGGTTTTAATATTCACATCCGATAAATTTCCACTTTCATGATAAGCGCAGGCAAAAGCAGGTCAACTTCAATTTATCGAAATATTACAATTGATTACCCAAAATTACTCAAAATAGCCCGTTGATTTAATACTTTTTAACTACGCCTCCATTATGCCTTTCTTATTGAGCATTAGCGCAAGCTTCGCTCAACCAGTCGGGGCTATCCTGGTTTTGTAAGGCTCGGTCCACCGGGAACAAAACCGCCCGGCGAGATGCGACAGACAGTCGATTTCAGGGGACACACATGATGAATGAAATGCCTTATTTCCGTGGCGGCAAAACAGTCCGTCAATGTCGTCTTGCACTCGTTGCCGGCGCACTTTTGACTTTCACTTTCGCGACCGCTTCATGCTCCGTCGTCGAAGACGCCGTTCTCACGACCGCATCGGCCAGCCCGACTACGATCAAGAGCCGCGTCACGCCGGCGAAGGCGGCCTATGGCTATCAAAAAACCGGCAACGCAGCCGTTACGCTTGTTGCAGATGCTTCGGACACACCGACAGTATCGCGACCTTCCTATTCGGGCTCTTCTCCCTATATCTGCTCGCCGAGCGGATTTGGGCAAAAGTCCCGCTGCTTCCTCAGGCCCTGAGCCTCCTGCATAACGTCCGGGCTGCCTCTGGCAGCTCGACGCTCAGTTCTTCCAGCCGGAGAAAGTCGCGCCTTCATCCCTGTTGAAGAAACGCGACGCCGCCTCCGTGCGGTTGCGAACGTTCATCTTCTTGTAGATGTTGCGAACGTGGACCTTCACCGTGTTCTCGGACAGATGAAGCCGGTCGGCAATGATCTTGTTCTGCGTACCCTTGCATAACAGGTCGAGGATTTGCACCTCCCGCGTCGTCAGCGTCGCCATGTCGCTCCTGCTCTCGGCAAGGGCGTCGGCACGGTTGGCGATGACAGCGCTGTTCTGCACGCTTTTACCACCGGCTGCGGCGGAATAGGGCGTAAGCTTGCCGAGAAGGGCCGCCGGGAAATGCTCCCCGCCCTTCATGAGCAGGTCGACCGCCGCCATGAAGACGTCGAGCCGGAGATTGAGCGGCAGCACACCATCGATGATGCGCATTCCCACCAGCCGCTTCAGGGGCTCTTCAATTTTGTCGATCGTTTCCACGACGAGCGCAATCGGCGCTTCAGGATGTTTTTCACGGATCGCCGACAATACGCTGTGAAGCCGCTCGCCCGCCAGGCGATAGGGCAATACGAGCCGGACATCGGCGCCGTAATCATCGTCAATCGTTGCTGACGATGTCACGCTTACCACGGAGAATGTAGGGAACTTTTTGCCCAACGCCTCCATGAGGCACTCGGAAAACAGGTCCGGATCCGCTACGATCAATAAAGTTCCATTTATATGTGTAACGGCGTTTTTTTGTTTTGCCGCATAATCTGACGTTCCCATGAACATTGACGCCTCCCTCAAGCGCTTACGCATTACTTTCTTTTGGTTGCGCAGTCTGTCATCCGCCCGGCGACCCACCCCTTAAAACTTGGGGGCGATTCTCCGCTTCATGTCATGTCAACTATTATTAATCACCCGTTAATTCGTACACGCTAATACGAAAAGCTGTGTAAATAAATGGCCCAAACGGGTTATTTTTTACAATTGACATACAAAATAGGTTAAGCCGGATCAGAATCAGTGAACCGGGAACCGGCGTAAAAACAAATATATCGGAAAAGCTTTCGTGCTGGTTTTGCGTTCCGACAAAATGTAACTTTCAGTTGATATCCCTCGACGTAGCTCGCCTGCTGCACATGCCCAAGCCTGTGCCTTTTCGGGATGAGAGCATCTCTCCACCGAAATAAACCATGTTTCACGAAACAGCCGCTCTGCCCTGCCGAAGCTGCGTTTTTTCGAGAATGAACCGGCGAACGATGCCCAAGACAACCGCTTGCGACGTATATATCCGGGTGGAACGCCGATAGGTTTAGCCCAAATTGATATCTAGGAAGCGCAATTTTTCTGCGGCACAGTCTGACCGTCGCTGAACGGCGGCTGATGGAAAGACACTCCCGGCCTTGACGTGTGTTTGAGAGCGCCGGACCCTTTTCAAGAAAATATGCAAGCGAAAAGACGAAGCCACCGCGCTCCCCTGCTGGAGCGAGGAACGGATTTGTGCGCCGTTTTATCGAGTAGCGCACAAGGGCTGAACAAAAAGAGCCCGTCCACGGGCCAATACCGAACCGCAGATGATGCGTAACCGAGTCCATCTGCAAAACGTCAATCTTCATGCTATCCGGAGCAAGCGCGAAAAAATCCCGTTTGAGATGAGAGGGATTTCGAAAGCTGCTCCGAGCTTTTTCGGAGGAAATCGAAATGGGTTATGATCATAAATCCGCTGGCAGCGACGACGATATCACCAAGATCGGCGCGCTTTCCGATGGTTTTGCCAACACGTCTACC
This sequence comes from Agrobacterium genomosp. 2 str. CFBP 5494, assembly GCF_900013495.1. Classification (NCBI taxonomy): domain Bacteria; kingdom Pseudomonadati; phylum Pseudomonadota; class Alphaproteobacteria; order Hyphomicrobiales; family Rhizobiaceae; genus Agrobacterium; species Agrobacterium genomosp. 2. Next base: position 436,743 of record NZ_LT009719.1, read on the forward strand.
AATGACGCCAAGGTGGAAGACAGCAACGTCGGCACCGCGAACGGTGAAAACCGCAACAACGACAATAGCGACAACAGCACCAATGTGGATGTTGATGCCAAGATCGATGTTGCAGTCGGCAATGGTGACAATCGCGATAACGACTATGACTGGAGCTATGACAGCAAGTCGTACAGCGATAACGACACGACGACCAAGACGAGCACCGAAACCAACACCGACATCAAGACCGATTACGACTGGAGCTATGAAAGCAAGTCGTACAGCGACAACGACACCAATGTGAAAACGGTGACGGATTCGGACAACAAGACCTTCACCTATTCCGACAACGACACCACCACCACGACAACATCGACCTCCGGCAGCTTCAACTCCTCGGACAGTTTCTACAAGTCGGATGACGATTTCGGCAACATTACGGGCGTCAAGGATGTCGGCAATCTCGGCATCGCCGGCGGAGACCTCACCTTCAATCTGGGTGACGACTTCTCCTTTACCCTGGATGTCGACAGCATCCTCAACGACTCGCTCAACGGTGACGGCAACGACACGGGCTTCAGCCTCGTGCAGGCCAATCACCTGGCGGATCAGGATGAGGCTTACGACATCAAGATGCAGAACGGTGGCGCTGAAAACCACCTGAGCGCCAATGCAGGCGACGCCTATGGCGCAGAAGGCATCGACGGCAAGGGATGGGATCTCAAGGCCGGCGACGACGCAGCGGGCACCAGCACGGCCGACGCATCGGCAATCCTTGCAAATTCCGGCTTCCATCTGGAGCTGGTGCAGGGCGCCAACATGCTCTCCAATGCCGTTGACGTCACGGTCACAGGGGGCAACTCCAGTGTCTCGGACGTCGGTGAGGATCACTCCTGACAACCATCTCTTGACGAAAAGAGCTGCACCGGCGTCCGCCGGTGCAGTTTGCGGTTCATGGACAGGCCTGGCGACAAAGAAGCACCGCTTCCAAGACGTGTGCCGCCCGACATCTGTGACGTACCGCAATGATCGGGGAGGGACCTCCAATGCATATCGACAAGATTTCAGACATGATCGCGCATTTCATCGGCCTGTTCGACACGATGGCCGAAGAAGCGCGTCTGCGAAACAACTATAGTGAAGGCCCCGCACGTTCCGGGCCTGAGCAACTGCCGGAAGAGGAAGCGGCAAGGCTGCTCGACAAGAACTATGACGTTGCACTTCAGGACTACGATCCTGGCGTCAAGTACCATGCAGGCTATTACGACTTCGATTATCTGCCGCCGCATTTCGCACGCACGGTCGAACATGACATGCAGCAGTTTGCGAATTCGATACCGGTCGATATTTCCGCTGCGAATTTCCGCTTTCCAGGTCGCCTTTCCTTCGAGGACGAACGTGAGCTGGTAATTCATACCGGCCCAGGCTCGGTTATCGCCCATGTCGCGCAGGTGAATATTCTTCAGGACGATGATTATCTGAATATGACGGACGGCCCCAACGTGGCCCGCGACACCAGCTTCGTCACTGAACGTACAGTCGAATTCTACAACGAAGCGTCCGTCTTCACCCCTTTTTCCGGGTTCCAGCGCACCGACAGCTATGATGCGCTGCAGGCTCTCGCCAAGACCGCGCATGATTATATCGAGCACGCCCGCGACAACGACGTCACCTCACTCGGGACCGGCGCAGATGAGGATTTCGTCCTGGCCGGCAACGACATCAATGGTCTTTATATCAATGGCGTTGCCGCCGCTGAGAAGCCGGCGCTGGACGACTACATGCCGGATCGCGGCATTGCCAAGCCTCCGGAAGAACCGGAACGAAGTGACGTTGCGCTGCATGAAGAAAGTCCCGCCGGCAACAGTCTCGATGTGGCCGCAGGCGCCAATGTCGTCGCCAACGTCGCCACATTGGTCAATACAGCCGTCATGACCTCCGTCACCGCCGTGATGGGTGACTACCACCAGATCGATGCGATCACCCAGGCCTATATCTATAGCGACAGGGACGAAATCGCTTCCGTTTTCACCCGTTCCGAGGATCAGGCCGACACGGCCGCCTACAACATCGCCAATTTCGAACGCAGCGTTTTCCCCGGCGCGGAAAATACGGCTGCGGAGAGCCCTGAAACCGGAGAAATGCCGATTTTCCCCACCGCGTGGCGCGTCAGCGTATTAGAGGGTGACGTTTCCTTCGTGCATTGGATCGAACAATACCAGTTCGTCAGCGACAACGACACGATGACGATCACGACCTCCGGTGCGAGCGTCAGTCTTTTGACAGGGGGAAATGCCGCACTCAATATTGCGAATTTCCTCGGCATCGGCATGCAGTATGACCTCATCATCGTTGGCGGCAATGTGCTGGACATGAACCTCATCAGCCAGATCGCCGTGCTTTACGACAATGACTGGGCCCGCGCCAATCCCGATGCACCGGGAGGCGCCACTATTCAATCCGGCAACAATCTCCTTTGGAACGATGCCTCCATCTATAACGTCGGCTCCAACGACCGTTTCGAAACGATGCCCGACTACATGGCGCAGACGGTGTCCGCGATCAATGAGCGCGATCCGAACATGCCGGATGCACTTGCGCATGACAGCAATTTTGCCGGCTACCAGGGACTGAACGTGCTCTACATCACTGGCAATCTCTACGATGTCAGCATCATCAAACAGGTGAGTGTGCTCGGCGATTCCGACGACGTTACCCAGGCCGCGGCCAAGGTGCTCGAAAACAACGAGAATGCCGACGTCCATATCGATACCGGCAGCAATGCCGTCATCAATCTCGCGCAGATCATTGATTACGACAGCTTCGGTTCCACCACCTATGTTGCCGGCGGCGTTTATTCCGACGCCATTCTGATACAGGGCGGCATCATCGAAAACGATACGTCGCAGCCGGCGCAACCGGGTCAACTTGCGAACGAGGTCATCGCTTTTCTGCACGACGATCCCGCCACCATCGAAAACGAATCCGACGGCGTCATCAATGCCGGGCACGACCTGTCGTGGTCCAATGCCCACTCATCCGACGTCATGCAAGCGGTCACCGCATAGGTTTTGCCGGCGGCAGTTCCGCCTGTGTAACCGCAAAAGCCGCAAGATCACCGAGGGGACCGATAAAAATGGATCATATTTCAAGAAGAACGATTGCGGATGGACGCTCGCTGGATTTACCGCTGGATCAGGACGCGGAAGACAGCAAGCTGACGGACGCCTGTATTTCAGCTATCAATGAAGCCGTAGAGAACCTTCGCCAGTTGTCGGGTGCGGAACAGATCGCTAGGGCAACCCCGCCCTCTCCGGAGGTGGCGCTACCGCCATCGCCGACGACACCGCAATCCAACACATTGCGGGATAGGCCAGCGGGAAATCCGGCACCGCAACAGGAGCCACACCCCGCGTCGCAACCTACCCCCAAAGCCAAGATCGACAATGCAGAACTAAAGAGCGCTCCCGACCTCCCCTTCGTCAAGACTATCGACAACAATGACGGTCCGATCCGTGAAAACGAACGCCGCCCGGCGACGGGCGGTGGCGGCGATGGCAAGGAACCAACGGGCAATGGCGGCGGTGGCGGCGGCGGTGGCAGCAGCCAGAGCGGCTTTCATAAACGCAGCGAACCGATCAATTTCGCCGCAAGCCTTGCCAAGGGCATCGCCGCGGTGCGCCGCAACATGATTGTGGTGATGCTGTTCACCGTCGCCATCAACGTCCTGCTTCTCGCCATACCGCTTTATCTGTTTCAGATTTCGGACCGCGTGCTGACGAGCCGCTCGATGGATACGCTCGTGATGCTGACGGTCGCGGTTCTTGGAGCGGTACTGCTGCAGGCTTTCATGGATGCCATCCGCCGCTTCATCCTGATGCGTACCGCTGTGGAGCTCGAGGTCCAGCTCGGCGCTCCCATCCTGTCTGCCGCCGCACGCGCCTCCCTGCATGGCAGCGGCAAGGATTACCAGATATTGCAGGATTTACAGCAATTGCGCTCATTCCTCACCTCGGGAACCCTTATCGCTTTTCTCGATGCGCCGCTGATGCCGCTCTTCATCGTGGTGGTTTATCTGGTCCATCCGCATCTCGGTATTATCATCATGGTCTGCTGCGCCGTGCTGTTCACCATCGCCTGGCTGAACCAGCGCTTCACCGCACGGCAATTCTCCGAAGCCTCGGGTTATCTGAGCCGCGCCAATTTCCATCTCGATTCCATGTCGCGCAATTCGCAGATCATCAATGCGCTCGCCATGATCCCCGAAGCGGTGAAAATGTGGGGCCGCGAAACGGCGGGCTCGCTGAAATCGCATGTGGCCGCACAGGATCGCAACATCATGTTCTCTGGCGTGTCCAAAGCCGCGCGTATGATCACACAGGTTGCGCTTCTCGGCTGGGGCGCGCATCTTTCGCTCTCCGGCGAGCTGACAGGCGGCATGGTGATTGCGGCCTCCATCGTCTCGGGCCGTGCGCTCGCGCCCATTGAAGGAGCGATCGAGGGCTGGCACCAGTTCAACAAATCGGCCGCCTCCTATGGCCGCATCAAGCAGCTCCTCATCAGCTCACCGCTCAATTTCCCACGCCTGCGCCTTCCCAATCCGGAAGGACGCCTGGATGTTGAGCGCATTCTCTTCGTACCGCCGCCGCAGAAGAAAGTGATCCTGAACGGTATCTCCTTTTCGCTGAAAAAGGGCGAATCGCTTGCCATCATCGGCAATTCCGGCTCTGGCAAAACGACGCTCGGCAAAATGCTGGTCGGCTCCATCCTGCCTACATCGGGCAATGTCCGCCTTGATCTCATGGATCTGCGCAACTGGGACCAGCGGCAGTTCGGGGAAAGCATCGGTTATCTGCCGCAGGACGTCCAGCTGTTCCCGGGCACCATCAAGGCCAATATCTGCCGCATGCGCGACGATATAGAGGACAGGCAAATCTATGAGGCCGCAGTGCTGGCCGACGTTCACGAGTTGATTGCCGGTTTCCCGCAGGGTTATGAAACCGTAGTCGCCGCCGATGGCGCACCGCTTTCCGGCGGGCAGAAACAGCGCATCGCACTTGCTCGGGCCTTCTTCGGCGACCCCAAATTCGTGGTGCTGGACGAACCGAACTCAAACCTCGACACCCAGGGTGAGCAGGCTCTGGCCAAGGCGCTGCTGCACGCCAAAAGACAGGGCATCACCACTGTCACAATCACCCAGCGGCCCGCGCTTCTGCAATGCGTCGACAAGATCATGGTGCTGAAGGACGGGTCGGTCGCCATGTTCGGCGAAAGGATGGACGTGCTGAAAGCGCTCTCCGGCAATGGCCGCCAGGCCAGCCAGTCCCCGCAAATCGAGGGTTGAGGACCGTCATGTTCAGGAAAAAGAACGCCATTGCCGAAGTCAAACCACAGGGTCAGCTGGAATGGTACAGCGAGGTACCCCGCTCAATCCGCCTGCACAGCTCGATCGGTCTTGCCGTGCTGCTCGCCTCCTTCGGCGGGTTCGGCTACTGGGCTGGCACCGCGCCGCTCTCCTCCGCCATCATCGCTCAGGGCAGCTTCGTTGCCACCGGCAATAACAAGGTCGTGCAGCATCTGGAAGGTGGCATCATCAAGGAGATGATGGTCAGCGAAGGCGACACGGTCAAGGTAGGCGACGTGCTGCTCACACTCGACAAGACGACGGCGCTCGCCAACGAACGCATGTTGCAGCTGCGGCGGCTCAGGCTTGAGACCATCGTCACGCGCCTGCGCGCCGAAGCGCAGGGCGCAAAGAGCTTCAAGGTGCCCGACATCGTCATGAAGGAAGCCGGCGATCCGGATATCAACGCCATCATCCAGAGCCAGAACATCGTGTTCCACAGCAAACTCATCAAGCTCGAAGAGCAGTTGAACCTGATCGAGAAGAACATCAGGTCGCTGGAGTTTCGTTATGCGGGTTATGACGGGCAAAAGCAGTCCTTCGACCGGCAACTCGCGCTTCTCACGCAGGAACGCGATTCCAAGGAGAGGCTCGCCAAGGATGGTGTCATCCGCAAGACCGACATGCTGGCGCTGGAGCGCGCCATTGCCGATGCGATGGGGGACATTGCCCGTCTGAGCGGCGAAATGAACCAGAGCGAAGCGGAGATCGCCAAATTCAAGCAGGAAGCGATCATTGCGGTCAACGCCAACAAGCAGGCGGCGCTTGACGCGCTGGAGACGGCGGAGTCCGATCTTGACAGCGTGCGCGAACAGGTCCGTGGGGCCGCCGAGGTGCTGGAGCGCACCGTCATCCGCTCCCCCGTCAACGGAACTGTCGTGCGCGCTTATTATCACACGCCCGGCGGCGTCATCACGACGGGCAAGCCGATCATGGAAATCCTGCCGGCCCATGTTCCGCTGATCCTGGAGGCACAGGTGCTCAGAACCTCGATTGACCAACTGCACGAGGGGCAGACGGCAGCGATCCGTCTTTCGGCGCTCAACCGCCGCACCACGCCGGTCCTGAACGGCAAGGTTTTTTACGTTTCCGCCGACAGCATCGAGGAGAACGCCGGTCTGCAGGTCAAGGATGTTTATATCGTGCGCGTGCAGGTGCCCGATGAGGAAATCGCCAAGGTCCATAATTTCCGCCCCGTGCCGGGCATGCCGGCCGACGTATTGATCCAGACTTCGGAGCGTACTTTCTTCGAATATCTGACCAAGCCGATCGCTGACAGCATGTCCCGTGCTTTCAAGGAAAGATGAAGAAATATCAGTAACCTACCCTGTCTTTTCCGCGACAGTCGGCATATGATGTCGAAGGATGTTTTGTTGGGGCGGGAGAAGCGTCATGGCGGCGATGTCGGATGTATTGCTGCTGGTCGGCAGGCTGAACTATGTGTGGACCAACACCGAGAGCCTGATGATCTATCTGATCGTCCACCTTTTGAAAGTGGACAAGGAGGCTGCCATCGTGGTGTTCCTCACCCTCAACACCACGCGGGCGCGCATGGATCTCATCGAACGCCTGGCAAAGCTTCCCTCCACCGACGCGAAGGACCGGAAGACTGTCCTCTCCATCATGGCGCGGCTGAAGAGGGAAGCGAAGACGCGCAACAAATACAATCACTGCATCTATTCTTTTGACGAAAAGGGCGATATCGCCAGCACCCAGCTGATGCGTCTGGTGGAAGATGACAGCCAGGTCCGCTACGGCAAGGTCGAGCGCATGGACGAAAAGGAAATCGGCCAGCTCGAAAAATCAATCGCCGACATTGTCGAGGTCAGCAAGGACATGTGGAGCTTCATTCACGCCAGTCCACATGTCTCGGCGGATTATCTCTAGGGTCTGGTCTGCAGTCTCATGCCGATCGCGGGGTGAGTCTCACCGTTCCGCGCCGCCTTTACCGGAAGGCAAAGTTTTCCGGCCGCGAAATAAAGCAGGAACGAACCGATCTGATAGGGGAAGATGATGTCAATCTCCACGAAGGATCGCACCACGAACAGCGCGCAAATCGCAAAAAGGATAACGCCCTGCGGGTCGCTTCGACGCATCAGCACCGATCTCAGATGCCCCAGCAGCGTGCCGTAAAGCACCATGCCCAGCAGGATCATGCCGACAAAGCCGTTTTCCACCACTGTCTCGATATAGGTATTGTGGAAATGGAAGCCGCTGCGGCCGGTGATGAAGAAGTCGTTCCACAACCGTTCGGCATCGGCAAAACCCGCGACCCAGAATCCCTGGTAGCCGACCCCCAGGATCGGAGCCTGCTTTGCAGCCTCTATGCCCTGCTGCCAGAGATAGGTTCGGCCGGTCAGCGTCGAATCCTTGCCGAAGATACCGAGAATGGCATCTAACAGACCGAACTGCAGCGAAGCCACCGCAAGCAGCGCGCCGAGACCGCCGAGAGCAAAAAACATCATTTTACGGTTTGCGGGCGAAAGCATCCCGATCGGGATAAAACCGATGATGAGGGCTACAACGGCCGCGGTGGTAATGGCGGAGGTGGCAGATTGCGATGCGACGAGGCTATAGGCAGACAAGAGTCCCGTCACGCCTGCAATCGGCAGCCAGATGCCCCTTTGCTTGAGTACCAGCACAGACGAGGCAGCAAAAATGACGCCCAGCGAGGCGTAGAAACCGAGCTGGTTTTTGGATGAGAAGGCACCGACGAAACTGTAGGTCCCATCAAGCGCGTCAAAAAGATAGATGCCGAACAGAAGCGAATAGAGCAGGACGACGCCTATGCCAATCAGGGCGCCCCGCGTCAGCGTGCGGATGGAAATCACGCGCATGGCAATCAGCGCGCAAACGATATGGGTCATGTATTGGATGGAGGCGCGCATGGTTACAGATACGGCTTCCGACCAGAAGCTGGACAGGACGGTAAGAATGCCGAAGCCGAAAATCCACAGGTAACGCGGATAATTGCCGAGCACGCGCCGGTAATCGACCACCACCAGCGGCAACCACATGCCATAATAGGCCAGAACCGAGATTTGTCCGAAACGCGACGAATAGGCGAAAACGAAGAATGACAGCGCAACGGCCGTCATCCCATAAATCTCATTGCGTTCGGGATCGATCAGCGCCGATTTGGCGATCCGCATTGAAACCTCACTGCATCAGGATTTCGGAAGAGACCTTGATGACGTCGCCGGGCTCAAGCAAGGCATTTTCATCGACCTTCAGCTCCTTCGGCTTGCCGTTTTCCTCACGCACCACGACATAGCTGATCGTCGCGGACTTACCCGATGGATCGAAGCGGATCGCCTCGGCCGATTGCGCCAGTGCCTCCGACATCAATTCGCGGCTCGTGGTCAGCTGCAGATTGAGCTTGTCGAGTTCCGCTTCCGTGTCCTGCAACTCCTTGGAGCGCTGCGCCACCCAGTCGTTGCGCAGGTTGATCTCGTCCTGGGTTGCCTTGTTGATATCCTGTTTGGCGCGCAGCGACTGCGTGTCGATATCGAGGAGGGTGGATTCCACCTCGGCCGCACGTTCTTCTGCCGAAATGCGCCGCTGCGACAAGGCAAGGCCTTGCTCGTTCAGCCTGTTGACGCGGTCGCGGTCTTCATTGGCGAGTTGAAGCTGCCGGTTTTGCGTTTCCGACTTTTTCTTCAGGGATTCGACTTCGCTCTGCAAAAGCGCGTGCAAGTCCGTCAGCGCCTTGAGCTGAAGTGTATAACGCTCGGTCCGCGATTTCATCAGCGCGCTTTCGCTGGCGAGAAGCGTGTCGATCTCGGCGATCTTTTCCATCTCCGGCGTCTTGGTAATCGTCTGATCGCCCTTTACCTCGGCGATCAACCGCGCCTGGCGGGCAAGCAGCCTTGCCCGCTGGTTATCATAAACGGCGGCATCACCACGTGCATTGATGAAGTCGCGCGCAAAACGCTGTCCGGCGTCGGACCTTCGCAAGCCGCCTGCAAGACTGACAGCCTTCAGCACCGTGATGTTGGGGGCATAGGGATATTCACCCGGTGTCTGCACATCGCCACTCAGAAAGATCGGCCGGAACTGGGCGATCTCTACGGAGGCCGAAGGCAGGTTGCGGAGGGCGAACTTGCTCTGAAGCTGAGCGCCGATCTGGTCGCTCACCTCGGAAGGCGTTTTGCCTGCGACGTCGAGCTGACCGATGAAGGGCAAAGACAGCGTACCGGATGGCCCGACGGAATAGTCGCCGTTGATGACGTCCCAGTTGCGGATGCTGCCGTCGGCCGGTTGCCATTCGGCAACGCGGATACGCAGCTTGTCCGCGGTACCGAGCTTATATTGAGCGCCATCCGCAGCCATTGTCGAAAGCGGCGCGGAAAAAGCGACGGTAGCAGCAAGAACGAGGGCCACAAACGGGCGGTGGGCGGCGGAAAAGCCGTTCATCGGGAAACTCCCTGTTAGCGGATCGCCATACAGGCGATCAGGCCGTCGCGCGACCGGCAAGGCGGCGCCGCAAGAAGCGGCCGGTATGATTAGCACCAATGACGCACCCGAAGACCGGACTTGGGATCCCGGTCGGGGTGCGTGTCGAAGCGAAGATCGATATAGCCGAACTCAATATCGGTTTTCAGTAGCTTCCGCGTGACAGGCACACGGCGGGAATGGTCTTGACGATGATGAAGACATCCTGCCGCATCGACCAGTTCTGGACATATTGTGTGTCGAAGGCAACGCGGGTCTTGTAAGACACGTCGTTACGGCCGCTGATCTGCCACAGGCCGGTCAGACCCGGGCGGGTGCTGAGATAATAGGCGGCAGCGCTTTCATAATAGCTCAGCTCCTCGTCTACGACGGGACGCGGGCCAACCACACTCATTTCACCACGAAGGATGTTAATGAGCTGCGGCAGTTCATCAAGGGAGAGCTTGCGCAGCACGGCGCCAACGGCCGTAACACGCGGATCGTTCTTGAGCTTGCGGGTAGCCCGCCATTCCTCGGCGGCTTCCGGATTGGCGGCAAGATATTGCCGCAGGATCTCATCGCCGTTCATCGCCATCGTCCTGAATTTCAGGCAATGGAAATAGCGGCCATTATGTCCCACACGACGGTGACCATAAAAGATCGGACCGGGGTCGGACATCTTCACCAGAACGGCGATCAGCAGGAATATCGGGCTGAAGATGAGCAGCGCAAGAGCAGCCGATGTCATATCGAAGCTGCGTTTTGCGATGCCCCCGATAGGGAAACTGACATCGAAATCTTCGGAGCTGCTGAGTGTCTGTTCAGCCGATTGGGTCGCGGACTTCATAGAGAGAACTCCATTTATGTTTTGCGATTGGTCGGTGCCCGGAGGCGCGTCTTTCCGTCTAAAGGAGATAACAAGTCTGTGTTCGGAATTTGATGCTAATGGATTTTTTGTAAGGCACATTGCCCATAACCGTCTATGCGATTTCTTGCGTGAGCGGCCGATCAACGTCCGGGCAATATTAACGGTTGCATAAAAAAGCAACAAATGTGCTGGAGGCCATGTCTTGAGAGCATGGGTGACGCCGTCGCATGTATTGGTTTTTGTGCGAGCGATAGCCTTTTCTTATGTGTTTCTTATAACTTGGCGAGATGAGACAGGAACGTTAAGAACAGCGCGGCATATGACAGACTATTAAATTTTTTTGCGGCGCAGCAAGATTGTGGCAATGCATATAAAATTTGACATATCGGCTGGGATTTTTTTACCCCCCACCTGCACCTCGCCAAGAAAAAGCGATAGAAAAATCGCTAAAAGGCGGCAAAGGCGGCAAAAGAGTGGCGAGAAACTGCATTATTGTCATGGCAGCCACGCAAAAACCGCATAGCTAACGGCCACTTTTTTTGAACGCAGCCCTGCGGGCCTGTCCTGAAGGTGCTTCCAGGCCCCAATTTGGGGGAATCAGAAGGTTGGCGGTGTGCAGGCGCTGATGACCTCACAGGCCACCGGTCCGACGCAGCGGAAGCGATGTGGCCTTCGGCTTTCGAAATAATAGGCATCACCCGGGCCGAGCACCCGCCTCTCCTCGTCCACCGTCACTTCCAGTCGCCCTGAAAGGATAATGCCGCCTTCTTCGCCATCATGGACCAAGGGCACCTTGCCGGTATCGGCGCCGGGCTGGTAGCACTCTTTCAGTATCTGCAGGCTGCGGCCGAAGACATTCTCGCCCACCTGGCGAAACGAGATCGGGCCCTTGCCAATTTCAACCAGCTCGTCCGCCCGGTAAAAAGCCTTACGGCTCGTCTCCGGCTCAAAGGCGAAAAATTCGGCCAACCCTATCGGTATGCCATCGAGAATGCGTTTCAGCGCGCCCACGGACGGATTCGAGGTGTTCGATTCGATCAGGGAAATCGTAGAATTAGTGACACCAGCACGCCTTGCCAGTTCCCGTTGGGAAATATTGTGACGCAGCCGCAGATGGCGCAAACGTCCCCCTATATCCACCGACATCCCGTCGCCCCCGTTGCCGTTGTTCGAAATATCGAAAACCCGTCTTCACGCCTACAGTATTTTCAATCACTTCGCCACATGGAGAAAAGGGCTTGTTCGGTGAAGAAAATAGCTTTCAATCGTCGGCCATGAACAGGAGAACCGTGATGGACAACCCGAGCCGATCTAATTCCACATCGCTTGACAGCTACTGGATGCCTTTTACCGCCAACCGGCAGTTCAAGGCCAATCCCCGTCTGCTGGCGAGCGCCGAAGGCATGTATTACACCAGCAATGATGGCCGTCAGGTTCTCGATGGAACGGCTGGCCTCTGGTGCGTTAATGCCGGCCACGGACGCCAGCAGATTGCCTCCGCAGTGAAGCACCAGCTTTCCACTATGGATTACGCACCTTCATTCCAGATGGGTCACCCGGTCGCATTCGAATTTGCCGAACGGCTGGCGGAAATCGCCCCCGGCCCGGAAGGCGGCAAACTGGACCGCGTCTTCTACACTGGTTCGGGATCGGAATCGGTCGATACGGCGCTCAAAATCGCGATAGCCTATCAGCGCGCCATTGGCCAAGGGACGCGCAGCCGCCTCATCGGCCGCGAACGCGGGTATCACGGTGTCGGTTTCGGCGGCATTTCCGTGGGCGGCCTCGTCAACAACCGCCGCGTCTTCCCGCAAATCCCCGCCGACCATCTGCGTCACACCCACGATCTTGCGAAGAACAGCTTCGTCAAGGGCCAGCCAGAGCACGGCGCCGAGCTCGCGGACGATCTGGAACGGTTGGTCGCCCTGCACGGTGCGGAAACCATCGCCGCCTGCATCGTGGAACCCGTGGCGGGCTCCACCGGTGTCCTCGTGCCACCGCAAGGCTATCTGGAACGCCTGCGCGCCATCTGCGACAAGCACGGCATTCTGCTGATCTTCGATGAGGTCATCACCGGTTTCGGACGCATGGGCTCATCCTTCGCCAGCAATTACTTCGGCGTGACGCCCGATATCGTCACCACGGCGAAAGGGCTCACAAACGGAGCTATCCCCATGGGTGCGGTCTTCACCAGCCGCAAGGTTCATGATGCCTTGATGCATGGCCCCGAAAGCCAGATAGAACTGTTCCATGGCTATACCTATTCCGGCCACCCCGTCGCCTGCGCCGCAGGCATCGCAACGCTGGACATCTATCGCGACGAGGGCCTCTTCACCCGCGCCTCCGAATTGCAGGACGCGTGGCACGATGCCATTCATTCGCTCAAGGGCTCGCCCAACGTCATCGACATCCGCACCATAGGCTTCATCGCCGGCATAGAACTCCAGCCGCGCGACGGCGCGATCGGCGCCCGTGCCTATGATGTCTTTGTGGATTGCTTCGAACGTGGCCTGCTCATTCGCGTCACCGGCGACATCATTGCTCTTTCACCGCCGCTGATCGCCGAAAAATCCCACTTCGACGACATCGTTTCCATTCTCGGCGACGCGCTGAAAAGAGCGGAATAACTGGATTTAACAGAAAGGCTGCAATCTAAATTGCAGCCTTTTTCACTTTTCTACCAGTAACATGGAATGTTCCTGAATCGAGCGCAGGCCGCCCTCGCCCGTGGGACGCCATATGTGCCCTGTCAGATCACCATGCGGCCGGGACCGGCGCTTGAGCTTGGCCAGGCGGCTGGCGATGGCACGCACCTTTTCGACAAGGGGGCTCTCTTTTCAGATCGTTCTGCCAGTGCCACGCCGGCGAAGCGTATCGGCAACCGTATGGATATGCGCAGCGCCAATACCGCAGCAGCCACCGATCAGGGTGGCCCCCGCATCTGCCCAGGAGCAGGCGAAGCGGGAATAGACATCATCGGTCAGATCCGCTCTCGTGCCGTGCAGCCCCTCATTGGCGGCGGAGTCGCCCTGTTCGCCTTCGAACGCATTGGCATAGACGCCGATATCCAGAGCAACACCCTTTTCCTTGAAGACGGCGACTGCGGTTTCCACGGCAGCCCTCATCACTTCCGGCTTGCTGCAGTTGAAGAGCAGCGCTGTGGCACCTGATCCGGCGGCCCATTCGGCGGCGGAGCGCACGGTCTCGCCGGAACGCAGCTTGGGCTCCGCACCGTTCACCTGAGCGGGTTCGTCGTTCAGCGTGAAGGAAATCCAGAAAGGCTTGCCCGTCTCGGCTACCGCCTGCCGCACCGCCTCACCCTCAGCGACAAGGCTCAGGGTCTCTCCAAGCCAGACATCCACATGTGGCTGAAGATTTTCGACCAGCACCTTCAGATAGTCCTGAACGCGAGAGGGATCGAAATTTTCTGGCTCGTAGGAGCCAAAGATCGGAGGAAGCGAGCCGGCCACGGCCACATTAAGCTTCGAAGCATCCGCCGCTTCACGCGCCAGGCGACCGGAAAGGGCGATCAGTGAAGCACCTTCTTTGTTGAACCGGTCTTCGCCGATATGAAAAGGGACCAGCGCATAGGAATTGGTGGTCACCACATCCGCGCCGGCCTCGATGAATTCCGCATGCACCTGGCGGACGATGTCCGGGGCGTTGATGAGCGCGAGCGCCGACCACTCGGGCTGCTTCAGTTCAGCGCCCAGCCGCTGCAATTCACGGCTCATGCCACCGTCCAGAATACGAATATCGCTCATGAGAACTCCTTGATAGGCTATCGGCGCACCGGCACCTGCGCCTCGATGAAACCGAAGCAGCGGGCAATGATGGCGGTGAGGATGAGATAAAAAATCGTCACGACGAAAAGCGGCTCGTAGACCAGCAGCGTGTCCTGCCGCACCTTGTAGGCGACGGCGTAAAGATCCATGACTGTCACCGTGAACGCAAGCGGCGTGGCTTTCAGCTGCATCACCACTTCACCCGCGATCGTCGGCAGCGCCGCGCGGATCGCGCGCGGCAGCCAAATGCGGCGCGCCAGCGTGAACCGGCTCATGCCGAAGGCCCTGCCCGCCTCGAGTTCGCCTTTCGGAACGCCCAGCAACGCACCACGAAGAACTTCGGCTTCATAGGCTGCGTAGTTCAGCGTGAAGCTGACCGCCGCAAAAAAGAAACCTTCGCGCAGCACCGGCCACAGAAAGCTTTGCCGCAGCCCCGGCACCATGGGCAAGAGCGACCCCACGCCGTAATAGAGCAGCCAGAGCTGTATCAGCAGCGGCGTGCCCCGAAAAAAGGTGCAATAACCACGCGCGAGAATCCGGATCATTCGGCCGCCGCTGACCTGCGCGAAGGCAAGTCCGATGGCGAGAACGAAACCACAGCAGACGGAGATCACGAGCAGGGCGATCGTCTGCCATGCTCCGGAGAGAAGAAGCGGCCAGTATTTCCCGACCCAGGAAAAATCTATCGCCAATCTCCCTCACGCCAGACTGGGCTGACCACGGCGCACGTGCCGTTCGATCTGCCTGAAGATGACATTGGAGACGAGGGTGATCGCCAGATACATCAGGGCCGCAGCCATGAAGAACAGGAAATACTGCTTGGTACTTGCACCGGCGAGCCGGGTCGCGAGCGCCAGTTCCTGATACCCCACAACGGCGACAAGCGCACTGTCCTTGGTGACGGCGAGCCACAGGTTGGAAAGCCCCGGCAGAGCATTGGGCAAAAGCGCCGGCAGAACGACACGGCGAAACCGCAGGAGGGGAGACATGCCGAAAGCCCTCGCCGCTTCGATCTGGCCGTTGGGGATCGCCATTATCGCCCCGCGCAGCACTTCCGTCATGTAAGCGCCCTGCACGAAGCCCAGAACCGCCACTGCTGCTATGAAGCCGTTGACCTCGAGCACCGGCAATCCGGCCAGCTGCAGCAGGCGATTGAGCCCGTCGGTTCCGGCATAATAAAGCCCTACAATCAGGATCAGTTCCGGCACGGAGCGGATGAGCGTGGTGTAGAGATTGAGGACGGTTTCGAGCCCGCGGTTGCCCGAAAGCTTGCCCAAGGCGCCCGCCATGCCGATGACGATGCCGATGAGATAGGCCCCGGCCGAGATGGCAAGCGTCGCTGCAGCACCCGTCAACAGGGTACCACCCCATCCCGGAGGATAGGGTGACAGAAGCTGCAACATTGTATCCAGGCTTGCCATCTGCCGAACCCGACCCGGATTACTTCGCGCCGTAGATATCGAAGCTGAAGTACTTCCTGGTGATCTCATCATATTTGCCGCTGGCGCGGACGGCGGCGATGGCGGCGTTCAGCTTCTGCTTCAGTTCGTTGTCGTCCTTGCGTACGCCACCTGAAACGCCAAGTCCGAGGATTTCCGGGTCGTCAGCAACATTGCCGGCATCCGCGCAGCAATCCTTGCCGGCATCGCTTTTCAGGAACGTGTCGAGAACAAGTGAGTCACCAAAGACGTAATCGATACGACCCGCAGCCAGATCCTGAAACGCCTCATCCAGCGTCTGGTAGGTTTTTTCGTCGGCTACATCCTTGAAATACTTTGCATAATAGGCAGACTGAATGGTGGCGACCTGGATACCGATGGTCTTGCCTTTCACGTCTTCAGCCGTTGCCCCCGGCTTTCCGTCCTTGGCCCCGATCAGCTTGCTCGGGGTATTGTAATATTTGTCGGTGAAGCCAATCACCTTCTGGCGCTCCTGCGTGTTGGACATGGAAGACCAGATCACATCGAATTTCTTGCTCTCAAGCGCGGGAATGAGACCGTCCCAGGATAGCGCGACGATGGAGCATTTCTCCTTCATCTCGGCGCAGACGGCATCCATCAGGTCGATTTCCCAGCCCTGCCACTTGCCACTGGCGTCCTGCGCGAAGAAAGGCGGATAGCTTTCGTTCATGACGCCGAAGCGGACGTCTGCGCTGGCGGAGAAAGCGGACAGCGCGAAAGCCGCACCGGCCAGCATTGAGGCGAAGAATTTCATTTAAATCTCCTGTTACGAAAAAATCAGCTCGCGAGCGCGCCGGTGAATTCCCGGCACCTCGCACTCAGAGGATTGCCGAAGACCCGTTCCGGCGATCCTTCTTCTTCCACGCGGCCTTGATGCAGAAACATGACATGGCTCGACACATCGCGCGCAAAACGCATCTCATGTGTCACCAGAAGCATGGTGCGGCCTTCCTCGGCGAGATCACGGATCACCTTCAACACCTCGCCGACCAGCTCCGGGTCCAGCGCCGAGGTGGGTTCGTCGAACAACATCACCGCCGGCTCCACGCAGAGCGCGCGGGCTATGGCTGCCCTCTGCTGCTGACCGCCGGACAGGAACGCCGGATAAGCATCCTTCTTCGCGTAAAGCCCGACCTTGTGCAGCAGCGCTTCAGCCTTCTCGATGGCTTCCGCACGTTTCACGCCCATCACATGCACCGGGGCTTCTATGATGTTCTCAAGTACAGTGCGGTGGGCCCATAGATTGAAATTCTGAAAGACCATGCCAAGACCGGTGCGCAAACGCTCCACCTGGCGCCAGCTCTGCGGCATGGCATTGCCGTCCCGACCGTACTTCACGGCCACTTCCTCGCCATTCACGATCACGCGGCCACGATCCGGAACTTCGAGGAAATTGATGCATCTGAGGAACGTGCTCTTGCCGGAGCCTGAGGAGCCAATGACGGAAATGACATCCCCTTTGTGCGCCTTGAGCGAAATACCTTTCAGAACCTCGTGAGAACCAAAGCTCTTGTGGATATCGTCAACCGCCAATGCGCAGGGAACGTCAGTCGTCATCAAAGGGCCCGGGTCATGTCAATAGCTGCGCACATCTAGCAAAGTGCGCGTTTTCTGACGCGGAAATAACCGCTCTATTGCGTCGCGGAAAGGAAAAAACATTCCCGACAACGGAAAAGAAAGAAAATTGCGGCCAACTGCCGTTATCCGGCCACCGTTCTCCGTTCCGCCCTATGGCGCAGTCGGAGAGATATCACTGCGGAGATACCGCTATTGCGGAGATGCGCCGCGTCCTTCGGCCACGTCAACCGGCGGCGCCTGATTTTGCTGATCTCTTTTCACACCAAACTCGCATAACGCCAACCGGCGCATCGTCGCGAGCAACTCGAGGTCGATGGCTGCACCATCATCCTTCAGCAGAAAATCCTGAAGAGTTTTGCGTATCGTCTTTTCCACGAGTTTGGCCTGCAACGTCTCATCTGATGTGAAACGGGCGGCCCAACGAACGAGAATTCGTCGTAGCAGACAATATTCGAAATTTGACGGATGCAACATATGTGCATCTCCGCAAAAAGCAGGCGGGAGCACATAGTAACCCTCAGTTGCCACCGCCTACGAATTCGGTTGGTAGCAATGTATGAACCATAGCATCATTCGGATCGAAGTCGACCCCTGAATTCTGGCCCGTACAGAGTGCCCGCCTCGCATGGACATTATCCCGAGGCGATGCGTCAACTCCGGCAACCGGCAACGCCGTTCAAGCGGGCTTTTCTTCCACCCCGAGGAACATTTCTTGCCCATCACGGTTGGTGGAGCCTCAACCATCAGGAGGCTCAACAATGAAGACCATTCTTTCCCTCGCGTTCGCACTCGTCGCCGGAACTGCTTTGGCGCAATCCGCGACGGAATCCACCGGCGTCAATTCCGCACTTGGCGTCGCGCCAAAAACCGAGGATTTCATCTTGCAGGCCTCGGCAAGCGATATCTTCGAAATTGAATCAAGCAAACTCGCCCTCACCAAAGGGAACGAGGAAACCAAAGCCTTTGCGCAGCAAATGATCACCGGGCATGAGAAAACAAGTTCGGAACTGAAAACCCTGTTATCCGGCGGCAAGGTGAACGGGACACCGGTCACCGCTCTGACAGATGATCACAAGGAAGAAGTAGACGACCTCGCAAAACTCGACGGCAACGAGTTCAACGAAGAATATATCGATGATCAGGTCGATGCGCATGAAGACGCCGTTGATCTTTTCAAGCGCTACGCCGAGGGCGGCGATAATGCGGAGCTTAAGGCGTGGGCGGCAAAAACGTTACCGGCGCTCCAGCATCATCTGGAAATGGCCCAGGGCCTCGACAAAAACTGACGATAGATGGCTGCTGGTGATCTTTGCTGGCGCGACACGGCTAGGCTCGCACCCGGACGTGCGAGTTGATCAGGCGGCGCGCCGGCGAAGTTCTTCAGACCGGATCCCGGCAGCAGAACTTCACAATGCTCCGCGCGTTCATCGCAAGAAGGACGGCTGAAAAATGAACGATGCGAACACCCGAAACTACACTATCGAACA